>JBNLAV010000093.1:0-15940 GCA_050302315.1 Desulfobacteraceae bacterium
CCCTTGGGATGATGCATCTTCTTGGCCTTCGGCCACCGGCAACGAGTTGCCGGTGCCACCCGCCTTACAGACAGGGCCGGGTTCTTGACGGCAGGCGTAATTTTGTATTCGACTTTTTCTATCCTACAAACTTTTAGTCCGTTTGGATTTCGGTGTGATCTTCGTCACTGACATCTTTCTCCGGATCTGTTAGCGCGACACTTACTGCCGAAATGGCAGGTGAAACCAACGACAAAGCTCGATTCTTGAGCTCTTCAGTGCGCGCCTGATGCGCTGCGTTGCCGAACCACGCTCCGGCAATCGCTTCAGCGGCGCACTTTACAGGAGGTGTCGCCATGATGATTCAACAAAATACGTTAGGCTTTCCATCTTTCAGGGACTCCGGGCCGCAGACTTCGGAACAGGCTTTGAACTTTCCGAGGGCGCCCCAATCCGGCAGCGGTCCCCGCGAGAGCACGACGGCCATTACGTTTGCCAATCCGTTTGGCAATTGTGCGGCTGTCCTGACCGGTTTTCTGATCGGATTCGATCAGAACGACCACCATTTTCATCGGGCCGTCGCCGAAGTGGAAGCCAGAAAACTCGGCGACACCCAGGTGGAAGTCCTCGGAAGATTCGGACTGCGCGACGACTCAGGCCATTGGGACGATGATTATCGGGGCTCGCTCCGGTTTGCGGTCATCACCGAATAGCCGGCAGCCAGGTGCGGTATCCAGGCGATGTCTTGCATCTATCCCGGACATACGCAAGTGTGCCGCTGTTTGGGCGCAAGGCATCGGCACTGGTATCGGGCCCCATAAGGTCCATCGGTCGTCATGGCCGTGGCGCATATTAATAGAATAAATGGATTGGAGTTATCATGAAAAATATATCTTTTAAAAATACACAGATCGTTCCCATCGGTTCGGCATTTCAAAAAAGAAACACCACCCTATGGGCGGCTCCGGTATCGGCAGCACGTTTGCTGGCGGTGCTGGCAACCGTGGTTTTTCTCCTTTTCCCATCGTCGGCGCTTGCTTTGGGGGATAACTGCAAAGACGTGAGAATCTCTGTATTCAATGATCATCCGGTAGAGGTAAAGGTCACCAAAATCGAGTACCGGGATTACGACCGCGACAACAAATGGCGCAATGAATCAGGGGTCAACCGAAAAATCGCCACGACAAAACACTACCAGTTCCTGAGAAATTTCGAGCATGTTAAAAACGACGATACCAAAATCAGAATCACCTACAGGGAGAATTTGGGCGGCAGCCGCTGGGGCGGCGAACAGACCGTAGAAGGTGCGAAACACCAATGCACGGAAGGGGAGTATAACAGAATTCACCTGCCCGGCCCGTCGGTATACGATCAGCCGTAGATCTGTGGGAAGGTCTTGGTCGTCATCGGGGCCTGGGACGAATACCCAGTACGTTCGGGATTACCCAGGAAGCCGCACTATTGTCGTTCTCCTTCGACGATGTTTGGTAGGTGCCGAACATTTCAAGCTTCACATCTCCAATCCGAAGGTAGAGCTGCGCCTCGGGTCCGCCCTCCAGGTGCTGTGCGGCCACGATGCCGATTCCCAGCGACAGCAGCGCCCGGTTGAAGTCGTGCATGGTAAACGGGGAGCGGGTCAGTATGAAAAGCACCCGGCCGTTCCTGTCCTCGCCCAGGGCCGCCTCACTCCACACCTTAGCCTGCTGCTCCCACCGGTTCTGTCCGGGCCGCTTGATCAGGCGCAGGTTCTGCACCACTGAATAATAGTCGCCGATAATCTTCTTCATCGTGACGTCGGCGTCGTCCAGGTCGAAAATTTTGAAGTCGGCAAATCCTTTTTTCTTCTTGGGATCGAATGCGGCAACCGACATGTATTTGTTCACATGGCGGCTGTTGACATGCCCTTTGATCCCAAGATAGCCGACATGCGTCGAATAGTCCGTGGCGAACATGCCGGCATTGATGGCGGCCGTGAGGTTGTGTCTTTCACACCACCCTTTGGCGGTCAGGTTTTCCGATGCACCGGTCCAGCTTTTGCCAACCATGGCAAAATGCCAGTATTTCGGATCGATGCGCAAGATAACGATCTTCGCAATTTTATTGATCCGGGGGTTCATGACAGAGAATGTGTTCAGGTCCAATCCCTTGCCGATTTGCTTCCAGTCCCCGTATGCCTCAGGTGTCAAAAGCATGAATCCAATGACAAGCATGATGAATTTTCGCATCAGAGATATTCCCAATTCGACTATGCGCTTTTTCGTGATTTTGCCGGGAAACGCCGTATTGCAGTAAACAAATCGTATCCCAATAGGTATCGTATGAACCGCACCTTTCAAAACCGTTACCGGAAAATGTTGGGCTTCACATGTTCAACCCAATCTTCGGGATTGAAGCCATTATATCGCAAACCATCATTCATGTTCAAAAGATTCTGAAAAGATACAAACCCTATCCGGGTATTCCCGAGTATTTTCTACTTTAATTCATCAATATTAAAAAACAAGTGGCCGGTCAAACAAGCCAAACCGCCTCAAACATACGCTTTTTCAATCCAACTACCATTTGAATCTGCATAACCACCAGGGCCCCGGGGATGTCCCCGGTGGGCGTAAACCATACCCTCATACCTGCCAATATACCAAACCGTTTGACACATAATTGCTTTTCTGACATAGTCCCTGCCGAATCAGCAAGTCACGATCTGAAATAGGGGTTGGTTACAAGGGACATCGATACACACCTTATTTCACGTAAAACTTAATTTTCTATTCTATTTTTATATTACATTTTAGAGAGTTAAATTATCGAGCCATTTAGAATTCAAATGGCTCGATAAGCGCTCGATTTGCAGCCTTCCATCGCTTGCGGCATAAGCGGTTGCACAGTCTGAATTAGCTGCTGCGGTGTTGTTGAACCCATCTGGCCTGGATGCTGGACTTGAAGCTGAAAAATAAAAACCTGTTGGAAATCCGATCTTTAGGTCAAAGAAATTCATTTTTCGCTTTTGGCCTATCCTGCCACTACGGAACCTTTTCTTCAATCCATTACAAAACGATGTTGGCCTGAAAGGAGAAACTTGTGAAAAAGCTCATTAGAACCACAGGGAAAAAAGCAACAGGGCAAACGCTCTGGTTATTATTGGGCATTTGCATGCTGACCCTGGTCGTCGCCGGTTGCAAGAGGGAATACGCCATCGACTATGCGCATTTGATGTACCGAAACTTTGAAAGCACGGGCAGCGGCAATTATCAGAGGGTTATTGGCATCAGCGACTTCGGTGGGCCGGTGCAGGAATCGGACATTATCGATTCGGTGATGACCGACAGCACGGGTACCAGTGTGATTGATTACGCAGATGGTTTTTATCATTTAACCTTCATGCAATACGACTGCACCACAGGCACCTGCGAACAGTCGGGGCCCATCGACGATACGGGCATCTGGGCCAGATATGCCACCCTGACGCCGGACACCTACAATGTGCAGGTGAATATGGTGAACGAGCAGGTGCTGACTTCCGACATCGGCTACGGCGGTCAAGTTATCCTGCCGTATGTCTCCGCAAGCACCATGCAGGCCCAGTGGAACGACACAGATCTGGAATTGAGCTGGAGTAATCCGATTACCGAATCCAACTGGAACGAAGTGGATCAGCTTCGCATCGTTTTATTCGACAACAATAATCAAGTTGTTCTTCAAATCCGATTGGCCCCGGAAGAGACGTCTGTGACGGTCCCGGCGGATCTTATCGCCCAGTCAGCTGCGCTTCTGGGTGGCGATTCGCTGGCCCAGTGGCAAATCCAGACCCGCGCCTATGATGAAAACGGCATGAACTTCGCCAGAGGGTATTCCAATACAGCGGTCGTATCCACGCCGGGCTATGCTATCCCTTATTCCTATGTGATGTATCGCAACTATGAGAGCACGGGCAGCGGCAATTACATGGGTGTCATCGCCATCACCGATAACAGCGGACCGGTGGAGGAAACGGATATCATAGATGCGTCGATGACCGATTCCACAGGCACCGGTCTGGCTTCATATGCAGATGGTTTTTATCATTTAACCCTCATGCAGTACGACTGCACCACCGGCACCTGTTCGCAGTCAGGCCCCATTGAAGATACGGGGATCTGGGCCAGCTATACCAGCCTGGCGCCGGACACCTACAATATGCAGGTCGAAATGGAAAACGGACAGGTGCTGACTTCCGACGTCGACTATGCTGGTCAGCTTATCCTGCCCTATGTTTCCGCAAGCACCATGCAGGCCCAGTGGAACGGCGCCGATCTGGAATTGAGCTGGAGCAATCCGACTGCCGACCCCAACTGGAATGCGGTGACCCAGCTTCGAGTCGTGCTGTTCGACAACAACAATCAAACGGTCCTGCACTTGCGACTGGCCCCGTACGAGACGACGGCGACTGTCCCGGCGGATCTCATCGCCCAATCCGCGGCGCTGCTGGGGGGCACATCGCTGACCCAATGGCAAATCCAGACCCGCACCTATGACTCAAACGGCAATAACATCGCCAGAGGGTATTCCAATACGGCGCCCATATCCGCGCCGGGCTATGAGGTCAGTTATGCCTTTCTGATGTACCGCAACCTTGAAAGCACGGGCAGCGGCTATTTCCAGAGCGCCGTCGGCATCACCGACAACGGCGGGCCGGTGCAGGCGTCGGATATCATCGATACGTCGATGTCGGATTCCTCGGGTGTCGGCGTGGTTCCATATGCAGGCGGTTTTTATCATTTAACCTTCATGAGATACAACTGCACCACGGGAATCTGCTCGCAGTCAGGCCCCGTTGTCGATTCGGGTATCTGGGCCAGATATGCCACTCTGGCGCCGGACACCTACGATATGCAGATCGAAATGGAAAACGGGCAGATGCTGCTTCCCAGCAGAGACTATGGCGGCCAGCTTGTCCTGCCCTATGTTTCCGCAAGCACCATGCAGGCCCAGTGGAACGGCGCCGATCTGGAATTGAGCTGGAGCAATCCGACCGCCGAGCCCAACTGGTACGAGGTCAACCAGCTTCGAATCGTGTTGTTCGACAACAACAATCAAACAGTACTGCAGATATACCTGGCCCCGTACGAGACGACGGTGACCGTCCCGGCGGATCTTGTCGCCCAATCCGCGGCGCTGCTGGGGGGTACATCGCTGGCGCAATGGCAAATCCAGACCCGCGCATATGAAGCCGACGGCATGAACTCTGCCAGAGGGTATTCACTTAATGCCTTAGTGCCGTAGCAAGCAGCTACATCGTTACACAAAACGGGGGAAGATAAGTATCTTCCCCCGTTATTTTACACGCCTGAAAGATCATGCTTCTGGCCGGAAACCGCATTTCATTCCAAACTGTCTCATCGGTAATATCCGCGACGGAAATAACCTATCTGTAAATTAAGCTCACACAAGCCTTGTATCTCATGAAGCGGCACCAATAGGCTTGGAAGACTAACAATTACGATTCCTACGTTCGCTTTTTCCTGGGCCATCGACAATAACGAAATCAGCTATTGGCAAAGTACATCATAGAAACTATCCTTTAATTGAGAACCAAATTTTGATTCTCGTCATCACGGTGTATCGGCGGCGATTTATGAAGGCCGAGATTCGATGTGTCGCCCCCGTCAGGAGGATATCATGAAAAGGACCCTCATTTTGGTAGACATCCAAAACGATTTTCTTCCCGGCGGCGCTCTGGCCGTTCCCGAAGGGGACCAGGTCGTGCCGGTGGCCAATTGCATCATGGAGAAGTTCGACCTGGTGGTCGCCACGCAGGACTGGCACCCGCCCGACCATGGTTCTTTTGCCAGCCAGCATGCCGGAAAAAATATCGGCGATTTTGTGGACCTCAACGGCGTCGAGCAGATTCTATGGCCGGATCATTGCGTCCAGAACACTACAGGCGCGGCATTTGCGCCCGGCCTGAACCTGGACGGCATCATGCATGTGGTCAAAAAAGGGATGGACAGGGGCATCGACAGCTACAGCGGGTTTTTCGACAACGATCATGCCAAGGCCACCGGCCTGGAAGATTATCTGCGCCGGCAGGAGGCGAACGATCTGTGGATCATGGGACTGGCAACCGATTACTGCGTCAAGTTCTCGGCCCTGGATGCGCGGCGTCTGGGCTTCAATATTGCCATGATCAAAGAGGGCGTGCGGGGCGTGGAAATCAGCCCGGGCGATTGCGAAAAAGCGATTCAGGAGATGCGCGAAGCCGGTGTAAACATGATCAGCATGAACGATCTGTAGGCGCAAACGGGACTTGCCCAAATGGGCCCATCATGTCGGGATGGTTCATCAAGGGAGGCCATATGAAAATCGCGATACTCGGCGGCTCCTTCAATCCGGTGGGCACTCACCACCGCACCATTATCGAAGAAGTACTTGGCTTGCACTGCTTTGATCGCGTCGTCATCCTGCCCTGCGGACCGAGGCCCGACAAGCAGAGCACCGGGGATGTGGAGGCTGTTTTTCGGGCGGCGATGCTGGACATTGCCTTTCGCGATTTGCGCGACCGGGTTGAAATCGATCTGCTCGACATGGAAAAGCCTGAGTTTACGCGAACCATCGACATCGAGCATCGGTACGCGGAGCATGGCGAGGTCTGGCATGTGGTGGGATTCGACCTGGTTGAGGGAGGAAAAGAGGGCCGCGCCCCCATACAGCGGTACTGGCATGAGGGCCGGACCTTGTGGTCCGACAGCCGGTTCGTGGTGATCAAACGAAAAGGCTACGCCTTTAATGCTTCGGATCTGCCGCCTCATGCCATGCTGGTAGACAAAGAGATAGACGGGTCGAGCGCGGCCATTCGCAACAAGCGTTTTAACCACCGCCCGATCACCGGCGATGTGGCCACCGAGGTGGAGGCCTACATCGAGCGGTATAACTTATACCGGGGACGCCTGCCCCTGAGCGCGACCCTTTTCAAAATGGAGAAGCCCCGGCTGCTCATCGTAGCAGATCCGCGCAATTTGGAAGCAACGCGGATTGCCCAGGTGCTGGAACCGTTCAGTTGCCCGGAGGATCCGAACCTGATCGCAGACATCGGCGGCGACGGCAACAAACTGAAGGCGATACGCGAGCATTGGCAGATGCGCCTGCCCTTTTTCGGCATCAACGCCGGCCACCGCGGATATCTGCTCAACGATGTTGATCCGGAGGATCTCTTTCCGTTGAGGGAACCGCTCGTGCTGCACCACCTGCCTCTGTTGCAGGTCGATCTCGATGGCACTGACGGAGAGCGCAAGAGCGTTCTCGGCTTTAACGAAGTCTGGCTGGAACGGGAGACCGGGCAGTCGGCATGGCTGGAGGTCGTCTGGGATGACGTCAACCGCATCCCCAGGGTGGTGGGAGACGGGCTGATGGTCTCCACCGCGGCCGGGTCCACGGGGTATGCCCAGAATGTCTGCGGGTTTTCCTTGCCCACCTATGTCAAGGAACTGCTGCTGGTCGGCATGTCCGTCTCCGAACCCGAGGGGTGGCGCAATGCGATCTTTCCCCATGCGTCGACCTTCCGCATCCGGTGCCTCGACCTTGAAAAGCGACCGGTGGAGGCTTTTGTGGACGGCAAACCGCAAGGACGCATTGAATCGGTGACCATTCGCTACAGTAAAATCGCCTCGGTTGAACTGGCATTTCTTCAGGGTTTTGATATCGCCGCCAAGCATACCCGGATCCAATTGCCCTATTTTCAAGACATCCAACGATAAATGAACAAAACACTGGTCAAACATCTTTCCACTCACGAAGGAACTCGTTGATTTTTCATAAAAAATGGTTGACCCCAAAAAGCAGTATACGCTACCTTACCGGTAGGATTTCGCCGTCAGAAAAACGGTTTGCGATGGCTGCCCGGGGTGCTGTACCGGGCAACAATGAACCTTGAAGCTTCTAACTTAAAAAGGAGTAGCAATGGAAAAAAGTGAAAAAGGGTTTATCGCAACGTTACTGCTGTGCCTTTTCTTGGGTGGATTGGGGGTACATCGCTTCTATGTGGGAAAGATCGGTACCGGCATATTAATGCTCTTGACGATTGGTGGGCTTGGGATCTGGGCGTTGATCGATCTGATCATGATTGCCGTGGGATCCTTTAAAGATAAAAACGGGCTGCCCATCAAGAATTAGTACTTTTTACTCCTGATACAACTTCTTTGAAAGGCCGGTTGCACCAGATGGCAACCGGCCTTTTGTTTCGCATACGGTGCAATTGTGGAGCCCGGCTTTTGCCGGGATGACGGTACTTAAGGGACGAGGATGATGCGGACGTCCATTACGTTGGTGTTGGTGGGCCCCGTGATCAGAAGATCGCCCAGCGGCTTGAAGAAATGGTAGGCGTCATTGTTGGCCAGATAGTCGTCAATTGTCAGATTGCGGGCGGATGCACGTTCCAGGGTGGTGTGGTCGATGATGGCGCCTGCTGCGTCGGTGGGGCCGTCGTTGCCGTCGGTCCCTCCGGAGAGCATCACCACGGGCACTTCTCCGGCGATATCGCGGACCGCGCACAGGGCGAACTCCTGGTTGCGCCCGCCTTTGCCGTCACCCTTGAGGGTCACGGTGGTCTCGCCGCCTGAAAGTATGCAGGCCGGCGGCTTTATGGGATGGCCGGACTGGATCACCTCTCTGGCCATGGCGGCATGCATGCGCGCCACGTCGCACGTCTCGCCTTCGATGGCCGAAGAGAGAATCAGGGTTTGGTAATTGCGCCGAACAGCCTCCTTTCGGGCCGCCATCAGCGCTTCGATGTTGCTGCCGATAATGATGTTGGTCGTCTTTGAGAATACGGGGTCGTCCGGCTTGGGGGTTTCCCTGGCCTCGCCGGCCAGGCCTTTGGAAAGATGTTCCATCACCGGCCCGGGCATTTTTCCTTCAATGCCGTACTTTTCGATAATGGCGATGCAGTCGCCAAAGGTCGATCCGTCGGCCACCGTTGGACCGGACCCGATCACATCGAGATCGTCGCCCACCACATCGGAAAGCAGAAGGGAAACCACGGTGGCGGGTGCGGCGGCCACTGCCAGGTTTCCGCCTTTGACCATGGACAGGTGCTTGCGCAGGGTGTTGATCTCATGGATGGTGGCGCCGCATGCCAGCAAGATCCGTGTGGTCTCCTGTTTGTCGGCAAGGGTGATCCCGGGTACTGCCTTGGGCAGTAAAGCGGATCCACCGCCCGAGATCATGCACAGCAGAAGATCGTTTTCCTTCGCCATACCGGCCAGGGACAAGATCTGCCCCGATCCGGTCTCACCATTGCGATCCGGCACCGGGTGCCCGGCTTCGATGGTGCGTACTTTTTCCAATGGGGCGGTGTGACCGTATTTCACCGTGATCACGCCGTCGGTCAGGCGGTCCCCTACCAGCGTTTCCATGGCGGCCGCCATGGGGGCCGTCGCCTTGCCGGCACCCACCAGATAGACATTATCAAAGTCCGCAAGATCAAAACGGTGCGCACCGATGGTCAGCATGTCGCCGCTGCGCGTGCAAAACCGCCCCACTGCTGTGTCCGGGGCCACCGCCTGCAGCCCGGCCTTGAAGATCGCGATGGCGTCGGCTCTGGTCTTTTGAAGTATTTCAGTCATCTTGTCTCATATCCCCGGCGGGCGGCATTGACTGCGGTATCGGGTTAAAGGAAAAGGCCCATTACTTCACATGGGTCAATATCCCCAGCGCTTCCACATAGATGTTGGGATCTTTGCTGGCGCGCGGCCCGGCCACATTGAGAACCTCGATCCTGTGCATGTCGATCCATGACGAGACCAGGGAGGCCGCATCGAGCGGATTGGCATGCAGCGCCAGATCGATGTGGAGCATCTGCTTGCCGTGCTTGAGGACCATTTTGCGGGTGTATTCGGTCCCGCCGGTGAGGGTGCCGCGGGAAATGATCAAGGTCCCGTCCGAGGCCACGACATTTTTCTCCGTCCGTTCCGGGTAACTATCGGTTTCCATTTCTTCCAGATGGTAGCTTTCGGGCAATGGGCCGTCTTCGGTGAGCCTGCCTTTGGGGATCCAGCCGCCGTGTGGAATGCCCATCCGAATGGCGGCGTCCAGGGCGGCACGGTCCACACCTGTTTGACCGCCGGATATGATTTTTTTCAGCATTTTGGATTTTCCTGTCGATGGTGTTTTTGGTGATGCCTCATAGCGACTCTACCTGAAGCTCCCATATTGGTCAAATCAAAGGGAGGTCGCGCAACACTTCATGAAAAGGCCGTCATCCATCCATTTTTTTCGGTTGCCCCACGCGGTCACTTGCGCTAAATACTGCTGAGCATTTCCATGCGCTATCCGGTCGGGATCCTGACGTTCCACACCAACCGACTACGCTCATACGGCTTTCAGGACCAAATCACCAATTTACGGGAGCGGAACAGATGACCAAAAGATTTTGGATCACCGGGATGATTGTGCTGACCCTCATCGGCAGGGTGGCCGTCAGCCATGCCTACGATATTTTGAGGATGCCCACCAGCGAAAAAATCGAAGTGGTGGACACAGACCATTTTAAAATTCTCTACCAGGCGCCCATTGCCGACCAGGTCCCCTTGCTGGCGGCCTATTGCGAAGAAGCCTACTTTGTATTGACACGGCTGCTGGACCGGCAGCCCGGCGAACGCATCCGGGTGTTTCTGACCGACAACATCGACATCCACAACGGATGGGCCACGGTCATTCCCCACAATACCATGGCGATTTTT
Source organism: Desulfobacteraceae bacterium (assembly GCA_050302315.1). Lineage (GTDB taxonomy): Bacteria > Desulfobacterota > Desulfobacteria > Desulfobacterales > Desulfosarcinaceae > JARRKU01. Next base: position 10,692 of record JBNLAV010000093.1, read on the forward strand.
CTGGCCGGCACCCAGCAGGGGTCGCAGATTTATCAACCGGGCAACTATCTGCGCCGGACCATCTACCATGAGCTGATGCATGTGCTCTCCATGGACATGCGGTCAGGGTATAACATGGCGCTTGAGAAGATCTTCGGGAAAATCGATCCCACGGTCACGGGCGGAGACCTGCTCTCTTACCTGATGTTCCTGTCCACCGCATCTCCCAACATGCTGGCGCCCAACTGGTATCTCGAGGGAATCGCCATGTATGCCGAAACCGAATTTGCCGCGCCGGGCCGCGGCCGGTCCACCCTGGGAGACATGATCTTCCGGACGGCCGTCAAGGACCGCAATCTGGTGCCCTACTCCGAGTGGTATCTGGAAACGCCCAGATGGCCTTACGGGTCGACCGCCTACTGGTACGGCATGCGCCTCATCCAATACCTGGCCGAAACCAGCGACCAGGCCAATCCGGTAGGCGGCGCCGTATCGTCGGTTTCCCAGCGTTTCTGGTTCAACTTTAACGGCGGCATCCAGAAGGTGGCCAAGAAGCACTGGAAGACACTGGCCCAGCAAATGCTTCAACATGAACGCCGGCATCAATCCGCCAATCTTCAAAAACTGGAAAGCGTGCCCTTTACGACAACCCGTCGTCTCACCCCGAAAGAGATCGCGGTACAAAATGTGCGTTTTGCCGGCGGAAAACTCTTCATTTTGGCTGAGACGGAAGAGCATCGCAACACCCTCTTCATCTACGAGGCCCAAACCGGCAGGATGCACAGGCTAATCGACTCCCAGACGCCCATACCCGATGGCGCGCTGAGCGCCACATCGGACGGGCGCCACCTTTACTATACCAACCTGGAAATAACCGGAACGGAAGATCTCAGGTATGAAGTCCGGCGGGTCAACACCATGACGGGAGACGACACCGCCATCACCCGCGGAGGGCGCTACCGCGCTCTGGATATTTCCCCCGATGGTATTTACATGGCCGCGGTTTCCCAGCGCCGGGGCGTCACGCAATTACTGGAAGTACCGGTTGCAGGGGCCGGAGATCCCTCAAAGGAGGTTATCCTGGCAACTTCCGGGCTGGAAACGGACCTGGCCGCACCCCGGTACGCGCCGGACGGCCGGCATCTTGCGTATGTCGAAGCGGACGGAGAAAACTTCCATCTGCAGGTCTATGACCGCAGCACGGGCACCCATCGCACCCTATGGCGCACGACGGCCCATATCATCGCTCCCACCTGGCATCCCGACGGAAAGGAGATCGTTTTCGGCTGCGATGCCAACGGGGTTTACAACCTCTATCGCGTGTCGATCGCCGGATCATCCGGGCCGGACGCCATCACCCATGTATGGGGCGGGTTGTTTTTCCCTTCCTTCTCCGAGGACGGCGACATCCTGGCGGCCGTCAATTACGATGGATACGGGCCACACCTGGTGACGATTCCCTATGCGCCCCATGCCACTGAAAGCATCACCCTTCCGGTGATCGGCCCCGCCTGGAAGGAGGGCCAAACCGAGCTGTTGAAAGCGGAAATCCAACGACGTCAAGACGGATTTACGGATGCCGCCCGAAGGGCGCCGGCAAAAAATTACAACTCGCTTACCGCCATACGGCCCGACTTCTGGACACCCTGGGCCACGGCAAGCACCTACGGCGCCCAGGGCGGTCTGGCCGTTTCCATGAGCGACCCGGCAAAACACCAGGAATTGATCCTGCTGGGCGGCTACGAAACCGAATACCAATCCCCCATCGCCCTTGCGCGATACACCTATCGCGGCCTGAAACCGGATATCACCCTCTATGGCGGCGTGAACCAGCGTGTCTATCCCGATCTGCTAACCTCTCCGGACACCGAGGCGCGCTTCGATTACGCCGAAGAGACCCAATTTGCCGGCGCCGCCCTCACCTTCCCCGTGTGGACCCGGTTGAGCCGGCAGCTGACCTTCACGGTCGGCTATGAATTTCTCCAACGCGACGTCATCGACGAGGTTGAAGACGACTACCGCGGTGTCCGCTTGAACATCCCACCCTCCGCCGAAGACCAGAGCAGTGTGTGGGGACGCATCGACTACTTCAGCGGTACGGCCCATGCCCGCAGCATTTCCATTGAAGACGGTCTGCTGTTCTCGGCGGGCGCCGAGCGCAGCAGTACATCGCTGGGCGGCGAGATCGACGCCACCCGCTTCCTGGTGGATTTGAACCAATATATCTCCATGCCTTGGTTCAGCAACCACGTGCTGAAGTTCTCCGGTACTTACGGTGCCGGTAGCGGGGACGACTTGGCCCAGGACCTGTTCGGCCTCGGCGGTTTTGGGTCCTTTCCGGCCGCACTGACACCGGGCATCGCACGCAGCCTGGGGCTGCGGGGCTACGACACCAATTTTCAGACCGGCCAACGGTTGGTTCGGGCCGGGGCAGCCTACCGGTTTCCGGTTCTGAGGCTGTTCAAAGGGGTGGAGAGCGGTTTTCCACTTTACAACCGGGACCTGCATTTGGAAGTCTTCTATGAAGCCGGGCGCACCTATGACGACAACGACGTCGGCGACGACATCGGCTGGCTGCACGCCGCAGGAGCGGAGGTCAACTACGGATTGTCGATCCTTCGATTCTTAAAGTTTGCGCCCGGCATCGGCGTGGTGTACGCCCCCCAAAGAAACGACCGGGACCCGGATGAAGAGGATGTCGTGGCGTACCTCTCCCTCAAGCTGTGGACCAGCTTTTAAACTGGGGCCGGCTGCAATGAGCAGCGGCCGCCTTTCGGCGGCGGGACTTGCCCCTTTACCATCGACCGCCTCAGGCGCTACAGAAAACAGCCCGGATTTCCATTGGCATGGGTCGTGATTCAGCTCTCCCGCGACCGAATCAGCAGCAAAGGCCGATCAATGGCCTGCAACAGGCCGGCGGCGATACTGCCGTAGAAGACGCGCCCCAGGCCGCTGCGACCATGGCTGGCAATGGCAATGAGACCCGCCTGCGCTTGCTCGGCGGTCTTGATAATCGACTCCACCGCCGGTCCGAATTCGACGCGGGAATCCACCTCAATGCCTTTTGCGCGGATCTCGCCCTCCAGATTTTCAAGGTAGGTTTTCGCCTCCTTGGTCCGCCGTTCAACATCTCCCGCGTCGATTTGGGCGCGGATCCCCTCGACATCAACGAAGACGCGGTGCTCGATGACGGTCAGCAACTGGACTTTTGCGCCCATTGCTCTGGCGACCCCTTCGACATGAGGCAAAATGGCCTCGGCGCGCCTTGACCCGTCCAACGGGACTAAAATGGCGTCATACATGGCAACCTCCTTTGCTTGGATTGATCCACCGGCATGGGAAGCGGTCAATAATCGCCTCCCCTGCCGCCGTGTCAGCTCGAGGATGCAGGCGTCAGCATAGAAGGGTATGATCCCGGCCTTGCAGAAACGGCGGTCATCTATCATCTAGCGGGGACGACATATACGTTTTCACTGGACTTCAGTTGGAAGCGGCTTCCTGTTGTGCACAGACAACTCGCGCGGAATGGTTTGGTGTAGCGCAACAGATCACAACCCGGGTTGCACCATAAGAGACTTGATCGAAAGGAAAACCAGGGTAACGAACAGGTTTCTATACATCTAGGATAGAAAACCGACCGCAACCTGTCAAGCTTTTGAAAGCGTTTGGGCCACACGCTTCACGTGAAAGGCATGGGCATCGCAGCAAAGCTATGCTTCACTGCCATGAAAGTTCAATGCAACCATCCGGGTCCGGGGACCCGGATGGTTGTTTCATGGTCCGGAAGGGATCCTGGCGCATCACTATCTGTGAAATACGTAGACGGTGAGGGTCCTGGATTGAACATTACCGGCGCCGTCATAGGCACTGATGGTGATCCTGTTTTTCCAACGCTTCAATGGCAGATTTTCGATACGCCATTGCTCGACCCCTTCGGCCGCGCCTGTCTTCCCCCGCGCATCGCGCCATACGACGCGATCCACCTGACGGTCATCGGCGGCCGATCCGTAAATATTGATCGTGGACCTTCTCGTAAAGAGGACCGCTCGGGAGGGATCTTCAATATCCAATGTCGGCGGCTGATCATCCTCGGGCTGTACCGGCAGGTCCACCACGACTTCACAGGTGTCCACGCTCGAAAGGCCGCTTTCATCGGCAACTGTCAACTCGAAGACCAGTACGTTTGCGGATGCTGCATCCATTATAGCCGAATCCAAGGCCACCACATCAGCAGGCACCGTGAAAACCGGCGCCGTCGCCATGGGATCGGATAGCGCCACTGGGAATCCATCCGTCTGGCGCCAGCGGAAGGTCAGCGCGGAACCCTCCGGATCCATGGACTGGGAACCATCCAGCTTCACTTCGCTGCCGGGCGCAGCCTGTTGGTCGGGTCCGGCATCTGCCAGGGGCGCTTGATTTTCCGCCGCGACATTGATGATACACTGGTCGGTATCCTGCAGCCCGCCCATGTCCGTCACCGTCAACTGGAATACCAGCGAGACGCTTTGGCTGCCGCCGTCGGGGGCCGTGAACCCGGGCGATGGTGAAAATTGATCATCGAGGGTAACGGTCGGGCCTCCCACTTGAACCCACTCATAGGTGGAGATGCCGTCATCCGGATCGGTGGACCCTTCGGCGGAAAGCCGAATGGACGCTCCGGATCCGACGGTCTGGTCTTCCCCGGCATCGGCGGTCGGCACCGCATTGACCCAGGCGACATTCACGATGCAGCGATCCTTGGCCGTCTGCCCGGATGCATCGGTCACAGAAAATTCAAATTCCAATGCCGCCCCTTTTTCGTCAACGTCCGGCGCCGTAAAAGTGACCACTTCTTCATCAACAGCGGACAGCTCAACCGACGGTCCCGCCACCTGTTGCCATTGGCATGCGGTAATGCCATCGTCGTTATCAAGAGAGTTCTGGCCGCTGAGGGTCACCTCCCGGGCCTCTTCCACGACCTGATCCGGACCGGCATCGGCCACCGGCGGCTCGTTTGCGGCCGGGGTGAAACTCACGGAGATATCGTGCGAAGCGGTGACATTGTAGAAGGTATATTGGTTGGTGATGTTTATTGAGTTTCCGTCAACGAAAATCTGCTCGATTGCGTGCCCCGGATCTGCGGCAATGGTAAAGGTCTGGCTGCCGCCGTAATCGACGTTCACGGCGCCGGAGGGGGAGATGCTGCCGTTGGCCCCGGCGGTTGCCGTGATCGTATAAGCATTCTGATCCGGCGGGTCCACCGGACCGGGGTCGGCTGCAAAACTGGCAAC
>JBNLAV010000094.1:0-18681 GCA_050302315.1 Desulfobacteraceae bacterium
TTCTTGTTGCGCTGGTCGACGATCTTTTCACCTATGGGGTGCGTCGAGTGGGTCTCCCATTCATGGCACTCACCGCACACATTAATGGAAATATTCTCTTTCCGCATGAGCAAAAAATTATCCGCAGAGTGCGGGGAGTGGCAGCTGCTGCAGTTGCCTTTGCGGATCGGTTCGCAAAGGCGTTTGTTCTGCGGATTGGCAATGGACACATTTTGCAGTTCTACGGTGTCGGCGTGGCATTGACCGCAGACTTTGGCCTGGGGACCGTTGATCAGTTTAGGGGTTTTACTGCCGTGGGGATTGTGGCAGTGCAGACAGGCCGTTTCATCCGCCAAAGGCCGGTGCACCTGTTTTTTCAAATACAACTCATCGATCATCGGCTTGTGGCACTGCAGACACAATGTCTTGCCCTTGTGCTTGACCTCCAGGGCATTGGCGGCGGTGGGGCTGTTGTGGCACTTCTGGCAGCTCTTTTCAGCCACCGGGGCATGCACCGTATCATACAGAATGACGCGTTTGTCGGATCCATGGGGATCGTGACAAGTATTGCAGTTGCTGGCGTCCACTTTATAGTTCAAGTGGCGCCGGGCAAAAATGGGCCGGTTGGTTTTGTGACACGCTGTACATAATGCGGCGGCCTTGTTTCTCAGTAAAGCGGTCTCCTTGGTCGAGGCGTGGGGAGAATGGCAACTGATGCAGCCTTTGCCTTCATTCAAAGGTTTGTGCGGAAATTTGACCTTCGTCAGGCGTTCCCCCATCTGGGTATGGCATTCTATGCACAGTTCGTTGCCCGCTTTGGCGAGCAGACGGGGGTTATTCGAACCATGGGCGTTGTGGCATTTGTTGCAGTTGCCCTCCACCACAACTTTATGCCGGCTGACGGCATCTTCAGGAATGATATTGGTGTGGCAGCGGTTGCACAGCGTGCTCACATCTTCCACCAACAGCTTCTTTTGGTTGGAGGTGTGCGGATCGTGACATCCGGTGCATCCCTCCGGCTTTTTCAGCGGGTGCTTGGAGCGCAGGCTGAAGGCTTTCTTCTGGTCTTCGTGGCATTTGAGGCACTGACTGCTTTTCGCTCCCGGCTTGAGCTTGACGTTGGGCGCGGCAAGCGCCGGCCCGCTATTGATCAGGAGCAGCAGGGCCCCCAGTAGAAACAAGACGAGCCTGGGCAGGGATACCTGCGCCCGCAGCGTCTTTACTATTCTGTTATATGGCAATCTTTGCATTTTCGTTCAGCAAAAGGTTTATGGATATCCGACTTGAATAACTTCGGATCCGTGGATGCATGCGCGTCATGACATTTGCTGCAGTTCATTCGTCCGGCGTCGATGTTGATATGCGCCGATTTAAACGTCTGCTTCTCGTAATCATGGCAATCGGTGCACAATTGTTGAATTGGCTTTGTCGCCAAAGCCGGCTCTTCGGAATAGTGGGGCCGATGGCAGATCTTGCAATTTTTAAGATCAGAAGGCGAATGCAGGTAATAGCGGACCTTCGCCTTTTTAGCCTCCGCTGTGGCAACAGCGGCGGAGAAGGGTTCCTCATCGGCCGGTTCTTCTGAATATATCTTATTCTTCAAATCCGTATGGCATGCCAGGCACAAGTCCGGATAATCGGCCAGCAGTAGCCGGTTCAGATTGGCCTTGTGGGGGCTGTGACATTCGGTGCACTGCCCGTCGACCACCGGGGTATGATTGCTTTTGGGGGTTTTGACCTCCTGGTCCGGATCGGTACCGTGGCACGAATTGCATAGAAAGCTCTGCTTGTTCCTGATCATGCCGGCCACATTGCTGGCGTGCACTTCGTGGCAGCTCATGCATTTGCCGGACTTGAAATAGGGATGCACGGACCCTCCGGGTGTGGTCTTCATAAAATCTCCGTGGCATTTGCTGCACAATTTCGGATCGTCCGCAGCAAATTCCAGCAATTTCTCTCTCTTTCCACCGTGCGATCCATGACACTCGTTGCATTCGCCCCGCAGCACGGGTTCGTGCGTATTGGTCTTCAAAAACCTGGACTCGGATTCGAAATGGCAGCTGTAGCAGACCGAATTGGTGTTGGCCCGCAGCATACCGTAATAGTTTGAACCGTGAGCATTGTGGCACTTGCCGCAACTTCCTTCCACAAAAGGGGTATGGGGCTTTAGGGTTTTCTTTTGCAGCAGGAGACGGGTGTGGCATTTCAGGCATACCGCCTGCTCTCCGGCGGGAAGCATCTTGGGTTCGGCACTGGCGTGGCGCACGTGACATGCCAGGCATCCCTTTCCTTCGGTGACCGCTTTATGGGGTGTGGACAGCTTGGCTTGCCGGTCAGCGTGGCAGCCAAAGCATAAGTTGTTGCCCGGGCGTACCTGTAACCTTTCATTTTCAGACGCATGGGGCAAGTGGCATTCCCCGCACCGGCCTTCTTGAAACGGCGGGTGCTCTATTTTGCCACCGGCCATCAGGTCTTCTGTTTTGTGGCATTTAAGGCACAAATCCCGCCCCTTGGTCGGGGTGGCGAAATTCTGCGCCGATTCCGCAGGCGCATGGCACGCCTTGCAATCGGCTTTGACCACCGGAGCATGCACGCTGGCTTTCATCAATCTGGCCTGCAGGGAGGCATGGGGATTATGACACCCGGTACACTTGGCAGTTTCTACCGGATAGTTGTCATGGGCTTTTCTGAAGTCCCCCGCCTTCAAATCGTGGCAGGATCGGCAGAGGCTGGTGCTTTCGTCCTTCAGCAAATCCGGCTGTTCGGAACTGTGGGAAAAATGACATTGCAGACAGGTTTTTTCCTTCAGCGCCTGATGGACCACGGTCTTGTTGAACTGATCACTTTGATGGCAGCGGAAGCACAAATCATTGCCGGCTGCTTTGAGAAGAGTGGACTGCTCCGATGCATGGGGGTTGTGGCAGTCGATGCATTGGCCGCTTTTCAGGGCCGAGTGGACCCGACCTTTGCCCATCCCGATCTGATCCGTCTTGTGACAGGAGAGGCATACCTGATTGCCTGTGGCTTTCAACAGCAGCTTGGGTAAAACGCCGTGCCGCAGATGACAATCCTCGCACTTTTGTTCCTTGACGACGGCATGCACGCTCTTCATGCCGAAGTATTTGCCTTTAAAATCGGTATGGCAATCGAGGCATTGCTTTTGCACGAATTTACCGGTGGTGCGTACCGGACCCGAGACGCAGGTCAGAATTGCGGATAACGCCGTCAAGCATACCATGACGCCTGCGAGTGAAAGCAATCTTATGCGCGGGGTTCGTTTTTGTGCCTTCATCAAAGCCAATAGCAGTAGCGTTGTGTTGTATGGCGGCTATTTCAGTTTAGCCAGCGCGCTCCTATAAATCTTTACGGGATAGAACCTGCCGAGTTGTTTGGCCCAGTTTTCGAGGCTTTCTTTTACTTTGGTGTCGAACACCTTTTTGGCGATGTCCTGTTTGACGGTGGAGAAGGGTTGCTGCACCGGCTCGATGATCTGGTCCACATACAGCAAGTAATAACGGCCGTCAGTCTCGGCATACAGCCTGGAGTCCCCTTTGGAAGCTCCCGATACCGTCTCGCGAATATCCGGGGGCAGACTGTCCACTGTCAGCGGCCTGCCTTCGAAATTAAGAAGCCCCTTGGAATTCGCCGGAATCTGTCCGTGGGCATTGGCGCTCAACCAGGCGAAGTCGGTACCCTTGTTCAAATTTTGCATGGCGGCAACGGCATCGTCTCTTTTTTCGAAAACAAGGTCTTTGATACGCATCATCCGGGAAGAGGTGAACTCGGAAATGTTCTTCTGATAATACGCCTCAAGTTCCTTCTGGTCCAATTTGATATCCGGCGCCACCACTTTCTTGAGGAATGCTTCGAAGATCATTGAATTTTCATGATCTTTGACCCTCGCTTTGAATTCCGCACTCTTGTCGATCTGTTTTTTCTGGGCTTCGAAGCGCAAGATTCTTTTTTGAAGCAGGTCCTCCAGAACGTGTTCTTTCTTGGCGTTTATTCTCTTGGCTTCCACTGCCAGCTTTATACCGTGAAAAAATCGTTGTTTCAATACGCGGCTGAATTCTGCGACGGTGATATCCTCGGCGTCCTGGATTTGGGCCAGTATGCGCTTATCTTCCAGAAACTTCTCCATCACCTGTTCTTCGGATTCATAATCCAGAGCATCAAAGATGTCCCTGTTGATCTGCACCTTGGCTTTTTTCAAATCTTCAAAGTACTGCCGTGTGGCTTTGAGCCGCTTTGTATTAAGTGCCTGCTGGAGCGCGAACTTGCGCGCCCGAGGATCTTCGTTGGGGGGGATGCGGGAGCCTTCCAGCTTGAAAACGATAAATCCGTCCTTTCCCAGTGACAGCACCGGACTTACATCACCTGTTTCCATCTTATCAATGATCTTGGCTACCGGTGATTTGAGCTGATCGTTTCTCAGGTAGATGCCCTGGGGGTCGCCTTCGGCGTGCCTCCACTGCAATGCTTTTTGAAAAATCTGCTCGAAATCCTCGCCCGCCTTTAGTTGCGCATCGACTTTCTTTGCATCGGATTCCTTTTTGATGCGAAGTGACCTCAATTTCCACTCCCGGACCAGCGACGCATAAATTTTTTCAACCGTTTCGGGATCGGGTTGGATATCTTCCACATACTGCTCCAGCAGCATCTCCATTTGAAGTTGATCACTGTACTTTTGAACAGCTTTTTCATGGCCGGGGGTCTGGTGCAGCCCGATATTCCTGGCTTCCAACACGATCAGCCGGGTGTTGATCATACGCCGGAGAACATAGGTGAAATCGATGCGGCCGGCCTGGGTTTTGGACGATCCCTTGGCATGAGAGGCAGCGATGACGCGGCTGAGTTCGAACCAGGTGATGGGTTCCCCATTGACCGAGGCCACCTCCAATGCCGGATCGGCATCCGGTAACGCCTGCGCGGCGCTGTTGGTGTGGGCGCCTAGCAGAAGAAGGCAGACCCATATCGACGGTAACAGCAGCAGTTTGCGTTTCATATAAAAATCCATTTCACACTCAAACCGTATAATCAAGGCTAAAATTTCAACCGGCATTGCCGGCTTCAGGCGGCGGCGCGTCTATATTTTTGGATGGCGCGTTTCAGATGGGCATAACACCACAGGGGAATGGGGATTTAACCAGATGATATCGGGCCCGGCAGCGGCGAGGAGATCTCGGCACGATCTAACTGACCGTTATCACGCGGCTATCAATATCGGCTGGCCTGCGGCACGTTTTTTGCGGAATAAACGTTCAAGCATGAAGAGGAAAAAATGGCGACCTCCCCAAAAAAACCGTTTTTAAGATCGCATCATCGCATTTTGATAGCTTTTGTCCTGGTGCTGGTCGGTCTTTGGCCACTGGGTATCGCACCGGCTATGGCCGAGGTTCAGTCCACATATCTATACAAACTGTCGAGCTTTGACGGTCCGGTGGCCTTTAAATCGGCGCATATCGATGTGGATAGCATCAGAAATGAGATCTACGTCGCCGACACCCGTCAAGGGGAAGTCCGCATCTTCAATTCCAAAGGCATGGAGGTCTACCGTTTCGGCGACGATGGCCGCCTCGGCAGCATCATCGATATCGCGGTCGATAAAAGCGGCGAAATTTTGGTCCTGGGCCGCCAGGCAAACCAGGCGGTGATTGTACAATGCGATTTCAAAGGCAGAGTCAAGAGTACAACGCATCTGACCGGTGTGCCGGCACAATTCGAAGCGATGTTGCCCAATCGAATGGTTTACCGCGACGAGCGACTTTACCTTCTGGAAACCGATGCGCTGCGTCTGGTTGTAACCGATACGGCGGGTCACTTCGTAAAAGGCTACGATATCGGCCAGCTGATCGGCCTGGATGCCAAAAAGCGCCAGAATGTTTCCACTGGCGGATTCAGCGTCGATCCGAACGGTAATATGCTGTTTACCATCCCGGTCATGTTCACGGCGTTCAGTCTATCGCCGGAAGGTGATGTCCTGAGTTTCGGCACTCCCGGAAGCGCTCCCGGTCGCTTCGGGGTTGTGGGGGGCATCGTGGCCGATGCACAGGGGTACTACTACGTGGCCGATCGTCTTAAATCGGTGGTTCTCGTATTTGATCCGCAGCTCAAGTTCCAGCTTGAGTTTGGATACCGAGGTTACAAGCCGCACAACCTGATCAGTCCGAAGGAGCTGGAACTGGATGACCAGGGAAGGATTTATGTTACGCAGTTGGGAAACCGAGGCGTCAGTGTGTTCAAAATCACCCATCCGTGAAGGGGTTTGACCGGTAAAGGTGCCCCCTTCAATTAAAAGCAAAGGAGGTGAAGACAAGCAGGCAGTTGAAGGAAGATTCAACAGGGTGATGCCCATGGTCACGATCGGTTCCTTAATAAAAAGCACTCTTATCTTTCTGTGGAGACTTCATACGGCAAAAGGATTGCCGATATGACAGCCGAACCGAAAGGGAGGAAAGGAGAAAATTGGATGAAAAGGATCTTACTAACCATTGGTGCAGCAGTTGTTGCCATGCTGGCACTGGGGATCGTCTCCCCGGCCCTGGCCTTCCACGACGGTGGGGTGGCGCATTGCGACGGCTGTCACACCATGCACAACTCGGAAGGCGGTGTGTCGATCATAACCGGCGGTACGGTGGGTGTGTCCGGCAATTTCTTGACCATCGGGGCGGATCCCAGCTCCACTTGTCTTAACTGTCATGAAGGCAATGGCAGTTTCGACGTTTTTAGTAACGGCACCGGTATCACCAATCTTTACCCCGGCGGCGATTTCGAATGGCTCACAAAAATATTCACTTTTGCCGGACGGGGCAGCCCCATCAACGGGTATCTGCTTGGCCACAACATAGTGGCAGCCGATTATGGCCTGGTCGCTGACACGGATATTACAACCACGGCTCCCGGCGGCACATTCCCGGCCGCCAACCTGGCCTGCAGTTCCTGTCACGACCCGCACGGCAAGGTGACCTCAAGAGTCGGTACGGTTGTTGGTTCCGGTTCATTTGGCGATGCGGATCCGGGCGGCGGCCTCATTCTGGGCAATTTCCGGTTGTTGGGCGATACGGGTTATAATCCGGGTAACGGACCGGTGACGTTTACGGCGGCTGCGCCTGTGGCCGCGACGGTTCCCAACGGCACCGTGGAAGCTGACAATGCCCACACGGACTATGGCTCAGGCATGTCGGAATGGTGCGCCAACTGCCACACCGCGTTCATCAACACCACGGTGGGCACGCATGCCCATCCCGCAGGCAATGGGGATAACCTGGGCGGCACCGTTTCCGGAAACTATAACAGCTATGTGGCCACCGGCAATCTGACCGGTGTGGCTGGTACCGCCTACCTGGCGCTGGTACCATTCGAACAGGGCGTCGCCGATCGGACCCTGCTGGATCCGACCACGACCGCCGGCCCCACAAGCTCCGATAATGTGATGTGCCTGACCTGCCATCGGGCCCATGCGTCGGCCTTTGAAAATGCCGGTCGCTGGGATTTTACCACCGAGTTGCTGGTCGATTCGCATCCCCTTGCCGGTGACGGAGGCATCATCGGCGACGAAGTCACGGCCAAATACTACAACCGTGATATTGCGACCGTCTTTGGTCCGGGACAGAGGAGCCTCTGCAACAAGTGCCACATCCAGGATTAGCCTGGCAGGTTGTTCTCAAACCGGGTGCAGTTTACCGCACCCGGTTGCACCGCAGCCTTCGGAGCATAGTTGTTCCATTGTCTTTCCGGTTCCTGGCCGGAACCCAGCTTGCCCAAATGGGGCGGTGAGCGTTATAATAAACAAGGCCGGTGACCTCGGTCGCCGGCCTTTCTTTTGACCCAAAGCCCCGACATATGCTATGCGTGACTAATACTGCTGTTGTGCACAGGATTCCAGAACACCCTGACGCCATACAAGAAAGTGGATAGGCGCGCGATACGCTTACTGCGCCGGGACATGAAGCCCTCTCTAAGAAAGAGCCGGCCAATGCAAAGATTCCGCTGCTGTATTGCCCTTTTGATCATCTCTAATTTTCTCGCCGGCTGCCTTCCCCAGGATATGACGCCCGACGGCCGGCAGCCATTGACCCGCAACGGCGAAATGATCCTGTTCATGCAGCCCTTGCCCCAGGAAATGCAGGGACTGCGCTTCACCCTCGATCAAGCGAAGGTGCTTCACAGTGATGGCAGTGAAACGGATATTCTCCTCAGCTTCAGTGAGGTGGATGCCTCGGCGCAAGAGAACGTTCAAAGGCAAATGGCCTCGGTAATTCTTTCGCCGGGATTGTACGACGGCATCGCGCTGGAGATTAAAACCGCCGCCGTCGCCACCGATAAGGGGTACATGGCCCTCTTGGCGCCCGAAGAGATGATGATGGCCAGCCAGCCATTTGAAATTCGGGCCGGCCGGGCCAGCACGCTGTTTCTCTCCATAGGGCTCTCCGAAGCCGACCGCCAGAGCATCCGCTTTGTCCCACAGTTCACCCTCAACCTGCCGCCCAAGGGAATCGTCAACCTGACGGGATATATCGCCGAACCGCACACCAATTCGTTGACGGTTTTCAACAAACAGGACATGCAGATCGTGGATGTGATCGCAACGGCTCGGGGGCCTTCGGACTTGACCATCGACTCCCTGCGCAGAAGGGCCTATGTCGCAGCTTCCGACGCCAATCAGATCGAAGTCATTGATTTGCTGAAACGAGAGGTGTTTGAAAAGCTGCATCTCTTCATGAACGACCGGCCTGTCGCCCTTGCCTTGACGCCTGATGGCAGGACGCTGGTGACCGTCAACCACGACTCCAACAGTGTCAGTCTTATCGATGCGCTGGCCATGGTAGAGATATCCAGAATCAGTGTCGGCGAAGGCCCCACATCAGTGGTCATCACCCCATCCGGGTTGAAGGCCGCCATTCTGAACACGCGCGCCAGCACCGTGTCCATAATCGATTTACCTCAGGAAAGATTGGCCGTCACCATCGGACTGGAAGGCGAACCCGTCGATGCGGCGGTCAACCGGGACAGCAGTCGGCTCTTTGTTGTCAGCCATAACTCTCCCAACCTCTCCATCGTTGACCTGAACGCTTTGACGGTATCCCAAAAGGTCTTCATGGGGGTCGGTGGATCGTGCATCGCCACGGACGATCAGACCGGTCTGGTTTATGTCGGCCTGGCGGGGGCGGATGAAATCGTGGTAATCGACCCCTTTGCATTGACCCCCATCGACACCTTCTATCCGGGGGGACGACCGGCCTTCATGGTGATCGAAAGCGAAGAGCGGCACCTGTTTGTGACCCTGCCACAACAGAAAATAGTAAGAAAAATAAATCTGATCAGCAAAAGAATCGGTGCCGGCATCATTGTGGGGCAGGGTGTGCGTGCAGTGGCCTTCTTGGACGAAAGATAAAAAATGGATCGTCTGCGATGGTTGTATAGTCTGTTCGGATTGATTGCCGTTATGCTCCAATTCGGGACCATCGCATGCCTGGCTGATGATATCAGCTTCAACGCCAGATGGAGAACCATCAATAGCAACAGCCAAACCACGCTCAAGACGACCAATGAACGTATCGATGCGGAATCTTTCAATTTCGACCAGCGGTACAACCTGAATTTCACCAAGAATCTCTTTCCCAACCTGACCTTTGCGGCCGGATCTTTTTATCAAATAAACGAGATAACGACCACCAACCAGGACCTGGAAACCGAGATTAACCAGGAACGTTTAAGTCCCTACCTGGAAATGAATCTGAACAACCAGGTGTTAAAAACCGGCATCGCCTATCGTAAAACCACGGTGGAGGAAGAGATTACCGATCTGGAAAAAACCACCTCGGATCGGGATCAGTATACGGCGATTTTGGGCATGACATCAGTGGGCCTGCTGCCGCGATGGAATTTGAGCTATACGCGGACAACAACCACCGATAAGCCGGAGACGGTGGACCAGCAGGTGGATTTGATCAATTTCACCACCCAGTACGCGCCTATCGACAATCTGCATTTGGATTACGCTTACAACCAGACGGATACCGACAATCGCCTACAGGGTTTCTCCACAACCGAAAAGAATCATTACGGACGCATCACCTATGACCAGAATTTTTTTTCCAATCGCATGGTGATGAATTCGGGCTACAGCATCAATTACAATACCCTTGAGTTCCCGGCTACGGCAACCGTGGAAACCCCCCTTCTGCGCTCCGCCGGGCTTTCATCCCTGGATACCAGCCCCACAGACGGACCTGCGCTGGTTGCGACTCCGTCGCTGATTGACGGGAATCTGACCGCGTCTGCCGGGTTGGATATCGGCCTCGGCGGTGACGAAGCCAATTTGACCAATATCGGTCTGGATTTCGGTTTCTCGGTGGACGTCAACATCCTACGGATCTGGGTGGACCGTCGTCTGTCGGCCCAGGTGGCCAACTCTTTTTCATGGTCGATCTATACCAGTCCGGACAACCTGGATACCAGCACCTGGACCCTTGTCACCACCGTGGCCCCCGCCAACTTCGGGGTTTTCGAAAACCGCTTTGAAATGAGCTTCCCCACTGTCAACACCCGGTTCATCAAAGTGGTGGTGCGCCCTCTGCTGCCATCGGTGGCCG
Source organism: Desulfobacteraceae bacterium (assembly GCA_050302315.1). Classification (GTDB taxonomy): domain Bacteria; phylum Desulfobacterota; class Desulfobacteria; order Desulfobacterales; family Desulfosarcinaceae; genus JARRKU01. The sequence continues at coordinate 10,575 of JBNLAV010000094.1, forward strand.
GCGCAAACGGGTTCCCCAACATATTCGTCACTGAGATGGAAGCCTTGAACATCCAAATCGGCGTGCCTGTCACCGGTGAAACCACCAGCATCAACCATAATTTCAATTTCAACCTGCGGGGCCGTCTTACAAAAAAGACCACCGCGGGATATAATCTCTATTACACCAAGCGCACCGAAGACCCGGCCGATCTGGAACGCGATCAACTGACCAATGGTGTCTATTTGAATCATGCGTTCAACCCAATTTTTTCGGCCAGCGCCAATTTCCAGCGGACCGATGAAACGGATGTGGACGAAAAGATCGTCGATGACATTTACAGCGCATCCCTGCGGGCGGCATGGTTCAGAACATTGAACCAGATAATAACCTACAGCAACCGGTCCACCAGCGATGATACCGGTGAGGCATCGCAGAATGCCGTTATTTTACGTACCAATGCGATCCTCTACCAGGGCTGGGATGCTTTTGTGGATGTTGGATACGGATGGGATGAAACGGCCGACGGAGTTGAGAGCACTAACCAGAATTTCAAGTGCGGTACCAATATCTCACCCTTCGACAAATTAACCTTTAATTTCAACTACAGCTACAAGCAAACCGATCAGAAAGATGCCCAGGAGGACTCCCAGGTTGAGACCCAAATTGATTTTCAGGGCTTCTACGTGCCGTTTCGAAATCTGTCCATGTTTGCCAAATTCAGTATTATCGATAAGGCGGACGCTTCGGATACCTTGCAGAACTACTCGATCAACTGGTCACCCTTTGATCGCGGCGATCTTCAACTCTTTTTCATTTACAGCGAAATGCTGCGCTCGGAAAGCAACCAAACGGAAAGATCATTTGGCCCCAGCGCCCGGTGGACCATTACCCGCAATATGGGTCTGGACCTGTCCTATACAATCAGTACCACCGAGGACACGGTGTTGAAAACCGAATCGGAGAGTTTAAGTGCGGAGTTCAAATTGCATTTTTAAGTGCGGTTGATCGATGCATTTAATTGGGATATAGCCATAAGGAGACAGCCAATCAAGGAAACGATTATGATGATGCGGATCTGCAAGAAAAACACGATGAGGATCGCCGTTCTTATGACATTGATCATGTCCGTGACCGGTTGCGCAACCGGCATCCCGGATAGTTATCATGATGCCAACATGGATTTTTCCGTATTGAAAAGTGTCGCGGTGATGCCATTTCTGAACCTGTCTGGTCAGCAATTGGCCGGTGAGCGGGTGCGCAACACCTTCATGTCCAGCCTGCTGGCCACCGGCGTCCTCTATGTCATTCCCGCCGGCGAGGTGGCACGCGGTATAGACCGCGCCGGATTGACCAATCCCACGGCTCCGTCCAGCGAAGACGTTGCCAAGCTGGCTGCCATCGTCAGGGCCGATGCCGTGATCACCGGCGTGGTGAAGGAGTACGGCAGTGTAAGGTCGGGCAACACCATCTCCAATGTTATTTCCGTGGACATGCTGATGATTGAGAAGGAGTCCCGCAAAGTCGTCTGGTCCGCGACCACCACCCAGGGCGGCATCGGCATGTGGGACCGTCTGCTGGGGGGCGGCGGGCAACCCATGAACGATGTAACCCAAGCAGCCGTCGATGATATCATCAACAAGCTTATACGGTAGAATTCTGCGCCTGCTGAGCTTTGCTGTGCTGTGCGCATACGGATGTTCAACCGCCACAGTTCCGGTCTCCGCCGGTGACGACCATCGGACAGAAAAGAGCGGCAAGCCATCGATCGCCATATTGCCGGTGGTCAATTTCAGCAATACCCCTGCACTTTTGAACCTTATCGACCAGCAGTGGCACCAGCGCTTGAAGAAAAGAGGTCTGAACGTTCTGGATACCGACCTTGTGGAAAGCGTCATCACCCGCAACCGCATCCGCTATACCGGCGGTCTGGATCCAGACACGGCCCGGATTTTCAGGACGCAAGCCGATGCAGGGGCTGTGCTGGTCACGATTCTGGAGCTGTACAGTGATACCCTGCCGCCGAAAATTGCGTTAAATGCACGCCTGGTCTCTACTTCCCGACAGCCTAAGATCCTATGGATCGACAGCATCGGCATGGCCGGAGACGATGCACCCGGACTTCTGGACCTGGGGTTGGTAGAAGACCCCGCCCGCCTTTTGGCCAATGCCCTGGATTACCTTGCCGACTCGCTGGCCCGGCACTTGTCGCAGGATCACAGACCGGGGGGGCGGCAAGGCGCACGTCGGGAATTTCGTCCTCAGATGTCCTTTCGATCCCTGGAACTGGTGCCTGACCAAACATATCGCGTGGCAGTGGTTCCCTTTTTCAATCTCAGCGAACGCAAACGCGCCGGCGATTTCATGGCCTTGCTCTTTGCCGGAGCATTGAGCCGCTATCATAATTTAACGGTCATCGAGCCCGGTGCCGTCCGGCAGCAATTGCTGGATTTGCGCATCATCATGCCCAACGGCATATCGCTGGCCAATGCCGATCTGGTTTTCCATCGGCTGAATGCCGATCTCATCCTGAACGGTGAAGTATTGGACTACCAGGATTATCGGGGGGCCAGCGGCAGTCCCAAAGTCGATTTTTCGGCCCAGCTCATTGAAAGAAACAGCCGGGAAGTGGTCTGGACGGCTAAAAGCTATAAGCGCGGTGATGACGGCGTCTACTTTTTCGGCCGGGGCAAAGCCCATACCGCCAACGAACTGGCCCGCCAGATGGTCGCACTGGCTGTTGAGGACCTGATGGAATAGGTCACCGAAGGATCGCTTTCTAGTGTCCATCCAGAAATGGCAGATTGTGGTTCAGTTGCGGCCGCGGCAAAGTTGCGTCCGCGGGCGCAGCAGCTCTGGGTCAAAGGTCTCAACCGAGTGAGAACGCTGGGATGGGCCGCAGGATGCCAATTCCGGATGGGTAATATCTAAAGATTAAACTTCTTCACCTGGTACCGGATGCTGTCATAGCTGATATTGAGCAGCTTTGCTGCAAGCGCCTTGTTGTTCTTCGCTTTTTCCAAGGCTTGCTTGACCAGGTTTTTTTCCAGGTTTTCCAGATCGATGCCCTCGTCGGGGAGCCTGAAACCGTCGTCGGCGCGACCGTCCGCAAACATGACCCCGCTTGAAATCCATCGGGGAATATGCTCGGGCTCGACCACTTCGGCAGTTTCCAGCACCACGATGCGCTCCACCATATTTTTGAGTTCACGGATGTTGCCCGGCCATGAGGATTTCCTTAGAATTTCTTCGGCCTCGGGGGAAAATCCTTGGATGCTCTTGTTGTTGTATTTGGCGCAGAAGTGGTCCAGAAAGTGTTTTGCCAACAAGGGAATGTCCTCCCGGCGCTCCCTCAAGGGTACGATGTGCAGATAGAACGGGCTGAGGCGGAAGAAGAGATCTTTACGGAACTCGCCGTTTTGGACCGCCGCGGAAAGATCTTTGTTGGTCGTGGCCATAACGGTTACATCGATGGGCACCTCCCCTTTGCCGCCGATTCTCCGGACGGTACGCCCCTCCAATACCCGCAACAGCTTGCTTTGCAATTCCAGCTTCATATCGCCGATCTCGTCCAGCAGGATCGAGCCGCCGGCGGCCAGTTCAAACAACCCCTTTTTATCGGATTTGGCATCAGTGAAGGACCCTTTCTGATACCCGAAAAGCTCGCTCTCCAGCAGCGTTTCAGGCATTGCGGCACAGTTGACGGAGACAAAAGGGGCATGCTCTTCGCTGTCGTTTGCCGTCATCAGATCGTGGATATGGCGGGCCAAAACTTCCTTGCCGGTGCCGCTCTCACCGGTGATGAGAATATTGTCCACCTGGGCTTTGGCGATTCGCTCGGCCTGGGTCAACAGGTTTTGAACGGGTTCGGACTGTCCGATAATTTCTTTTTCCACCATGGCGGAATAAGCATTGCGCAGAAAACGGACCTCTTGACGAAGTCGCTGGTTTTCAATCACATTGTCGATCACGATTTTGACCTCATCCTTGTTGAAGGGCTTGGTCAGATAATCTGCAGCGCCCAGCTTCATCGCCTTGACAGCGGTTTCGGCGGTATCATCCGAGGTCAGCATCACCACCTGTATGCCGAGGGGACTGTCGTTGATTTGCTGGAGAATTTCAAGGCCGTCGTATCCGGGCATGCGGATGTCCAGCAAAAGCACGTCAGGCGCAAATGCCTCCAGCTTGTTGCGCCAATCCTCCGGATCGGTCTCGGCGAACACTTCGAAACCGTTCTTTTTTAAGGACCGGGCCAACATGGATACGATCAGTTCGTCGTCATCCAGCAGGAACACCCTATGACCGCTTTTCATCCCGTGTCTCCTTTTTAGGCGTGTCAGCGGGTAACTCGATGCAGAATTTCGTGCCCAGGCCGGGGGCACTGCTGACGGAAATTCTGCCGCTGTGTTGTTCTACCAGGCGCTTGGTGATCGGCAAGCCCAAACCGGTCCCCTTCTTCTTGGTGGTAAAAAAGGGCTGGAAGATGCGTTCCAGGTCGTCCTCGTCGATACCTTTACCGGTATCGGCGATTTCCACGGTAATCACATTTTTTGAAATCTCATGCCCGGTTGCGACCAGAAGTTCCCCTCCTTCCGGCATGGAATCGATTGCATTGAGGATCAGGTTGAGGAAGATTTGCTGGAATTGGACAGGATCAATGGAGATCCACGGTAAATCGGCATCGAAGTTCTTGGAGATTTTAAATCGGGTATCCGATCCGCCGCGGCGTGAAGGATTCTTTACCGCAAATGCTATTGTTCTGGCCAACAGCGCATTGAGATCGGTTACGGCCGGCTGTGGTATGGGCGGCTTGGCAAAGTTGAGCAGGCTTTTGAGAAGCTTCTCGATGCGCTTGATCTGCTGAACAGCCCGTTTGACCACTGTGCGGTCTTCTTCCGTTTCCAACTCTTCCGCCAGCACCTCCACGGCCACCTTGATCCCGGCCAGCGGGTTTTTGATCTCATGTGCCAATGCTGTGGCCCACTCTCCCACAAGCTTCATTTGTTCGGCCCGTTGGAGATTTTCTTCTATCCGCTTGCGTTCGGTAATGTCCCGGGAGACATGCAGGATGCCGCTTAATTGCCCTTGATCGTCAAAACGCGGGATAGCCCGAATCTCCAGAAGTTTGTTCAGGTGCGGCTCGTAAACCTCGTAAGCAGCCGGCTTACCGGTTCTGAAGCATCGGCAGCTGGCGCAGTCTTCCGGCGGTTCCGTTTTACCGTGGTATCTGTTAAAGCATTTGCGTTCCGCGCCCTGCACGCTGTCCAGATCCAGCATCCGCCTGGCCGCATTGTTGGCTTTGAGGATATTGAAGTCCTTGTCGTGAAGGGTGACCATATCGGTGATCGTATTGAAGGTATCGATCCACTCCTTTTCGGATTGGCGCAGCTTGTCCTCCATCTCACGGCGCTCGGTGATGTCGCGGTCGAAAGCCAGGATGAATTTGTGGCCTTCCAGTTCCATCAAACCTGCGCTGATCTCCACCGGGAATACAGTGCCGTCTTTGCGCCGGTGGCTGATCTCGGCCGTGACCCATTCACCGGTCATCATTCGCCCGACACGTTCGGGTACCTTCTTGGCCTCTTCCGGCGTATCCAGGTCGCCGATATTCATCTGTTGCATCTCTTCCACAGTATAACCATGCATATCGGCCGCCGCCTGATTAGCGGCTAAGATCCGACCGAGTCCATCCCCTTCGGCTTCCATGATAAAGATGGCGTCTCCGGCGCTCTCGAAGAGCATCCGGTAGCGCTTTTCGCTCTCTGCGAGCTGATACATCTTGAGTTTCAGGGCTTCAGACATCTGGTTGAAGGAGGTGGCCACTTCTCCGAACTCCCGGTCCAGCCCCTCGATCCGGTGATTCAGATCGCCGCTTTTTATCCTGCGGGTGGCATCGAGGAGCAGTTGTATGGGGCCGGTCATTGCCCGCATAAAATAGAACACCAGCCCGCCGGCCACCAATGGCGTCAACACCACCAGTCCGTAGAGGATGGTCTTGGACCGGGTGATATCAGACAGGGAGCTGTCGGTTTCGGCTGAAAGCTTGGAGGTGGCCATATGGATCATGCCGTTGACCTGAATTTCCAGATGTTCGAGCATCTGATAGGCCATCTGGCGCATCAAGGAGCGTCGACCGGCCGCCTGAGACGTCAGAAGGGTTTGCAGGTTCTCGCGCACGCCGTCGATCTCCTTGAGCAGGCGGTCGATGCGTATTTGAACGGGAGGCCTGTGGTGGCAGTCCGTGCAAGTGGTGGAAATGGTTTGCAGGTTGCTGAGATTGGCTGCAACCGCTTCGTGGCCGCTGGCGAAGCTGCTGTCCATCAGCAGAAAATCGGCTTGAACTTTGTGAATCTGGATCAGCAAATGCTCGCGCAAGATTTCCACCTGGTGGAGTTTCACCAATCTTCCGAGCTTGGATGTGGCGGTCTCGATGCCGGTGATGAGATAAGCCCCACCGGCCGCAAAGAGTACGACGACGATGCACAAAGAGATGACGATACGTTTTTTCATGAGCGTTGCATCCGCTTCAACGGTAGTATTGGCTTGCCTTCACGTCTTGAATGTCTCTCGTATATGAATAACACGGCCCGACACATATATCCAGACCGCATCAGGAAGAGTACCTGTCGGCCCCTTGCCCGCGGTCAAGCTGTTCCTGCGTCGGGCCGATCATCCGCGGCATGCGTTCCTGCCGGCCGTTGTGCCACAGAGCATGGATAACATGGATTATTGGGCGCCGAAATCGATGGCCTCAGGGATATAGAATGTTTCGTAGTTGTCGATCATGCGTGCAATCTCATTCGAGGTCAAATTATCCACGCGATTTTGCGGAAAGCCCAAGGCGGCGAAATCGAAGTATCCCTCCGGTTTATGGCAATCCGTGCAAAAAACCGGCTTTTGCGACAGCCCCTCGTGCAGCTTGATTTTGGCGCGCGCCATCTGATCCGGCGTAAATTGGTCCTTGACCTTCAGAAACTGCCGGGCATCTTCTTCGCTCACAGGTCTCAAAATCACCGGTTCCCCTCCAACCAACTTGGTCATGGGGAAGATTTTGGCCGGATATTTTCCGAATCCGCCCTCAGCCTGGGTGGATATGGCGCCGTTCCTGCGGTTCACCCAGACAAAGAAATGATTTTTATCGCCGGATTTCCTGCGCACATGGCAAACCGTACAGGCCATGATGCCGCCATGGAAGTTGAGCAGTGATCGCGTCTTTTTTTCTTTGCGGTGGGGATAGGTGCCGTGGCAGATCAGACAAAGCGGTTTATAAGGCTCCGGCTGATCGATGTGTTCGTCCACCATGTGAAAATGCCCCTTTGGCACCAGTTGCTGTTCGCTTAGAATTTTGACAAAAATCCCTCCCTCTTTGGTGGATGGGGCCTGTGGCGCTGCTTGGATGGCTTCAACCTGGGGAAAATAAACCAAGTGTATCAACCAGAGCCCGAACAGGACAAAGACTGCCGAAAGCAGCAGTTTCAGCATCACCAGGACGGCGGCTGACCGGATGCCGGACCCTGCCATTTCGTGGCCTGCCGGCTCTTGCTTGGCATTTGGGGGATGGGGTGCGCTCATGGATTCTCTCTGATCATGTAGATGGCTTGAAGCTTTTCGTCCGCCATAATTTTCTTATAGTGCAGCGGATATTCCTCTTTCATCTCCTCTTCATCGATGCGGCCGGTGGCCCATACATTGTCCAGGGGCGATCGATGCGGTTTCAAATGAATTTCATACATGTGCCACACCATGATGGCCAGACAGGCGAGGACGGCCTCCATGCCGTGCACCAGCGCCGCGATATCCAGCACGAATTTACTCCAGCGCCATTCTAGCCACAACAGCAGTCCGGTCGACGACATCAGCGTGGTCCCCGCAACCAGCGCCCAGTATTCCAATTTGTGCATATATGAAAAGCGATCGAATTCCGGCGGCGATTTTCTGATATTGACGAAGTAAAGAAGATTGTAGAAAAGATCTGTTGCATCCTTGAAGCGAGGCAGCATATCCACCAACCACCTGTGACCGCCGGCTTTGAAGGCAAGATAGTAGAGGTGGTAGAGGCAGGACAGAATCATGACCGTACCGGCCAAGCGATGCAGCAGGCTGCGGTAGAAAAAAACCGTATCGCCGA
>JBNLAV010000095.1:0-35536 GCA_050302315.1 Desulfobacteraceae bacterium
GATGCCGCCGGCACTGTCCTGTCCCTGTAGTACCACTGCGCCGGCGCCATCACCCAATAAAACGCAGGTGCCGCGGTCTTTCCAATTCACGACCGATGAAAGGCGTTCAGCCCCTATCACCAGCACATTTTGGGATTGCCCCATACGGATGCTGTTGTTGGCTTGTTCCAGCGCATAAATGAACCCTGAACAACCCGCGGAGAGATCAAATGCGGCGGCGTTGTTGGCTTCCAGGTCTTTTTGGACCATACAAGCTGCTGACGGAAACAGGTGATCGGCGGTTACCGTGGCCACCACAATGGTATCGAGTTGATCGGCATGGAGACCGGCCATCTCCAAGGCGCGGCGTGCGGCGGCGACTCCCAGATCCGTTGTAGATTCATCAGCGTGTTTGTTTGAGATGCGCCGCTCTTTGATACCCGTCCGACGGGTGATCCATTCATCGGATGTATCGACGATCTTCTCTAAATCCTTATTGGCTAAAACTCTTTCGGGTACGGCAGCTCCAGTCCCAATGATATGTGCGTTATGCATGTATATATCGTTCTCCAATATTGGTTCTATGCATCTTCGGAAGGTCAGAAACACTTCCATATCAAAGATTCGGTTTAATAAACATAATCCGTCGCGTGTGTCAAAACAGAGTTAGAAACCATATTCTGATCCGGCTGTCAAAAAAAACTTTAAAGCAGACAGTTGGATACCGCTGTGCGTTGCGGAGCGAGATCCCTAAAAAAAGGCGTTCCTTGCGGTGTTGCACCGAAACACCGCAAGGAACGCAAACGGTCATCATTCTGCTGTTTTTTTCAGGCACCATTGGGGGTAATTTGTCTAACCTTACCGATGATCTGCCAAGATTCTTAGCATACGGCGCAACGGTTCGGCCGCGCCCCACAGCAGCTGGTCACCAACTGAGAAAACGGTAAGGTATTCCGGTCCCATACGCAGCTTGCGTATCCGGCCAATGGGTACTGTCAAGGTGCCTGAGACAGTGGCCGGCGAAAGGGATTTGAGGGTGGCTTCCTTTTCATTGGGGATCAGCTGGACCCACTCATTATGTTCCGCAAGCATCGATTCGATTTCGTCGAGGGGCACATCCCGCCTCAATTTAATGGTAAACGCCTGGCTGTGGCAGCGCATGGCGCCGATGCGTACGCATTGCCCGTCAATGGGGATGGCGTTGTCGGTTCGGCCCAGGATTTTGTTGGTTTCCGCATAGCCTTTCCACTCTTCCTTGGTTTGTCCGTTCTCCATGGCCCGATCGATCCATGGGATAAGGCTGGCGGCGAGGGGAGCACCGAAATGATCCACCGGAAAATCAGCTGAACGCAGGGCTTGGGTCACTGTCCTGTCAAGTTCCAGAATCAACCCGCCGGGATCAGCCAATTGGTCGGCAGCTTTGGTTCCCAAGGTTTGCATTTGCCGGACCAGTTCGCGCATGTTCTGGGCGCCGGCGCCTGAAGCGGCCTGGTAGGTCATCGAGGATAGCCACTCAATCAGATCGCTTTCGAACAACCCGCCCAGTGCCATCAACATGAGCGATACGGTGCAATTTCCACCGATATAGTCTTTGATGCCGTCGTTCAAGGCTCGGTCGATCACACGGCGATTCACCGGGTCAAGGACGACAATGCTGTGGTCCTTCATTCTCAGCGTCGACGCCGCATCGATCCAGTAACCGGTCCATCCGGCTTCGCGCAGCTTGGGGTGTATCTTTTCAGTGTAGCCGCCGCCTTGGCAAGAGATGATGACGTCTCTTGTGGAAAGAAGGTCCAGGTCGTAAGCATCCGCCACAGGTGGTACGTTGGCGCCAATATCCGGTCCGCTTTGCCCGGCCTGAGATGTCGAGAAAAACAAAGGTTCGATACCGTCGAAATCGTTTTCGGCCTTCATTCTCTCCATCAACACCGAGCCGACCATACCGCGCCAGCCCACAAATCCCAATTGCAACATGAAACGCCCCCTTCATTCTTATAAATGGTGTTTCCCGCTCTCATTAGTGAGAGCTGAAGACCTTGTCAAGCCAATTAGAAAAAGATAGGTACATTCACACTACTGTGCAATGCCGATCGGCACAGTCGGTTTTCCACAGGAAATGACCCATCGGGGGTGGCGCCGGCAATCCCGCTTACAGCGGGACCGGTGCCACCCTCCGGTCTCGGACTCACCGGCGACGCTGCCCATCACTCTGGGGAGGGGGTAACTGATCATTGACTTTCCAGCAGGATCGGCGTTTTATGGGGGAAAGCTGAAAGAGACCGCATACTCCGGAGCAGAGGCATGAGCGAGCCGGTATCTGAAAGACAGATCGTCATTCAAAAAAATCAGGCAACGTTCCGAATGGATGGCGACGGGCGGTGGTGCAACCGAGACGGTCCGTTTCGCCACCGGCGCATCATCGACCATTTCAATGCCGCCATTGAGAAAGATGAAGCTGGGTATTTCGTCATCCAGAACACCGGCGCGTCCGTTGAAAAAGTCTATTTTCACTACGAAGAAACGGCGCTGTTTGTGGTGGAAATTCTGTGGGGTGTCCACAATCGGATGCGGCTCAATACTGGACGCGTCGTCGGACTGCTGCCAAAGCACCTGTTCGTTCACGGCGATCATCTGTATTACCGGCTCAACGGGGAATTTGCAAAATTCAACCAGAATGCGCTGGTGGCGATGTCACGGGCGTTGTCGTGCACCGCAGACGGATATCGCTACACGGATGGTTCGGTATCGGTGCCCATAAACGAGGCTCCCCTGCCACGATAGATCGGCCGCGGCGGCAGGGCCATTTGTCCACCCTGAAAGAGAGCCGCCGGCGCTATGGATGGTGTTAGACGATATGGTATCGAATCGCGTTGGGAGCGTCAGGCGTCGCCGCTTTGCCCAGATAAATGGTGCCGTCCCCTTTTAATATCCACTTGCCCCGTTTCAGCACGACGATATCGCTATCATCCGGATGAACATAAGTCCCATTGCTGCTGTGATCTGTCAGCACGAACCCATCCTTTATCATTTGTATGCGTGCATGAATTCTGGAAACCTTGGGATGATTGACCACCAGCCGATTTTGTGTATCTCGTCCGATGGTGATGCTGGGCTGTTCGAAGTTCACCGATACGTGCTGCTTGCTGAGATCGAGCGTCAATAGAACATCACGGCAAGGAAGATGGTTGGGGTTCGAATCTGCTGCAGTGGGCATGGAACACCTCGCGGGATTAAAATGAACTTTTGACATCAATCACCACAACGCCTATTCTGTTCGCGCAGAAAAATGGCACAGCGCATTAGGATATGTCAATAACGCGCAAACAGAAAACAACGCGCGAAGCGCATGGCAGGGGAGGGACCATATGAAGGCGATTGTCGATCTGTGCCTTGTGCCCATCGGGGTAGGCACCTCTTTGTCGGAATATGTGGCGGCATGCGAGAACGTACTGGCCAGAACCGGACTGCGCTATACGCTGCACGCCAATGGGACCAATATCGAGGGGGATTGGGACGCGGTGTTCTCGGCCGTCAAGGAATGTCATGAAACCGTTCACGCGATGGGCGCTCCCCGGATTTTCACCATATTAAAATGCGGTACACGTACTGACAAGATTCAATTGATGGAAGACAAAATTCGCAGCGTTGAAGAAAAGCTATGATTCGAAAGATCCTATCAAGCGGCCGGACAGGTGTCGAGATGGCGGCATTGGATGTGGCCATTAAACTGGGAATTTCCCACGGCGGCAGGACAGGGCGCGGGATGCGCAATGACGATGGGCCCATCCGCAAGGATTATGGTCTTAAGCAGATCATGACCGTGGGATACAAGGAGGCCATGGAAAGAAATGTGATCGATTCGGATGGAACCCTGTTGATTTCGCGCGGCGTCAAATGCGTTGAGGGGCGCCATACGGTGGAGGCCGCCCTGCGTCACCAGCGACAATTCCTGCATGTCGATTTAAGCCAGCATTCGGCCTTCGAGGCGTCTTCATTGGTCAGCTCATGGGTCTCTATGAACCACGTACTGGTGGTCCACGTTACCGGGCCGACCCATCAGCAGGACGACAAAATCTATCACGATGTTAAAAGAATACTCGAAACGTCCGTATACCTGGAATTTGTTAAGACCGGGCTGCACCCGGAACGTCCGAATCAGACGATGGCGGCACTCGATGATGAACCTTCGGACCAGGCGCTGCTTCCCCGGTCGGTGGACGAAGCGGTTCAACAGCTCAAACGGGTGTTGCCGCTGAAAGACCGTACCATGATGGCCAACATGCAGATCGATGAATTGGACCATTTGCGGTCGGGACTGGGCGAATATATTAAGCAGAAATTCGGGCTATACCAAAAAAATGAGGCGCTTATCGAATCCTGCGCAAATCTGAGCAACCTCAACCAACCCTTGCCTGACGAAGCGTGCGCCGTCATTCTGAGGGCGCTGTGGGACAATTTGCGGGATACCCACAAGCTGCGCATTATCAAGTGATTGAGTTCGCGCTCATCCAGAAATGTCAGATGGTGGTCTATATACGGCCGCAGCGTGGGTGTAACCGCAGGCGCAGCGGCGCTGCACCGCAAAACTGCCGCATGGCGCCGCCATCATTTCAGCCGGGCGGGATCACCGGACCGGGCCGTACGACCCCATTTGTGGATGGGCACGAGTTTGTTTGACTTGGCCGCAGATTATTGGTAATTGCGCACCTTTGATGTGCAGTGACGATGAGGACCCTGCCGGTGCCTTGGCATTGAATGAACAAGGGCCCATGATGAGTTGTTTTCCAGCCGGGTGATGCACCTCTGGCTGCAACTGCAACGACCAAAGCACTGGCGTGCTTTTAGTTTTTCCGGTCTTGGGCCGGAAATCCAAGTCACCCGCCACACGGGTGGTCGTTGACTCGGATCCCGCCTCGCTACGCAAGCATCAAGAAATAAAATCGATAAAAAAACGATGGCGACATCTCGTTCGTAAGGAGCTCAAAATGGCTGAAGTTGTTCCGTTCAAAGGCGTTCTCTATAATCCGGAAATCATTTCCGAAATGGCTGATGTGACCGCACCGCCCTATGATGTTATCTCACCAAAAGAGCAGGAAGGTTTTTACCAGCGGCATCCCAAAAATGTGATCCGGCTTATTTTAGGCAAGGCAGAGGCTACAGACCAGGGACAAGCGGATATTCACAGCCGGGCCGGCGAATATTTCAGGCAGTGGATGGCCGAACAGACACTGATCCGGGACGCGCAGGAAGCTTTTTACCTTACCAGTGTGACCTTCACGATCGGTGACAGGGAGGTCACGCGGTTCGGCATTATCGGCAATGTACGGCTCGAACCCTTCGATCGCGGCATCGTGCTGCCGCATGAACGAACATTTTCAAAGGTCAAATCCGAACGATTGAAACTGATGCAGGTATGCCATACCAACTTCAGTCCGATTTTCGGACTCTATCCGGATGGGAACGGCGTTTTGGACCTGCTCAAAGCGCATGCCTCCAGCGAAGAACCGGACATGGATTTCCTGGACGACAAAGGGCATCGGCACAGACTATGGCGCATCACCGATGCCAAGACCCAGGAGCATGTAACCGATACATTGGCCGATCAATGCATCTATATTGCGGACGGCCATCATCGATATGAGACCGCTTTGAACTATCGGGATTGGGTAAAGGAAAACAATCCGGATTTTGACAAAAACCATCCGGCCAACTTTGTCATGATGAGTCTCAGCAGCCTGAATGATCCCGGCATGGTGATTTTTCCGGCCCACCGTTTGCTGAAAGCGGTATCGAAAGACGAGCAAAAGATGCTGATGGATAAGGTGGAGCAGTATTTTACGGTGCGTGCCTTTTCAGTGAAAAATGGCGTCGAATCGGCGCTGACCCAATTTGATGCGGCCCTCGAAGCCGGATCCGGAAAGAACACCATCGGATTGTACACGGCAGACCAATCCGCCCTGATGGTCATGACGTTGAAAGAGGGCGTCATGAAGGAAATGTTCGGCAGAGAATTGCCGGACGCTCTCAGCGATCTGGATGTGACGGTTCTGACCCGCTTACTGATGATGGAACTATTGGGGTTCGACCAGGCCAGGCTGGACGATGCCGGCAAAATCGGCTATGCGACGACCTCCAAAGCCGCCGTGGTTGCCGTCCAGGATGGCGATGCGGACATGGCGTTCATCCTCAATCCGACGCGCATGGAACAGGTCCAGCGGGTCTCCCAGGAGGGATTGATCATGCCGCGCAAATCAACCTACTTCTACCCCAAAGTGGTCAGCGGACAGGTATTCAATTTGCTGTCCTAGCGCGGTCAGGTCCCCGGCAGCGGTCTGGGGGATCATTCGAGCTGAGATGGCCGGTGCAGCCTTAAGCGGTTGTGCCACGGCGTCCGGATGCCGCAATCGACTCTCAAGAACGGGAAATTGGATTTTGCCGGAACTACCTGAAGTCCAGACCATCGTCGATGCGCTGAAAGCGTCAGGGGTCGAAGGCCGACGCATTCAGCAGGCGTGTGTCCATTGGTCCAAAACCATTGCCACATCCAATCCGCAGCGGTTTTGCCGCAGGATCAGGGAGAAGCGCATCAGCGCCATACGGCGTCGCGGCAAATTCATCATCATGCATCTCAGTGGCGGTTTGCACCTTATCGTTCATTTGAGAATGACCGGACGCTTCGAACTGGCTGACGCAACGCCGCATCCGCGGCCCCATGTCCACGTCGAGTTGAGACTGGACGACGGTCGGCAGCTCCTGTTCCATGACACCAGAAAATTCGGCCGATTCTACCTGACCGATGAACCGGATACCATCATCGGTACGCTGGGGCCGGAGCCTCTATCCTCCGGTTTCACCACCAAAGCGCTGATGCAGATGGTCAAAAACCGCCGAAGGCAAATCAAACCGCTGCTGTTAGATCAGCGCTTTCTGGCCGGATTGGGCAACATTTATGTTGATGAAGCCTTATGGTCAGCCGGCATTCATCCACTGCGATCCGCCCACACATTGAGTGCAGCGGAATCCAAATCTCTGCATCGCTCCATTCGGCAAGTATTACGGCAAGCCATTGAGAACGGCGGGACATCGCTGGGGCAGGGGCTCGGCAACTACGCATGGCTCAATCAGAAGAGGGGACGTAACAGCGATGCACTGAAGGTGTTTCGGAGAACCGGACAGTCCTGCTTTCGGTGCGGTCATCTCATCGACCGAATCGTTGTCGGCCAACGCGGAACCCATGTCTGCGCAAAATGTCAGAAAGGGCCAAAGGTTTAAAAACGGTCTGGGATTGAAGGGGAGACGGCAGGACTGTGATTGATCAAGTCAATTAGGTAATGACCAGAAAACCATGAAAATCATGAAGCATTTGCTTGACACGATTCAATATGATACGCGCCGGATCGATCTCTATGGTCTCGAGATCGGTGTAGCAGGAATCCAGCAGCGGTTCGTTGCCTTGCCATAGTTTGAACTCCTCTACCAAATAGGGCGAAACCCGGTCGCACAGGCACTCAAAGTCTTCCTCTGTCATATTGGAAAGGGCCTGTAGATGCTGCATCAGCAAATCCGACAGCAGCAGTTCCGCGGCTTCATCCACGCTTTTCGGCAATTTATTGCCGGAGTTTCGAGCTGTCATATTTCACGCCTCGGTTAAGTTAAACAAGGTTGATGTTGCGCCGCCACGGTCAATTGCGCAGCGCTGTATTGGTTATCGGCCATGTCGGATCAAGGTTTAGGACGCAAGGGTAAAAACAAGCACATGACATCGGGGCGTCCTTCCTTCAGGTGATCAGGGCCATGCATTCCGCAAGCCTTTTTCGCATTCCAACGCAGGAGAACGCTTTTGTTTCCGGATCTGATTTGATAAGGGATCAACTTCGCAGGTTCGGCCTGCTACGCGACACAACATCGGAGGAACGGAAAAATGATTCGAATGATGACGCTTTTGGTTGCCCTGTTCATCGCCTTGGCCGGATGCACACAGGAAACCCAGAATAAAATTGGCCGCAGCATCAAAAACTGGACGGGAACCAACGGCGTGCTCGATGTCTACGCCGGCGACAAATTGGTAATGCGGTTTATTAAAATCGATAAAATATCAACCGCATACGGAACTGATGACGACAAGCCAAGACCCTATCGTTTCGGTTACGGCATCCTGGACCGCAATTTCAACTATCAACGGGATAAGGACGAGCAGAAAATTTATTTCGAGTTTAGCGACTATTCCACCAATTACATATTTTATGAAAATCCCAACTGAAGATACAGCCGTGAAGCGACCAGCATACGATTCTAGGGAGCGAAACCATCGTGACGCGTGATGCCATGGAGGCCATCGTCGCTGCATTGTCGGAGCGTGTTTCCACCCTCCGCTTCGCCCCTCCTGTGGCCTACGTCTATAACCCCATCGACTATGCGCGTGAAATCCACCTCGCGTACTGGAAAACATATGGGGGCGGGCCCAAGCAGGCCGTATTCCTGGGGATGAATCCCGGTCCCTGGGGCATGGCCCAGACCGGGGTTCCTTTCGGGGATGTGGGCATGGTCACCCAGTGGCTTGGCATCGAAGGCGAGGTGGCCCGGCCGGTCAGAGAGCATCCCAAACGCCCCATATCAGGATTCGCATGCCCGCGTGGAGAGGTGAGCGGGCGGCGGCTCTGGGGGTGGGCCAAAACCCGTTTTGGACGGCCCGGTCAATTCTTCAAACGATTCTGGGTGGCCAATTACTGTCCGCTGGTTTTTATGGAGGAGAGCGGCCGCAACCGCACCCCCGACAAGTTGAAAATCGCCGAAAAACAACGCTTGTTCGACGCCTGTGACGAGGCCCTGCGCAGGACGATTGACCTGCTGTCGCCGGATTTTGTGATCGGCATCGGTAACTTTGCCTACCAGCGGGCCAAATCAGCGATTGACGGCATGGGCCTGAAAATAGGGCGCATCAGCCATCCAAGCCCTGCCAATCCAAAGGCAAACCAAGGATGGGTCGAACTTATTGAAAAGGAACTCGATCTGCTCGGACTGAACATCTGATTCAGTCCGGATTTTGCGGGTAGGACGCCGGAGGACGGTCCGGGTCGATCTCAAAGGAAACAGGGCGCTTGTCAAAGGGACAGGCGAAAGACAGGGATGTTGCGACCAGTTTGAGACCGGATCGGTTTTTGTTCCCTACGCCGTATCGCGGATCGCCTACCACCGGATGGCCGATCATATCAAAGTGGCGTCTGATCTGATGGGTGCGGCCCGTGATAATCTCCACTGCTGCCCGGCTTTCATTGCGTTCCCGGTCATAGGAAATCCATCGATACCGCGTGCAGGCCTGCCGCCCGTCAAGAGGCAGGGTGATTTCACCTTCGAAGCCGGCAACGCGCAGGTCGCCCCGAACCAGGACGTCGTATCCCTTCTTGATCGTTCTGCACCGGAACATTTCAGAAAAGTGTGCTGCGGCCGTTTTGTCGTGGCAAAGGATCACCAGTCCGGCGGTCTCCTGATCGATCCGATGGACGACGTAAACGCTGCGTTTCGGCGTGAAATGGTGTTCGGCCTGCCGGGTCAATGCACAGTGATCTCCGTAGCGGCTTCCCTGGGTCAACAAACCTGCCGGCTTGAACCAGATGCTGTAGCGTCGATGATCTTTCAAACAGACGGCGCCGGGCACCGGTTTCGACAGGATAGCCTCATCGTAGTAGATCGACAGCCGGTCTCCCGGCTTGCTCTCGAAAGTCGCCCGCCGGATCCGGCGCTGCTTCGATTTTCCTCTTTGGTGCCAAACCGCCCCGAAATTCATGGCGCGTTTGATCGCTGACCTGGAGAGCCCGGTGGTGTGCGCCAGCAGGTCGCATGCCCTGCCGGCTTGGGAGACTTTCAAAATCTTATTGAATTTCAGATGGTTCAAGGTTCGACGGTTTCCCCAGCGGTTTGTTGGCGCACATACTCGTACATGGTCAAGGAAGCGGCCACACTGACATTGAGGCTCTGGACTTTTCCGTACTGGGGGATGGAGATTTTCGTCAGGTTATCATACGCATCGGCATCGAAGCTGAAGCCGTACTCTTCATGGCCAAACACAAAAGCACTTCGAACCGGAAAGGACGTCCGGGTTAAATCGGTATCGGTTTCCGGATCCAGCACGAAGAGGTGGTAGTCGCGCTGGATCAATGCCTGGAAACATGCATCGACATTCTCGTAGAATCTGGCCGGCACCCATTTAAACGATCCCATGGCAGGGGCTGGATCGAAAAATTCAATTCCCACCAGATGGACCTCATGTGCGCCGAACGCATCGGCGCTGCGAAAAATCTTCCCGATGTTGTACCGTGGTTTCAGATGATCCAGAACAATGATGAATCGATGGCTTCCAGGGTGCGCCAATATGTTCCGCTGGCGTTGTTTTTTGAAACGTTTGATCGCCAGCCGGCGCCCCATGTCGATTTTGCGCCTGTCATGACGAAGTCCCATAGTGTGCTTTCCCACTCTTAATCGATCAATAGCGTCTGACGTTCAGTTAACGATGGACTCGCAAAAATTCATTCATATCCCGGATCGGCGATCGGGGCAAGGCAGTAAAAGGAAGGTTTTGCCCCGACCGGTTCGGAGGCGCCCCGGCAATTCTAACCGAATCCGATTCGCCACATTCTACGCATATTGATGATATTATTTCGAATATATTTCGACAGAACCGATACCTTCACCCATGTTATTCGCCATCGAAATCGGGATCGAAATCGAGATCAAATCTCTCATCTTGGCTTTTCGATTCCGATAGCGATTCCGATCCCGATTTCGATTATGATTTCGATTCCAACCCAAAGGTGTTCAGTTGGAATTACTGCTGAGCTCTGAAACCGATTGACAAGGCAATCTGCAAGCCATTAAGAGGTTGGAACACGATCGTCCCAACCTGCAGAAAGGAATTTGATCTCATGGAACATGTGGTTGTTCGTTTCGCACCCAGCCCCACAGGATACCTGCACATCGGCGGTGCCAGGACCGCAATCTACAACTGGCTCTTCGCCCGCAAACACAATGGAAAGTTTATCCTGCGCATCGAGGATACGGATGCCGAGCGCTCCAATGCCGAGGCGATCCAGGGTATCCTTGACGGATTGCAGTGGCTCGGCATGGATTGGGACGACGGACCCTATTTCCAGAGCCAGTTCATCGCCGAACACCAGGCGGCTGCGCAAAAACTGCTCGAAAGGGGCGTCGCTTACAAATGTTTTTGCACAAAATCGGAACTGGATACAAAAAGGGAACAGGCCCGCATGCTGAAAACCACTTATCGCTATGACGGCGCATGCCGGAACCTTAGCGCCCGGGAGGTGGCCGAAAGGCAAGCAGCCGGCCACGCCCATACCATTCGCTTTAAAGTCCCGAAAGGGGATGGCGCAGTGGTTTTCGACGATGTGGTATACGGCACCATCGAGAAAAAATTTCAGGATATCGAAGATTTCATTATCGTCAGGGGAAACGGTCAGCCGCTGTATGTGCTCTCCAATGCGGTGGATGATATCCGCGACGGCATCACCCATGTGATCCGCGGGCAGGATGGATTGGCCAATACCCCCAAACAGATTCTGATCTATGAAGGATTGGGCGCGCCGCTGCCCCTGTTCGCCCATATGTCGCTGACGCTGGATCCGAAAAAGGCCAAGATATCCAAGCGCAAGCATGGAGAGCAGGTTGCGATAGACCATTACCGGAACCACGGCTTTCTGCCGTGGGCCATGGTCAATTTTCTTGTCCTGCTGGGGTGGTCCACATCCGAATCAAAGGAACTTTTTTCCCGGGATGAGTTGATACGTGCATTCGATCTGTCCGGTATCAACCGCACAAACTCCGTTTTCAATATCTCGGCTGATGGCGGCAAGCACCTCACCGATCCCAAGTTGCTCAATATCAACGCCCACTATCTCCGCCAGATGCCGTTGGCGCAGTTGATGCCCTTTGTCAAAGAATGGCTTGAAAAATCGGGGCTGTGGCAATCCGTGTATGAAACGGATCAAAAGGCATGGTTTCACAGGGCGATGGATCTGATCCGCGGACGATTCAACACCTTGTCCGACTTTGTGACCTATGGTCGGGCCTACATCAGCGATCAATTCGATATGGATCCCAATGCGGTTGAAAAACATCTTAAGGACCCGGAGGTCAGGGTCTGGCTGCCTGAATTGATCAAAATATTGTCCGGTCTGGATGAATTCGAGCCACAGACCGTCGAAGCGGCGATGCGTCAATTCATGACAGAGAAGGGGATCAAGCCGGGCAAGCTGATGGGCGCCGTTCGCACGGCTGTGACCGGCCAAGGGGTTGGCCCTGATTTCTTGAAGGTCTTGAACCTGCTCGGCCGGCAGCGCGTGGTGGATCGTCTGGCATCGGCCGTTTCAATGTGAGACGATTCGGGTGCCGCGCGTTATCATCAGATAATATTGTTTTATTAGGAAGTTCCGCCTGTTTCACGTCTTGCCATATGGTATTTGCTGATTATCTTTTAGAGAATGAATATCAATTTACCATAGAGCGAGTCAGCATGCCGGGATGAGAAGCGCTGAGATCGGATTATTGAAAAACATGGCCAAGACGATGCTCTTAGCCGCTATCCTATTTGCATGTCCCTGCCTCTCCCTGGCCGAGGGCGATCGCGAACCATATCACAAGGCATTCACGGTTTATTGGGAAAACGACAGTTTCACCGGTACGGATCGGGACTATTCGAACGGGTTAAAACTAACCTGGAGCAAGGGCTACACGCCATCCCAAGATAAAAAACGCAGCATCAAGCGTTGGATGTTTGAGCATCTGCCGCTGATGAATGAACCTGAAGCGCGTCGCGCAACCTCTTTTTTCATCGGCCAGAATATTTATACACCGGAAGATACCGATCGAGCGGACCTGGTCACGGATGATCGGCCCTATGCAGGGTACTCTTACATCGGCTTCGGCTTCATTACCAACACTGGAGTCCGACGGGACGTATGGGAGTTTGAAATAGGCATCGTCGGCCCTTCGTCCAAGGCCAAGGCCACCCAGGACCTGGTTCATGAAGCGCTTGACGTGGATCGGGCAAGGGGATGGGACAACCAGCTTGAAAACGAACTGGGGCTCAACCTGACCTACGAATCCAAATGGCGATTGGGACACTACGGAAGCAGCCGTGGATTCAGCGCCGACGTTATACCGCACCTGGGCGGTCGTATCGGCAACATCGCCATATACGCCAATGCCGGTGCGGAATTCCGGTTCGGTTGGTCGGTCCCGGAGGACTTCGGCACATGCCCCATAAGGCCCGGGTGCAATACAAGCGCATCATTTGGAAGTGATCCCGGTTATTCAAGGGGTGGACGAACCCAATTTGGGATTTATCTTTTTATCGCGACAGATGGAAGGGCGGTGCTCAGGGATATCTTTCTCGATGGCAACACCTTTCAAGATAGCCACAGTGTGGACAAAGAGCCACTGGTGTTGGATCTGATGGGTGGTATTGCCATGCATTATGGTCGATTTCGGTTGAACTACGCGCTCGTCCGAAGAACGAAGGAGTTCGAAGAGCGGGATGACAACCATACCTTTGGCACCGTCAGTTTAAGCTACTTATATTGACTTATTATAACAGGTAATAGCTTGCTAAAACTTGAAGTAAAACATAAAGCGGCGGGCTTCTGTGGGGCACCAGCTTCGCTGCTGGTCAGGATTTCCGTGACATATGCACCTTTCGAGAATTCTTTCAATCGCGTTAATGGTCTTGGGTATGGCGTCGCTTTCCCACGGCCCGGCTACGGCTGAGCAGAGGTGGATGGTCAGTTTTTACACCGGCCAGTATTCGGATACCGCTCTCAATGAAATCATCCGTTTCAATACCGATTTCGAATCATCCAATGTCTATGTTCTCTCACTTGGCAGAGAGCTCGGGACATTTAAGGATATCATCGGCTATGAAGTGGAGGGCCAGGTTGCCTGGCACACCGGAGAACAGACCCACGAGGAAATCAATGCCGCCTTTACCCTGAGGTGGCTTCCATTTCCCTGGGATCGATATCTGGATACCAGTTTTGCCTTTGGCAATGGGTTGTCTTACGCAACCTCCGATCCGGAGCTTGAGATCAGGGAGGGGAACGATCACGAGACCAACCAGTTGCTGTATTATATCCTTGTCGAGACGGCCTTTACCATTCCGCACTATGATTCATGGGACCTCTTTGTCAGGGTTCACCATCGCTCCAGTGTCTTCGGTCTGATAGGCGGTATCTCCACCGGTTCTAATTTTGTAGGCATCGGAATACGGTACAGATTTTCATCCTTTTAATATCCTTTTTCATATGAAGAGACGAGTGCTGCCTTCGTATTGCGATGGGTGCCCATACCATTGGATCGATATATGAACAGCCGCATCGCTTGGCGGAAACAACCGCTTCGGAAAAGCTCAAGATCCACCACTTGAAAAATTGGAGCAATTAGATAACATGGGGCTGTGATGCCGGTTCCAACTGCGTCGAACTCGGCATCCGCCGGTGTATTCATGGGTGATACGCAGGGTCGGCGCAGACGTATGTATTAGCTAAGGAGGCAGGCAGGGATGTACACCATCGAAGACGTTCGTCAAATTGCCATTCAAATAGAGCAAAATGGAGAGCAGGCCTATCGCTCGACGGCTGAAAGGGTAGAACATTCTGATATTGCAAGGATTTTAAACTGGATGGCGGACGAGGAGCGGCAACACGGCAAATGGTTTGCGGCATTGCCGGTCGATCCGAAGGAGGTTCCGGACGAATACAGGGATATGGAGGATCTGGGGCGTGCGCTGCTAAAGGAAATGGTCGAGGATAAGACCTTCTCCCTGAATGGTGACAAACTCGTGTCGGCCTCCGATGTAGTGGCGGTTTTGGCGCAATCGATTGAATTCGAGCAGGATACCATCCTCTTTTACGATATGCTCAAGGCATTTATGGAAGATCAAGGGGGGGGAGCTCAGCTTGATCTGATCATCGATGAGGAGCGCGGTCATGTCAAAGTATTAACCAAGTTGAGGGAGAAGCTTGTCGCCGGGGCGGATGTGGACGTTTCCTGCATCGAATCGTTGAAATAACAGGCGTCAAAACAGAAGCGGGCGGTGCCTGAAGCGGCACCGCCCGGTTGAAAGAGTTAAGCAGTTGGTAAATAGCGACAACAGGTTAAGGGCTTGTTGAAAAGTGACTTCTCCTACTGGGCACTTACCAATAATATAAGGAGGTTAGCGTTACGTTTGTGCCGGATGGAATACGATCCGGCGGCTTAGGGGTTCTGTGATCTATCTAAATGTTTTGTTTTTCATCGTGACGACCGAAGTTTGAATCCTGACTTTTTTCCTCCTCTTTAGAGGGGCGGCGGGGTGATGCGGGAGCATCACCCCGCGGAACAAGAGAGGAAGATGATGAAAAAGTTAGGCTTCGGTTGTAGATACTGCACGACACATGCCAAAAACTCGAAAGATGCCAAAAAATGTATTATGTTCTGTAATATAAGGTAGATATAGTATCTTGTAATCGTCCTTCCGCCGTGGCGAGCTTCCATGAATCCATTGCATGATGCAAAATGAAATTGCATATTGCAAACAGTCGGGTGTCGTACTGATAGCAGGCTGGGGGTTGAAAGCGCCGTCCTGAAGCGCTGGGGTGTCCAGGCAAGGGCGGCAGTTCAAGCGAGGCGGCGAGGGATCGGTTTCATGTGGACCATCACCCTGCGCTGTTCATCCAAAAGGGTGGTCCAGTCGATAGGGTGTTTGAACCGGACACTCACATGGTCGGCTAACTTGCGAATGAACTCGCCAGAGACGGGCACGGTGTCGCCACTGCGAAATCGAATCCGACCGGAGAAACGCTGCATTTCTCCAAGGCAGCCGTCGTCGATGAAGCACCCTCCCTCCTGGGAAAGGTCCACCACAAAAAACTCCAACTGGCGCCTAACCATGCCGTCAACGGTATCGACGATCAGCATCGGTCGTATATATGCGGGATAGATAATGCGAAAAGTCTTGCGCCGATTGGGCCAAAATGCGTTGGGCCGATGTTTCTTAAGGGCTTTCTGGCCCGCGATCGAACTCAAAAGCATGTTCATCGACAGAATGGCGATCAGTATGCCGCATATCCAGAAGATGGAGTTGAAAATAAAGGCTGTTTGGCCATGAAGTCTCGGGAAATAAGCAAGCTTGACGACAACGGCGATCAGAAGAACGATGCTGAGAAGGACCGTGGTGATAAATTGCTGTCGCATAATTTCGCTTTTTTGCCATTAATTAATGCTTATGATAGAACCCGGCTAGGGTCGGATCTGTTATCGGCCGTTGGGGCTGTGGACTTAACAGACGGCCTTTAAAAAGAAACGAGAGTACATCGCATGAGCAACACCAACTATTACCAGGCATTGAATGTTCAACGGGACGCCACCGATCAGGAAATCAAAACCGCCTATCGAAAACTGGCCTTTGAGTATCATCCGGACCGCAATAAGAGCGAAACAGCCGCTGAGCGAATGAAGACCGTTAATGAAGCCTACGCCGTTTTGTCCGATCCGGAAAAGCGCCGGCAATACGATATGCTCTACCAGCAATTCGGTGATGGCGCCAGAACCCGGTTCCGGCAGAATTATTCTGATCAGGACATTTTTAGCGGTTCTGACATCCAGCAAATCTTTGAAGAAATGGCCCGAGGGTTCGGGCTTCGCGGTTTTGAGGATATTTTCAAGGATTTTCATTTCCAAGGCGGTCAGGGCGTTCAATTCCGGCATTCCGGCCGGCGTATGGGGGGATTTGTTTTCAAGACCAATCACCCGAAAGGCAACGCAAATCAATACGCCGGCCATGGCATCATGGCCAAATTGGCCGGCAAAATGCTTCGAAAATTGACGGGTTTCTATTTTCCGCAGCAGGGCGGTAATCTGGAGGATGAAATCGTCCTGCAACCGGAGTTTGCGTTTGAAGGAGGGCCTTACGCATACTATCATCGTGCGCGGGAGAAAAAACTGGTGGTGCAGATCCCCAAAGGGGTTCGCGATGGGCAACTCATCCGTTTGAATGGGATGGGGGAGGAGGGGACCCACGGCGCCCAGCCCGGAGACCTCTTGCTCAAAGTAAAGATCCGAACGCCATGGTTAAATAAATTAAGGAGCTTTCTGGGTGTAAGTTAAAGTGATGAATTGATAACCGGATTGCCAAAATACATCCGGCATCAGGATTGGGAAATTCATTTTCAGCAGAAATCCTCATTTTAGGGTTTCTTAATCCCTCTCGGCCGATTACAATTGGCCGGAAATGTGAGGTTGACAATGCGTATGGAGCAAGCCGTAGAAACCGCCATATCGCTGGAAGGCAAAATCCGCGATCTTTATATCCAGTCCTTTGAGAATTGCACGGATGAGACCGGTAAGCGATTTTTCGCCATGCTCAGAGATGATGAGCAGTATCATATGGACTATTTGTCGGAGCGGCTCAAGGAACTGCAAAAAAACGGCGAAATGCGGCACCCCGACATCAAATCCCTCATCCCGTCCGCTGACGAGATCGACGCCTGCATGTCCGATGCCGAAAAACACATGGCCCAGGAGGATCGCGGTGTGATCCAGCAGATGTTGAGCAATGCATTACGGGTTGAGGTGCGAACATCTGATTTTTATGAAAAAATGGTTTCCGAGACCGAAGGCGATACCCAAGCCATGTTCACACGGTTTCTTGAGATCGAAAACGGACACATCGCTGCGGTTCAGGCCGAACTGGATTATGTGATGAACACCGGTTACTGGTTTGATATGAAAGAGTTTGATATGGAATAAGGGAAGTCGCTGTTCGACAATTTATTTCAACGGCCGAAATAAATTAATGACAGTGCAAATGCACCACGGTCCTGCCCTGATAACCAGAATTCGATCAGCAGCAGACGGTCGACTTAACGCGGTTGATATAGGAGACGTTTGTATGGATCTTAATTTCGTAGATGCCGAAACCCGAGACTTTGACCCGCGCACCTATTTGAGCATTCTGGTCGCCATCGCAAAGGCGGACAAGGATAACGGGCCTCCGGAATTTGATTTCGTCAGACGGCGTGCGGACAGTTTGGGGCTCGACAGCGACTATTTTTTTCAAACCATCAACAAAGGATATGCCATCGAGCGGCAGGTGGTGACCCGCCTGACCGCGCTGGTCATCTTAAAGGACGCCATTGCCCTCGCCTCCATGGACGGCAACCTTTCCCTCCCCGAGCGCGGTAAAATCTACGGCTATGCGGAGAAGCTCGATATAGCCCGTAGTGATGTGGATTCACTCGAAAAACTGGTTGATGAGTATCGCCTGCTCGATAGCCGGTGGCAGCGATTGGTTGCCGGATAATACCTTACCTTTCCCTTAAGGCTTAAGCATAAATGGATATTCAATGGCCTGCATGGCTGGTTGAAATGATCGCCCCCATGTCCGCCGTGTGGCGCAAGCTTGCGGCCTTCGATCCTTATTTTTCGCTGCTGCTGTTCGTGGGCGCCTCTATCCTCATGATCTGGCGATTAGGAGGGATGGAACGCAAAGGTCTGGAAGGCACCGTCCTGGGTACCTTGATCATGCCCTATGCGTCGGGTTTCTCAAATTTAATTTTTGCATATATTATGGGTAGATCCGGTGGTAACGGTAAGCTGGTGCTTGAGAACTGTCTGGTCAACAATGTCACCAATCTGACGCTGCTTATCGGGCTTCCGGCCATGATCTGGGGGCTGGAAATCTTTCCCGGAAAACGTGGAGCCGGCCGCTTCGCAATGCCGCATAAAGCCGATCGGCTCAACCATCTCTCCCTCCTCTTAACTTTGTTGGCGGTTCTTTTTTTCACAGGAGCCCTCTGGGCGCTCTCGCGCGATCAAAAACTCGATTTCAGCGATGGAATGGTCCTTGTCGGAATGTTCGTGTTCTGGCAGATTTTTCACGTTATCGATGTGCTCAAACACAACATCCAGCGAGGGCGCTCATTGAGATGGTCCATGATCCTTGATTTCGTCCTGGTGATGGTGGGCGCTGTTGCCGTATACGGCGCCATCGAAAATCTGGTGGAATGGATACCCAAAAATGGTTCGGGGTGGCTGGTCTTCGACAACCTGGGATGGCTGAGCGGCATCTTGATGGTGCTTCCCAACGGGCTTCTGGCCGTATACTACGCCCGCGCAAAGAGGGCCGACATCGTATACAGCTCCCAGGTCGGCGACGGGCATATCTGTATTCCCATGTGTATCGGTCTCTTCGCGCTCTTTTCACCGGCGCAAATACCCGCCTATTTTCAATTGGGGATTATCACCATCCTGGCGGCATGCGCGGCCCATTTCATTTTCGTATCGATCCGGGGAGGGCTGCCGCGCTGGATGGGATTGGTTTGTACCCTGAGCTATTGTTATTTCTTTTATCAAGGGTTGATCGGCTGATCGGGGCTATCGGATCAGCCGCTTGACTGCCGGACTGTCCAGACTGGAGGCGTCCACCCGTGGTTGGCCTGAGGCATCCTGGGCCGGCACAAGGCGCCCCTGTTTCAGCCACTTTTCCACACCGAATTCCGTCAGATATGTCAAGTCGCTGAATTCCTTTATCGAATAGGATTTTGCGCCTGCTTTGGATTTGGTGGGGGCTCCGGTTGCAGGGCTCTTTTTTTGCGTGTCAGCCGTTTTTGCAATGGGTGCAGCGGAAGAGACTTTAGCCATTTCGTCGGCCGAAATGGCCCATTTGCCGCCTTTTTTCTCCCCCGTTATTTTTTGGGTGCGAAGCCATTTTGAAACGGTGCTGGTGGAGACACCGGCTTTTTTGGCAAATTCCGTTGTGGTCAAAAAATCCTTGGAACCGGACATCCATTTACTCCTTTCTGATCCATCATTGACGTTCATCTACCAACTCGGAAAAGACCCTCCGCTCGTTGCGTTTTGGTCTTGGGGGTTGCCGCAAGCGGCTTCGAAGTGTCGACTTGGTCGAAATAGAAGTGCTGCCGCACAGGCAACGACAAGGGCTCCCCAATCGGGTCGATTTCTCCATCACCAGTTCAACGGGGCAGATCATCTCAAAAAAAGACGCATTATGCAACAGATCTATTGGGCCGCACCCGGTGGACGGCGGCCTTGTTGGAATTGATATATCGACAACGATAACTAAGGGTTGAGGCTTTCGGTAATCTTTTCAACCGCATCCACCATCTCGGCGGAAATCTCCTCCAACTGCTCCTGTTTTAGCTGCAGTTCCTTCAGGCTCGAAGGATGAAGGGGTTCATTGTCAAAGGCCGGACCGGTGCCGTATTCGGCCTGCTTGGCGATGTGATCCGCCAGATGGACAATATGGGCCAGTTGATTGTTGTTCGATGCCTCGGGGGAGTGGTGGAAACGCATGGCCTCGGCATGGTCAACGGGAAGCTTCCATTTCTGGCAGAGATCGTGGGCGATCTCCGTGTGGTCGAAACCCAGGACATGGCGCTCGGCCTTCAGGAAACTCATTTCCTGATTTTCCAGGAAATCGCGGATCTCCATTTTCTTTTTGAGGAGATTCGCATCGAGGGCCAGTTTCCCGGCATCATGGATCAGTCCGACGGAAAAGGCATCGCCTTCCAGACTGGGCGCCCGTTTCTTGGCGATGATCCGGGAAGCCAGGGCCACTGCCAGGCTGTGGCGCCACAGCACGCCGGCGTTGAGGGAATAGCCTTTGAGCTGCTTGCCGAGCAGGCTCGAGGAAGAGACCATGGTGATCACCTGTTCCAGTGTCTCGTAGCCAAGGACCACCGTGGCCTGATGGATGGAGTTCACCATACCACTCAACCCGTAATAGGCCGAGTTGGCCACCTTAAGCACCTTGGCGGCAATCGCCTGATCGGTTTCAATGATCTTGGCGATCTCCTTGAAACCCGATTTGGGATCTTCCATGACCTGGCGTGCTTTGAAGAGCACCTTGGGCATGGGTGGAAGATCCTTGATGCGTTTGAGGATTTTCTTTTTCAGGTCGCCGGTCTCAAGGACCGATTCTGCGCTTTCATCCAAGGGTTTGAATACGACTTTTTCGCCGCTGTCCGGTTCCTCCTGTTCCGGCTCGGGCTCCCGGAGATCCAGGGTCACCTTGTTCTTGCACGCAGGGCACGGAAAGGAGACGATCTTGCCCATGGGCAGACGGTCGT
Source organism: Desulfobacteraceae bacterium (assembly GCA_050302315.1). Taxonomy (GTDB): domain Bacteria; phylum Desulfobacterota; class Desulfobacteria; order Desulfobacterales; family Desulfosarcinaceae; genus JARRKU01. The sequence goes on from JBNLAV010000095.1 coordinate 21,117, forward strand.
CGGGAAGGTCATAAGCGCTGTTGCATTTTTCACATGCGATATTCATATGTTATCCTCAGGTTTGTTTCGGCCGAGCCTCTAAAATCACTTTCCGGGTTCATGGCCTTAAGGCGACCTGTATTACTATCGGAAGCAGGGATGAAAAAGTTGAGCCAAAAAACCGGGGATTAGCACCAAAACCGAAATTAAAACTGCAACGGTGAGCGTTGCATTGACAAGTGCTGCCGGCCTACTTAGGATGTAGCCCGAACTGATCGATTTAAGAGGAAATTTATGAAGCTGACCCTGATGATGGCGATCACCGCAGACGGCATGATCGCCCGGGACAACGCCCATTTTCCCGACTGGACATGTTCCGCCGACAAGAAACTCTTCAAACGATTGACCCAGGAGGCCGGCGTGGTCATCTTCGGCTCTCGTACATATGATACCATCGGCCGCCCGTTGCCCGGACGGCTCAATGTGGTCATGACCCGGCACCCCCAGCGTTATGCCCCGGCAGAAGGGCTCATGTTCCACTCGGACACCCCGGAACGGCTGGTTGAAGTTCTGGATGGGAAAGGGTACAGGGAAGGGATACTGGCGGGGGGCGGGATCATCAACACCCTGTTTATCAAAGCCCGTTTGGTGGACGAGCTGCTGCTTACCATATCACCTAAATTGTTCGGTCATGGATTGGCCCTTTTCACTGAGAAACTGGACCTGGACCTGGATTTGATCGACGTGCAGCAGCTCGAGGCAAGCACCTTGTTGATTCGATATGCTTTGCGCTACCCCGGCGCATCCAGGTAAAATGCCATCCGGCGCTGCCACACCGCTTCTTCGATAATGCAGACATCCATATCCGGCTTGCGGGTTGCCACGATCGAACCGAACTCCTCCGGGGACTGGCCATTGAGGCGGTCGCCGGTATATTTTGTGAAATCGGGCGCTACACCGATGAACTCCTCCATCACGTTGCGGTCCACTTTTACCAGGCTGTCGGTTTCCGGTACCACCATCAGGTCTTTTTCGCTTTCCCGGTCATGTACGAAAAATGCTTTCATGGGCTGCCTCCATCTCGTCGGGGTGCGGGTTGGTCGTGTCTTCAATATAACGCTTAAACGACGCGCGTCCAGACGCAGGGCTATGTTGCAGCCGCATCCCTTTGGCAGCACTGATTAAAAGCCGCGTCCCCTTGAACTGAATTTTCCCTGATTGACATGAGCTTCCATGATGGGGCATAACCCCAATCGATAGCACCCAAATCCCTAACCACGGTAAAGATGCCATACGATGGAACTGAGACTCTATAATACACTGACCCGGTCCAAAGCGGTGTTTACCCCCATCGCTCCCCCTCAAGTGGGATTGTACACTTGCGGCCCCACCGTTTACAACTACGCTCACATCGGCAACCTGCGCACCTATATTTTCGAGGATGTCCTCAAACGGGTGCTGGCCTATAACGGTTTTCGGGTCAAGCACGTGATGAACATCACCGACGTGGGGCATCTCACCGGCGACCGCGACATGGGAGAGGACAAGCTGGAAAAGGGCGCCAAACGCGAAGGCAAAACCGCCTGGGAGATTGCCGCATACTATACCGAGGCGTTCAAGACGGATTTGAAAAGGCTCAATATTCAGGACCCGACACTCTGGTGCAAGGCCACCGATACCATTGGAGAGCAGATCGGACTGATCCGCAAGCTGGAAGACAAAGGCTATACCTACCAAACCAGCGACGGCATCTACTTTGACACCGCCAGGTTCGAAAACTACAACAAGCTCTCCCACCAGAACCTGGAAGCACTGGAAGAGGGCGCCAGGGTGGAAAAAAACCCGGAAAAGCGCAACGCCACCGATTTTGCCCTGTGGAAGTTTTCGCCGCCGGACGAGCAGCGCCAGATGGAGTGGAAATCCCCATGGGGGACCGGGTTCCCCGGCTGGCACATCGAGTGCTCGGCCATGAGCATGAAGTTTCTAAAAGGAATGCTCGACATCCACTGCGGCGGCACTGATCATATCGACGTTCACCATACCAACGAGATCGCCCAATCCGAGGCGGCCACCGGCAAACCCTTTTTCAACTATTGGATGCACGGCGCCTTTCTGATCATTTCCGGCGGGAAAAAGATGGCCAAAAGCGAAGGCAACTTCCTGACACTGGAATCGAGCTTCGTTGAGAAGGGATTGGACCCGCTGATTTACAGGTTCGCGGCCTTCCAATCCCACTATCGCAAACCCATGGAATACAGCCGGGAAGGAATCGAAGCGGCCCGCAACGGACTGCAGCACCTGCGAAACCAGGTGCGTGCCCTGGCGGACGCCGGCCCGGCCGGTGGGATTGACGCGGAGTTTAAGGAAAAATTCACAGAAACCATCAACAACGATCTCAACATTCCCCAGGCGCTGGCCGTTGTTCAGGAGTTGCTGAAATCTAATCTCGACGCCGGTGTGAAATTGGGGACGGTGATCGACTTCGATAAGGTGCTGGGGTTCGATCTGGTCAAAATAGGCGAAGACCAAGCTTTGCCCGATGAGATTCAAGCGCTGGTCGATGCGCGTTTACAGGCGCGCAAGGACAAAGCTTGGGCCCTTTCGGATGAATTGCGGGACCAGATTCAGGCCAAAGGCTATGTGGTGCAGGACAGCGCCCAGGGAATGAAGGTTTTCAAGGCATAGTAGCGTTATTGGGCTGCGTATGGAGCGTTCCGGCGATTCAGCAGCATCGATTGAATGGCCAGCCCTGTGAAAGTCATGCCGGCCCCCAATGCAAAGGAGAGCCGGTAGGCTCCCGGCTCCGACAGTCCGCTCGCCATCAGAAGATCCACCAGCGGACCGATGATCACCGTTCCCGGCAATCCCCAACTCAAGAAGAATGTGGCATTGAACCAGGCAAACCTCCTCGCGCGCATGGCCGCCGGTATATAAACCGAGGCGGTTTCGTACGCGGCCGCCATGATGACGGCATCTCCGATCCCCCGCAGAAAACTGGCTGCATAGATGGACGGCAATGCGGTGGTCAGGCTGAGCATTGCCAGGGCAACGATCGCGGACAGGGTGCCGGCCAACAGTGTGCGTTCTCTTCCCATGCGGCGGCAGAGCCATCCCACGAGCCATCCCAGCAAGATGACGGCTATGGATTGGGTGTTGAGTATATAGCCGATGGTCAGGCTGTCCAGCGCCAGCCCCCGGCCGGATGAGAGGTACTGTGGAAAGACGATGGCGATGCCGTTACGGCCGAAATTGATCAGGGTCATGCCGGCCAGAAAGATGAGATATTGCCTGAGCGCCGGGTCAGCAGGCCCATCCGGCGCAGGTTTGCGATAGGCCACAGCGGTCCGTTGCACATCCACGGCGCCGCCTTCGGGCAGCAGAAAGAGCGGCACCACCGACACGAGCATGACGCCGGCGGCAATGAAGAAGAGATAGCCTTCATGGAAACCCCAACCGGAAAATTGCGATCCAAACCCGTCATACAGCAACCCGCCAATCCAGATTCCGGCCATGCGGCCGACGCCCCCCATGCTGTTCAGGCGTCCCTGCACGGCGCCGCGCTCTGCTTCATCATAGAGGTCTGATATCAGGGCGCTCCAACTGATGTTCGACATGGACCAGAAAAGCTCCACCAGGGTCAGTCCGCCGATGATCACGGCACCGGCCATTGTGGGGGCATGGGCCAACCGATGGAGGTACCAGACGCCGATGGTGCCGAGGGCGGCGAGCGCTTCACCTGACATGATCAGGGTACGGCGCAGCTGGAAATGATCCGAAATCCGGCCCCATATAAAGTTTTGGGACAGGATGTTGATCACCATGGGAAGGGTGGCGAACAAGGTGGTGGCCGTCACCGAGAGCCCCAGGTAGTGGCGCAGGTAGATGGTCAGATAGGCGTAAAAAAGGCCGCGCCTGAACATGGCCAGCATTTCGAAGGAGGAGAGACCGATGAAGGTTTTACCGGATGTGGATATCAATGGGCGCATCCCGGATTGTGTAGCCAGTCTGTCGTTGCATCAAAACCCGACCGCTGGGGATCGGGTTTTGGGTGGTGGTCATTCAATATGTGATGGTTAGGATATGATGCAGGACTTAGAACGTCGGCCGCTCTCCTTGGCCGCTGCGCTCAAACAGCGATGGTGCTCCTCCCAACTGCTGGAGCAAAAGTCGCATCTTTCGATATCCTTCATGAGACGCTTTTTCTCCAAGGAACAGCATTGGGTGGCCTTGGACTTGTTGGTGACGGACATATGGACCTCCTTAGGATGGATCATGGTTTTATCAGTAGACATCTGATTTGTTGAATAAGATCGGATCCGGGTTCAATCTGCCGTTACCTGTGACCTTCATCCGACTGACTGATCAACTCTCTGCTTGAAACCTAATTCCTGAGGGCTTAAAGTCAACACAACACCAACGCCACACAGACAGGCATTTATGGCATTGACAAGTGGACCATACGGCAGCGGCATTCCGTCCCGGGAGGTGGTGGACCGGATTCGGCGTGCTTTGGACGGCAACGGCCTTCATACCGATTGGGGACGCAGCATCGGCCGCGGCCAAATCAAGGAATCGGCGGTCTTGTTTCTGCTGACCCAACGGCAGGTCGAGGACGGACAACCCCTCGAACCCTGCCTGTTGCTCAACAAACGCTCCCAGCAGGTGCTCCAGCCGGGAGACCTGTGCTGCCCCGGCGGAGGGATCGAACCCAAAGACCGACTGCTCTCCCTTGCCCTGCGCTGGCCGAATTCTCCTTTGCGCAAATGGCCGGGCTGGAAGCGCTGGAAACGGCAACCCGCCAAAAGCGCTGACGGGCTCTCGCTTCTGCTGGCCACCGCACTTCGGGAAAGCTGGGAGGAGATGCGGCTCAACCCGCTCAAAGTGGCGTTCATGGGGCCTCTGCCGGTCCAGAAGCTGGTGATGTTCAAGCGGGAGATTTACCCTCTGGTGGGCTGGGTCCCGCACGGCCAGGCCCTGGTACCCAACTGGGAAGTGGAGCGCATCGTCCATCTGCCGCTGAGACGGCTGCTGCAGAACCGCTACTATGCGCGCTACCGGTTGACATTTGATACCGGCCGGGAGGTGAGCCGACGCAACGAAGATTTTCCCTGCTTCATCCACCACGGCCGCAACGGCAAAGAGATCCTGTGGGGCGCCACCTTCCGCATCACCATGGATTTTCTCAACCTTGTGTTCGGATTTGCGATGCCTGATCTCAACAATGCGCCGGTGATTCATCGGCGGCTGGATGAAGTGTACCTCAACGGTTCCAGGACCCATCCGCCGCGGCCGCCGCAGCGGGAGGAAAGAGACGATTTTTAGATTCCGGTTGCCACCGATTTGTTACCCCTGAAGGGCCTTCTCGGCAGCCATCAGGTCATATTGATTGAAAACGCGGATACCGCTTCTTCTGAGCAGAGCGGTGGTTACCCCCATGCCGGCTGCCTTGCGTCCGGAGAAGCTGCCGTCATGAATCCGGGCGCTTCCGCATGACGGGCTCGCCTCTGACAGGACGGCAACGTCGATATGGTGTAGCCTGCACAGGTCCAATGCCTTTCGGGCTCCCAGCAAGAAATCGTCGGTCAGATCGTTCCCTGATCGATCCGCAACGATCGCCTTGCCGTCCAGTACATCGTCGCCGTCGCCGTGAATCAGTTCGGCTGGCGTTCTGGGCACGTCCATGCCCGCCATTACCTCCGGGCAGACCGCAACCGTCCGTCCTTGACGGATCCAGGCTTTGAGTATCTTATCGGAGACCGGCAATGCCTTGCCATCGTAGCGGACCACGCGACCCAGCAGACATGCGCTGATCAGAATTTTTTTCAATTCGTCCTCACAATTCTTACGGATCTTCATTCATCCTTCCAGGATTGAATTTCGATAATATTCCCCTCCGGATCCCTGAAATACACGAATTTCAAAATCCCGACGCCTTCGATTGTTTTTTCCGTAATTCGGCCCAATTTTAAAGCGCCATTGTCCATGGCTTTGGCATAAGTCGTATCCACATCTTCGACCTCGAAGGCGATGTGGGTAAAACCGGTGTAATTGGCCATCATGTGTCCGCGTTCCCGGGTCTCCTTGTAAGTGAATATCTCCAGGGTGGGCCCGCTGTCCCCATGCCCGGGAAGCAGCAGATGGACACCCTCGAGATTGGCATTCGTCAGACCGGTGGCCTGGTCCAGCCAGTTGCCGGAAAGCGCTCTCTTTGGCGGTTTAATGACGCAATCGAAGACACGAATATAAAAATCCGATAATGCCTTCCAATCCTTTGCTGCGATATTCGTATGGGCGTATCTCATATGGTTTGCCTTTACTCTGTGCCTGGTTCAAAGGACCGGTGTCAGGGGCGGTGTGTTTCTCGACACAATGTGCACACCGCCGACCCCACCTTTTTCTAAACTTGGGCGCTGATAAACAAACGTGGTGGATGGGGTAGATGCTTGACGCCAATCGCCCAAATTTGATGGTGCGATGTTGAATATGCCGTTTGTATTGGAACGGCTGACAAACACTACCAGATCGAAAAAATGCTATCAAGATTTCGTCCGAATGGTTTTTTCCTCATCCGATTTTAACCTTCGGGTGATAGCAAGCATACAGCGTTTCAGTGGTTGTTTTCAAACCCGGTGCTGTGCATCCGGATAACAACCGCAACGATAGAAGCATTGCGTGCTTTTGTTTTTCAGGCCAATGGCCGGAAAAACACGCCACCCGCTTTGCGGGTGGCCGTTGACCCGGACGTCCGCCGGATCGGGCGATAAAGCGGTGACCTTCCGGTCGGACGATGTGGATCACGTCCTGATGTTCTGCCGCCCGGTTCCTTTTGCAAATCCTGTGAAATACGACCTGCGCTCTGCGTGTACGATCTCCCCCCTGTTTCCGATGAAGGCTGCCGGGAATTCAACCAACGGAGGTAAGGATATGAATGCAAATCGAACGGCCGAATGCCAAACTCCAAAATGCCACCTTTGCGAGCGTAAGATGAATCCAACCGTCTATCATTACAACGACGATATCTGTCTATGCCGTTTGTGCCATCTCCACATGGAAAAGCTCCCTGAAGCGGTGGCCAAAAGTGTAGAACGCTTTCTTATCGGAAATGTCGTATAAGCTTGCCGATATCCATGCAGGGCGGCGTACCGGGCATCATCGCCGAGGCTAATACCATATATTGTGGTTGATTCCTTTGTGAAGCACGGCATATGGTGTATGGTCTGCCGATATAACGGGTTGCGCTGCACCGGTCCATTTTGCCGGGCGGGGAACACGGCCAGACGACATGTCGATCGACCCCAGCCTTATAAAGGATCGGTTTTTAGTTTGACATTTGGTAGCGACCCCGGAGTAGAGTTGGCTATGCTGCGGGTTTTTCAAAACGATTTGGCGGATCCGGATAAATTCATCGTCACACTGGAACTGGTTCCCGGCCGGGAGTCCATGGGCCGTTCGGTGGATACCGTCGTGGGCATCGCCAGGGACGCCTTTTCTGACGGGCGCATTTCGGCAGTCTCCATTACCGATAATCCAGGCGGCAACCCGGCGCTCAGCCCCGATGTGCTGGGCCATGAGATCTTTAAAATAGGCATGGATGTGATCGTCCATTTCACCTGCCGGGATATGAACCGGGTGGGGATGGAAAGCCGTGCGCTGCAACTGGCCATGATGGGTATCAAGAATATCCTGGCTCTGACCGGGGACTATTCCGGCCGGGGTTTCGGCGGGCAGGGAGCCCCTGTATTCGATATCGACTCGGTTCAGCTCCAGATTCTGCTGGGCATGCTCAATGATCGGCTTCAGGCCAGCGGCGACCCGGAACCGTTTTTCAGCGGTTGCGCCGTGTCGCCGTTCAAAACCACCGAAGCGGAGTCATTCGCCCAATATGCCAAGCTGTGCCGCAAGGCATCCGCCGGGGCTAAATTCGTGATCACCCAATTGGGATACGACATCGAGCAGTTTGGCGAGCTCATCAGAATGATGCCGCATCTGGGCTGGAATTTACCTGTACTGGGCTCAGTCTATGTGCTGACCCCTGCGGCCGCCCGGATCATAAATGCCGGGAAAGTGCCGGGGGCTTATGTGTCCGATGAGTTGCTCCGCCGCGTGGAGGCGGAGTGGCAGCGACCCGAAGAGGGCCGGGCGGCGGCCATTGACAGGGCCGCGCAGCTGGCGGCAGTGCTCAAAGGTCTGGGATACAAAGGCATTCACATCGGCGGCATCCATCGCCGTTTCGATTGGGTCGGCAAATTGCTGGATCGCATGTCCGATTATGAATCCCAATGGGAGGATATCGTCTCCCGGATCGGTTTTCCCGCACCCGGGCGCTTTGCGGCCTTTCCCGCCGGTGCCGATTCGCCTGCTTTTGGCCGCGGCCTTCAAGCCTTATCCCTCCTGGAGGAGGTACGCTTTCATTTCCTGCGTCGATCCCATGATCTGCTCTTTGACCGGGGCAATCTTCTGGGGCCCATGTTTCAGAAGCTCTGCGCCATGGCAGATGGCACCTGGATGGAAAAGATCTTGTTGGAGGCGGTGGAGGATCCCGTCAAACGCATCTTACTGAACTGTCTGCGGTGCGGCGATTGCGGCATTCAGCATGTGGGTTTCCTGTGTCCGGAGTCCGGATGCCCCAAACACATGCGCAACGGCGCCTGTGGCGGAAGCAGCGGCGGCAAGTGCGAAGTCTATGCGGATCGCGATTGCATTTGGGTGCGGGCGTACGGTCGGCTGGCGCAGGCCGGCTCGAGCAACGCGATGGTAAAGGGCTGCGTTCCGCCGCGGATGTGGGAACTCAATCAAACCTCGTCCTGGTTCAATTTTCACCTGGGGCGCGACCATCAATCTGCATCCAGCGTGATTGCCCGAAGATGCCGGCTCGATGACTGCAATATAAAAGCCGGGGAGGGCACAGGATAAACCCGTCAGGCGGCCACGCCGCATTTCATTGATCGTCCGGGAAGCTATCAGGACCGGATTAATGAGAGATTTTCCCCTTTGTCGTATCTATGCGCCTTCCAGTTTGTTTACCAACCGATCGGCTTCCTTTAGGACCTTCAGCTCAACATAGTCATAGCGTGAGCGGGAATGATGATTGCCTATAATTTCACAAACCATTTTGGTTTTTTCAGGAGGAAAGTTGATGCTTTCAAGCAGCTCCCCGGCTATCGGCGGTCCGTACACTTCTTGGGTTTTGCCATTGTTATAACCAAGAATTTCTTCAGATCTTTTGATGCCGATATCGTGGAGCAGGGCTGCGGAAACAAGAACTTCGGAGTCACAATTTTCAGTGTTTTCCATGATTCTTTCCGCATGCTTTAAGACCTCCAATGCATGGTTAATTCTCCGAAAGTCATTTTCGAAGTAATCGACCAACAGTTTCGTTACTCTTCCCTTGGCGTAATCCATGTTTGCGATGCTCTCCTTTAAAATTAGAGTGGGATATCATATGACTTGTCTTGGTCACCTTTTGAGCCATCGAACCTGAAAAAAACGAGATCAATGTTCATGCTGGGATCGAGCTGAAAGGGCAGCATGAGCAGGCTATGCGAATGGAAGGGGACTGCTTAGAAAATCGGACAGCCCTCACGCACCTGTGATGAGAGTGTCGGGCCGGCGGCAATTACCGGCCGGCCCGATTAGAGTTTTATTATAGGTCTACGCCCAATCTTTCCCAAACCGATTCATTATCTTTGATCTCATCTGTCTTGAGATGGGGATAGGTGGTGATAAGGAACCAGGCCAGGGGCAGCACGCCCAGCACAATGATGATGACATCCGGTATGGCCCGAAGCGTACCCAGCACCACCACAGGCGTTTGATTGAAAAACTCAGCGCTGCGTGCATTCCATAGCCCGTATTTGAAGGAGGCCCATGCCTGCATGGCGCCTACCGGCAATAGCGTTCCGAAGGCCATCAGCAGCAGTCCGCCGTTTAATCCGAAGAAGGAAACCTTCAGCAGACCGTCCTTCCAATGGGCCTTGTCGATGAGCCCGCGCCATGAAAATAGCAGCAGGGAGATGGACAGCATGCCGTAAGTGCCGAACATGGCCGTGTGACCATGATGCATCGTCAAGTAGGTCCCGTGTTCATAGTAGTTGATGATCGGCAGGTTGATGACAAAGCCGAAGATGCCGGCACCGAGAAAATTCCAAAACGAGGCGGCCACCAGGAAGTACATGGGCCACTTGTAGGAAAAGGCCTGGCCTTCCTTTCTGATGCCCTGGTATTCCTTGAGTCCGCGCACCACCAGCAGCAGCAGCGGCACCGGTTCCATGGAGGAGAACACCGCGCCCAACCCTACCCAGAAGGATGGACCGCCGTACCAGAAATAGTGGTGGGCCGTTCCGATAATCCCGCTGACAAAGGTTATGGCGGCGGTAAAATAGGCCACCCTCAAAGCCGACTTGGCCGTGGCCAGTCCCATGGCGACCATGAGCAGGGCGATGACGGCGATGCCGAAGAATTCGAAGATGCTCTCCACCCAGAGGTGAACCACAAACCAGCGCCAGTAGTCGGCCATGGTCAGATGGGAGCCCTTGCCGTAGAAGAGCCCGAAGCCGAAAAAGGCCACTACTAAAACCGCGCTGAACACATAAAACCAGATCAAGGCGCTGAAATCGTCCTTGTGCTGTTTCAAGTGTCGGCCCACGGAACGATAGACGATCAGGAGCCAGAAGATCAGGCCGGCAAAGAGCAAAATCTGCCACAGACGGCCGAGTTCCAGAAATTCCCACCCCTGGTGCCCCAACCAGAACCAGAGATCGCCGAGTTTGCCTTTGATCCCCAAGACTTCACCGGTCAGGCTGCCGACGGCAACAATGAGAACAGCCACAAAAAGCAACTGAACCAACAGCCCTTGCTTAGCCGGCTCACGGCCGCCGATGATCGGTGCCAGATAGATGGCCGAGGCCAGCCATGTGGTAGCGATCCAGAACACCATGATCTGCAGGTGCCAGGTTTTCGCCCAGCTGTAGGGGATCCATTTGGCAATGTACGGCAGGAAAAAGCTGGCCGGGTGGATGGTATAATGCGCCAGTAATCCGCCGAAACAGGTCTGTACGAGAAACAACAGTATCACGACGACGAAGAACTTCGCAGCCTTGAACTGGCTGGAGGTCAGCGGCATATCCACGAGCTTTTCAGCAAGGGATACGCCTTTGGCTTCACCGTACCAGAACCCGTAGCGATGAACCCAGAAAATGAACAATCCCAATACCAACAGCAAGCTCAGAATACCTGCGATGGACCAGAAATAAGCCGCCAGGCTGGCCACGTTGCCCACCTGGCGGTCCGGGGGCCAATTGTTGGTATAGGTGTAATCTTTTCCCGGACGCAGGGTTGAAGCCACCCAGGCCGTCCAGAAGAAAAAGCGTGAAACCTGCAGGCGCTGTCCCTCATCTCCTATCGTGCCCGGCAGGAAGCCATAAGTCTGATCCCCGTCTTTGAACACGGCATCCCAATGCGCCTGAATCTTTTCCAATGCCTGCAATTGGGCAGCCGTTAGCGTCAACGTTTCGGTTGCTTTGTTGTAGCGGTTCGTCTTGATTTCGTCTTTGATTCTGACATCGATGATCTCTTTCTCCAATGGCGCCAAAAGGCCATATCGCTTGCTGTATTCCCGCACGGCCAGAACCTCTCCAACCGCATTGGCCATAAGGTGCAGCGTCGAGGCTGAAAATTCGGGACCGCGCTGCGAACCGTGGCCCCATACCCCGCCATGGTCCATCAATCCATAGCGCTGGTACATGTTCTGGCCGGCAATGATATCGCTTTTTTGAAAGAGCAAAGCACCATCAGGTCCAACGACCTTTGCCGGATATGGGGGCAGGCTGGACTTCATGGCCGCACCGCCGCCAAGCAAAACCACCATCGCTGCCACAAAGCAAATGATGGCCGTCCATTTCAATCCTTTTAATGACATAGATTTGCTCCTTTCGTTGGTGGCGGGAAGAAGAAAATCTTTCTGTGAATGAGGATGGAATCCCGCGATATGAAAAGGAAGAGAATCCCTATTAAATGATATTAAATGATAAAAACACACATATGTCCTTGACTTATGTCAATTATCCTTTGATGGCGTTATCGCAGTCAGAAGCGCATTGGTGCGGGCAGCACCGATTTGACCAGGGGATAAGCGCAAGCAGGAAAGCAGGAGATTGAACAGCCGTGTCAACTTATTCCCGGCATCATCCCGAAGATGGCAATGCCCTTGCCCGGACGAATGGATCGGTTTCACATCGGGTGATCTGTAATTAAACGGAACGATGCGAAATAAGATTTGCGGCTTAGCTGCCGATGGTTTTGAACTTTTCCCTGGGCGCACCGCAAACCGGGCATTTTGATGGAACTTTCCTGTCCGTCACAAAACCACAAACCTGACACACATGGTAGCTTTTCACATCTTTTCGGATGAGGTGCATGATGGCGCGTTCGTAAAGCTTTGCATGGTAGGTCTCGGCATCCCTGGCGTGGCTGAAGGCCACCGCTGCGGCCGATTCTCCTTCCTCTTCGGCAGCCTTTATAAAATCGGGGTATTCATTTTCGCTGATGGATTTTTCCCTCTGGAAGGAAATTTCCAGGTTCGTGTCTGTGTCTTTTACAATCATATCCTTGACCAGATCGAGGTGGCGCGTTGCATGCACCCGCTCTGCTTCGGCAATGGCTCGAAACAAAAGGGCAACTTGCGGAAGTTCCTCTTCATCGGCCTTATCCGCATAGGCCAGCAGCCTGAAATAGGCTTTGGCCTCCCCCACGAATGCTTTAAGTACATTCTCTCGTGTTGTCTCTTTCACAGCAGGCTTCCTTTCAAGCAACTGGAATAACATGTCTAATTTCGAGTCGGTATATAACCCATAAGCCATCCGCCGCTTATAGCGCAAGTTCAAACGGTCAATTTGCCGGAAAAACCATGCCCCGGTGCAAATTTTCTTCAGAGTGGATTTTCACGCGACGGTCCGTGATACCCAATATTGCGCACCGGCGAAGCCGGCACCTTGACAGTACATCCGCGAGTATAACTGTTTATTGTATGACACTGGAATTAAAAGACAGTCAGTTGACACTAGTGACAGGGATCAAACCGACCGGGAGGGTTCATATCGGTAATTACCTGGGGACGGTGAGACCAGCGCTTGAAATGGCCCTGCAGCACCGTGCATACTACTTTATCGCCGATGCACATGCCTTAACCACGATTCGTAATCCGCGGCAATTGGACGAAACGGTGCTTGAAGTGGCGGCCACCTGGGTGGCTCTGGGCTTGGATCCCGAAAGGGTGGTGTTTTATCGTCAATCCGCCGTGCCGGAGATCTTCGAGCTGGCCTGGTTGCTGGCGTGTTCGACGTCCAAAGGGCTTCTCAACCGTGGGCACGCCTACAAAGCGGCCGTGGAAAGGAATCTGTCGGTCGATAGAGCCCCTGACGCCGACATCAACGCCGGCTTGTATGCCTATCCGATATTGATGGCCGCCGATATCCTCGCCATGGAGGCCGACAAGGTGCCGGTGGGCGAGGATCAGCAACAGCACGTGGAAATGGCCAGGGATATCGCCGGCACCTTTAACAACAGTTACGGACCGGTGCTCAAATACCCCGGCGCCGAAATCCATGATTCGGTGAAGACGGTTCCGGGCATGGATGGACGCAAGATGAGCAAATCCTATCGCAATGATATCCCGATCCTATGTGATCCGGAGGAACTCAGGCGGTTGATCATGCGCATCAAAACAGACAGCCGCCAACCGCAAGAACCCAAAGACCCCGAACAGTGTCTTGTATTTGCGCTCTACCGTCATTTTGCACCCCTGGCGGATGTTTCCGGCATGCGGGACCGTTACTTAAGAGGCGGAGTCGCTTACAAGGAGGTCAAAGAGGAGCTGCATGCTGTTCTGATGAATCGTTTCGATGCCGCCCGGCAGCGTTATCAGGAACTATCGGCAGATCCGCAGACACTCTACCGCCAATTGGACGACGGCGCAGCCAGGGCGCGCGAAAAGGCACGACAGGTGCTGGCCCGGGTTCGGCAGGCGGCAGGCACCGGTGGATCCTTGCACCATCGCCTGTAACGCGCTTCTGCCGGACCGGCCGCCACACACGACCGGGACCATCGCCTTTTAAGCGTCCAACCATGAATGATTGTCTGCCAACCATTTGAAAATAAATGATCGCAGCCGGCGTCATGCCGCTGCGTAAGCATATGAGGAGGTCGACAATGGCCTTGAATGTAACCCAAAAATTGATTGAATCGCATATCGTCAATGGTCGCATGCGGCCCGGTGAAGAGATCGGCCTGCGGATCGATCAGACCCTGACCCAGGATGCCACCGGAACCATGGTCATGCTCGAATTCGAGGCCATGAAGATCGGCAGGGTGCGCACCGAGCTGTCGGCGCAATACGTGGACCACAACCTGCTGCAAACCGACTATCGCAACGCGGACGACCACTT
>JBNLAV010000096.1:0-33576 GCA_050302315.1 Desulfobacteraceae bacterium
GGCGGCAAACCCCCACGGGTTGGCCTGATTTTCGAGATTGTTGAAGGTCTCCTGCATTTCAGCAGGGAAATTGGCTTCCATCAGGACCTGGTGCTTGCGCGTTTCAACGATAAAATCAAGATGCTCGATGTTGACCGGGCAGATATCTTCGCAGGCCCGGCAGGTCGTGCAGGACCAGATGACATCGCCGGTGATGGGCGAACCCTCCCGTACCAGGGGCTCGACGGATTCGCCGTCGCCGGCGAGAATGGCCCTGCTTTGGTCAAACAGGTCGATCTTGAGATCATGGATGACTTTTTTGGGCGACAGCGGCTTGTCGGTGTTGGCGGCCGGACATTGCTCCTCACAGCGCCCGCATTCGGTGCAGGCGTAGAGGTTGAGCACATTTTTCCAATTCAGCTCGCTGACCTTTCCCAGCCCGAAGGTCTCCAGCTCTTCGTTTTCGATATCGCTCTTTACGATGGCCTTTTCCATCTCCAGCGGTTTGAGAAACACATTGGGGACGGCGGCCAGCAGGTGAAGGTGCTTGGATCCGGGGATGTAGACCAGGAATCCGAGGATGGTGGCCATGTGGATCCAGTAAGCGACCTCGAATCCCACCGCAATTTGTGCCGATGACCAGCCGCTCAGCCCCAGCAGACCCGCCAGAACACCGGAAACCGGAAAAACAGCCGCATAGTCGAATCCGGTCTGTGAAACCGGCATCGTCAACTGAAAGGCGTTGATCAGGTGAAAGGTGATGATGATGACGCAGGTAAACAGGATGATCAGGTTGGCGTCCATTCCCAGGGTCAGATAACTGGGCCGCAGCACCAGACGGCGGTAGATGGCATAGGCAAAGCCCGCCAGGACCAGCACGGCCAGAATGTCCGCGATAAACAGGTAGCCGCCGTAGATGCCGGGCATCCAGTGCCCCACTTTGAAGGCCGGGCACACCCCGTTGATCATCAGCTCCATCGAGTGGGGCTGTACGGCCAGGAAACCGAAGAAGATCAATGTGTGGGCGATTCCAGGCGCCAATTTTCGACGGACATTGGACTGGCCGAGCACATCCTTGAACAGCACGCCGATGCGCTCGCCGATCCTGTCCAGTGTGAAGTCCGTGCGGCCCTTGACAGCCGTCATCAGCCGATAGAGTCGCCTGACGCGCAGAAAGAACAGGGTAAAGGCCGCCCCAAGGGCCAGGCACATAAGGATCGATTTAATGATACTATAGATAGCCATCTACATCTCCACCGTATCGCGGGCAGATACCGGGCATTGCGTCTGAAACCCTCGCCCGCGTGATTTCCTGTCACTCCATCCGGTCATTGCCGAACTTAAAACATATGCCGTTGCGGGGTTCAATCGTCGATTCCCCGCGTCTTACTTGTCCTGCGGTTCATCTGCGGCCGATCGCCCCGTCGCAGCGCCTGTGCTCAACTTTCCTGCAGCACCTTCGTCAATGCCGGTACGACCTCGAACAGATCCCCGATGATGCCGTAGTCGCATTTTTCAAAAATGGGGGCGTCTTTATCGGTGTTGACGGCCACAATCACTTTGGACGTCTTCATTCCGGCAAAGTGCTGGACCGATCCGGACAAGCCGCATCCGATGTATAATTTGGGGCTGACCGTCTTTCCGGTCTGTCCCACCTGCATGGAATGCGGCGCATAACCCGCGTCCACCGCCGCGCGGGAAGCGCCCACGGCTGCGCCCAGCAGCTTGGCGCACTCTCTCAGGATCGCATAGTTTTCCGCCGATGCGATGGGACGTCCGCCGGTAATGATCACATTGGCCTCCGTTAAATCGATGGTATCGGCGTCGCCCTTTACTTCTTCAACAATGGTCATGCCGCAGTTGTCGTCTACGGCCGCGGCGAACGTTTCCACCCCCGGCGAGGCCGGTGAGGCCTCGGGCTCGATGGCGTTGGGCCGGATGGTGGCCAGCATGACCTGGCCGCTCAGCTGCAGCGTGGCGACCGTTTTGCCGGAAAAGTGCGATTTTTGAACCGTTTTGGCCTGCAGGTCGATCCCCACGCAATCCGATGCCAGGGGCAGATCAAGCAGGGCGGCCACCCGCGCGAACAGATCCCGACCCAGGATACTGGCCAGACCGATAACGGCGTCGAAGCCGTACTCCCTGGTCGCGGCGGCCACGGCCTGGGCCTCGAGATCCGGCCTGGAGGCAAGATCGTGCCCGTCTGCGGTCAGCTGAATGATATGCTTGACGCCGTAGGCGCCCAATGCGTCCGCTGCCGCCTGGGCGCTGCCTTCGGTGATCAACCCAATGACCTCGTTGTCGCCGCCGCCCAGCGCCGCCGTGACGACGCCGAAATTGGCCGGTTTGATCGATTCATTGTCCGTTTCAATGACGACCGCTACTTTGCTCATTTTGCTATCTCCTTTAGGCGACCTGGGCGCCTGTATCTGAAATCGTCTTGTTATAAAACCTTTTCATCTTCCCTGAGAATGCGCACCAACTCGACAGCCTGTTCAACGACGGAACCCTCGATCATTTTGGCCCCGGTTCGCTCAGGCACTTTCTCCAGCTTGATCAGCGTGGACGTTACGGCGGCGGCATCGATACCCAGGTCGGCCAGGCTCACTTGCTTGACCTCTTTTTTCTTGGCTTTCATGATATCCGGAAATTTCGGGTAGCGCGGTTCATTGAGTCCTTTGGTGGCGCCCAGAACGCAGGGCATGGCAACGCTGATGCGCTGGCGCGAACCCCCGCCGGTCTCTCTGGCCACCGTGACCTTGCCGTTTCCGGGCGCACATTCCACTATTTCATTTACTACGGGGAGGCCCATGGCAGCCGCCAGACGGTACATGGTCTGAAAGCCTTCCGAGTCGACCGCGCCTTTACCGGTGAACACCAGATCCGGGGCGGTCCCGTCCTGTTCGATGGCGGCTTTGAGCGCCTGGGCCGTGAGACGGCTGTCCAGAAACTGTCCTTCGGTTTCGATCAGGATGCCGCGGTGTCCGCCCATGGCCAGGGCGCTGCGGATCGTCGCCATGGCAGCCGGCTTGCCCACGGTTACGATGACCACCTCGCCGCCGTTCTTTTCGACAAGCTGCACGGCCTGTTCAACCCCGTATTCATCATAGGGATTGGCGATGAATTTGCAGGCCCCGTCGTCGAAGCCGTTGTCGCCGACGACCTTGATGTTGGCCGCCGTATCGGGAACGTGCTTTACGCATACATAAATCTGCATCGGTATTTCCTTTTGGGTAACGGTTGATAATCAGACCAGGGGCCTTGCTCATGCCATGCCCGATGGTGAGGAGACCGTCAAACAGCGGGCGCGGTCCCCTCACGCCCTGGGAGGTTGCCGGCCCGGTCAGGCCTTCATGCGCTCCATTTTGGGATCATAAACCGACATGGCCGCCACCTTGGCCGGTCGTTTGTCGCCAAGTATTTCGACTTCAAGCTCAGTGCCGGGCTTCGCCAGTTCGGGGGGCACATAGCCAAAGGCGATGCTCTGTTTGGTACGGTGGCCGTACCCACCGGATGAGGTCATGCCCACCCGCTGATCCCCGTTGTAAATCGGATTGTAGCCCCATGCATCGGCGTCGTCGGCATCAACGAGCAGGGTAACCAGCTTGAGGGCGATACCGTCGGCCTGTTGTTTTTCCAGACCGGCCTTACCGATGAAGTCCTTGTCCATCTTGACGGTCCACGCCACGTTGGTTTCCAGGGGGGTGTGGTGGACGTTCATTTCGCTCTTCCATGCCAGGTACCCCTTCTCCAATCGCATGGAATCCATGGCGTACATACCGAACATTTTGAGGTCGAACTTGGCGCCGGCCGCCGCCAGTGCCTGGTAAACGGCGATTTGGGATTCGATGGGGTGAAAGATTTCGTATCCCAGTTCACCCACGTAGTTCATGCGGTTGACACGGCACTTGATGCGGCCCACAAACAGCTCCCTGCTCGTGCCGAAGGGAAACGCTTCGTTGGAGACATCTCCGTAGCAGGCTTCGGCCAGCACGTCGCGACTCTTCGGTCCGGCGATCACCAGGCATCCCAGTTTATAAGTGACATCTTCCATGGTTACCGATCCGTCCGCCGGAAGATTCTGGATCATCCAGTGCTGGTCGTGCCGTTTGCCGACACTGGCTGTGACGCAGAAGTATTCCTGGTCGCCTGTTTTGGTGACGGTCATGTCCGTCTTGAAAGCGCCGTTTTTATCCAGCATGGGGGACAGAGCGATGCGGCCGTGCCCGGTCGGTACCTTCTGGCAGGTCATGGTGTTGAGCCATGCTTCCGCCCCCGGACCGCTGATACGGGTTTTGGCGAACCGGGACAGATCCAGAAGCCCGACATGATTCATGACATGCTCGCACTCTGCGGCCACATACTTGAAGGCGTTGTTGCGCTTCCAGCCGGGATTCTCCCGGGCGTCGTCAGCATTGTCGGTAAAATAGTTGGGACATTCCCAACCGTAGTAGTCGCCGAACACCGCCCCGGCCTGCTTCTGGTATTCATAGATGGGGGCTGTGCGGTTCGGGCGGGCTGCGTCGCGCCAGTCGTTGGGGGTGATGATGGCGTACAGACGGGGGTAGGTGTCTTCGATCTTTTCGTGGTTGTATGCCCAGTTGGCATAGGCGCCGTAGCGGCGGCTGTCCATGGGCCACAGGTCAAGTTCCGGTTCGCCCTCCATGATCCATCCGGCCAGGTAATGCCCGATGCCGCCGGCCTGGGTGATGCCGAAACTGTAGCCGCAGGCATGGAAGAAATTCTTCAGGGGGTAGGCCGGGCCCACCAGCGGGTCGCCGTTGGGCGTGTAGGTGATCGGTCCGGCGGTGACGTGCTTGAACCCGGTTTCGCCCATGATGGGGAAACGATAAATGCCGTGCTCGATGAATTCGGCGATATGATCGATATCGGGCTGCAACTCGGTCAGGGCGTAGTCCCAGGGCACGCCTCTGGCATTCCATTGTTTGACCTTGCTTTCATAAAGTCCCAGGATCAGGCTGTCCATCTCCTGGCGGATGTAGATGGAGCGGTCGGGATCGCGGACCAGAGGATAGAAGCCATCCCTTTTTTCTACCTCTTCGATGGTTTCAAACAGAATGTGGGTATGCTCGCCGGCGATGGACGGGATCTCCAGTCCGACCATGGCCGCTACCTCCGGCGCCCACAGACCGGCGGCATTGACGATATATTCGCAGGTAATGTCGCCCTTGTCCGTGTGGACCACCCACTCGTCCCCGGTTGTCCGGTCGATGCCGGTCACCTGGGTATGCTGATTGATTTCAGCACCGTACTTCTTGGCGCCGATGGCCATGGCCTGGGTGATGCCGTTGGGATCCACATCGCCGTCGTCCGGCCAGTAGAGCCCTCCGAGGTGGTTTTCGACATTCATAAGCGGGTGCAGGTCGGCGATCTGCTCGGGCGTAACCCAATTGACATCCAATCCCAGGCAGCGGTTCATGCTGTAAATGTACCCCAACTCTTCCATGCGGCCGGGGTTGTCCGCTGTTCGGATGGATCCCGTGGTGTGCCATCCGACCGATTGGCCGGTCTCAGCCTCGAGCCCCTGGTAAATCTCGATGCTTTTCATATTCACTTGGGTGCAGTAGAAGTTACCATGAAAGAAGGAGCAGTTGCCCGCCGCCATCCAGGTGGAACCGGAGGTCAGCTCGTGCTTCTCCAGAAGCACCACATCCTGCCAGCCATACTTGGCCAGATGGTAGGCCACACTGACGCCGATAGCCCCGCCACCGATGACAACAACTCTTGCTTGTGTTTTCATTTGGTCAGACTCCTTAAACGGTTAGGTTGTATAATTATTGTGCATTGTTATTAATGACTTATCATTGAATGGCCGCCGCACCCGGGTTCTGCTCCGATGGCTGCGCCCCATTGAGAAAATAGCCCAGCGCGCGCCGTTTGGTTTGCCGGAAGACGACGTTAAAAAACTCTGCAAAGCCGCCCGGATAGTAGATCATGACCAGAATCAGCAAAAGGCCATACAGCAGCAGGTTCAAGCCGGGCAGATTGGTCAGCGACGAGCGGACCAGTTCCATGGCGAAAATAAACGGAAAGGCGATGGCGGCGGCTCCCCACAAACTGCCCCGTCCGCCGATGTAGGCCACCGCCAGTATTTCGACCGTTTTTGACGTGTGCATCATGTCCGGTGTCAGGATGCCGTAGTAATGCGCATAAAATCCACCAAGCAATCCCGCCATGGCGCAGCTCAGGGTGAAATTGATGACCCGGTAGAAAACCGGGTTGATGCCGGAGGTGCGTGCGGCCTCCATGTTCTGTCCGATGGCTTTGAAGGCCAGCCCCATTTTGGTGCGCGTACACCACTTGCACAGGATGTAGATCGAAATCATCATGATCAGGCACAGGTAGTAGTAAGGCATGTTGGATGCGGTATCGAAAAGCCGGTCGACCCGCATCCCCAGCGGTCCGCGTGTGAGCCAGACCATTTTGGTTGCAAGGCCCATCAGCGCCAGGCCGAAAAACCAGGCCAGACAAGCCGCAAAGATCCCCCGCAGCCGAAGCGTAATGATACCGACCACGAAGCCCAGCACCGCCGCCAGCAGCGCGCCGGCAAGCATGCCCAGCCATGGGTTCAGGCCGATGCGTTCAGCCAGGATCGCTGAGGTGTATCCGCCCAGTCCCATGATGGCGGCGAAGCCGAAATTGACGATGGAGATAAAACCCGCGGTAAAGTCGAAGGCCACCGCCAATGCGGCGATAAAGGCCGCACTGATCAGCCATCGGATCAGGTACTCCTGGTTGAAAGGGGGAATCAGGGGCAAAACGGCGAGCGCCAGCAAGGCGATCAATCCCGCCGGTGTCAGGCAAAGCATGTCCAACAGCTTGTTTACAGGGTTGGTTTGGTCCATGAGTCCTCCGCTATTTGTCCAGAATACCGCGCACTTCAGAGCCGAATATGCCGCTGGGTTTAAAAATCAGAATGATGATGATCAGGGCCGATGGAACCACGAAGTCCCAACCGGAACCGATATATTCCACCGTGAGCACCTTGAGCAGCGCCACCATGAAAGCGCCCATGACGGCTCCCAGCACGTTGCCAAGGCCCGACAGGATGACGACGAACCAGGCCATGTACAGCGGCTCGAGGCCCACCGAGGGGTATGATGGGTACATAAACAACAGGCTGGCGCCGGCTATCGCCGCAAGTGCGCAGGACAGCGACATGGTGAGCAGTAAAATGCCTTTCAAATCGATCCCCACCATCAGGGCGCCGGTTTCGTCTTGAGACACGGACCGGATCGCCCTGCCCGTGCGGGTGTAGGTCATAAAAAACCAGAATGCCGCGACAATCACAGCCGATACGACAAACGCCATGGCCCGGTCGCGGGAGATGAACACATCCATGATGTCGACCGGCATGCCGGACCAGTAGCGGGTGATACCCTTGAAATCCGCACCGAAGAAAAGCTGGTGCGCATTGATTAAAACCACTGAGAGGCCGACCGTCAGTAAAAACGAGTTCATGACCCAGTTGTCGCGGCTGCGCATGCGCAGTTGACGAAACACGAGAACTTCCGAAGCCACACCGACGACGGCCCCCGCCAGCATGGCTGCGACGAGGGTGATCACCGGACCCAGCACGGTCAGAAGTGATTGGGGATTGGATTCGATATACCGATTGATCGGTGTGAACACGTAATAGGCGGTCAGGGTACCGATCATGAAATACTCCCCGTGGGCGAACATGGGAATGTTCATGACGCCGAACACCAATGCCAGTCCCATGGCTACCAGGGCAAGCATGCCACCGGTGACAATGGTGTTGACCAGGACATAGGGCCCACGGTCCAGCGTGGCCACAATCGCCATCACCGCCGTCAGTATCACGGCCATTCCCGCGGTCGAGCCGACCCATTGAGTCAGGGTTTCCCAGATGCGTTTTTCTATTTGCTCTACCATCTGCCGATTCCTTTCCCGTCAAACTCCTAAGAAGACTTTGCGGACATATGCATCGCAGGCCAGGTCGCTGCTTTTGCCGGACAATCCGATTTTTCCATTTTCCAGGACATAGCCGCGGTGCGTGACCGACAGCACCTGGGTGACGTTTTGTTCCACCAAAAGGATGGTCAAACCCTTTTCGACCAACATATTGAGCGATTCGAACACGCTTTCGGTGAGCTGCGGTGCCAGACCGAAGGACGGTTCGTCTACCAGCAGCAAAGCCGGATCGCTCATCAGGCCGCGGCCGATGGCGAGCATTTTGCGTTCGCCGCCGCTCATGGTGCCGGCCAGTTGGCTTTTGCGTTCGGCAAGGCGCGGGAACAGCTCGAAAGTATACGCCAAACGCTTCTGGATTAAGTGCTTGTCGCGGATGGTATAGGCGCCCATCAATAGATTTTCCTGGACGCTCATGTTGGTAAACAGGTTCATCTCTTCGGATACCAGAACGACTCCCTTGCGGGCAACGCGATGTCCGCCGATGCCGGCAATGGGTTCCCCTTTAAATAAGAGCTCGCCACTGGAGGGCGTGATCAGACCTGCGATGGTTTTCAGCGTGGTGCTTTTCCCGGCGCCGTTAGGGCCGACCAGGCACACGTATTCGCCGTCATCGATGGTCAGAGAGACATCGCGAAGTATTTGAAGAAATCCATATCCGGCATTGAGATTTTTGACATCGAGTAGCATTGGTTCTCCATGGGCCGTCGTATTGGTGTCGTCCGATCACCGCCCGATGCGGCGCTATTGTTGAACAGGTGCGGTTTGATTCTGTACGTCGCAATGGGACGTGTCCGAACCGAGATAGGCTTCCGCTACGCGCGGATCATTTGCCACCTCCTCGGTGGTCCCCTCCGCAATCTTGGTGCCGAACTGAATGCATACCAATCGATTGCAGACCGACATGATCAACTGCATGATATGTTCGATCATAAATATGGTGATGCCCTTGTTTTTAATCTTTTCGATGATGACCATGATGTCTTTGAGTTCGCCTTCGCTCAAACCCGACGCCATTTCATCCATGAACAGCATCCGGGGATGGCTGGCCAAGGCGCGGGCCAGATCGAGGCGTTTGAGCTGGACCGTGTTTAGCTGCTCGGAAACAGTGTCGTGGGCCATGGGAAATTCGACAAACTCCAGCATGGCCTGGCTATGGGACACGGGATCCTTGACCCGGCCCTTCCGGTTGCCGAAGATGGCCGCCGTCATGACGTTTTCCAGAACAGTCATTTTGGGAAACGGCGCCGGAATTTGGAAGGTCCGCGACAATCCACGGCGGCACATTTTTTCAGGAGACAGCCCCGTGGTCTCCTTTCCGAATAAAAAGACCTGGCCCGATGTTGGCGGATTGAGACCGGAAATGGCATTGACCAGCGTGGTTTTGCCGGCGCCGTTAGGGCCGATGAGGCCTACGATATCCCCTTCGTTGACATGCATGGACACGGCGTTGACCGCCGTCAGACCGCCGAACTGTTTGGTCACTGATTTGGTTTCCAGTACTATCATCGTTGCCTATTCTTCCGTCAAAGGGGTGGTGCGGCAGCGGGGCCGGGCCAACCCGGCCCCGCGATATCGACTTATATATTAATGGTTATTTGGCTTGGAAGGTTTTGGATTTCCAGTCATCCGGGTAAACAATATCGCCTTTGCCGTTGGTGTACTGGATGACCGGGAAGTAGTAACCATCTTTGGCGACCACGGGATCCGGAACCGTATCGGCGGTGTAGCGGTACTCGTTCATGATCAGTGCGCCGTCGGCTTTGCCGAAGGTCAGTTTGCCCGTGTGAACCTCTTCTCTAAAAATTTTGTGGATGGTCTCTTTGTTCAACTTGCCATATTTTTCCAGGGTGCGGTTGAGCAGTTTGATAAACATGTTCGTTCCGTCATAGCACAAGCCGCCGGCCGAAGGGCTTGGATTGAACCCATACTTGGCCTTGATATCGGCGGCCCATTTCTGCGCCTCTTTTGTGGTCAGCTGGGGAATCATGTCCAGAACACCGTCGGAGCCTTTGCCGGCCATTTTGTACCAGTCGCCCATCCATCCGAGCCCGTCGGCGATGATAACCGAGTTGAGCCCCACTTCTCCGGCCTGCTTGACGAAGCTGGTGATGCTGGGCGCCGCAGTGGATGTGCCGGCCAGAACGGCAACATTCTTTTTTCGGTACTTGCCGAGCAATGGATAAAAATCGGTTTGGGTAATGGGAAAGTAGTCTTCCGAGATGATGGTCCAGCCTTTTTCCTTGAAGAATCCCATTAAGGCTCCGCCGAGGCTGCGGCCCCAGTCGGTATCCTCGCCATAGATGGCGACGGTTTTGCTTTTGGGTTTCCAGGTTCCCGAAGCAATGGCGTTTTCCAGGCACTCGACATAGCCCAGGGCCATCTTTGCCGGAATCGGCCAGCCCTTGCCGCCCCAGTAGCTGTATTTTTCAGGATCGCCTTTCCATTTTTCATTGACCACTTCGGTGGCGCCGAAGCCGAACCAATGCGGTATCTTATACTGAGCGGCCACCTCCATGACGGATACCGCCACAGAGCTGTGCCAGTTGTGCATGGCGGTGTCGATGCCCTTTCGTTCGACGGCTTCGGCATACGCACTGGCGGCTTTGGCCGGGTCGCTCTGGCTGTCGATCCATACCATTTCGAGCTTGTAATCGCCGACGGTGTAGTTGATTTTGTCCATGGCCATTTCAACCGAAGCCTTGAATTCGGCGCCGTTCTTGGCGGAAGGACCTGTGAAGGGACCGAGAACTCCGACTTTCAGCACCTTGCCGGCAGCGAAGGCGCTGCCTGTGAACATCAGAGTAGCCAAAAAACCGGCTAGGATCATCGATAAAGCGGTTTTCTTTTTCATACTTTCCTCCATTGCATTGTGGGTATCTGGTCCTGGAATGACATACCGAACATAGAAAATGTAAGAATCTGCTTAGGAGAGTTCGCAACAACTGTGCCGAACCTCATCACCCTCTTTGAGTGCGGGAGCGTCGCCGGTTGAAAGCCTTGCTAATCGTGTTATTCCGGGGGATTAACGCATTACAGCGTGGGGATGAAAGAAAAGCTTGCATTTTGGCGCAGGGAAAGTGAAAAAAATTTTACACTAATCGAAAAAAAACTGTCGCAAAATACCGAAAATATTTTTTCACTTTGTGAGCCTCGGTCAAGATGATTTCGGCGGTGGCGGGATGGATGCTCAAAAGCCGTCGCGTTTTGAGCATCCATCATTGAATTGGCGTCCGTTACAAATACGAAGCCCGATTAAGCCTTATCGACCTCGTACTGCGACAGGTCTTCCGATCGCAAGCCCAGATACAGACTGACGCACATCACAAGCATTACGACCGTAAACGGAAGCCCCACGGAGATGGCGACCGCCTGAATTGCCCCCAGTGCGTCAGCGCCGCCGCCAACAAGCAGTGCTGCGGCAATGCAACCTTCCATGGTCGCCCAGAAAATGCGCTGCGGGACCGGAGCATCCAGTTTCCCACCGGCCGTAATCGAATCCACCACCAGTGAACCGGAGTCGGACGACGTGACAAAGAAGACCAGAACCAGGACAATGCCGATGAAGGACGTGATGGATGTCATGGGCAGGTTGGCCAGCATCTGAAACGTCGCCAGCGACACTTCAGTCAATCCCTTGGTCAATTCACCCACATTGTTCTGGATCTGCAGCAGGGCATTGCCGCCGAAGGCTTGCATCCAGGCGGCGGTCAGGGCCGTCGGGACCAGCAGGACGGCTATCAAGAATTCACGAATGGTGCGGCCTTTGGAGATCCGGGCGATAAACATGCCGACAAACGGCGCCCAGGAGATCCACCAGGCCCAGTAAAAGACGGTCCATCCGGTATAGAACTTTTCATCGGTACGGCCGATCCAGTTGCTCAGCGGCGCAATGTTCTGCACGTATGCCAACGCCGTTTTGCCCAGCCCCATCAGAAAATGGCTCAGAGAGCCGGCAAAGACGACAAACACCAAAAGGATCAAAGCCAAAATCATGTTGAAATTACTAAGGACTTTTACGCCGCCTTCCAATCCCCGCACCACCGAAATGACAGCGACACTGGTGATGCCGGCGATAATAATCACCTGGACTGTCACCGAACTCTTGATGCCGAACAGGAATTCCAGTCCGCTTGCGGCCTGCTGTGCACCAAAGCCCAAGGATGCCGCCAGCCCGAAGATCGTGGCCATAACAGCCAGTACATCGATCAGGTTGCCTGGTGTCTTCCAGGTTTTTTCACCCAGAATGGGATAGAAGGTCGATCGCACGGTCAAGGGCATCTTCTTGTTGAATGTGAAAAAAGCCAGCGCCAACGCAGTGACGGCATAGACCGCCCAGGGGTGCAGGCCCCAGTGATACATGGTGGCCCCCATGGCCATCGAGGCGGCCTCGGGTGTCTTGGCGGCGACATCCAACGGCGTTCCCCACCAGTTGGTGTAATAGGCCACCGGTTCGGCGACACTCCAAAACATCAACCCGATCCCCATACCCGCCGCAAACAGCATAGCGAACCAGCTGGCCCGTGAAAAATCGGGTTTGGCATCCGGTCCTCCCAGCCGGATCCGGCCTACCGGCAGACAGATCAGCACCAGGCAAAAGAGAACGAAAAGATTGCAGGAAATCATGAAGAATGAATCAAAATTGTTGATGGTCCAGCCCTTGGTTGCATCGAACAATTTCTTTGCACCCGCCGGATTGACCAGCGTCAATACGACAAACAGCACCACAGCGATTGCGGAAATGAAAAAGATGGGGTTGTGCATGTCCATACCCCACTTGCGAATGTTGTCCTGGCCTATCTTGTAGGTGGTTCTGAAACGGTCTTTCATCTGTTCTCTCCTCCTCCGTTGTCCTCCATAACATGTTGAATTTCAGCCAGATCCAAAGCGTACGATAAAACTCCCGCCGTGACCTGAGGGACAAAAAAAATACCATCGGGTGGGTTCTTTACCAAACGGGCCCTTCAGTTCCTGCCTTGAGCGTAATGCTCAATCTGGATCGCATCTGCCATTTATTTAGTGCCCCTATCGGCAATGAAAGAAATGATTCAAATTCTGTGCCAGGTTCTGTGAACGACTTGGAGCCCATCTTTGAAAGAAATCCTTCAAGTGGTTCTCGGAGAGCCAGACGATGGGTCAACAGCGTGTGGCGGATGATGTGCGTGCAGCTCATCCGGGCAGTCATGCTGCTATTCGGGGCGGTGCTATTGATAAGCCTTGCGATTCAAGCCGTGCTTTTTCATTTTGTAATTCAGCAACTGCCTTGAAATACCGATGCTCTGAGCTGCTCGCGTCACATTGCCTCTGTGGCGGATCAGCGCCGCTTCGATCAATTTTTTTTCTCTGTCCGACTGGGTTTTATAGTAGTTTTGCCCTGGTTCACCAGGGGGCGGGTCTGGCTCCGCAGACCGGGGCCGGGCCGGGCCCGGCAGGTGCCGGGTTTCTGCTTCGTCCACGGGGGGGCCGAATGCTTTGTCCGGCGTGGAGTCCTGTCCTTTGAGGCGATACCAGATCGGCAGGTGCGACTGGAGATGATCCAGGCCGATGACCTCTCCCGGCTCCACGAAATTCAGGGCGCCTTCGACCACGTGTTCCAATTCGCGGACATTGCCGGGCCAGTGGTATTGGTGAAACATGGCCAGGACATCATCGGAAATCCCGGCGATGGGCTTCTTCAGCTTGCGGCGGTGCTTGCTCAGGAAATGATGGGCCAGCCGTTCGATGTCGCCGTGGCGGTTCCGCAGCGGCGGGATGGGAATGAAGACGACACCCAGGCGGTAAAACAGGTCGGGTCTCAACTGGTTCGTGGCAATGGCTTCATGGGGCTGTCGGTTGACGGAACTGATGATTTTCAGGTCAACGTCGACTTCTCGAAGCGAGCCCAGCCGCCGCACCTTACGTTCCTGGATCACCCGCAGAATTTTGGCCTGAAGCCCGATGGCCATGGAATTCAATTCATCCAGAAAGATGGTGCCCCCATTGGCCCGCTCAAAAAGTCCCGGCTTGTTGGCCGCACCGGTAAACGCCCCTTTGGATGTGCCGAACAGAATGCCCTCGAGAAGATTTTCAGGAATCGCCGCGCAATTGACCGGCGTATAGTTGAATCTGCGCCGGCCGCTCAGGTTGTGAATGGCCTGAGCGAACAGCTCTTTGCCTGTTCCGGTCTCTCCGTAGAGCATAATCGGCGAAGGGGTGTTGGCCGCCATGTTGGCGATGTTGACCGCTGCCTTGAATTCGGCGGTTTCACCGATAATGCTGTTGAATGTAAACCGCGTATCGTTGCGCGGCGCCGTTTTTTTGTTTTTTGGTGATGAGAGATTGCGGATGGTTTTTTCGAGGATGGTATATTCCCGAACAATGCAGATTGCGCCGCAGATCTGATTGTTCTTGAGCAGTGGATAGACGCTGTGAATGGTGTTGGCCACACGTCCCATGCGCGTTCGGTAGTAAAACGGGCGGTCGACGATCGATTCTCCGGAGCGCAGGCACTGAATGATCATGCTGGTGTTATCGGTCAGGTCATACACCTGGGTCGGTTTTTTTCCGATCACCTCGTCCGGACGGCAGTCGTCGATCCCGGCCATGGCCTGATTGTAGTAGATGATGGCGCCGTCGCGGTCGGTGATGATGATGCCCGCACTCAGCCCGTCAAAGACATTTAAAAATTCTCCCAGGCGCAAACCAAGGGGTTCGATGGTGTGAGTTCGATCAACATGGCCCATGGCAACCTCGGCAATGGATCTCGCTGGTCACCGCAAAGGGTGGCGATGGTTCAGTGCCGTCCGATGAGTGCATCAGAAGCGTTTGAGACCCAGATTATCATCCACATCGCTGTAAAGATTGAACAGCAGATCGCTCTCCCGGTAGATCTGCTCCAGTTTTTCCTGGTGGTCCTGCGTGGTTCGGCCCATGCGGGAGGCCAACTCCATCACCAGGTAGTTGATAATGCAGGATATGGCCGTCGGATATCCGATCAGAGGTATCGATTTCGACGGGGCGACCAGTGATTCGTGGGCAAAGTGGATCAGGGGGCACAGGTTGCTGTCGGCAATCACCAGCAGGGTGTGGTCGAGCCGGCGGGCCAATTTTCCGAGTTTGATCAATTCATTGGGATAGCGGCTGGTCGCGAGAATAACGACCGTGCTCTGCTCGGGGGCGTTGACCAGCCAGTCGATGCACGTGCTGTCGCTGCCCTTCATGATGGTGATTCCCTGGCGCACTTTGGTCAGCGACCAACCCAGGTAGTAAGCAAACGTGAAACTGAGCCTTGAGCCTGCCACATAGATGGTGTTGGGTGACGCCAGGTGGTCGACGAACCGGTCCAGGGCCTCGCGATCGATGGTTTCGTACATCTGGTGCAGATTGTTGACCTCTTCCAGCAATACGCGATGCAGGCGATCCTGGCCGGCAGCCGGTGGTCCGGGCAGTGCGATGCGGTCACTCAGGCTCATGTCCGAATCCACGAAGTCGCGCAGCGCCTGAAGAAATTCCCCATAACCGTCATATCCCAGATGGCTTACAAACCGGACGACGGTGGCCTCGCTGACACCGCAGGTTTCGGCCAGCTCCTTGGTGGTCATAAAAACCGCTTTGCGCGGATTTTCGATAACATAGTCACCAATAATTCGGCCTTTGGGCGTCAGCTGGTCGAGCTGATCGATAACGCGTTGAATCACAGCGTGCCGGTTATTTGAGCGCATTGAGTCTCTCCTCTTTCATTTTGGCATATACATTACACATCCTTGGTGGAAATGCAATAGCTTATAATGGTCGATTTATCGGGGACTTCCATAAAAACGCCGATGAGACGTGAAAGAAAATATGTCAAAAAGTGATTTTCTTATTGACATGTTTCATTTCATTCTGCATAGGGTGGATACATCGTCTTGGAACGCCTGGGTGCGCACATGACTCACTTTATAGCTTTTATGCGAGGGAAATCCTATGTTTGGCACAAAAAAACCCCTGTGGGGAAAAAAGCCGCGCCTTAAATCCAGCTACGATGCGGTGATCATCGGCGGCGGCCTGCATGGTTTGGCGACAGCCTATTATCTGGCCAGGGAGCAGGGCATCACCGATGTGGCCATCATCGAAAAACGGTTTATCGGTTTCGGCGGCGCCGGACGAAACACCGCTATTGTGCGTGCCAATCAGCGCACGCAATACAATGTGCCGTTATACAAAGAAGCGCTGGATCTGTGGCCGGTGCTGACCAGGGAGCTGGATTTCAACCTGATGTTCAACAACTGCGGCAACCTGAATCTAATGCACAGCGAGGCGGCCATGAATGCCGCCCGCATGAACATCGCGACCGCCCAGTTCCACGGTGTCGAAAGCCATCTGATCGATGCCAAACAGGCCAAGGAGATGGTGCCGGCGCTGAACATTTCGGAAGACATCACTTTTCCGATTCACGGCGCCATGTACCACCCGCCGGGCGGGATCGTACGGCATGACGCCGTGGTCTGGGGCCTGGCCAAAGGCGCTGCAAAGCTTGGCGTGCACATCCACCAGCATACCGAAGCCACCGCTATTCACGCCGAGGGCGGTAAGATCACCGGCGTATCCACCAGTCGCGGCCGCATCAAAACGCCGCGGGTGCTGGTCAGCGCCGGCGGGTATTCCGCCGGAATCATGCATCACATGCTGGGCATCAAGCTGCCCATCAGCGTGCTGACGATTCAGGCCATGGTGACGCAGCCCCTGAAACCGCTGCTGGACCATGTGGTCTCTTCCGGGGCCTATCATTGCTACGCCAACCAGACCTTGAAGGGTGAAATCGCCACCGGGGCCCATATGGACCCCTGGCCCAACTATACGACACAGAACACCGCCCATTACATCAAACATCAGGCCGAAGCCCTGTCTGACTGGCTTCCCTGTCTGCGCGGCGTGAAGTTCATGCGCATCTGGGGCGGATTGGCCGACATGACGCCGGATATGGCCCCTGTTATGGATGGCAACGATCCCATCGATGGTTTTTATATGGACTGCGGATGGGGCTATTTCGGCTTTAAATCCTGCAGCGCCGTCGGCAAGCATATGGCCGCGTATATGGCGACCGGAAATTGTCCGGACATCCTCAAACCGTTTCATTTGCGCCGTTTTGAAAACCATCAACTGATGGGGGAAACGGCCGCGTTGGTTTCCTATACCCCGGACAACTAAAGCACGCCCGGCGCACCCGGCCAGTTCGGGTTTCGATCATCGGCAATAGCGCAAGGAGAGAATCATATGGCTTTGACACTGACATGCCCCATCTGCGGAAAACGCAATGGATACGAGTTTCGCTATGGTGGTGAAGACAAGGGGCCGCGGCCGGCCGAAGCCGGGCTGACGCCCAGAGAATGGTGTGACTACGTGCACATGAACAAATGCACGGCAGGCATTCAAAAAGAGTGGTGGTTTCATCGCGACGGCTGCGGATCATGGTTCGTTACCTTCCGCGATACCGTCAACAACCTTGAAGTGGATGATCCGGAGGCAAGCAAATGAACAGGCTCAGTCAATTGCCGACACTGCGTATCGACCCATCGAAACCCCGTACGCTGACTTACCGTGGCAAGTCCTATGCCGGGATGGCCGGCGATACGGTCGCCACAGCCCTGTTTGCCAACGGGGTTCGGGTTTTCGGGCGCAGTCTCAAGTATCACCGCCCTCGCGGGCTCTACAGCCTGGATGGCGAGTGCAGCAACACCTGCATGGAAGTCGACGGTATTCCCAACGTTCGTACCGAAACGACCCCGTTGAAAAACGGCATGGCAGTCAAGGCGCAAAACGTGAAAGGCTCGGCGGATTTTGACTGGATGGCTTTCATGGATAAGCTGGACTGGTTGATGCCGGCGGGATTCTACTACAAGACCATGCACAAGCCGGCGGCCATCTGGCCCCTGGCAATGAAGGAGATCCGCAAGGCCGCCGGTTTGGGGGCCATATCGCCCGACTACGAGATGAAAGGGCGGTACGATGACATCTTTCTTGCGGCGGATGTGACCGTCATCGGCGGCGGCGCCGCAGGCATGACCGCAGCCTTGGCGGCTGCAGAGTCGGGGCTGCGCGTGGTTTTGCTGGAGTCCCGGCCCTGGCTGGGGGGATGCTTCGATTATCGTGCCGGCGCCTATAGCGCGGAGCAGCCGTTGTATGCGCGCGCCCGGCAGCTGGCCGAACAGGTGGAACAGGCGGCCAATGTGCGTGTATTCAGGCATACCGCCATGATCGGGGCCTATAACAACAATCTGATCACCGCCTTTCAGAAGGGCGAAACAAACGATCCGTTCAGCGAACGCTACATTGAAATTCGCTCCGAAAGCGTGGTGGTGGCCACCGGATGCATCGAACGCCCGCTGCTGTTCGACAACAATGAAAAACCCGGTGTCATGCAGGTCGGCTGCGCCCATCGGTTGGCCCGCACCTACGGATTGCTGCCGGGCGAATCCGCCGTTTTCAGTGTGGGTCATGACCTCGGGCTGGAGGCAGCCGTAGATCTGTTCGATCTGGGTATGAAAATCCAATGCGTGGCCGATATCAGGGAGGACGGGCAGAATCCGGAACACCTGCTGGCCCTGGCGGAACGCAACATCACACTGCTTAAAGGATGGGTCGCCACAAAGGCCGATGGCGGCAAGCAGGTCCGGAAAGTGACCCTGGCCACCATCGACGGAACGGTCAAGCGGCAGATCGCCTGCGACCTGCTGGTAGCGTCCGCAGGCATGACCCCGGTCAACGGACCGTTTATTCTGGCCCAGGCGAAAATGCGTTACGACAGCCGAACCGGGTATTTCCTGCCGGCTGAAATTCCCGCCAAGATGTTTGCCGCCGGACGCCTGACCGGTAGAAACCACCCGTCGGCCATCGAGGCATCGGGACGCCTGGCGGGGTGCAAAGCGGCGGCTGCCTGCGGCGCCGACAACGCAGCGGCAGTGGCCGACGCGGAAAATGCGCTTGCCGCGCAACCCGGGGTTGAAACGGGCTGTAAGCTGGTCACGGCACCGGTGCCGGGGCGCAAGACCTTTATCTGTTTCGATGAAGATACCACCGTCAAAAACATCAAGCAGGCCATCGGGATGGGTTTTGACGTCCCGGAATTGATCAAGCGTTTTACTTCGGCCGGAACAGGGCCGGGGCAAGGCGGCATTCCCGGGCACAATCTGCCCTTGTTTGTGGCCAAATACACGGCCTCGACCCTGCCGCCCATGCCCACGACCGTGCGGCCGCCCCTGGTGCCGACGTTTATCGCCACCTATGCCGGGGCGAACCACCACATGTTCAAGCGTACGCCGATGCACGCCTCGCAAAAAGCCGACGGCGGGGTTTTCAGAAATATCGGTGTCTGGCAGCGGGCGCGCTATTTTTCACAGGATTTCAGCTGTGAGCAGGAGATCCTCAATGTGCGGAACAATGTGGGGATGCTCGATGGGTCGACCCTTGGAAAATTCAGAATCCATGGACCGGACGCCCTGAAGGCCCTGCAGCGCATCTATGTCTCCGACATGAGCAAGGTCAAATCCGGGCGGATCAAGTACTCGGCCATGTGCAACGACGACGGCTGCGTCATAGATGACGGTGTGGTGGTCAAACTTGGGGAAAACGATTACTACTTCACCACGTCCACCGGTCGTGCCGGCGCCACAGTGGAATGGTTCCGCTATCATACCCGCTTTGACGGCTGGGATTATCATCTGGTCAATCTGACCGATGCCATGGGCGTCATCAATATTTCCGGGCCCAACGCACGCAAGGTGTTGCGAAAGGTGCTGGATGCGGATCTGTCCAATGAGGCCTTTCCCTTCTCCGGGTACCGTGAATTCATGATTCAGGACGTGATTCCCGTCCGGGCCATGCGCCTGGGATTTGTGGGTGAACTCTCCTATGAGCTGCATGTTCCGTCTTCGTTCATGCAAAGCGTGTGGGACATGCTGAAAACGGCCGGGGCTGAATTCAAAATCCGGAATTTCGGTGTTGAAGCCCAGAATGTCATGCGCATGGAAAAATGCCATATCATCCTGGGGCAGGAATCCGAGCAACGGACCAATCTGCTCGATGTGGGGCTGGGTTTTTTGTGGGACCGCAGCAAAGCCGACGCCAAAACCGTCGGGGCTGTCGCGTTGCGCCAAGCCGAAGACGATCCCTCGCGGCTCAAGCTGGTCGGTATCCGCATGGAGGACGACACCCGGGCACCGCGCGACGGGGCCCTGATTGTCGATACACGGATCCGCGGCTATGTGGCCACGGCCCGTAAAAGCTTTAACACGGGCGAAGCAGTTGGAATGGCCCTGGTGGAATCCGAACTGTCGGATATTGGCACCCGGCTGGAAATTTTTGAGGATGAATGCAATGGGAAACGGCTATACGCCAGAGTGGTCGACATGCCATTCTACGATCCCGAAGGCAAACGGATGAAGATGTGAGGTGGCCGAAATGGTAGAAATTAAACGTCGCTCTGCGGTGCAGTTCACCGCAGGGATCGCTAAAACTGAAGTCCGCGATTATTGGACCGTGGTAACGGCCTATGAAAACGAAGGGCAAGGGCCGTGGCTGATTGACCTGGGCCATAAAGCCCGGTGGGACCTTCAGGACGCCAACGTCGGCGAACAGACGCCGTGCGGACTTGCCGTTCCCGGCGCCCCCGGCGCCTGTACGCTGGAAAACGGCATTCTGATCAACCGCATGAACCGGACCCAGGCCGCCATCTGGCACCTGAACGGTGCGGCCTCTGAAATGCCGGATTTCCCCGGCTACACCGATGTGACCGAATCGACCGTGTTTTTGGCGCTCGTCGGGCCGCAGGTCTTTTTCATTACGGAAAAGCTGACGGCCCTGGACTTCATGGCGCCGGCCAAGCCAGCCCCGTTTCTGCTGCAGGGCCCGTTTTGCCACGTGCCTTGCCAGATTGTCACCCTGGACAGGCAAAGCGACGGATCTGGGGGAGTGGTCATGACCTGCAGCCGGGGGTATGCCGACAGCATGGTGCATGCAGTCCTGGATGCCGGGGCCGAGTCCGGGGTTTCACCGGCAGGCGAGTCACGCTTCAACAGCTGGCTTTCCGGCTTGAAGGGATGATCCCGGAAGCGGGTACGCGGTATCGCCAACGAAAGAGAATTTTCCTAAAAGCGAAAAAAATCTTTCGCAGATGAAAAATAATTTGCATCTGCAGCCCATCCGGGACAATAAATAATCCAGAAGCGGTGGGCCAAAATAAAACCGACTGTTTTTATGGCATAAATTCATTTTTGCAGGGCGGCCAAAATTGGGTCCGCCGTTCACAAATGGCATTCATCTTGCGTTATTTGATGAAACGAAGCATTTGATTACCATTGTGGACGCGGTCCACGTTTATCGCCTGACGGGAGGAATCATGAACAAAAAGTATGACGCCATCATCATTGGGGCCGGAATCATCGGGTCTCCTATCGCGTATGAATTGTCCAAAAAAGGATACAAGACCTTGAACGTCGATAAGCTTCCGGATGCCGGAGAGGGATCCACCGCCGGATCCTGCGCGATTGTCAGGGCTCACTATTCCACCGAAGATGGTGTGGCCTTTGCTTATGAAGGATTCAAATACTGGCTGGACTGGGAGAACTACCTGGACCATGTCAAGGACGAAAAGGGTCTGGCAAAATACATGAACACCGGCTCCCTGCTCCTCAAGTCAAAAGGCCATAAATGGCAAAATGTCAAAAATCATTACGATGCCGTCGGCGTGGAATACAAAGAGCTGACCAACGAAGAAGTTCTGAAGATGGTGCCCGTGCTGGACCTTCACGAGTTCTGGCCTGTCAAGCGTCCTGAAGAACCCGCTTTCTGGAACGACCCCACCGACATGCTCGAAGGCGCGCTGTTCTGCCCCGAGGGCGGTTATGTCAACGACCCGGCGCTGTCGGCCCATAACATCATGCGTGCTGTAGAGGCCAAGGGCGGCGAGTTCATGTTCAATGCCGAAGTCGTCAAGATTCGCAGCGCCGACGGAAAGGTTCAGGGCATCACCCTGGCCGACGGCACCGAGATCGACGCCAGGATCGTGGTCAATTGCGCCGGGCCGCATTCTTTCAAGATCAACCAGCTGGCCGAGGGTGTATGGGAAGGCTGCAACATCAAGACCAAGGCCTTGCGCCACGAGGTAATGTACTGCCCCTCTCCCGAAGGTTACGACTACCTCAACGAAGGCTACCATCAGAGTGACGGGGATATCGGCTGCTATGTCCGCCCGGAAGTCGGCAACCTGTTTCTCATCGGTTCGGAGGATCCGGAGTGCGATCCCCAGGAGTGGGTGGACCCGGACGAATTCTATGCCGGTAAAGGTGGACACGGCCGTGACAATCAACTGACCGAAGAGCAGTGGAAGGCCCAATGCTATCGCCTGGGTCGCCGGATTCCCACTCTGCAGGTGCCCAATCAGCCCAACGGTGTCGTCGATCTGTACGACTGCTCCGACGACTGGATTCCCATATACGACAAATCGGACCTGGGCGGGTTCTATATGGCCGTGGGCACCAGCGGCAATCAGTACAAGAACGCGCCGGTGGTGGGCGCCATGATGGCGGAGCTGATCGACGCCTGCGAAAAGGGCCTGGACCACGACGAGGAGCCGTTTCAGTTCACCATGAAGTACACCGGGCGTAAGCTCAATGTGGGATTCTTCTCCCGCAAACGGGAGATCAACTACAACTCCAGCTTTTCGGTGAATGGATAGTGGGGTCCTGCGTTCGAAAGGATCTGTGAAAAATTGAACAAAGGGTCTGCTTGGGGTGAAGCAGGCCCTTTGGCGCTTACGCACAAGAAATTTGCAAGAACGACAGATCGTCAGTGAGATTGTGCTCATAGAGCCGGCCATTTGCGGGATGCCCGGAGCGCGCCTTAGCGGCACTTAAACGAAGGTGCGTGCGGTGCACACCACACACTGGACCCGCCGGCTCCACAGCACCAGATTTTGATTGAACACTCAACCTGCATTAGTTTAACAACACTTCCTTTGATTCAACCCAAATGGTCGAATGTTTAATGAGCATATTTAGGATATTCATATGAAAATTTACGTGTGTATCAAGCATGTTCCGGATTCAGCGGCGACCATCACGGTTAAGGATGGGGATCGGATTGAAGAGAATATCACTTTCCTGATGAATCCCTATGATGAGCATGCCGTGACGGAAGCGGTGCGGTTGAAGGAGCAATTCTCCGATAGTGAAATTGTGGTGGTCTGTCTGGGTAAGGCCGCCGCCGAGAATACCCTGCGTTCCGCCATGGCCATGGGGGCCGACCGGGGAATCTTGATCACCAGCGACGACCGGCACGATGCATTGGTCACGGCGAGGGCGCTCAAGGCGGCGATTGAAAACGACGGTCGCCCCGATGTGATCCTGACCGGTAAAGAATCCATCGACACCGAAGGCATGCAGACCATGTTTCGTCTGGCCCACCATTTCCATTTTCCGGCGGCAACCAATGTGGTGCGGATCGATGTGCAGACCGAGATGGCCAGGGTGGTTTGTGAAAAAGAGGCCGGCACCAGGGAAGTCTTTGAAATGCAGCTGCCCTGCGTGCTGGCAGCCGGCAAAGGGCTAAATACGCCGCGCTATCCGACGTTTCCCGACATTGTCAAGTCCAGGAAAAAGCCGGTCGAATGCATTGCCATGGAAGATCTGCACTTCGAAACGCCGGCGGGCCGTGTCGAAGTGGTTCGCTATGAATCGGCGGCAGAACCGCGACAGCCCAAAGCCCTGACCGGGTCCGCCGAATCCATCGCCGCGCAATTGATTGATCTGCTCAAAGACGAGGCCAGGGTGCTTTAAGTCGCTATGCGTCGACGCAACGGCGCACAGGTATCCAGCAGGATAATAAGATGATGAAGAAAATCGGACTGCTTATCGAAAATAAGGATGGAGCGCTAAAACCGGCAAATCTGGGCATGATTACGGCCGCCAGGGGGCAAGCACGGCGGTTGTTCGCCATTTCACCGGCGCCGGTCACCGAAACGATGCAACAGGAGCTGGCGCGTTACGGAGTCGATGAGATACTGGCGGTATCCATAGCGCCCGGCGGATGGCATCCCGAGCACTGGTCCCAGGCCGTCGTATCCGTCGTTGAAACCTTGGGGCTGGACATCCTTATGGGATTGACCACCGCCCAGGGCCAGGATCTGCTGCCGCGCATCGCCGCTGCGCTGGATGCACCGCTGGTGATGGATTGCATCGCAGTGGATATCGATGCGCAGACCGTCAGAACCACCCAGTACTCCGGCAAGATCATGGCCACGCTGAAAGTATCCGGGGCGCCGGTCATCTATGGTCTTCGCCCCAACGCCATACCGGCGGTGGCAGGCCCGGCGGATGCCCGTCTTGTGGAGCATTCGGTAACCCTTGAGCCGGATACGAAAATGCGTCTGGTGGAGGTGATCCCCGGAGAACCGGGCGCGCAAAATTTATCCGAGGCGGATATCATCATTTCCGGGGGGCGTGGGATGAAGAGCGGGGAAAACTTCAAACTGCTGTTCGATTGCGCCAAAGCCCTCGGCGGTGCGGCCGTTGGGGCCTCGCGTGTGGCGGTGGATGAAGGTTGGGTGCCCTATACCATGCAGGTGGGGCAAACCGGG
The DNA here is from genome assembly GCA_050302315.1 of Desulfobacteraceae bacterium. Taxonomy (GTDB): domain Bacteria; phylum Desulfobacterota; class Desulfobacteria; order Desulfobacterales; family Desulfosarcinaceae; genus JARRKU01. The sequence goes on from JBNLAV010000096.1 coordinate 24,524, forward strand.
GCCAAAGTCAATCCCAAGGTGTATATTGCTTGCGGCATATCCGGCTCCGTTCAGCATTTTGCCGGCATGAAAAGCGCCGGCATGATCATCGCCATCAATACCGATCCGGAGGCCGCCATCATGGCCAACTGCGACTACTGTGCGGAGGTCGATTTGTTCGAAGTGCTTCCCGAGCTGATCCGCCGGCTCGGCTCTGCTGAATCGGAATAAGGGAAGCCGGCGTGCACCGATCCGTTTTCAAAAGCCGGATGATGATTTTTCTCGGCGCGATTCTGTTCGGAACCACGGGGACTTCCCAGTACTTCGCCCCGGATGGTATCGACCCGGCCGCGACCGGCGCCCTTCGTCTTGCCATCGGCAGCCCGCTGCTCTGCCTTCTGGTCCTGGGGCTGCACCCACGGTCCCTGAAAGGGATCCGTTCGCTTCCCCGCATTCCGTTGTTCTTTTGTATCGCCGGTGTAACCATCTATCAATTGTGCTTCTTCAAATCGGTCCATCTCACCGGCGTTGCGGTCGGTACGCTGGTGGCCATAGGAAGTGCGCCCATTGTGGCTGGCATTGCAGGATATGTCCTGCTGGGAGAGGCCATTGGGTGGAGGTGGTGTCTTGCAGCGCTGCTGACCTTGGCCGGATGTGCTCTGTTGGTGCTGCCGGGAGGGCCTGTCACCGTCGACCCCACCGGGATTGCGTTGGCATTTGCCGCCGGCGGCGGCTATGCGCTGGTTTTGCTGGCTTCCAAGCGTCTGCTGGTCAATGGATCGCCGCTCGTCCTGATGACCGTTGTGCTCACCATCGCCGCATTGGTGTTGAGCCCGAAGCTTATCGTCGCTGACTGGCAGCTGTGGTTGACGCCCCGCGGCATCTGGGTTTCCCTCTGGCTGGGGATTGCGGCCACCGGACTGCCTTATCTGCTCCTGGCGTCAGGGCTGGCCGGTACGCCCGTATCCAGCGCAGCATTGTTGACCCTGGCCGAGCCTCTGGTGGCCTGCTTGCTTGGCATCATGGTCATCGGCGAAGACATAACGGTCTTCTCGTTTGCAGGGATGGTGTCCGTTTTTGGCGGATTGGCCCTGGTCGGGCTGCAACGGGTTCGCGCAGGAGCATCAGCGGCGCTCGACATTGCCCATTGATCGGCTTTCCTCCGGCGTCGCGCACCGTAATCCGTACAACTATCCGTGCAACGCTTTACCGACGGCCTTCAACGACACCTCCAACATCGCTTCGGCCAATGTGGGATGTGCATGGATCGTGTCGGCGAGCTCACGGGTGGTTCGTCCGGTCTGGACCGCAAGTGTCCCTTCGGCGATCAAATCGGTGGCATGCGGTCCGATCAGATGGACCCCCAGGATTCTGCCGCTGCCGGCTTCGGAAATCAATTTGGCCTGGCCGGCCAGTTCACCCATGGCCTGGGCTTTTCCCAAGGTTCTGAACAAGACACTGTCGGATCGAGCGTCAATGCCTTGCTGCGCCGCCTGCGCTTCGGTAATTCCCACCGCAGCCACTTCGGGCATGGTGAAAATGGCCCCGGGAACTGCAGTATAATCCATGCGCCGATTGGCACCGGTGGCGTTGTCCGCAGCGACCAGGCCTTCCGTTGAAGCGACATGCGCCAGCATGACTTTATCGGGCCCCAGTACATCGCCGATGGCGTAAACATTGGGGACATTGGTCTGCATGGACGCGTCCACTTGGATCCAACCCCTTTCGTTCATTGCGACACCGATGGTTTCGAGCCCGATCCCTTTGGTGTTGGGCGAACGTCCGATGCAGACCAGGACCTTTTCCGCATTCACCTCAACCGGCTGTCTGTCGCGCTCTTTCAGATTGTCGGCCGACGGAGACGGCCCGATGGTGATCGACAGCTCCTTTCCTTCCTTCCGGACCTGTGTCACGGTCCGGTTGACCATAAACTGGATTTTACGTTTTTTCATTTCGCGCATCAGAATTTTGGAGCAGGATTCGTCGACAGACGGCAGGGGAAGCGGCCGGTCCAGCGCTTCGACCACCGTGACGCTGGAGCCTAGCGCCGCCAGTATGCAGGCAAATTCACAACCGATGACACCGCCGCCCACGATCAGCACCGAGTCCGGAACGGCGTCCAGACACAATGCCTCGTTGCTGGAGATGACAGTATTTCCGTCAAAGGGAAATGCCGGGATATTCAGCGGCACGGTTCCGGTGGAGATGATCAATCGGTCCCAGGCCACTTCGGTTGCTTGGCCGTCCGCCTGTTCGACGCTCACCACCCCCTGGCGTTCGATGCGGCCCTTTCCGGCAACAAGGGAGATGTTGTGGTGGGCGAGTAGTGATTCGATCCCCTTGGCCTGGGTCTGCAGGATCTTCTCTTTGCGGGCCATCAGGGTCGGCATGTCCACCGATGGCGTTTCCGAGGTCCGGATACCGAAGGTTTGGGCGCGATGAAAATTCTCCATCATCTCCGCAGTCATCTTCATGATTTTAGACGGAATACAGCCCCAGTTCAGACACGTACCGCCAACGCGTTCTTTTTCGACCACAGTAACCTGTGCACCGTTCTGTGCGGCGCGCACCGCCGCCACATAGCCGCCGGGTCCGGCACCCAAAATAGTGATTCTTTTGTTCATGGTGTTCTCCTTTGATCCTTGTTTATGGGCTAATTATGAAAATATCAATAATAAAATGATTGATAATTGAAAAATACATTAAAATATACGAATTTTATTGACAGCACCATCAATTTTCTGTATCAGTTCCGTATGCACCCCATACTTTTGGAGACGCTCCCATATGAAAATTGACCGGACCAGCATTGAAATCATCAAGCATTTGAGAGATGGGCGTAAATCCTTCGGCCAGATCGCAAAGGACCTGGATGTGGCGGAAAATACCGTCCGTTCGCGTGTCAGCCGACTGATAAAGCAGGGCGTACTGGATATCAGCGGGGTCATCGATCCTGATGCCCTTCCCCGGCATCAGTCCGTCATTATCGGCGTCAAACTGACCACCGTTGACCTTATCAAGAAAGGTGAAGAGTTCAGTACCCTGCGCGGCGTCGTATCCGTCAGTGTCGTTACCGGCCGGTTTGATCTGATACTAATGGTGCTGCTTAAGGAAGGATTCGGTCTGTTGGAATTCTACACCGAAGAAGTGGCCAAGATCAAAGGTGTGCAATCCGTCGAAACCTTTGTGGTTTACAAAGGCTACAACTTTAAAATGCCCTACATCCTGTAGTCCATGTTCGTGGAGCGAACGACGGCAGAAGGGCCTGATCATTTGAGGAGAGATAACAATGGGAGAACCCGTCAAGCGAACCCCTTTGCATGCCTGGCATCTATCCCAGGGCGCCAGCATGGCCGATTTCGGGGGATATGAGATGCCCCTGTGGTATTCTTCGGCGAAGAACGAGCATCTGGCCGTGCTGACCCATGCCGGTCTGTTCGACACGAGCCATATGGCCCTGGTGGATGTGAGGGGGCCGGGTGCGCATACCTTGCTGCAGCACTGCTTTACCAACAATATGGACGCCTGCATCGGTAAGAGCCGAAAGGCCATCTTCAACGGGCGGTGCGTTTATGGCGCGTTTTTGGACGAAACGGGCGGCGTTATTGACGATGGCATCGTCTACAAGCTTAGCGACAACCACTACCTGGTGGTTGTCAATGCCGGCATGGGAGCCAAGATCGCCGCTCATCTGACGGCAAACAAGCCGGCGCTTGAAACCACCGTTACCGACATGACCGACCGATTCGGCAAGATCGATATTCAAGGGCCGATGGCGGCAAGAATCCTGTCTAATGTGCTGGCGGATGCGGAAACGGCGTTGGACGCCATGCCCTACTTTTCTTTCAAGGGCCGTCCGGATGCCGACTGCCCGAATGAACACGCCGTTTGTCTTAAAGACGGTACGTCTATTCTTCTGTCCCGCACCGGGTACACCGGGGAGTTCGGTTTCGAGTTGTTCATGGCCGCCGACAAGGCTACAGATGTCTGGGAGGCCATTGTGGAAGCCGGACAGCCGAACGGATTGGTGCCCTGCGGTCTGGCGGCCAGGGATTCACTCCGCGGCGGTGCTGTGCTGCCGCTTTCTCATCAGGACATCGGCCCCTGGCCGTTCGTTCATCATCCGTGGCTTTTCGCCCTGCCCTGGACAGCGGATGGACGCGGTTTCAGCAAACCGTTCATCGGCCACCAGGCCTTGTTAGACGTGCAGGCGCCTCGCTACACGTATGCCTTTGTCGGTTCCGATCTGCGAAAAGTCTCCACCCAGGACCCCGCCGTCGTTGTCAATGCCCCGGGAGAACAAATCGGTCGCGTGCTGACCTGTGTTTCAGACATGGGCATCGGATATGTGGACCGGCAAATCTTCAGTATTGCAAGTCCGGGCAGGCCGAAAGGGTTTAAACCCCGCGGTTTGAGCTGCGGTTTCATAAAAGTAAACGAAGAACTCGAGACCGGAGTTCAAGTGCAACTAAAAGACAAACGCAGGACCATCACGGTAACCATCGTCGATGATATCCGGCCGGACCGTACGGCCCGGCGGTTGATCAGCGAAATGGTATAGCCCTGAAAGAGGAGGAGAAAAAATGACGAAGCAGATCGAAGAACTCAACATACCTGAAGATGTCCGCTATACCGACGATCATGAATGGGCCAAAAAGGAGGGGGATCTCCTCAAGGTCGGGATAACGGACTACGCACAGGACCAGCTTGGCGATATCGTGTTTGTCGAGCTGCCGGAGCCCGGCGACGCCTTTGACAAGGGGGAAGAATTCGGCACTCTCGAATCCGTGAAAGCGGTCTCGGAACTCTACATGCCCATCGGAGGAGAAGTGCAGGCCATCAACGAAGAACTGGCCGACACCCCGGAACTGCTCAATAGCGAACCCTACGGCGGCGGGTGGATGATGACCGTCAAACCGACCAATCCGGGTGAGTTTGACAACTTGATGGACAAGGCCGCTTACCTTGCCATGTTGAAAGGATAACCCCATGCGATATTTGCCACATACCAGTGAAGATATAGCGGCGATGCTGGAGGTGGTGGGCGTAGACAGCCTGGACGATCTGTTCAGCACCATCCCGGAGGATTGCTGCAGTCTTGTCGACCTGAATCTTCCGGAACCGATGAGCGAATGGGATCTGAAAGACTACATGAACCGGCTGGCCGGAACCATGGCCGTGGCGCCGGAATACAAGATCTTTCTCGGGGCCGGCAGCTACGATCATTTCATCCCTGAGGCGGTGCAGCAACTGCTGCTGCGCAGCGAAGTCTTTACCGCCTATACGCCGTACCAGCCCGAAATCAGTCAGGGCACGCTACAGACCATATTTGAATACCAGACCCTGATTGCCAGGCTGCTGGGCATGGACGTCGCCAATGCATCCATGTATGACGGCGCTTCGGGGCTGGCCGAAGCCTTGTTGATGGCGGTGCGCGTCACCAAGCGCAAGAAAGTCGCGCTATCTGCAGCCGTGCATCCGCTTTACCGGCGCGTCGTGAAAACCTATTTTGCGGCTTCCGGTTATGACGTGGTGGAATTGCCATACGGCGACGATGGTAGAACCGATCTTTCGTCTTTGGCCCGTCTGGACGGATTGGCCGGTGTTGCCGTACAGTCGCCGAATTTTTTCGGCTGTATCGAAGATCTGGATTCCATCGGCCAGGCCGTGCATGCGGATGCAAAGAGATTGTTCATTACGTGCTTTTCCGAACCGTTGGCCTATGGTTTGCTGAAAAGCCCGGGCAATCTGGGGGCCGATATCGTGTGCGGCGAAGGCCAGAGCCTTGGGATCCCCCGCTCCTTCGGGGGGCCTGCGCTGGGCGTTTTTGCCGTCCGACAGAAATATGTCCGCAGCATGCCCGGACGGCTGGTGGGTCAAACCGTGGACCAGGATGGCAAACGCGGATTTGTGCTGACCCTGGCGACCCGCGAGCAGCACATCCGACGCGAGCGGGCCACGTCGAACATCTGTTCCAACCAGGGGCTTTGCGCCACAGCGGCGACCATGTACATGGCCTTTTTGGGCGGCACCGGGTTCCGCGAGCTGTCGGCCCTGAATCGTGACAAGTCCGAGTATCTGAAACGCGGGCTGCTCCAGGCGGGATGCCAGGTTCCGTTTGAAACGCCGACCTTCAACGAATTCGTTGTCCGGTTTCCCGACGGTGCAGAAGAGACCTGCCACCGGTTGCTGGAAAAGAAGATCGTCGCCGGCCTGCCGTTGGGACCCTATTACCCCGAACTGGCCGATTGCGCTCTGGTATGCACAACAGAAACGAGCAGCAAATCCGATATCGATACCCTGGTCAAGGAGGTGACGTCATGAAGCATCCCGTAGGTACATCCGGCCTGGTTTTCAACGAACCGTTGCTGTGGGAACAAGGCGCCACCGGCCGCACCGGTTTTTCCATGCCCGTTCGTGACGTCGATCCGGCTCCGCTCAACGAAAACCTCGAAGGCGAAGGGCCCGATTTCCCCGATTTAAGCGAACTGGAGGTGGTGCGGCATTTCACCCGAATGTCCCAGTGGAACTTCGGGGTTGATTCCGGATTCTATCCTCTGGGATCGTGCACCATGAAATACAACCCCAAAATTAACGAGCGTCTGGCATCTCTTCCGGGGTTTGCAGGCTCCCACCCGCTGCTGCCGCAGACGTTGAGTCAGGGGGCCTTGAAGCTGATGTTCCAACTGGAGCGTTATCTGGCCGAGATAACCGGGCTGCCCGCCGTGACCTTGCAGCCGGCCGCCGGCTCTCACGGGGAACTGACCGGCATGATGGTCATCGCAGCCTATCACAAACAACAGGGCAGCCCCAGAACCAAGGTCTTGATTCCGGATACCGCCCACGGCACCAACCCGGCCAGTGCAACGCTTTGCGGGCTCAAATCCATACCGGTCAAATCCAACGAGCAGGGTATTCTCGATCCCGGGGTCGTGGCGGATCTGATGGATGAACAGACAGCGGGCATCATGGTGACCAATCCCAACACCCTCGGTCTGTTCGAGGAGAACATCCGTGAAATCTCCGACATCGTGCACGCCAAAGGGGGGCTGGTGTATGGCGACGGGGCCAATATGAACGCCATCATGGGGATCGTGAACGTGAATGCCGCCGGCGTGGACGTCCTGCATCTGAATCTGCACAAAACCTTCTCCACGCCCCATGGAGGCGGAGGGCCGGGCAGCGGGCCGATCTGCGTTATTCCGGAGCTGGAGCCGTTCCTGCCGGTGCCCCGTGTGGTCGAAGAGGATGGGCAGTTCAGGCTCAGCGAAGATTATCCCCAGAGCGTCGGCAAGATTCATGCGTTCTATGGCAACTTCGGTATTCTGGTCAGGGCCTACAGCTATATTCTCAGTGTGGGGACCGAGTTGAAGAAGATCAGCCAAATGGCGGTTCTGAATGCCAATTACATCAAAGAGCGCCTTCGCGATGTCTATCAATTGGCGTACGACCGACCCTGCATGCATGAATGCGTTTTTTCCGATGCGCTTCAGCAGTCGCATCATGTGACGACCCTGGATATCGCCAAACGGTTGATGGAGTATGGAAGTCATCCTCCCACGATTTACTTTCCACTGGTGGTGCAAGGGGCCATCATGATTGAGCCTACTGAAACGGAGTCCAAGGAGAGTATCGATGCCTTCATTGACGCCATGCGGGCCATCGCCAGGGAAGCGGAAGAGAATCCTGATGGGCTTCATGACGCGCCCCGGCTGACGAAGGTCAGGCGACTCGATGAAACAACCGCCGCCAGGGAACCATGTCTGAGGGGGTAGAACGGATGGCGAAAGGCAACCCACATAAACCCAAACCCTCCTGGTTGAAACGCCGGCTGCCGTCCGGACCGGAATACGAACGGGTTCGATCGTTGATCCGGCACAAAGGGCTGCATACCGTCTGCCAGGAGGCCAGGTGCCCGAATCAGTTCGAATGCTTCTCCGCCGGCACAGCGACCTTTCTTATCATGGGGCCCAACTGCACGCGCAGCTGTCGCTTCTGCAATATAGAGGACGGCCCTGCAAGCCCGCCGGATCCGGGGGAGCCGCAACGTGTTGCGGACACAGCCGACCGCATGCATCTGCGTTATGTGGTGATCACCTCTGTAACGCGTGACGATTTACCGGATGGTGGCGCGTCCATCTTTGCGGAGACCATTGCCGCCGTGCGCAAAGCAATTCCCGATGCGTTGATAGAGGTCTTGATTCCGGATTTCCAGGGCGACAGGCAGGCCTTGAGTCGTGTGGTGGCCGCTGGACCGAATGTCCTCAACCATAATATCGAGACGGTGTCGCGGCTCTATCCGCTTGTGCGCCCACAAGCCCTTTACCACCGATCGTTGGACCTGCTCTGGCGTGTCGGGCAACTGGATCCGTCACTTCCGGTCAAGTCAGGATTGATGCTGGGTCTTGGCGAGACCGACGAAGAGGTTCATGGCTGCCTGGTGGATCTTCGCGCAGCAGGCTGCCGCATGCTGACCATCGGCCAATACCTGCAGCCGAGCGAAAAGCATTTGCCGGTCGAGCGATTTGTCCCACCGGAAGAATTTGAAGCCTGGCGTCGCAAAGCATTTCGGATCGGTTTTACCGAAGTGGCCAGTTCCCCTTTCGTGCGCAGTTCGTATCATGCGGTTGAACTCTACCCCAAAGTCGCAGCAGCATGCGCTGTTTCGCCTGCGTCATGATGGGCTCGCGTTCTACTGGGGAGTGAAGGGCAGGCGGTTAAAGTAGTTGTCTGAATAGTTGCCGGGTTAATAAGACCGCCAAACCCGCAAATACAGGTACCGATATAACGGTGGCCACGACGAGCAGCAAACTGCGTTTCAACAAGTAGAGCTTCAGCGGTGGCCCGCCATCCCGCGCTTTCCTTTTCCCGGCCGTCAGGCAAAGTGAGATCCCGGTCAGGATGACAAAGACGGTAGCAGCCCTTCCGTAGATAAAATCCACCACGGTTCCCAACCATATCATGGGATATTCATCTACTTTCATCATGGAGGCAAAGTTCACCGCAACCATGCCCATGACGGCCAGGGCGCGGGCCAGGTCGAAACCTTCGATGCGATTTGTGACAACCGGCAC
>JBNLAV010000097.1:0-39216 GCA_050302315.1 Desulfobacteraceae bacterium
GATGGTGGGGTGCAGGCAGGACGGCGGCTGCCAGGCGCGGTAGCGAATGCCTGCCACGAAAACACCATCCACGCCCGTGGGCTGCAAGGGGACTTTGCGGCCGTTGCAGGTGACGATATGGCGTCGGCCGGTCATACCGGCGACTTTGACCTGCAACCGCTCCACCGACGAGTCCACGTAGCGCACCGTTCCGCCGCCGCCCGGTTCTTCTCCCAGCACATGCCAGGGCTCCAGCGCCTGGCGCAGCTCCATTTCCATGCCCGCATAGACCACCCGGCCGTAAATGGGGAACCGGAACTCGAAATGGGGATGAAAGAAATCCATGGAGACCGGAAAACCATCTGATTCCAATGTTTTGAGAACATCCCTGAAGTCGTCCTCGACGCTCTGGGGCAGCATGAAGCGGTCGTGCAGGCGGGTTCCCCAGCGCACGAGTTCCTGCCGGTAGGGGGTCTGCCAGAACCGGGCCACAAAAATACGCAGAAGCAGTTGCTGGGCCAGGCTCATGCGCGCATGGGGCGGCATCTCGAAGGCCCTGAACTCCAGCAGGCCCAGACGCCCTGCGGCACTGTCCGGGGAATAGAGCTTGTCGATGCAGAACTCCGCCCGGTGGGTATTGCCGGTGCTGTCCACCAGAAGATTGCGGAAGAGCCGGTCCACCAGCCAGGGCGGGCAGGGGCGGTCCGGCCCGGTCTGCCGCTCCATCTCGGCAAAGGCGATTTCCAGCTCGTAGAGGCTGTCGTGCCGCGCCTCGTCGATGCGCGGCTGCTGACTGGTGGGGCCGATGAAAAGGCCTGAAAAGAGAAAGGACAGGGACGGGTGGTTGTTCCAGAAGGTGACGAAGCTGCGCAGCAGGTCCGGCCGCCGTAGAAAGGGGCTGTCCGCCGGCGTGGCGCCGCCGATGATGATGTGGTTGCCGCCGCCCGTGCCGGTATGGCGTCCGTCGAGCATGAATTTTTCGGTCCCCAGGCGGGTCTGCCGGGCCGCTTCATACAGGGTGGTGGTGCAATCCACCATTTCCCGCCAGTTGTGCATGGGATGGATGTTGACTTCGACGACCCCCGGGTCCGGGGTGATTTTCAGGTTGTTCAGGCGGGGATCGTAGGGCGGTGTGTATCCTTCGATCACCACCGGCATGCCGGTATCTGCGGCGGTGGCTTCGACGGCGGCCACCAGCTCCAGGTAGCCTTCCAGGGTGCTCACCGGCGGCATGAAAGCATAAATCCGGCCTTCACGCGGCTGCACGCACAGGGCCGTGCGCACGACCCAGGCGGCGGATTGCCCGGCCACCGGCTCGGGATCGTCGAAGGGCGGCGGTTGGGTGCGCACACCTTCACCCGTGACCGGCGATTGCGAGCCCGGAAGCGCCTGCTGGCCAGTGTTCGGATCTGGCAGGGGGCCGCGTTCCGCCATGGGGTCCAGGGGATGGTCGAAGGGAAAATCGGCCTCCGAAACCCAGGGCAGGGACTCCAGGGGCAGCCGCAGTCCCACCGGCGAGTCCCCGGGCAGCAGAAACATGTGATCTCCCCGGACCGGCCAGGGACCGCTTTTCCAGGAACCGTATTGCAGGGGCAGGACATAGCCGGCCGCCGTACCCAACCCGCGCTCGAAAGTGCGCACCAGCTGCGCCCGGGATTCGGGATCTTTCAATCTGGGATCGGCGGGGTCCACATTCACCGGCAGCCGCTGCTCCTTGTGAAGGTAGTATAATACATCTTCAAAGACCTCGCGGATATAACGGCGGCTGACCCGCAACCGGACGGCCAGCGCCTCGATGAAAGCTTTGGCTTCGACCCCGCCGTAGCCGTAATCTTTGGAAGTGTCCGCGATCCATTGGTCGTCCTGCCAGACCGGTTCGCCATCCTGACGCCAGTAGCAACCCAGGGCCCAACGGGGCAGGGACTCGCCGGGGTACCACTTGCCCTGGCCGTAATGCAGCAAACCGCCGGGTGCCCACTCTCGCCGCAGGCGTTTGATCAGGGTCTCTGAGATCTGACGCTTTTCTTTGCCCAGGGCGTCGGTGTTCCACTGATCGCCGTCCATGTCGTCGATGGAGACAAAGGTCGGTTCGCCCCCCATGGTCAGGCGGACATCCAGGCTTTCCAGCTGCTGATCCACGCGGTCTCCAAGGTCCAGGATTTCCGACCAGACCGCTTCCGGATACGGGCGCGTGGCGCGTGGCGCTTCGAAGATGCGCTGGACGCTCATGTGATGGTTGAACGTCACTTCGCACTCGTCCAATGCCCCGGCGATGGGCGCCGCGCTCTGGGGCTCGGGCGAGCAGGCCACCGGGATGTGCCCCTCGCCGGCGAACAGACCGGAGGTGGGGTCCATGCCCACCCACCCGGCACCGGGCAGATAGACCTCGGCCCAGGCGTGCAGGTCGGTGAAATCCGCCTCCGGCCCGGATGGGCCGTCCAGGGATTTCACGTCCTGGGTCAATTGGATCAGGTAGCCGGAGACAAAACGCGCCGCCAGGCCCAGATGGCGCAGGATGTTGACCATCACCCAGGCCGAGTCCCGGCATGAGCCGCTGCCCCTGGACAGGGTCTGCTCGCAGCTCTGTACATTGGGTTCCATGCGGATGAGATACCGTATGGCGCTGCTGAGTTGCTGGTTCAGCAGGACCATGAAATCAATGGTCTTTGCAGGGGTGCGATCGATTTTTTCCAGATAGGCGGATAGCGCCTTGCCGGCCGGCTCGGCGGCCAGGTACGGGGCCAGGTCCGATTTGAGCGGCGCTTCGTATTGAAAGGGAAAGGTTTCGGCCCGGGGTTCCAGAAAAAAATCAAATGGGTTGATGACGATCATGTCGGCCACCAGATCCACCTCCACATGAAACTCGGTGGTCTTATCCGGGAAGACCAATCGGCCGAGATAGTTGCCGAAGGGATCCTGCTGCCAATTGATGAAATGCTTTTGGGGGGTAACGGTCATGGAGTAGCTCAGGATCGGGGTGCGGCAATGGGGCGCTGGACGCAGACGGACGATCTGGGGCGAAAGGCTGACGCGGCGATCATAGCGGTACGAGGTTTTATGGTTCAAAGCGACATGAATTCCCACGAAAGATCCTTTCTCGGGGCGGGGATAGGCATCGATACGGGTCCGGCGCCGCACCCGCCGGGTTGGCTGCGGCCGGTTATTGTTCCTGGGTGGCTATCTCTTCCAGGGGCTTGAGGTTGAAGAATGTCCCGCCGATGGCCTGGTCCACCTGGTTGAAACGGGTCTGCAGCCCATCCAGGTATTCGTGCATGCCCTGGTCGATGGCTTCGTCGATATCGGTGTACTCTAAATCGGCCATCAGGCGGCCCAGCAACTTTTCAGCCGGGTTGTGTGCCGATCCGGGCGCCGTTCCGGTGATGCGTTGCAGGCAGATCTGGGCCTTGTGAATGCAGTGGCGGATGGAGCGCGGGAACTGGTTGTCAAAAATCAGAAAATCGGCGACACTGCGCGGTGTGATGCGGTGATATTGTTTGCGGAACATCTCGAAGGCGCTGGCGGATTTAAGCACGGCCATCCATTGAATGTTGTCGATGGGCGAGTTGACCAGGTCCGCCCGCGGCAGCAGCATGAAGTATTTCACGTCCAGTATCCTGGATGTCTTGTCCGCCCGCTCGATCATCATTCCGATGCGGGCGAAATTCCAGGCTTCGCCGTGGCTCATGGTGCAATCCATCAGGCCGGTGAACAGATGGCTGCGCATCTGAATGATTTTGAAAAATCGTAAAGGGTCTTCCATCGCCAGAGCCTGACTGGATGGGTCGGCCAGTTCCAGGTAAAAATTGTTCAGATGCTCCCACATCTCGGACGAGATGATCTCCCGGATGGAGCGGCCGTTCTCCCGCGCCGCCGCCAGACAGGTCAGGATGGAGTTGGGATAATCCCGGTCAAAGGTCAGGTAGCGGATCACCGTCTCCTTGGCGTAATCGGGATGGTTCTCTTCGAAGTGCGACTGATCGCCGGTGGTCATTATCAGCGGTTCCCAATGTTTACTGCCCTCCAGAGGCATGTCCATCAAAAGGTTGAGATTTACGCTGATAAAGCGGGCCACGTTTTCCGCCCGTTCAATATAACGGCACATCCAGTAAATCGAGTTCGCCACACGGCTGAGCATGGTATACCTCCCCCCGTCCTTTTACAAAACCCACGTGTCTTTGCTGCCGCCGCCCTGGGATGAGTTGACCACCAGGGACCCCTTGTTCAGCGCCACCCTTGTCAACCCGCCGGGTTGAATATAAATATCCTCGCCGAACAGGATGTAAGGGCGCAGGTCCACATGGCGCCCCTCGATGCGGTCACCCACAATGGTCGGCACCCTGGAGAGCGATATGGTGGGTTGGGCCATGTAGTTGCGCGGTTCGGCCTTGATCTTCTCGGCGAAAGCCGCTCTTTCGGCTTCCGTGGCGTGGGGCCCCACCAGCATGCCGTACCCGCCCGATTCATTGGCGGCTTTGACCACCAACCGGTCCAGGTGTTCCAGAACATAGGTTCGGTCTTTTTCATCCCCGCAGATATAAGTCGGGACGTTGGGCAGGATGGCTTCGCTGCCGGTGTAGTATTTGATGATCTTGGGGACGTAGGCATAGATGACTTTATCGTCGGCCACTCCGGTTCCCGGTGCATTGGCCAAGGCAATTCGGCCGGCCTTGTAAACGCCCATGAGGCCCTTGACGCCCAGCATGGAATCGGCGCGGAACACTTCGGGATCGATAAAGTCGTCGTCTATGCGCCGGTAAAGAACATCCACGCGCTGCAGCCCCTTGGTAGTCAGCATGTGGACAAAACCGTCGGAGACCACCAGATCCCGGCCCTCCACCAGCTCAACCCCCATTTGTTGGGAGAGAAAGGAGTGCTCGAAGTAGGCGCTGTTGTAAATGCCCGGAGTGAGTACGCCAATGGTGGGGGATGCGACATTGTCAGGGGCGAGATGCTCCAGTATTTCCAGCAGTTTGGATGGGTAATCGTCCACCGGCCGCACCCGCGACGCCTCGAACACCTGGGGAAATGTGCGTTTGAGCACCTGGCGGTTTTCAAGCACGTAGGAGACGCCCGACGGGCAACGCAGATTATCTTCCAGAACATAAAACCGTCCGTCGCTGTCCCTGACCAGATCAGTGCCGGTGACGTGGCACCAGATCCCCCGGGGCGGGGAGAACCCCTCACACTCCTTGCGGTAGGTGCGGCTGCTCAGAATCAGCTCCTCGGGAATGACTTTATCCTTGAGAATCTTTTTGTCGTTGTAAATATCCTGGATAAAGGCATTAAGGGCAAAAATGCGCTGCTTCAGGCCGTTCTCGATCTGCCACCAGTCATCGCCGGAAACGATCCGGGGGATGATGTCGAATGGAAATATCTTCTCCGTGCCCTCGTCGCGGCCATAGACATTAAAGGTGATACCCATCTTAAGCAGCAGGGCCTCGGCCGCTTTCTGCCGCAGGGCCAGGTCTCCCGGCGGCAGTGATTCGATTTTCTCCACGAGCAGGCTCGCCCCGGGGCGGGGTTTGCCTTTATCGTCGATGAGCTCATCATAAAAACCACCCGCGTCATAATTCCCGAATGTCGCCATAAATCGCACCCTTTAAAGCTGTTGGAGGAGGCATCATTGCTGATACCGAAGCCAAATGTCCGGCAGCGGATCGACCGTCCCTGCCTGTGGCGCCATTGTGATATTAACGTCTTTACACTGAATTGGCAAATCGGGTTGTGCACAATGGGGTTAGTCCGCGCAGCTCAATTTGCCCCGGTGCAGGTAGAGATTGACCAGCAGCACCGGAGTGCCGTCCGCGGTCAGCCGCTGTTCCATCTCTCCCGGCCGGAATCCGAGTTTGTGGTACAACTGGTATGCGGCCTGGTTGTGGCTGAAGCAGGCGGTACGCACGAATCGGGCGCAGTAAATCTCCGCCGCCTGGCGCGCCATCACCCTGACCAGGTATGAGGCCACCCCTTTGCGACGGTGATCCGGATGCACCATCAGATTCCCGATGGCGCAAAATCCTTTTTCTTTTACTTCGATGAAGTTGGCATACGCCACCACCTGCCCTCCGTTGAGAACCACGGTGGGCGACAGGCGCTGTCGGGCGGTCTCCAAGAGGGCGTCCGGCGTCAGGGGAAAGGCCGCCCTGGGAAAAGCGAAGAAGAGCTCTTCTTCCGATTCGGGGAAGGCGCATATTGCAGATGCGTCTGCTGCTTCAAACGGTCGATGGGTCAAGGTCATGGCTGGTGCTCCGGTAAACCGTGTCGTTGCGATACAAAACCTAAACACCAATGATGGTGACTTCAATGTCGCGGCGCCGGCTTCGGTTGTCGTGGTTCACGGCCACCACCTGCTGCCAGGTTCCCAGCCGCAGCCGTCCCTGGCGAATGGGAACCACGATGGACGGCCCCATCATGGCAGCTTGCACATGGCTGTGACCGTTACCGTCATGCCATGCCAGTTCGTGGGCGTAAGTGATGTCCGGCGGCGCCATGCGGTTCATGGCCGCTTTGAGATCCTCCACCACGCCGGGCTCATACTCGATGGTGGTCAGCGACCCGGTGGAACCGACCATGGTGGCGTTCAGACTGCCGTTGCGAATGCCCGAAGCCTCGACGCAACGCGACAAACCGGGGGTGATGTCCTGGATGTCCGGCCCCGTGTCCAGGGAGACATCAATTGTCTCGCAATGCATCTTTAATTCCGCCAAAACCTTCTCCTTACTGATGCAATATCAAGCAATGAATATCGAACAAGGCACCGCAGAATGTCGAAGCAAGGTATTCTACCATTTATTAATTCGGCAGAGCGCAGCGATACCAAACTTCGATATTTGTCATTCTTTGTTCGATATTCAATATTCTGCTGCCCCCCGGTCATTTCAGCCCGATCTCGTAGTTCCACAGCCCGGGCCGCCGCTTGATCTTCACCGTCTTGGGCACCGGTTCGTCCAGATGGATGAACATGCGAAAGCCGGCCTTTTGAAGCTTGTCCTGTGCGGCCCGCAGATCTATCGGCCAATTGGGGTAGACCCAAAAGAGATCTCCGAACCGTCGCACCCACCCCTGTTCGCCTTTGGGGCTGACAAAAGGCTGATCCTCTTTGACATCGTCGGCTTTTGTCCGCGACACGCAAAAGGGCCAGAATCCTGAAACCACCACTCCCACCGGTAAGACACTCTTGGCGGCCAGCACCTCTAAATCGGACTGCCCCAGTTCCGGGCTGACGATCACACCGTGCCCGCCCATCATTTTGAAGCCGCGAATCGCCAGGGGATTGGCCAGGTTGCAAAAAGGCCCCGCCCATAGATTAAGCCCTTTGGGGCGGTGGAACATGGCCATCTGCCAGGGCGCATTGAGAACGAAGCGGCGTGCTCCCATATGAAGCAGTTGACGGATATGCTCCTGCCACCGTTCTTCATTCTCCGGCCAGATCACCGGCGGCAGCCACCACCAGGTGTGCTTTGCGTCGTCGGCCTGAACATGTTGAAGCTGGTCGAAATTGACCCATAGACCGGCGCTGGTCTTGCGCATTCGGTGACCCGGGTTGCGCCGTACATGCATGAGCCACAGGTGGGGCTTCTTGGGGCTTCCGGGCGGCAGCCGCAAAACAAAACCTGATTTTTGGGGAACCGGTTTGGCCCGTTCTTCCAGCTGCGTTTCCCAAGTCTTAAGCTCATCCAGCAAAGCCGGTTCCCTTCGGTCGATCAGGAAAACCGGCGATCCATTGGCCGGCCTCCGTCCGCGGAAGAGTTTGAAATAGAATTTCCCCTTTTTGGGCACGGCTTTGAAGAGGTCGATGGTTTGGTGCCAGGCATCGTCCTCGTATCCGATTCTCAATTTGTCCTGGGCCAGCAATTCAATGCGCGGTTCAATATAGGGTTTGTCCTGTGCGCCCCGCACGGTTCCCACCATCAGTCCCGAACCCGAAGGCGCCGATGTGTCCACCGGATTCTGGGGGCGCTGGGGCAGAAAGTGATAGTGGGTCCCCTGCCGTCCCAGAGAATGTTCCAGCAGTTTCACCGCCGCCTTTTTGATCTGGGGATCATGTCCCTCGTCCCTGATCATCTTGTAGGCCGTGGTGGTGTAATAAACGTAGTGGGGGCCTTTTTTTCGCCCTTCGATCTTCCAGGCCCTGATCTTGGGGACACCGGCGAGAACCTTCGCCAGCACGTCAAGGCTGAGGTCCTGGCAGGCGAACGACCGCATTTTCTGCGTTCCCTGCTGGTAGCGTCGCCGGCACGGTTGGACGCACCGCCCCCGCAACCCGCTTTTGCCCCCCATAAAGCTGCTCCAATAGCAACGGCCCGACACGCCGTAGCACAGGGCGCCGTGGATGAAGATCTCCAGAGAGAGGTCCTGGGGACAGGCCGATGCCATCATCTTGACCTCTTCGATGCTCAGTTCGCGGGGCAGGACCACCCGGCTTACCCCAAAGGTTCTGGGAAGCCGTTTGAGGATGCCGGGCATGGTGACATTTGCCAGAGTGGAGAGATGGATCTCCCCCTTGTAACCGATCTGCTTGGCCATCTCCGCTACGGCCAGGTCCTGAACGATCAATGCCCTCGGTTCGACAATGCGTTGAACCGATTCCAGCTGTGCGGCCAGCGGCTGCAGTTCACCGGGCTTGAGCAATGTATTGACGGTCAGGTAGAGATGCACGCCTTTGGAACGTGCCAGATCGGCCAGCGGCGCGAGTTCTTGAACGGTGAAATTCTGCGCGGCCATGCGGGCGGAGTGTGATTTGAGGCCGCAATAGACGGCATCCGCACCTGCGGCCAAGGCGGCAAGGAAGCTGTCCCGGTTGCCGGCCGGAGAAAGAATTTCAGGTTTGGGGCCGACAAAATCGCCGGCTTTGCGGCGTACGATATGGCTCATTGTTATTGGTTCCTGGTTCCTGGTTTCTGGTTTCCGGTTCTTGGTTCAACATTCCACCAGCACCACTTCAATTGACCCGGAGCCAGCCACATGTCGATTTCAATGCATGAGGCCATTCTGCCCTGCCTCAAGTTGTCAAACTTTCCTTCTAACCTCGGCCGTGGGAACCGTCAAGGAATAGATCGCGATCCAGCACCTTTATCTTGCCGAACGGATATTGGGTGTTATATTGTCGGGTGCTTGATTGAGTTTGAAACCGAATTGTTACGAAAGGATACCCCATGAAACTAGCCATCAGTGGTAAAGGCGGTGTCGGGAAAACCACCTTTTCATCATTATTGATCCGCACCTTGAACGATATGGGCAAAAAGGTTCTGGCCATCGACGCCGACCCGGACGCCAACCTGGCGGCCGCCCTGGGGATTCCCGATGCCGACAAAATCACCCCCATCGCCAATATGAAAGAGATGATCCTCGAACGCACCGGTGCGCAACCCGGCTCCATCGGTGGATTTTTCAAACTCAATCCCAAGGTCGACGACCTGCCGGACGCCCTCTCCGCAAAAAAAGACCAGATCAAACTGATGCGCCTGGGCAGCGTCAAGAAAGGCGGCGGCGGCTGCATCTGCCCGGAGAGCACCCTGCTCAAGGCGCTGGTCATGCACATCGTATTGGCCCGGGATGAAGTGGTGGTGATGGACATGGAGGCCGGCATCGAACACCTCGGCCGGGCAACGGCATCGGCCGTGGACAAGCTGATCGTGGTGGTGGAGCCCGGCCGCCGCAGCATCGATACCGCCGAGCACATTCGCCGCCTGGCTTCCGAGATCAACCTCAAACAGGTGTTTATCGTCGGCAACAAAGTGCGCAGCGAGAAAGACGAGGCCTTTCTCAAGGAGCACCTGGCGGACTTCGATATTCTGGGATTTCTCCCCTATGCCGATGATCTCATCGAAGCCGACCTCAACGGCGAGTCGCCTTATGATGTAGACTCCGACGCGAAAACGCGCGTAAAGGAAATGGTGAATCACCTGTAGGGGTGCCCATACCAGAGGTGCTGATATCGCGTACAGAAGGATAAAAAATTCCCGCCGCTATTCGGATCGGTCCACAAGACCGCGCGACGGCCAAAGAAGGTCAGGTCCCCACCGGACGATTTTGAAACCCGGCGTGGATCCCAGGTTAAAGAAAGCTTTCAGCCGCATCGGCACCCCGGATCCTACGCCATTTGCTCCTGACCCGTTTCAACTGCACGCCCTGGAGGCCACCACCAGGGCCGACTGCCTGGTGACCGCCCCCACCGGCGCGGGAAAGACATGGATCGCCCTGAAGGCCATCGAGGCCGTCTTCCAAAAAGGCGGCAGGGCCTGGTACGCATCCCCGCTCAAAGCGCTGACCAACTCCAAACTGCTGGAGTTCGGCGCCCATTTCGGCCAGTCCCATGTGGGCATCCTGACCGGCGACCGCAAAGAGAACCCCGACGCCCCCATTATCGTCGGAACAACGGAGATCCTGCGTAACCAGCTCTATGACGCCATGCACCGGGGAATAGCGCTTTCCGCGGATTTTGTGGTGCTGGACGAAGCGCACTTCCTCGGAGACCCGGAACGCGGCGTCGTCTGGGAAGAGATCATGATCTACCTCCCCCAGCGCATCCCCCTGCTGCTGCTCTCGGCCACCATCGGCAATGCCCACGAAATCGCCGAATGGCTGATCTCCATTCGAAACAAGGCGTGCCAGGTCGTTCAGGAGCGCAAACGACCGGTGCCGCTCTACCCCATGTTCCTGCATCCAGCCGGAACCCTCTACCCGCTCCTGGTAAAGGGTACGGGAAAAGGCAAAAGCCGTCTTTACAAGAAAGTCATCAATTTTTTAAATGCCCGCCGGCAGCAATCCCTGGCCCCGCCAGGCCGCCTGCCGCCCTTTGGGCAGATCCTCAAAGTACTGCGCAAATACCGGTTGCTGCCGGCCATCTTCTTTCTTAAATCCAGAGCCGATTGCGATCGCGCCATCCAGATGTGCATGGAAAACCAGGTGAAGGATCCCGACCATGCCGACCGGCTCGGCCGGCGCATCCGGGAACTGGTGACCGACCATCCCCATATCCAGCGCCATCGGCAGCGCTGGATCCTGGAGCAGATGGCCGTGGGGTCGCACCACAGCGGGCAATTGCCGGCATGGAAGCTGGTGCTGGAACACTTGATGAGCGAAGGGCTGCTGGACGCCATCTTCGCCACCTCCACCGTAGCGGCCGGCGTCGATTTTCCGGCGCGGACGGTGGCCTTTCTCAACTCGGATCGCTTCAACGGCCGCGAATTTCTTCCCCTGGAGGCCACCGAACTGCAGCAGATGACAGGGCGGGCCGGCCGGCGCGGCAAGGACAACGTGGGATTTGCCATGGTGGTGCCCGGCAAGTACATGGACATCCGCCAGGTGGCCCAGTTGTTCAGGGCGCCTCCCGGGGCCGTGTACAGCCAGATTCGCATCAATTTCTCCATGGCCCTCAACCTGCTGCTCTCCCACAGCCCTGAAGAGATCAAAGATCTTTTGCATAAATCCCTGGCGGCCTTTCAGCAGCAAGGCGCCCAGTTCGGCGGTGAGGCAGCGGCTCACCGCCATTTATGGGACGCCTTTCAACAGCACCTCTCCTTTTTGCAGGAAACCGGATTCGTTGACCGCATGCACCGGCTGACCGAAGATGGGCTGTGGGCCTCCCACCTGCGCATCGATCAACCGCTATTGGTGGCGGAAGGACTCCGGCGGGGGCTCTTTCCACAGGATGACCCGGCCCTGCTGGCCGCTATCATGGCAAGTTTCGTGAATGAGAAAGAAACCGACGAGCACCTGGACAACCGCCGGCTGCCGAAGCAACTGGCCCATGCCGTAAAGAAAGTAAAACGCGGCCTTAAAGGCTTTGCCAAATTGATGGAGGCGCGCGGATTCGATACACGACCGCTCTTCTACCGCCCGGCCCTGTACATGTGGGCATGGGCCGAAGGCCATGAGTGGCAGAAGGTGGTTCAGCGGGGCCGTATCGCCGAGGGAGACCTTGCCATGCTGGTGTTGAGAACTGCCGACCACCTGCGCCATCTCAAAGGGCTGCACGACGTCTTCGGTCCCATGGCGGCGTCCGCCCGGCAATCCATCGACCTGATTCTGCGTGAACCGGTGATGCCGGAGAGGTCCGGATGAACCGCAGATTTTCCAATATTGAACCGCAGATTGCAGAAATGGGCCGGCTTGACCCGGGACGGCGCGCTGATCCATATACGTCCTAACAAGGCTCTTACATATGGATGCAACCATCTGATGGGTGAGGAAGAAAGTATGCCGAAGTACAGTCGAACCGGATGGCGGCGACTTTTGGATGCCACAGGATTCTCCATTAAAGGCCTCAGGGCGGCATGGGGCCATGAGGCGGCATTTCGCCAGGAGTTGGTCGTCGTCCTGATACTGCTCCCCATCGCCTTCTGGTTGGGACAGACCTTCACCCAACGGGCGCTGCTCATCTTTTCACTCCTGACGGTCCTCATGGTGGAGTTGCTCAATTCCGCAGTGGAAACGGCCATCGATCGCATGGGAGACGAACTGCATGAGCTGTCGGGCAGGGCCAAAGACATGGGATCGGCGGCGGTGATGATCAGTCTGGTGGCGGCGGGTGTGGTATGGGGGTTGATCGCCATCGAGAGATTGACTTAAAGCTCGTTGATCGAGCTTTAAGTTTTTGGTGCATGTTCCTTCGATTGTTATGTTTAAGCTCAACTTTCGGTTTTCATGTAGGAGCGGCTTTCAGCCGCGACCCGAATGCCTGTTCAGGACCCTTTTCGCGGCTGAAAGCCGCTCCTACACAGCGTTTCAAACTGAATTTGAGTGAAACCCGAAAGAAGAGTTTCACCTTTCCCCTTTAACTGCCCTGACGAAACCGGTCGGTCTCAATAGGACGCATTGCTTTTATTGACACAGCAAGTTTATCAGGTTGATGCTTTGTTATGCCCACAAGGAGGCTCTACTGACCCAGATACCGCTCAACATATTGTATTCAATAATTATTGACACTCCTGCGTTGCCTTGGCATACTCGGTGGTAAAAAAACAAATCTTATCCTTTTCAGGTGCAGATCTCCGGGTGTTGAACCCAAGTAAACGAATCGCTTGTGCCATCTGTGTGATTCGCATCTAACTGAGTCCGAACGCAATCGACAGCCAATGATCTCTCGCAGGTACTACCACAGCAAAAACCAACCGGATGTGCATTTTACACTGGAAGGTAAAATGCACAGCGGGAAAATAGAAGCTTTCTGGGAAGATGGTATACAGCTCAGCATACATGAAGCGCTTCCCTGTTCGCCCCATCAACGACTGACAGGCACCCATTTTGCAAACCCGCAATGCCAGATCCAAGGCCCGGATCTTCAAATCACTCAGATCCTTCCCGGAAAAAATCCTTTTCGGATCGAGACCCGGGTCGACAAACCAGCAGACGTCCAGATTCTACGCCAAGCCCTAACCAGCCTTGGCAACCCTTCGGCCATTTCCGCATCAGCGTCTGTGGATATAACGAAGATTCCGCAATTTACCCGCAGGAAACACTATCAACCCGAAGCGGTTTCCGCTCGTATTCAATGGGCCGAAGCAATGTCTGGAACAAAGCTCAACCATATGCTTCACAGCGGCCTTAAGCCCGAAGCCTTAGCCGGCAACATTGAAAACTATATCGGTACAGTTCAAATACCCGTGGGTGTGGCCGGCCCGCTCCTGATCAACGGGGTTTACGCCAATGGTTATATTCCCTTGCCCATTGCGACGACGGAAGGGGCATTGATCAGCTCCATTACACGGGGCGCCCAAACATGCAACGAAGCCGGCGGCATCATTGTTTCAGTTCGCCGCCAGACCATGGTGCGGGCACCCGTCTTCTTTTGCAGCGACATGGATGGCGCCATCAACCTCGAGCGCTGGATTCAGGACCATATTGAGGCCATCCGCGACAAAGCAGAAAGCTTTTCTTCCGTGGCACGATTGGTCCAGGTGCTCACCCATGTTTTTGACAACACTGTGCATGTTCAATTTTACTACAGCACCGGAGATGCATCCGGACAAAACATGACATCGGCCTGCACCTTGATGGCCTGCCGCTGGATCAAACGCCGATTACGCCACCACCCTCACATCGGGCTTGAAAACTTCATGATCGAAGGCAATTTGTCCGGCGACAAAAAAGCCAACTTTCAAAATTTTTCATTGGGCCGTGGCATCACGGTGACATCGACGTGTAGAATTCCCGGCCCACTGCTAAAATCAAGGCTGCGCATATCGCCTGAACGATTTGTACGCTACTATCAGGCAGGGGAAGTTGGCGCCCTGCAGGCCGGAATGGTAGGGGCCAATATCAATTTTGCCAATATCATCGCAGGCCTTTTTTCTTCTACAGGACAGGATATTGCATGTGTCCATGAATCGGCCCTGGGATACCTGAAAATGCGCCAGGACAATGAGGATTTGGTTGTATCCGCCTATCTGCCGTCAATTGTCATCGGCACCGTTGGCGGCGGCACGCAATTGCCCACCCAGGCGGAGTGCCTAGCCTTGATGGGCTGCGCCGGTGCTGGCAAAGCCTTTCGATTCGCCGAAATTATTGGCGCGGCCTGCCTGGCCCTGGACCTGTCCACGGCAGCGGCAGTTGCAACCAATGAGTTTGTCCACGCCCATGAGCATTTTGGCCGGAACCGTCCCAATGCAAAATTGGCATGGTCCCAAATCGACACAAAATTCTTCAGCGATTTGTTAGATAATGACAGCATCATCATCGAGTCGGTTACACGCGGGGACCTGGACACACGCAATGGCATCATATCCGATGTTGCCCAATCCGGCAGCCATGGTGTAAGCGGATTGTTTCGCTACCACCTGCGCCTGCGCCTGGAGAAAAAGGTAAAAAAAGCCACCTCCGTTCTAAAAATCAAACCGTCGGTCCAAGAGCTTGTCACCATCGGGGTTCGTGTGGCGCGCCTGACCGGAGACGACACCCTCGGTGGCCTGTTTGAAAGCCAATTTCAAGTGTTCAACCTCAAAAACAGCAATATCCGCGAAATCGGGCTGTATCAAAAAGTGGATAGGCGTCTGGCGGCATACATGCCCCGCATCTACGGCACGCGCTGCGAACATCGCCGTAATATCTTTGCCATACTCATGGAAGACTTGTCCGAATGCTTTCTCCTCAACACCGGAAATGATCCGTCCAAATGGCAACCGGAACATATTAAAGCGGCCTTAGCCGGCCTGAGTGATATGCATGCCGTTTACTGGAATGGCCACCATAAGCTGCCGAAATCCGTTCCCATAGAGGCCATCAGTGTTTCGCGATACAAATCTTCCAAACCGTTGCTCCAGGCGTTAACCCGATTTAACGCAGCGCGTTATCCTGATCTTATTTCGAACTCACTTAAAGAGCTGCTGGAGAAGGTTCTCGATGACCTTCCGGCGTTTGTCAGCAAATTAGAACATCAGCCCATGACGCTGACCCATAACGACTTTAATCCCCGCAATTTGTGCTTCCGCACCCATGGTGGGTCCTTGCAACTGGTGGCCTATGACTGGGAACTGGCGACCTATCAAAATCCCCAGCACGATGTGATGGAATTTCTTTTATTCACTTTGGCCGCCGACGCCCCCTTGGCCCTGATTGACCGATACGCAGATGATTACTACCGGATGCTATTGCAAAAAGTCGACCATTTGCCGCCTCGGGATGAATTCTTTAAAGGTTTTTATTTCAACGCAGTCGAATTGGCCTTGAACCGATTTAACCTCTACTTAATGGGACACAACCTGCTCAATTTTGAATTTATGAACCGTGTGTATGGCAATCTATCCCGATACCTTTTACGCGACGCACGCCAAAGCGACAGTTGAACCATTGAAGCGCGATGTTGAAGGAATGCTTAAATGAATTTCGTGGGGACTTACAATTGGGCAGGGGCCATTACCTTTACCGGATTAGTGCTCGCCATGGCTGCAATGATGTTGTCATATCACACGAACCTTTCCTGGGCGATGGTGTGTTTGATGGGTTGTGGCATATGTGATTTATTTGACGGCTGGGTGGCGCGCAAATTGAATCGAACGCCATCTGAAACTGCCTTCGGGCTGCAAATCGACTCATTGGCCGACATGGCCGCATTCGGCCTGACACCCGTCATCGTACTCCTTCACAGTGGTTTCCATGGATGGGTCGATTTTTTCGGCTACGGCTTATATATTAGTGCCGCTGCCATGCGACTGGCACACTTCAATCAAAGCCAAACCGATTCAGATGGTGCGCCGCAGCACTACACAGGATTGCCGGTAACCTACGCCGCATTGGTGTTTCCTGTGGTCGTATGGATAACCCTTAAGACGCCGCCGCAGATTTATCTCTGGGCCGTTCGATTGACAGTGGTGATCATGGCCGTCCTTTTTGTGTACAATATCAGGGTACCGAAACCAAAAGGAAAAGCCTACGCAGGCTTTACCCTTTTGGCAGTGGCAATGGCCATCGCCTGGTTGTCTGTGAGTCCTTAACCCATGCAGCCGTCATTTCAGGACGAGGCGATACAAGGAATTCCACAACACGATGAACGCTTCACCGGCACAGCTGGCTTTTATGTTAGCCCCTATCATCCTGGCAGGGGTGTGCAATATGATCTATGTTAAAATCCCCCTGATTCGCCGCTGGAATTCGCCCATGGATGGCGGCCGGGTGGCTTATGATGGCAAGCGGATTTTCGGCGACCATAAGACGTGGCAGGGATTCGGGGGCATGATTGTCCTTACCGGTTTATGGATGGTTGCGCTAGTGTGGCTGACCCTTCATGTAGACTGGGCCCGCCACAAGGCCATTGTCCATTACCATCTGTGGCTATTTCCATGGGACGCCCTGAAGTACGGCGGTTTGTGGGGGTTTGGCTATGTGCTTTTCGAACTGCCGAATAGCTATATCAAACGCCGCATCAACATTGCACCAGGCAAAAATGCTGCCGGGTTCAAGGGTGCCTTGTTTCTTATCATTGACCAGGCGGATTCGGTTGTGGGCTGCTTGGTATTTATGCCGTTGTTTTACATCCCCAGCTGGACGGAAACGATGATATTATTTTTCATGGGCATCGGTATTCATTATGCCGTCAACATCCTGCTTTTCATGGCGGGCTTAAAAAAGCAGGCTGGATAATTCTTTGCTGTTCGAAACCATCGCCTTCAAAACGAACCAAACACGCCGAGGAGGGAGCAATGCCGCAAGAACGTCCAACATGGAATCCCGAATATGCGGACCTGGTAGACAGAAACATTGGCCTGATCTCAGAAGCGGAGCAGAGGCATTTAAAAAACTCAAAAGTCGCCATCTTCGGCATTGGCGGTTTCGGCGGCGTGATATTTGAAATATTGGTGCGCTCCGGCATTGAGCGCTTTAACATTGCAGACCGCGATGTGTTTGAGGCCACCAATATGAACCGGCAAATATATGCCGCTGTGGATACATTGGGGGTCCAAAAGACGGAAGCGGCAAAAAAACGGGCGCTCGACATTAACCCCAATGCAAAGATTACAACCTTTGGCGCTGTCGACGAAACCAATGTCGAGTCCATCCTTCTGGATACGGACCTTGCCGTATTGGTGCTGGACGATTTCAGGTCAAGTCTGGTTGTGGCACGTAAGGCAAGAGCGTTGGGTATCACCTTTGTGGAAGGCTGGGCCCTGCCTTTTGCCAATGTGTGCACCTTCACTCCCGAATCTGCCAGTTTCGAGTCGACCTATGGACTGGACAAGATAAAAGACCTGCCCACGGAAGACATCAGTGAAGAACAGGGGAGGCAACTTCTCCTTGAGTTGCTGTTCACGTTCGGCAACGTCGAAGAGGTTGCTGAATATTATAGCGACGAAACGTTAACCAATCTGGCCAAGGGGATCCAACCATCCTTTGCCCCTATGGTCTGGTTTACCGCCACCCTCATTGCCTTGGAGGGGATGAAGGTGCTTCTCAACAAGGGTGCTTTATCACTAAGCCCGAATTTCGCAATATACGATCCCTTCAAGCACAGAATCCCCAAAAAAATGAACGATCTGCCCATAGACAAAAAGCCGATCGTCCATCAACTATTAACGCATCCGCAAAAATGAAACTGAAAAACCAATCAACTGGAAAGAGAAACCCGTATACCCTGCCGTTGGAATCGTCTGCCTGTTTGGCGCCCCAACGCGTCGGGGCCAAGGCCGCCCGGCTGGCGCAATTGAGCTTGCATGCCTATCCGGTTCCGAAAGGGTTTGTCATCACCACGGATGCATTTAAAGATTTTTGCAGTTACCATCAGATCGATATAACGAACAAGGACGCCATTGATCGCCCTGCCCTCCAGCAAGATATTATCAATGCCGAACTTCCGGCCGGACTTGCGCTGGAGATTGAAAGAGCGACGGAAAGCTTCAAGTATCCCGCATATGCCGTCCGATCGTCCTGTGCTGCGGAGGATCACGCGGCACACTCCATGGCCGGACAATTTGAAACGTTCTTGCGTACGCCCAAAGCTTCCATACCTGATAAAATCAAGGCATGCTGGGCCAGCATGTTCGCTGAAACGGTGACGTCCTATGCGCATAAAAAAAACCTGCCACTGTCCACGGACATGGGCGTGATCATTCAAGAACAGATCGAACCGCTTTATGCAGGCGTCCTGTTTACAATGGATCCGTTAACCAAGTCCACGGACCACCTGATCGTGGAATGGGTCAATGGGCTGGGCGACACCGTAGCATCCGGGGAGGCCAACCCGGAACGGCTTTATATCAACCGATACGCGCCGTCCCAAAACCTGCCAAGCGACCTGCCGTCTATACTGCAGGAATCGTTTGAGACACTTGCGGCCTATGCACTGAAAGCCGAAGCGTTGTTTAAGGGCCCGCTGGATATCGAATGGTGTGTAACTGCCGCCGGTCCTCTTCTGCTCCAAGCCCGGCCCATCACCGGCATCGATGGCCATGATTGGGTCTTGTGGACCAATGTTAATATGGTAGAAAATTTTCCAAATGCACTGACCCCGCTTTCATGGTCCTTTGTGGACGCCTTCTATAAATTTTATACAAGAAATATGCTCCGCCTGTTTGGCTGGAGCGAAAAAAAATTATTTGCCGCACGGTCGATTATCGATAATTGTACCGGGATTCAAGGGGGTCGAATCTATTACAACTTAAGCAACTGGTATGAAGCTGCCCAATTTCTTCCCATCGGCGACACCTTAACCAAACTGCTTGACAGCTTTATCGGGCAGAAAGTACCTGTTCATTTTAGATCCAGCCCATCGAACAAGTGGCGTTCCAAAGGATGGCGCAGCCCCTTGCACTATCTGAAGTTTTGGATTCGGCTGGGTATCGTGGTTTGCCGTGCAGGGCACCACATCAACAAATATGAATCGGCCTTTTATCATCACCGTAAAAAGTGGCGTCAATCACCTTACGAAGAGCTGCCTTTACATGATTTGCTGGATATTCTGGACAAATTGTTTTTTGATTTTGTGGACCGCTATTACTTCAATCCGGCCATTGTTGACCTGCTGTCGGCAATTTTTCCGGGGAGCTTGAAACGGCTGACCGATAAATGGCTGGCCACCCAATTTGAAAATACCGAATTATTATCCGTTCAACTCATGCAAGGCGTTCATCTAAAAAGTATGGCGCCCGCCGAAATGATACAGGCTATCTCAAAAGCGATTGCCGGAATGCCTCATCTGCAACGACTTCTCGATCGAGCGGCATATGCTGATCTGGAAAAGCAGCTCTCCAGCACCCTTAAGGCCCAATTTGACGAATTCATGCTAAAATTCGGCAGCCGTTGCTATCATGACTGCACGATGGCCACACCGACATTTGAAGAACGGCATGACCTGTTTTGGGATCTGGTGAAAAAATACCAGAAGACAAACCACCAGCCGTCAAAGCGTAAGAATGAGGTGTTGGAACGTGCCAAGATTGCATCCAGGCGCGCCAATAAGCACCTATCGTTTTTTCGCCGATTGGTTTTTTTAGCGGTCAGAAAAAACGCTCACCGAGCTATCCGCCTTAGAGAAAGATCGCGCATTATTCGTAGCCTGCTGTTCGGGGAGTTGCGCCAGATCTCACTGGCCATCGGCAATAAACTCGTTGAAAAAGCGCATCTTTTGAATGCCGAAGATGTCTTTTATCTCCAATGGACCGAAATCAACGCCATCGTATATGGAAAATATCAATTCCCCGAAACGCTTCAATCGGTGATTGAATTGAGAAAAGAGGCCCTTGAAAAAAACAATATAAAGGATCCTCCAAGTTTTTTTCTGCGAAAGCGATCAACTTATTTCACCGATCGGCCCGGCCCCCAATCCCACCGGTTGAAGAGTTCATCCTCGCTAAAGGGCGTAGCCGTATCCGGAGGAAAGGTCCGGGCAACAGCTAAAATCATTACAGACCCTGTCAATGACAACAGACTCTTGCCGGGAGATATTTTGGTGGCACACGCCACTGACCCTGGCTGGACCCCGCTCTTTCAGATTGCCGGAGGCCTCATATTGGAAAAAGGAGGCATGCTTTCTCATGGTGCCATCGTTGCACGTGAATTCGGCATACCGGCGGTGGCGGGGATTGAAAATGCCACATCGATTATCAAGGACGGCCAAAGACTTTTTATGGATGGGGATTCCGGAGAGGTAAAAATCATCAACCGCACGGACAAGCCGATATGAATGCCTGGAAATTCATTACTGAACGCTTCCCATTAAAAGTGACGTTGCCTTTGGTGGCGATCCTTTGCCTGGGACCTTTGAGTCTTGTCTCCTTTCATTTTTCAGATGGATTGATGCTATTTGCCAGCATCTTTTTGGGCCTTCTATCCCTGCGCATGGCCGACGACCTGGCATCGATGGCAATGGATCGCCTGACCCATCCCAACCGGGGCTTGCCCTCAGCACGCATTGATGCGGCCAAGCTTAAGCGCGCCTTGATCCTTTTAGTTGTTTTGGTGGTATCCATCAATTTGGTCATAGGCGCATGGGGCGCAACCCTGATGATCACATCTTTCTACGTCCTATACTTCCTTCTTTTCAAAAAGCTCCCTGTGCTATACAAGCCTTTTTTTTCAAATCTTATTTTTTGTTGCATACCGCTGTATATCGCCGACGCCATATTGCACAAATTAACATTGGCGCACCTGCTTCTGGGGTTGTTTTCGTATCTATCGGTGGTCGCACATGAATATGCCCACAGCGTGCATGGAGGGGATGATCCTCCCCCTAAAATAGCCACCTACGCCACGTTGATAGGCGCTCGGCCATCAGCCATGCTGTCGCTGCTCCTGTTCTCAGTCGCCGCCATATTTGGCTTTATCTTCTGGCACGCTTCAGGGCGGCCTCTATTTTTTATGATCTCGCTTATGGCGGTGATTATCCATATTATCTATCTGGAGTTCCGACTCATCCGTGAGCCGGCAAGCCGCACAGCTCGCCCGTTTTACATTTATGGGTTTACCTTCTTTTTGATACCCTATGCGGGACTGGTCCTTGACCAGGTGCTATCCGTTTAAGTTATACTACGAATTCAACCCTTAGACCGGGAACCATGAACCAAAGACCATGAAATACCTCTTCCTCGAACCCTTCTACGGCGGCTCCCACCGCGACTTTGCCGACGGGCTAAAGGCCTACAGCCGCCATGACATCGAACTGGTCACCCTGCCGGACCGCTTCTGGAAATGGCGCATGCGCGGCGCTGCCATCTATTGGAGCCGCCGGATCAAGCATCCGGAACGATACGACGGGCTCATTGTCTCCAGCCTCTTGAACCTGGGAGACCTCAAGGCGCTGTGGGGCGAAAGCTGCCCGCCGGCCCTGGTTTACTTCCATGAAAACCAGCTCACCTATCCATCCGCTCCGGACAACCGGGACGACCACCAACCGGGTTTTACCAATATCATCACCGCATTGACCGCGCGGCGACTGCTGTTCAACTCCCACACCCACAGGAAGGCTTTTTTGACCTCCCTGCCCGATTTTATCCGCATCATGCCGGACTTTCGGCCCAAATGGGTGGCCAAGGAGATCGAGAAGAAATCCGCCGTCGCCTATCCGGGCTGCCACTTTTCGGGCCGCGTGCCACTCCGCCAAAGAGAGAGAAGCCAGCCGCCGCTGATCATATGGAACCACCGCTGGGAGCATGACAAGCAACCGGAAGCCTTCTTCAAGGCATTGGAATCGATGGCCCGGCGCGATTTCGCGTTCCAGGTGGCCCTTCTGGGAGAAGCATACGCCCGGATGCCCGATGGTTTCAAGCGCGCCCCAGAGGCGTTGGGCGAGCGTTTGGTGCGATACGGCCGGGTGCCGTCCAGGCAGGCGTATTACCGGTGGCTGGAGCGCGGCGACATTGTGGTCAGTACGGCACTCCAGGAGAATTTCGGCATCGCCGTGGTGGAAGCCATGCGGCATGGCTGTCTGCCCCTGTTGCCCCGCCGGCTCTCATACCCCGAACTCCTGCCGGAGATGTTGCATGCGAAATTTCTCTATGATGGCCAGGCGGATTTCGAAGCCAAGCTGGCGCGCTTGCTGACCCGCCCGGAACAGTGCGCCGATCATCGCGTCACCCTATCCCAGGCAATGGAACAATTTGCCTGGGAAAAACGCATCGTGCAATTCGATTCGGAACTTGACAAGTTGACCGACGGCGCTGCCTCGTATGCAGGGGGAAACGGTTGACCCTTCCCTATTGAGTCTTTATATTGCCCCAGAAAACACCCCATCCAACCGGAAAAGGAATCACCGATATGATCAAATTGACGACGCTATCAATCCAACGCTCCAAAGTGGAATTGCTGGCCGTTCCGGTGTGCAAGGACGCCGACCTTCACACCCAGCCCGTGATACAGAACCTGATCTCCAGCGCAACGGCGCTTGAGGAGTTTTCAGGAAAAGACAACCAGCAGGTTATCCTGTATGATCCCCCTGAAACCAGGGTCAGACGCTGCATGTTCATCGGCGTCGGAGAACGCGGGAAGATCGATCTGGAAAGCCTGCGCCGGTTTGCCGGAAGGGCTGTCCAAAAGGCCATCCAGGCCAAACTCAAAAAGGTCGTCATCGCCGCGCCGGACGCGGATGCCATCGCCGCAGATTCCGCGGAGGTGATCCGCGCCCTCTCCGAAGGGGCCGGTCTGGCCAATCACATCTTCGATAAGTATAAGGAAAAATCCAAAGACAAACCGCTGAAGGAAATCGACCTGATGCTGCCGGCCAGAGCGACCCAGAAAGAAAAAAGCGCGGTGCGCCGGGCGGAAGCCATCAGCCAGGGGACCCTACTCGCCAGACAGTGGGTGAACACCCCGGCCAATGACAAGGTGCCGGCTCAGTTTGCCAGAATGATCACGTCGGCGGCCAGGGACTCCGGTCTGCGCATCAGCGTAATGGGCGAAGCCCAACTCAGGAAAAAGCGATTTGGCGCTTTGCTCAGCGTTTCCGCGGGAAGCGCCAACCCGCCCAAGCTGGTGGAGATGGTCTACGCTCCCCCCAAAGCCAAAAAGACCGTCGTGCTCGTTGGCAAAGGGGTGACCTTCGATACCGGCGGCTACAATCTGAAATCGTCGTCCAGCCTGAACCTCATGAAGATCGATATGGGCGGTGCGGCAGCAGTGGCGGCCACCATGATCGCCCTGACCCGCCTCAAGCCCAACGTCCGGGTCGTGGGTCTGACCCCTTTGGTGGAAAACATGGTATCCGGTAATGCCACACGCCCCGGCGATATCATCACCAGCTATGCCGGCAAGACCGTCGAAGTGGGCAACACCGACGCCGAGGGACGGCTGATTCTCATTGACGCCATGGCCTATGCCGTCAAAAAATACAAGCCGGATACCATGATCGACCTGGCGACCCTCACCGGCGCCTGCATGGTGGCCCTGGGCGATAAACTGGCCGGTGTCTTTTCCAGAGACGATGCCCTGTCCGAGGCCATCATCGCATCCGGTAACGCCACCCACGAACGTTGCTGGCCCATGCCGCTGCCCGAGGACTATATGGAACTGCTCAAGAGCGACATGGCCGATATCAGCAATATGCCCAGTTCGCGATACGGCGGCGCCATCACAGCCGCCCTTTTCCTGTCCGAATTTGTCGGAGACACCCGCTGGGCGCATATCGACATCGCCGGAACCGTTCACGCCAAAAAGGGATCGGACTACTGCGGTCCCGGCGCCACCGGTTTCGGTGTACGCCTGCTGTGCGACCTGATCGATAGATTGTGAAACATGCCGCAGCGCAGATGAGATGTCAAAAACACAAACGCCCCGGTTGATCACAACCGGGGCGTTGATAGGATAGACGCAATTGACTGTCAGGAGCAGATCCGGCAGGAGGAGAGACAATCCGTATAGTCTTCCTGACGACGCTCGGAATGGGTGGTGCTATGTTCGCTCCAATGTTTCAATATGCATTGGCTGATGCATTTTTGGTCTTTTCTGGATATTTCTTTGCTGGACATGGCAACCTCCTTGTCGACATGGATACGCCGTGCTGGATTGGTTTTTGAACGGCTGTCCGACACCCAAGACCTTAACCACCCTGCGGGATTTTTCAAGGGATGGCGCCCCCCCGGCGGTCGGTCTTTATCGTCCCAGCCGCTCACACCAGCGGCCAGAAAATCGGGATGACCACCATGAGAATGGCGAACACCACCAGGGTCAGCGGCACGCCCACCTTGATGTAATCGATGAAACGATAGCCCCCGGGTCCCATCACCAGCACGTTGGCCGGATGAGAGATGGGCGACGTAAAGCTGGCCGATGCGGCCATGGCGATGCCCATCATCAGCGCGTGGGGAGAGATCCCGAGTCCTGTGGCGGTTTTCATTGCGATGGGCACCATGAGCACCACCAGTGCGGCGGTGGGAATAATGCTGGTGGCCGCGAAGGTGATGGCCATCAACCCAAACAGCACGGCGTATGGACCGTAGGGGCCAACGGCGGAAACAACGCCCTCGGCCAGCATCTGGGCGGCGCCGGTCTTGTCCAGGGCAGTACCCAGCGGCAGCATGCCGGCAATGAGAAAAACCGCTTTCCATTCGATATACCGGTAGGCCTCCTCCATGGTCAGGCAACGGCTGAGCACCATGACGGCCGCGCCGATCACAACGGCGATGTAGATCGGCAGCCAGCCCATGATCACCGGAACGAGAACGGCGCCCATGACGCCCAATGCCACTTTGGCTTTCTCTTCCCTGGGGACCTCCTGGGCCGTCTCCGTGAGCACCAGAAAATCGGGCTCACGGCCCAGCATGTTGATCTTCTCCCACGGACCGTAGAGCAAGAGGGCGTCACCGAATTGCAGGGCCATGTCCCGCAATCCCTCCTGGTACGCTTTGCCTTTGCGCCATATCGCCAGGACGTTCAACCCGTACTTTTCCCTGAAGTTCATCTGCTGCAAGGTGGTGTCGGAGAGCACGCTGTGGGGGGAGAGCATCACTTCCACCAATCCCACCTGGTCATCCTCCAGCACCGATGTATCCGGAACCCGCGATGCATCCTCGGCAAACACGGCTTCGAGCCCCTGCATCAGCAGAATGGAAATCATGTCGGCCGTGCCGGATACAATCAACCGATCGTCCGCCTCCAAGCGATCGCCGGATGAAGGCACCATCGCCGTACCGTCCTTGCGTATGATGCTGAGAATCTGAACGTCCACCGCATCCCCCAGGCGGCTCTCTTTCAAAGTCAATCCGATCAGTCTCGACCCGTCCGGGACGATAAGGCGACGCAACCGCTTTCCCAATTGGCCGGCCCGGTTCGGATCCGCGCCCACGGCGTCATCCAGAACACGGAAGCCGGGATCCTCGGCCAGCGCCGTCAATTGACCATCCGGTCCATGCACCAGAAGCTGGTCGTCCGACTTGAGGGGAAGCAGTTTCAAATCCTCCTGTAGCTGCCGGTCGCCGCGCTGGACGGCCAGCACATTGAGTCCGTAGCGGTTCCGGAAACCGATTTCCGAAAGGGATTTTCCCTCCATTGCCCCGTCCGGCTCCAGCCCGACCATTGCCACCCGCATCCCGTGGTCGCAGAGCGCATCCATCCCGATTTCACCGGAATCGGTGAGCAATTGCCCCCAATTGTTCATCTCCTGGATCTTCCCGCGATTGCCCTCCACAATCACCAGATCGTCTGCCTGGATCACCTCGTCGTGGGATGGCGCCAGCAGCGCTATCCCGCCGCGCGTGATGCCGACCACGTTGAGACCGAGGGCTGCGCCCAACCGGCTTTTGGCCAGGGTTTTGCCCACCAGGGCCGAGCCTTTGAAGATTTTGATCTGGAAGAGATGTTCCTGCAGTCGGTATTGAGACTTAAGGTCCCCTTTGTCTGCGGTGTGGCGGTCGCCCGGATGCTCTTTGGGCAGAAAACGGAGTCCGACAAAGGTGACAAAAGCGATACCGCCGGCCATGGCGGCCAGCCCCACAGGAGAAAAGTCAAAAAGGGAAAACGCCTCCATCCCGAATTCGCGCAACGCTTCGCTGACCAGAATGTTGGGCGGCGTGCCGATCATGGTGGTCAGGCCGCCCAACAGGGAGCCGTAGGCCAGGGGCATGAGCAAACTCGAGGGAGAGCGGCCTGTCTTGCGGGCGATGTCCATCACCACGGGCAGCATCAAAGCAGCCACGGCCACATTGTTCATGAAGGCGGAGAGCACACCGGCAATGACCATAATGGTCACCACCAGCATGGTCCGGGTGCCGCCGGCCACCTTTAACAGCTGCCGGCCGAGAATATTGGCAATGCCGGTGCGCGTCAAACCGCCGCTGAGAATGAAAACCGCCCAAATGGTCACCACCGCCGGATTGCTGAACCCGGCCAGGGATTCCTTATAGGTAACGACACCCGTTACCGCCAGAGCGCCCATTACCAGCATGGCCAGCACTTCCAGCGGAATGCGGTCGGTGATCAGCAGCAAAATCACCGCAACGAGGATGACCAGTACTGTGATGACGTCAGTCGGCATCGAGGGTTAACCTTTCAACCTTATATTTGGCGGATTGCACCGCAAAGACTTTTCACCGGCGCTACCCGGCAAGAAAAGCAGGCCCCGCGGAAAGCCTGCATCACTTCTTGAACAGATGCGAGATCGCTTTATGTTGATCCCACTGCATCTTTTTGATCCATTGCCGGTGTTCTTCCTGTTCCTTGTTCAGGGCTTCCAAACGCGCCGTCAGGGATTCCCGTTGCTGCGCACTGCCGCCGCCCGGTTCATTGTCCAGGTCCATCAGCGCTTGCAGCGTCGAGGTTACTTCGGCGTTTAACCTGGCGCTTTCATCCATATGGATCAAAAAGTCCTTGTCCTTTTGGGTGAGGGTGGGATCATTCTTTATCTCTTCGATATGCTGCCTGTAATAAGCCGGATCGTTCTGCCTATCGCCGATCCCCTCCTTCATGATCTCTGTCCATAGAAACGGAGGCTTTTGGAGACCTTGCCAGGCCGCGTCGGTCTTTTCTATAGAGCCCCCGGGCGGATCTTTGGTACCGGTAATCAATCCCTTCGAGAAGTCTTCCCATGTCAGTGGGGGCCTATCTATAAATTTTCTGCCGGGTGTGAGGCCTAAGGCGTTTGGCGGCCGATCTCCACCGGCGGCCTCGCCAGGCTCACCGCTCCTCAGCGCATTAGAGATAAAATTATACAGTTTCTGGATGGAACCGGTGCCATGCACCAGCGTCTGGGTTTGGCGCAGGGACCGCGGCAGGGAGTTGATTTTCAAACCTTCAATGTAGGTAAAGACCTTTCCGTCGGGCTTGATCCCGCTGAGGATATCGGTAAAGAAGCTGTCCCACTCATACCGCACCCACTTCGATTCCAGGTTTTCGGTGGATGTCCCCACCGCCACGAGCACCTTGGCCGAATCCAGGGCATCGTCGATCGCCTTTTTATAAGCCGCCTCCCCGAGTGCTTCCAGAACGATGTTGCTTTGAAAGACAGACAGCCCCTTTTTCGTCAAAAAGGCATACAGCTCGCTCGAGATGCGTGCATCGCGGGTTTGCCTGTCCCTGGCGTCAAGATTCTTGAAGGATAAGAACACATCGAATTGGCGTGCCATGATATGACCATGCCTCCTGTGGTGCCTCATGTCTTGTATTTACGAGAATAGCGGTTGCGAGCCAAGAACAGCCGTCTGAAGACCCTCAAGGCTATACAATGACACAATAACCACAGGCTAACAAGGTTCAAGCATCAATAGTAATACCAGATCGACCGGTAATGGCGGCTGTCTTCTCCGGTTTCCCTGAGCCGTTTGAGGTAATCGTGGATGGAAACGTCCGTGTAAACGTAGGTGTCCATCAGGGTTAACTTTTTTTCCCAGGGATGGAACTCATAAACCCGACGGCCGTCCGGCAGGATTGAGATGATATTGTGGTGCTGGGAATGGTCCAGGTAGTTTTTGCCAAGGCGCGGAACGTTGAAGACCACTTTGTCCGTGCGGACCGTTCCGGGCAGCAGGCGGGCCTCTTCTTTTTGTTCTTGCAGCAACCGCGCAATGGGAACGCGAAAATCATCAGTTTCATCTTTTCCCTTGGTATTGAAGGTGTAGTAAGGGGTCACACCGATGAGTCGCATTTTCTGGCGCAGGGCGGCCAGTTCGTACTTGCGGGAATTGAAGAAAGTATAGACCAGCTGGTTGTAAATCTCCATGCCCTGGCGTCGGAATTTTTGCACCGCGTTCATGGCATCCGGTGTGATTTCGTACGGATGCTCGAAATGGGTGACAATGATCACCTCGCGCTTGCCCGGGATATGGTAGCGGGCCACTATTTTGGACAACCCGTCTGTGATTCTCTGGGGCAGCGTCACCGGGGTCCGCGTACCGATGCGGATTCGCACAATATTGGGGTTGGCGCACAGGCGGCGCATCAACTGCTCTATGCGGCTGTTGGAGAGCAGGAAGGGGTCGCCTCCGGTGATCAGCACCTCATTGATCTCGCGGTTTTTGGCAATCCAATCAATGGCCCGCTTGAGCACGTTTTGACGCGTTGCGGCCGTCGCGGAATGCACATCCTCGATCTGCCAGTTGCGCTGGCAATACACGCAAATCTGGGGGCACGTCAGCACCGGCTTGAGAATGACGATATTGGGATAGCGTCGTGTGACGGCCTCGATGGGCGATGTGTCCTGCTCCAGCATGAAGTCCATGGAGGAGCAGGTTTGCCGACGCGCCCGGGCCATGGATTGGACATAATGCATACTGGGAATCACCTGGGCGCGCACGGCACGGTCATTGGCGCTGTCAGTCCGGTTGTCGAGCAGGGTCAAATAATAAGGCGTGATGCCGAAGGGCACCCCCGAGTCATTGGCCGCTTTAACAGCAAGGTACTCTTCGCTGCTGAGACGGACCATCGACTTGAGCGTGTCGGCATCGCGCACGATGTGGCGGCAATGCCACTGCCAGCTGTCCCACTCCAGTTCGGTGGCATCGAAACGTTTCAGGATGCGCAGTTTGTTGCGGCTGCGCCTGCGGATCACTTCATGATCGAGGCCGCTGGCGTAACGCTCCATGAAAAGGCGACCGGTCCTGGCCAGCCGGGACAGGTCGGCTGAACGCAGCCGGGCTGCCTTGCGGCCGTGCTGCTTGATAAAAGCCGGTGCCTGGTTGGGATAAATCCCGGTTTGCCGTGCGATACCGCGAACCAGGTGGTCCAGTTCCGAGAAAAATCCGGCTGTCGGCGGCGGCTGATTCGCTGCCAGACGACCGCCGGCCAGGGCTTCCAGGTAGGCGAGAAAACTGAATTCGGTTAGAGATTCGTTGCGCTTGGAGCACAGGTTGCGCCAAGCTTCCACAGCGTCGTGGGTCAGTACCCACTCCAGAGAGGGCAGGTCGGGAGTCTGTTCGTAGCTGTCGACCAGAATGGCTGTCAGGGCTGTGCGTATCCGTTTGCGTTTGGTTTCAAGGTCGTCGTCTGCAATAAGAATATCACGAAGCTGGGGTACCGGGGCAAGAATGCGCAGGGTGCGTTTTCGAAACGCTTGCTGTTTTTCATTCCAATGTTGCTGCACGCCATCAACTCTCTAATCTGATTGTTTTCCATGTCTATCGCCGCCGGGTTGTACAAAACAGGTAAATGTACCGGTTTGCACACAGGATGTCAAATTTGGCCGGGCTGCCTTTGGCAGGTGCCGGAGCATAAGGCTTCAGGGGGCGGAATACTTTCGGGCGGCTTATTGATACGCCTTTTGGTGGAAGCTACAGGAAAAAACGGTATTACAAACCACTTGAAACAACGCTTGTAATTCGCTACTGGAATTGAAGAACGAGCGTGCAGTCGTTCAGGGAATCCAACGAGAATAAACGTCCCACAAACCGGGAGCAAACAAATGATTCGTTTTTCCCAATTACACTCTGGCGTAAAAGTAAACCCGATCTTTTTCTATTGCGGCCGGATCGGCCCTATCCTCTTGGGGCTGTTGCTCATCCCTTCGGCGGCCTTTTTGTCGGCCGGGACCCTGATCGTCGATAGCGGCCAGATCGGTTGCTACGGAGATGCAGGAAAAATCGCCTGCCCGCAGCCGGGGCAACCTTATTACGGTCAGGATGCCCAGTATCAGGGCACCCCCCCGAACTATCATGACAACGGTGACGGGACGGTCACGGACCGCAATACCGGTCTGATGTGGTCCAGGGGATTGGACGGCCGCAAGGTGACGCCTCAGCAGGGAGCGTCGCTTGCCGGCAGGCTGACCCTGGGCGGTCACGCTGACTGGCGGGTGCCGACCATTAAGGAGCTGTTCTCCCTGATCGATTTTCGGGGATACACCGGTGCGGCAGGTCCCGGCGGTTTCAGCCGGGTACCGGACAATGCCATCCCCTATATCGACACCGATTACTTCGATTTCGCATACGGCGATGTCCAGGGCGGTGAACGTTATATCGACGCCCAGTGGCTCTCCTCGACCCGGTATGTCTCCACTACCATGGAAAGCATGGAAACCGTCTTCGGGGTCAATTTCGCCGACGGCCGGATCAAGGGCTACGGCTATCGGAAAAAGGGCTCCCGCCGGGCGGTCAAAACCTTCTACATCCGCTATGTGCGCGGTCCCGCCTACGGTATCAATGATTTCATCGACAATGGCGACGGCACCGTCACCGACCGATCGACCGGTTTGATGTGGGCCAAATCGGACAGCGGCCGGGCGATGAACTGGCAGGAAGCGCTGGCCTATGCGGAAAGCCTTGAGATCGCCGGCCACAGCGACTGGCGGCTGCCCGGTGTGAAAGAACTGCAGTATATCGTCGACTACACAAGGTCCCCGGACACCACCGGCTCTGCCGCCATCGATCCCGTTTTCCAAACCACGGCC
Source organism: Desulfobacteraceae bacterium (assembly GCA_050302315.1). Lineage (GTDB taxonomy): Bacteria > Desulfobacterota > Desulfobacteria > Desulfobacterales > Desulfosarcinaceae > JARRKU01. Next base: position 31,211 of record JBNLAV010000097.1, read on the forward strand.
ATCGCAAACGAAGCGGGTCAGAAAGACTATCCCTACTTCTGGAGTTCCACCACGCACCTGGACGGTCCGCGACCGGGTTCGAACGCCGCCTATGTCGCCTTCGGCCGGGCCATCGGCCGGATGCAGGGGCGCATCATGGATGTGCACGGTGCAGGCGCCCAGCGCAGCGACCCCAAGTCCGGCAAAGGGGAATTGGGTCACGGTCCCCAGGGGGACGCCCGGCGGGTGCGCAACCATGTGCGTTGCGTCAGGGGCGGGGCGCTCCCGATGACAGCGCAGGTCGCCGCATCCCGGAACCGGTATCCCCGCAAGATTCGCCTTGTCGAAATTGAACACGATCCGGGCCTTATCGTCGGTCCTGAAGCCGGCAGACAGCGTGGCGGATTTGAGAGCGATGGAAGAGGGCCGGGTCCGCTGCCAGACCACCGGGGCGGATTCGTTCTGCGCCTCGACCGTGACGGCGACGGGCGGGTATCACGCGCCGAATTCGACGGCCCGCCCGACCGCTTCGATTTCCACGACACCAACCGGGACGGCTATCTGTCGGAAGATGAGGCGCCGCGCCGGCCACCGCCGAGCAGGCGTGGAACGCGACATGATTGAGGTATCCCGAGACACGATCAAAAAAATCGGATAAGGTGTTGCGCATGAAACTGCAAGCCAAGATCATCCTAACCTTGTTGCTGGTCAGCCTGTTGGCCGCCGGGACGGTAGGCGCAGTGGCTTACTCATTCCTGATGTACGACTTTCGCCAGGCGGTAAAAGACAATGCCTTTTCGAATTTCCGGGAAGATATCACCGCTTATCTCAACCTGTACGGATCCCTCGACGCGGGAGCGACGCAGGAACCTTTCGACCGGTTCGTCAGACAGCGGCGGGGGCACCACCGGCCGCCACCCGGCGCGCCTCCGCTGCGCATCGGCCAACCGCCGTTCCGGTTTCTGGTTCTCGACCCGGACGGGCGAGCGCTGCCGAGCGGTGTCGAGGCGTATCCTGTGGGAGAAAAGGTTCCCGCCGACATCTACAAACAGTCCAAGCCCATTGAAGTCAATGGCCAACTGCTGGTGCGCATCGTGCAGATCGGCAAACCGGTTTTGACCGAGCAGGACCGCAATTATTTGAGGGTCATGAAACGCGCCTTGCTCACCGGTATCGCAGCGGCCGGTGTTATTTCTCTTTTGCTCGGACTTTTATCCGGCCGCCGCCTGATCGCCACTTTGGAAGATCTGACGAGGGCCATCCGAAAATTAAAAATGGATGGCGAACTTCAGGATGAGGTGGCTGTTCGCTCCAGCGACGAGATCGGTGAACTGGCCCGCGCCTTTAATGTCATGAACGCCGAACTCAACCGCAGCCATGCCGAACTGAAGGAATTGAGCATTCGCGACCCCCTGACCGGATTGTTCAACCGCCGCCACTTCGACCAGCAGGCCATGAGCGTATACAATCAGGTCCGCCGCTACAAGCGTCCGCTGTCCGTCATGGTCGGAGACCTGGACTACTTCAAGCAGATCAACGACCGTTTCTCCCATGCCATGGGCGACACGGTGCTGGTCAGGGTGGCGCAGATCCTTCGCTCCGGGGTCAGGCGAACCGACCTGGTCGCCCGCTACGGCGGTGAAGAATTCGTCGTCCTGTTTCCGGAAACCGCCTTCCAGGATGCGGTGCGCGTTTGCGAAAAATTACGGACCGCCATCGAAAACCATCCCTGGCGGGAGATCGCGCCGGAGCTTAGCGTCACCATGAGCATGGGTCTCTGTGACGATCTGGATCAGGGCAGTTTCGAAAAGATGCTGGCCGCGGCCGACGAGCGCCTCTATCGTGCAAAAGAGGAAGGACGCAACAGAATTGTTCCGCTGACGGCGTGAAGCAAAGACACATCACTGGATGGATAGAGGATTATGAAAACCATCGGCCTTTTGGGCGGCATGAGCTGGGAAAGCACGGTCGGTTATTACCGGGCGATCAACGAGGGCGTGAAAAAGATGCTGGGCGGTTTGCACTCGGCAAAGATCGTCCTGTACAGCGTTGATTTCGATCCCATAGAGAAGATGCAGCATGCCGGTGATTGGGACGCCACGGCCAAAACGCTCTCCCGCGCGGCCGGACGAATTGAATCGGCGGGGGCGGACTTTCTGTTGATCTGCACCAACACCATGCATCGTGTCGCACCGGAAATCGAAGCAGCCATTCATATTCCCATCCTGCATATCGCCGACGCAACCGGTGAGCGGCTTGGGCAGGAAGGCGTCACATCGGTCGGTCTATTGGGAACGGCGTTCACCATGGAGCAGGCGTTCTACAAAGAGCGGCTGGTGAAGCGTTTCGGCCTCAAGGTAGTGGTGCCAAATAGCAGAGACAGGCAAATCGTCCACGATGTCATCTATCAGGAACTTTGTCTGGGAAAGATCGATCCCGGGTCCAAGGAGCAGTATCTACGCATCATCGATGAATTGGCGGATGGCGGTGCAGAAGCCGTGATCTTGGGCTGCACCGAGATCGGCATGCTGGTCCGCCAGGCGGATACGAATGTCAAACTGTTCGATACGACGGCGATTCACGCAGAACAGGCCGTGATGCTGGCGATTGACGATTCGAACGGATTACTGCAGTTATGAACTATGAGAGAGCGGAAAAGCCCGAAACCCGTCAGCTTTCGAAAATCCGGAGATTTCAAAAAAAAGGTCTCCAGAGCTGAACCCTGAAGACCTTTTTGTCGCTTTCAGTTTATAGACTGTAATAAAGAAGAACTACCCTTCCTGGATCTTCTCGGTCAACTCGGGTATGAATTCGAGGATATCCTCCACGATGCCCACGTCGGCCACCTGGAAGATGGGCGCTTTCGGGTTCTTGTTGACCGCCACGATAAAGGGCGAGCCTTTGATGCCGCCCAGGTGCTGGAACGAACCGCTGATCCCCATGGCCATGTAGACTTTGGGTTTGACCGTCTGTCCGGAGGTGCCCACCTGACGGGATTTCTCCAGCCACTTGGCGTCAACGATGGGTCGCGAACACGAAACCACGGCGCCCATGGCTTCGGCCAGTTCTTCGGCCAGTTCGATGTTCTCTTCGTCTTCGATACCGCGTCCAATGGAAACCAGCACGTCGGACTTGGTGATATCCACATCACCGACTTCCGCTTCCACGACCTCTATGAAGTCGCGTTTCGATGTCAGGTCGCCGGCTTCGCCGGACTTATCTTCCACCTGGCCGTCGGCACCGGCGTCTTCGTTCGGCTGAAACGAACCGGGCCGCAAGGTCAGCACGGCGCCTTTTGAGAGGTCGCAGGTGACATGGGCGTGAGCCATGCCGGCGTACTCCTGGCGTACCAGGATGGCGGCGGTGTCGTCAACTGCTTCGATATCCATGACATCCGCGGCAAAGGCGGCGTCCAGTTTAATGGAAAGCCCTGGGCCGAGGTCCATGCCGAAGGTGTCGTGGGCCATCAGCACGACGGCACCGTCCGGCAGCACACCGGTCAGCAGTTTGCGCACCTTCTCCGCATTGGGATAGCCCAATTCGGCGTTGTCGAATTTCCAGACCTTCGGATAGAGCTTGGCGGCCTGTCCGCATGCGGCGTCCACCGCATCACCGCTTCCGGTGACGATGGCCGTGACCGTGTCGCCGCCGAACCTGGCGGCGGCAACCGACAATTCCGCTGCACTGTCTTCCAACTGTCCCTCTTTGTGCGTGATATATGCGAAAAGTTGTGCCATTATTTGAGCCCTCCTTTGGCTTTCAACATTTCTATCAGTTTGTCGATCTTCTCTTCCATGCTGCCCTCAAGCATCTCGGCGCCTTCGCCCAATTCAGGTGTAAAGTAGTCGAGCCGTTTGACCCGGGCACCGGCCGCGCCGGCCGCATCGGACGCCAGCCCCAAATCACCGGCGCCGCGAGTGGGGATCTCCACCGAGGCGACCTTGCGGATGCCGCGAATGCCTACGTAGCGCGGTTCGTTGATGCCGGTCTGGATGGAGAGCACGCAGGGCAGTTCAATCTCGTTGATCTCCTGGTTGCCGCCTTCGATTTCACGGCCGACTTTGATCTTTTTACCATCCTGAACGTCGATGGCGTTGACCAGAGACGCGTACGGCCAATCGAGCATGGCGGCCAGCATCCCGCCGACCTGCCCGGCGCCGTCGTCGGCCTGGGCGCCGGTGAGCACCAGGTCGTATTGCCCTTTTTCGATCTCGGCTTTCAGAATCGTGGCAATACCGCGGCCGTCCGACCCCTCGAACGCATCGTCCGATAGCAGGATGCCATTGTCGGCGCCCATGGCCATCTCCCGCCGCAACACCTCTTCGGACTCGTCATCGCCCACCGTAACGACGGTGACGGTGCCCCCGACCTTGTCCCGAATCTGGATGGCCTCTTCCACCGCGTAGTTGTCCCATTCGTTGACCGAATAAACCAGATCGTCCTCATCGATACCGGTTCCGTCCGCCTTGATTTCGATTTCATTCTCGGCCGTATCCGGAACCCGCTTTACGCAAACCAAGATTTCCATGTGACCTCCCCATGACCTGTATTTCAGTTATTGACTTGCTTTTTGTATCTATTGCATCAAAAGCCCTGGATCCCGGCTTTCGCCGGGATGACGGATATGATTAAATCGAGCGCTCACCTCATTTCAGCATAGGGGTTGCGCCAACTTTGAACTCTGAACCTTGAACCCTGAACTATCATTTACGCCAGCTGTCCGGCTACCAGCTCGACCAGATCGATGGCTTCCATCTCGCCTTCCAGGCCGGCCACCTTGATGGCGTCTTCGATGTTCACCAGACAGAAGGGACAGGCGGTCACGATGACATTGGCGCCGGCCTCCGCCGCCATCTTGACCCGCAGAACGCCCATGCGCTCTTCTTCTTCCGGTTCGTAGAACAGCATCAATCCGCCGCCGCCACAGCAGAAACTTCTGTCCTTACTGCGGAGCATCTCCACCCGTTTCAATCCCGGAATGGCGTCCAGTACATCCCGCGGTTCATCGTAGACCTGGTTGTGCCGGCCCAGGTAGCATGGATCGTGGTAGACATAGACCTTGTCCTTGTTTTCCAGCGGTTTGAATTGCAGACCGCCCTGCCGGATTTCCCGGGACATGAGCTGACTGATGTGCTCCACCGGCGGTGCTTCTGTATAGTCGTTTTTCAGCACATTGTATGCGTGCGGATCGGAAGTGACCACCCTGGAGACCCCTGCCGTCAGAATGGCGTCGGTGTTCTGGTCCCGCAGATCCTGGTAGAGCATTTCTTCTCCGAAGCGGCGTACTTCATTGGCTGAATCCTTTTCCATTTTGCCGAGAATGCCAAAGTCTGCGTTGACGTGACGCAGCACCCTGGCAGTGGCCTGCCCGATGGATTGCATGCGGTCATCGAAGGAGGTGATGCTGTCCACGAAGTAGAGCAGATCGGCGGTCTCCTTTTTTCCATCCAGCACTTTGACCGAGATCCCTTCCTCCAGATCCTTGGTCCAGTCGACCCGTTTCTTTTCGAGTTTGCCCCACGGATTGCCGCGTTTCTCCAGCGCCCGCAACGGTTTCTGCAGGGACTGGGGCACATTGCCTTCGTCCACCATGCCGCGGCGCAGGTCCACAATCTTGTCGATGTACTCGATGCCCAGGGGGCATTCCTGCTCGCAGGCCCCGCAGGTGGTGCAGGACCAGATCTCGTCCTCTTCGTAAATGCTGCCGACCAGCGGATCGCCGTTGGTGGCGGCCCTGCCCGGCATCACCGGATATTTTTTGAATGCCAGGTCCCGGCCCTTGATGGAGATGAAGCGGGGCGACAAGGGGCGGCCGGCGGCATTGGCCGGACAATTGTCCGAACACCGCCCGCAATCGGCGCAGGAATAAAAGTCCAGGATGTGCTTCCAGGTGAAATCCTCAAGCTGTTTGACGCCGAAGGAATCCAGGTCGTCCAGCTGTTCGTCGGTGATGCCGTGACGCACCGGTTTCACATTGCCTTTTTTCAGTCGCATGAAAAAGACATTGAAAATCGACGTCACCACATGAAAATGCTTGCCGAGCGGGAGAAAGCACAAAAAGGTGAAAAAGGTGATCTCGTGGATGAAATAGGCGATTCCGTGCAGCCCCTGAAGGGTATCGATGGACGCCCCGGCCAGTGCGCCTTTGAACATCCACGCCAGGGTCAGCGGCGGCAGGTATTCGGCCGGCAGCCCGTTTTGCAGCTGAGCCGACACGAAACTGCCCTCGAAGAGGCTTTCACTGATCACCAGTGTCGAAATCATGCAGAGCACGAAAACGGCCTCGCCGGTGTGGGCCTTGCCATATTTGGCCGGTACCGCATAGCGGGCGGGCTGGACCAACCCGCGGCGCACCATGGCGATCAGGGCCACCGCCAGCACCCAGGTGGCGGCGTAAGTGCGGACCACCGTGTAGGCGTGGCCGATTCCCCCGCCCAACCCGGGCAGGGTAAAGTTGGGAATGAAGCCGACGAAGATCAATTCCAGGGATCTGAGCCCCAGAAGCAGAAAACCGGAAAAGAGGAGGATGTGCAGCACACCGGCCAGCATATAGCGGGGGTGCCGTTGCTGAAACAGCCATACCTTGGACAGCTGAAAGATGCGATCCCCGAATTCACCGGCGCGATGGTCCGGTGCGGCTTTTAATAATGGTTTGAGACGATTGTAGATCAGGTAGCCGAAAACCGCGATCCCGACAACGGGAATGATCACATATAAGTAGCTTGCGGGGATCGACAGAAAATGGGTACTTGCAGGCGGTGTCAATACGACGTCCATTCTTCTTCTTCCTCTCCCGGTAAATTTTGGTGGCAAAACTGAATGAATGCTCATTCAATATCAACACTACCCAAGTGTGTCAAGCAAATTTTGACCAAATACCGGCGTCATGTCAATACAAAATAGCTACCTTATAACTACAAAGGCCTCCCTGTCAATTGGCGGCATGCCCGGCCATTCATTCCTTGCATTCAGCGCCGCCGGTTTCCGGATTCCCATATCCGCCCAGGCGTTCCATCGATCGGACACGGCCCGGAGCCAGGCTTTTTCTGCGCCTTAACAACATTACGGAATCCTTGACAAAACTTTATTCCAGGCTCTAAAAAGGAATAAGCGGAACAACTTGCAAACCGAAGATGCATCCTTTCCCCCCCGCGAAGGAGGTCCCTGTGGCGGCAACCACCACCTACGACAACAGGCCCTGGCTCAAATTCTACCAGCCCGGCGTATCCCAAAACCTCGACTACGTATCCAAGTGCCTTCCGGAATTTCTCGATCTTTCCACCGAAAAATTTCCGGATAAAATGGCACTCAACTTTCAAGGATACGAAGTCACTTTCCGGCAGCTTAACGACATGGTGAACCGTTTCGCCGCCTGTCTGATAAAGTTCGGTGTCGGCAAAGGAGATGCGGTGGCCTTGCTGCTGCCCAATGTGATTCCCTGTGTGGCGGCGTATTACGCAGCCCTGCGGATCGGCGCCGTTGCGGTGATGAACAATCCGCTTTATTCGGACCGCGAACTGGAGCACCAGTTCAACGATTCCGGGGCCAAGATCCTGATCACCCTGGATCTGCTGGGCAACCGCATGATCGATCTGCGGCCCCGGACCAGCATCAAACAGATCGTCTACACCAGCATCGGCGACTACCTGCCGTTTCCCAAAAACCTGCTGTTTCCTTTGGTTGCCAAGAAGAAAAAACTGGCCGCCGCCGTCAAACCGGCTGAAAATGTCTACCGCTGGAAGCCTCTGCTGAAGCAGCACCAACCCAACCCGCCCCGTGTCGAGCTCTCCTTGGACGACGTGGCCATGTACCAGTATACCGGCGGCACCACGGGGGTCAGCAAAGGCGTGATGCTGACCCACGGCAATCTCAGCCGGCAGGTACAACAGGTGGCGGCCTGGTTTCCCGGATTCGGCTCGGACGAGATTATGCTGGGGGCACTTCCCTTTTTCCACGTCTTCGGGCTGACCACGGCCATGAACCTGGCCATCTATTTCGGCTGGGGCGACATCCTGGTGCCCAAACCC
>JBNLAV010000098.1:0-2205 GCA_050302315.1 Desulfobacteraceae bacterium
ACGGCGACCACCCGCTATACAAAGAACGGCGTGCAGTTTACGCGTACCGTTTTTGCAAGTGCGCCGGACGATGTGATCGTTGTGCATCTGACGGCAGACAAGCCCGGGCAGCTCTCTTTCCGCGCCGGTATGAAGACTCCGATGAAGGCCACGGTAAAAACGGAGGACAACGACACGCTGGTCATGGATGGGGTGGGCGGTGATTGGAATGGAATCAAAGGGCAGATAAACTATCAGGCACGCGTGCAGGTTGTGGCTAAAGGGGGGCAAACGAAGGCGGACGCGGGAGGGATCGACGTGGCCAACGCCGACGAAGTCACACTGCTTGTTGCGGCCGCCACGAGTTATGTCAATTTTGACGATGTAAGCGGGAATCCTGAACAGATTGCAAAAGCTGCGTTGTCAGCAGCCGCCGGAAAATCCACGGAAGAACTGCGCAAGAACCACCTGGTCGATTATCAGGAGCTGTTTCATCGCGTGCAACTGGACCTGGGCCGGACCGAGGCCGTCAACCGGCCGACCAATGAGCGGATTGCTGATTTTGCCGCCGGGAACGATCCCCAGCTCGCCGCGCTGTACTACCAGTATGGACGCTACCTGATGATCAGCAGTTCCCGCCCCGGCACCCAGCCGGCCAATCTGCAGGGCGTCTGGAACGAAGGCATGAATCCGCCATGGCAAAGCAAATATACCATCAATATCAACACCGAGATGAACTACTGGCCGGTCGAGTCCGGTAATCTGGCGGAATGCGTTGATCCGTTGATTGCCATGGTGAAGGATCTCACCGTTACCGGCGGTCGTACGGCAAAGGAAATGTATGGTGCCCGCGGCTGGGTGGTGCATCACAACACCGATCTCTGGCGGGCCAGCGCTCCGATCGACGGGGCGAACTGGGGTATGTGGCCGATGGGCGGTGCCTGGCTCTGCCTGCATCTGTGGGACCGGTTCGAATACAGCGGGAACAGGGCCTACCTGGAGGAAACGTATCCGATTCTTAAAGGCGCCTCGGAGTTCTTTCTCGATACCCTGCAGAAGGAACCGGACCATGGATGGCTTGTAACCAATCCGTCTATTTCCCCTGAAATTGGACATCCAAGGGGATCGGCGGTTTGTGCCGGTCCGACCATGGACATGCAGATTCTTCGCGACCTCTTCGCTCATACGATCAAGGGGGCGAAGCTACTCGGCGTGGACCAGGCTTTCTGCCGTAAACTGGAGGACGCCCGGGCTCGACTGGCCCCGAATCAGATCGGTGAAGCGGGGCAGATGCAGGAGTGGCTTGAGGATTGGGATATGGAGGTCGGCGACAAACACCATCGGCATGTCTCTCATCTCTACGGACTCTATCCCGGCCGCGATATTCACCGTCGCGATACCCCGAAGCTCGCAGAGGCCGTAAAGAAGTCGCTGGAAATGCGCGGCGACAAGGCGACGGGCTGGGCCACCGCCTGGCGCATGGCCCTCTGGACCCACCTCGGCGACGGTTATCACGCCTACCGGATTCTTCAATATTTGATCAGTTCCGACCTCACCTATCCGAATATGTTCGATGCCCACCCGCCGTTCCAGATCGATGGCAACTTCGGTGGCGCGGCATCCATTGCGGAAATGCTGATGCAGAGTCGCCTTGGACAGGTCGATGAGGCCCTGACTCCGACGCTTGTGCCGGAGATTGAACTGTTGCCTGCCCTGCCTGCAGCGTGGCCGGACGGCAGTGTTCAAGGGTTGCGCGCGCGCGGCGGATTCGAAGTGGACGTGGCGTGGAAGGACGGCAAGCTGGCCGCAGTCGTGATTCATTCAATCAATGGTCGGAAGGCCACGCTGCGCTATGGGACGAAAACAAAAGACATACAGTTGTCACCGGGCGAGGTGTATCGCTGGGATGGAAGGTGATGGTGAGGAAAATATCATTTACAGGACCGTGGCAGGCCGCCAGGGAAGAGTAAAATAACTCAGGAGAATGCAATGAATCGTACACCGATATTTTCGTTGGTCGTTATACTGGCCTGCGGAGTTTGTTTAACTGCCCCGGCTGCGAGGTCGTCATCCGTTGATGCCGCACATAAATTGAAGAACACTCCAGTCCGAAGCGCCGGTTACGGTAAAAGACTCGGGGATTTCAAGAGCGGGACCTACACGATGAGGAGTGACGGTCTTGAGCGTACATACATCATCGACATTCCCAAAAACTACGACAGGAAC
>JBNLAV010000099.1:0-28653 GCA_050302315.1 Desulfobacteraceae bacterium
CAAAAAGTAACTTGACAAAAACAGTATGAATCGTAAGAATTGGGCCAAAGGTAACGAAACGTATGTCGATGATGCGTAAAAAATCCATTGCTTTGCTGCTGATCATGCTGCTCGGTTCAATGGCAGTCGCCAATGCCGCGCAGGGGATTATCGCGTGCCCGCCCAAGAAATGCTGTTGCACACCAAACCCTCACGCAGCGATGGGCCACAGCGGTGCAATGGGCCCTATGGATCACAGCCTTCCGATGGAAAAGCCCCGGGATTGCGCTCCGAAGGCCAAGGCGCCATGCTGTAATCTGAAATCTGATGTGCAGCCCATAAAGTTGGCTGTTACGACAGCGACCAGTTCCCACACGTTTCGATTCGTTGCGGCACACTTCGCCGCCGATATCCATATGGAAACCCCTCTGGCTCAACCCCATATCAACGCTTACAGCTATGATGGGTGGCCAAAGATACCAAAAGTACCCATCTTCCTGCAGACCCTCTCGATTCTTTGTTGAAGCCCTCCGTCAAGGTCCATTGCCGCCTCGATGTATAGGTACGCCCTGCCCTGCTGTCGATCTCAATGGCTGTCAGCGGACAGTTCAGGCACCTTCAGGCAAAGGGACCGATCCGCAGTTCATTACGTAAACTCAATGATTCCAGCGTCCATTCGACAACCGTAACGCTTGAACCAATAGACATTCGCGTATTGGAGCACTTCCACGCGCACAGGAGATACTGCAAATGAGTAAAGCTAAAAAGGCAGAATACAGCTCTAAAAAAGCCGCCGTATTGCAAGAGAACAAATCAAAATTGAACCCCATCGCCATCGTGATCGTGGCCGCCGCCATTGTCGCCATCGGCGCGGTCTCGTTCTACCTCACCTCAACCCCTGCCCCGGAAGCCGGTAGCGTGGCCGCCGCCCCGACCGGAACTGCCGAGGTCAGCTATCCGGTCAGCATGTTCGCCGATGGCAAGGCACGCCATTTCGAATACAGTGCCGGCGGATTGACCATCCGCTATTTTATTCTCAAGAGTTCCGATGGTGTGATCCGCGCCGCCTTTGACGCCTGTGACGTCTGCTGGCCGGCCGGCAAGGGGTACTACCAGGATGGAGACGACATGGTTTGCCGCAATTGCGGCAGACGTTTCGCATCGGTTCTGGTCAATGAGGTCAAGGGCGGCTGCAATCCCGCTCCATTAAACCGGAGGGTCGAAGGTGGCCAGCTCATATTGAAGGCGGCGGACATCCTCCAGGGCAAAGCCTACTTCAACTTCAATGGAAAGGTCTGATTCATGGGCATCAAAGATATTGCAATGAAAAACCTGCTGCGGCGCAAAGGCAAGGCGGCCTTCATCCTTGCCGGCCTGATCATCGGCGTGGCAACCGTGGTGGCGGTCATCAGTTTCGCTGATTCCATGACCCGCGACATTAACGAGAAGCTGGAAAAGTATGGCGCCAACATACTGATCGTTCCGAAAACCGACAACCTGTCCCTCACCTATGGCGGCATGACCCTGGGTGGCGTTTCATTCGACATGGAACCCATTCGACTGTCTCAGCTGTCCAGCATCAAAACGATCAAAAATGCCGCCAACATTGCAGCAGTTGGCCCCATTACCCTGGGCACCATCGATATCAAAGATAGGACGGCGCTGCTTGCCGGTGTCGATTTCAAAGTCGCCGGCATTTTGAAACCGTGGTGGAAGATCCAGGGAAGCACTCCAGGCGACGGGGAAGTTTTGGCGGGCGCAGAAGCCGCCAAACTTCTCGGTATCCAGATGGGAGAGCAGTTCACGGTTAACCGGCAGGCCATGACCATAAGCGGCATTCTGGCCCCCACCGGGTCCCAGGACGACCAATTGCTGTTTACTTCCCTGACCACCGCCCAATCGGTGCTGAACAAACCCGACCAGGTATCGCTGGTAGAGGTCGCCGCCCTTTGCAAGGACTGCCCCGTCGATGCCATGGTGGCTCAAATCAGCGAGAAACTACCCAATGCAAAGGTGATGGCCATCCAACAGGTGGTCAAAGGTCGAATGGAAACACTGGCCCAGTTTCGCAAGTTCTCCTACGGCCTTTCGGTGGTGGTGGTTCTGATCGGCGGTCTCGTGGTACTGGTCACCCTGATGGGCAGCGTCAAGGAACGTACCGAAGAGATCGGCATTTTCCGCGCCATCGGCTTTAGACAACGCCATATCATGCGCATCATCTTCATCGAATCCGGCCTGATCTCCGTCACGGCTGGCGTGATGGGCTATATCATCGGCACGGTCGCTATCTGGGCCGGCCTGAAAGTTCTGGGGGAACACGGCGAAGTGGCGGTACCGTTTGATCCGGTGTTGGCTGCCGGCGCCATTGCCATGGCATTAACCGTCGGTCTGCTGGCCAGCGCTTACCCCGCGCTGATGGCGGCGCGCATGGACCCCAACCAGGCGCTCAAAACCATTTAAGAGAGCGTTTCGAAAAGATCCGAAGCGGAGGAACATATGAGTTTCATAGTGATAGATAGCATTACCAAACGTTACGGAAGCGGCGACTCGGAGGTCAAAGCCCTGGACGACATCAGCATTTCCATTGAAAGCGGCGAGTTTGTCAGCATCATGGGTGAATCCGGTGCGGGCAAATCCACCCTGCTCTCGGTGATGGGCGCCATGAACACACCGTCCGACGGCCGATACCTCGTGGACGATATCGATGTCTACGCCCTGCGAAACGAACAGCAGGCGGATTTCAGAAGGGAGTACCTTGGGTTTGTCTTCCAGAGCTTTCACCTGGTGCCTTACCTGACGGTCATGGAGAATGTCATGCTGCCGCTTACGGCCATGAAATTGTCCAGAAGGCAGAAGGAAGAGATGGCCATGGAGGCCATGCAATGGGTGGGTTTGGAGACCAAAGCAAAACGCCTCCCCAATCAGATATCCGGTGGAGAGTGCGAACGGGTGGCCGTGGCACGCGCCATCGTCAACAATCCACCTGTGCTGCTGGCGGATGAACCCACCGGCAACCTCGATTCCCGCAATACCCAGGAGGTCATGTCCCTTCTGGGACGGCTGAATGCCAGCGGGACCACAGTGGTCATGGTGACCCACAGCGCGGCGTGTGCAGCCTTTGCCAGGCGCACGATACATGTCGCCGACGGCCGGCTGTGCCCGGAAAAAAGCGATTCGGAGCCCCGGGCTGCAGCCATCAAGGCGGCCTGAAACCGACAATGACAATCCGTATTAAATGACAAAACCTATTCAATGGAGGATACTCCCGAATGAAAAAGTTAACTCAGGGGAACAAGTATTTCATTGTCGTATTGACAGCGGCGGCAATGATCATCGGCCTGGCCGTCTCATGGACCCTGGCCAAATCGAATCGCGACCCATCCCTGCCAGCACCCGAAAGCGGTGCTCAGTGGTCGAAGGCAGTGCTGTCGGTCAGCAATCTGTCGTGCGGGGGCTGCATCGACACCATTACTAAAAGCGTGGCCACCCTGCCCGGCACCGGTGAAGTCAGCGTGGACCTCGCATCGGCCACCGCTGAAGTGCTGTTTGACGCCAACCGGGTAAAGGACCCGCAATCCATTGCACAAGTCATTACCGAAAGCGGCTACCCGGCCAAGCTGCAACGTATTCTGGCACCCGAACAACTCGACCGGCAACTGGCCCGGGCCGCGGAGGCGTCGAAACGCCATATCGCCACAGTCGGGCAGCTCAATGTGCCGCGAAAAGATTTTGAAATTGAACTGTCACACGCCCGCGCGCGCTATGAACAGATTTATGGCGCCGATACTTTTTCTACAGACCAGGGAAAACAGCTATTGCAGCGCATCGAATCCCAAATCGCCCAGCGATTGGTTGACGAAGCCGTCAAACTGCAGGAAGTCGAACGGGCAGGTTACACCATTACGGCAGACAAGGTCGACCAGGCACTGACCGAATTCGTAAAGGAGAAAAATACCACTCTGGACGCTTTCAAAAGCGATTTGGCGTCTTACGGGTACCCTTATGAATACTTCAAGCAAAAGTTTGAGAACCGGATCAGGCTGCAGAACTATCTGGAAGAAATCATACTTGCCGACAGCCTGGACCCGGAAGACCGCCAGCAACGCTACGGCAACTGGCTGTCCAATGCCCGCACTCTGGCCAAGGTGGTCTATTATGACAAGAACATCGAAGCCCAGGTCAGAGCAGGCAGCGGCGGCGGCTGTGGTGGGGGCGGCAGCAGCAGCTGTTCAGTCGGTCGTTGATGATCGACGGTTCCCCTCTTTTCCGATCACCGGCCCCATCACCGGGCGCCTGTCGCCCGGTGATGGGGCTGCCCGCAACCAACCGATGCAAATTGTTACGCCCGATACAAATCGCATCACCTGCTTATCGAGTTGATATCACAACATATTTCCTGATACCCCCAACAAGGTGCTGCGAATCGCCACAATTGTCAAACTGTGGCATATTATCCCACCCTCCACTCCATGACTTCGTATAATCTTTAATTTCAGACTCTTAACAGATACACGGCAAGGAAGACGCACTTTGGCCCGGTTTGTGCTCTTACCTTAAGGCAGCAACGCCTATATTTCGGAAAATATCCGATGACTCCAGGGGCCGCATCGAGGACCCCCAACGAAAAGAAGGAGGCAGTCATGGCTGAAACATTGAAGAGAAAAACCAACCGGCCTCAGGTATTCGGCATCGCCAACGATCAATGTGTATGGAGCCGTGCCGGCGTCGTCAAACCCATGAAATGTGTCAATGCCTTCGATTGTCTCAGTTGCTCCATCGACCGCAAAATCCAGGCTGATTTCCAGGCGCGGGAAAAATCGCAGACCGCTGCCGGAGCAGACCCACGCCCGGTTCGCTTGCGCATGCTGATGGATCAGCGCAAATGCCGCCATATGCTCAGCGGACGGGTCACCTATAAGCTTTGCGGCCATGGCTACGATTGTGTGAAATGCCCGTATGACCAAATGCTGGAAGACACGGCGATCATCCCCCAGCTCAACGAACCGGCATATGACGCCGCATCGGGATTCAACGTGGCCAGGGAGTACTACTACCATCACGGTCATACCTGGGCCCGCATCGAGTACGGCGGTCGCATCCGCATCGGCATTGATGATTTTGCCCTGCGGTTGTTGGGTCCCCAGGACGAAATCAAACTTCCCAAGCTGGGGGTCACCCTTGAGCAGCATCGGCCGCATGCCACACTGCGCCGGGGCCAGAACGAGGCCGATACCCTCAGCCCGGTAGACGGCAAGGTGCTGGCAGTGAACTCAAAGGTTACCGCCAGGGCCAATGTGGCCAACCAATCGCCATATGCCGATGGCTGGCTGATGGTTCTGCAGCCGACAAACCTTCGCAAAAACCTGAAGAACCTATTGTTCGGTACTGAAAGCCTGGCCTGGATGGAGGATGAATCGTCCAGGTTGAATGCCCTGCTAAGCGATGAGACCGATTTTCAAATGGCCGCCACCGGCGGAGAGGCGATCAGCGATATCTTCGGTGCCGTACCCAATGTCGGATGGGACCGGTTGGTGAATGAATTTCTGGCGTAAGCCTACTCGCTTTCGGCAGCCGGTTTCCGGCGCTGCTGGTTGAACAATCGCTTGCGCTGACGGGACACTTCATATTCGCAAGCCGAGCAGAAATTAAGGGGCAGCTGGTCCAGCTGCTCCAGCTGCTTGCTGAACCGCATCAGGCAGGCGGATTCCCAGCAATGCTCCAGACCGAATATATGCCCCACCTCGTGAATGCAGATTTTGGCGATGCGTACAAAAGTCTGCTCCCGGCTCCTTGGATGGACCAGACGATTGATGGATACCACGGCAGCTCGGCCGCCCAATTGGGATTCACCGTAGACATAGGTCAATATGGGAATACACAGGTCATGGTGCGTGATGGCCAGTTTGAGCGGCGCGCCGTCGTTTTCCGATGCCAGCGACTTGATGATCTGCACCGCATCGTACTGTCTCCGGGACGCAAGATAAGCATAGTCCGGATCCTCTCGCGGCATCATGATGTCGGTGGGCAAGTCCAGAACCGCCTGGATATTGGCCCCGGCAATGGAGAGCACCAGCGGGTCCATTTGACCCAGGGGAATCAGGTCCAGAAAGGCGCGCTGGTCTGAATTGGTATCGAAGCCATCCAAAAGATCACCTGCGGATCAAGGAATATCGGAAGGGTCGCGCTGGTTCCATCAACATGCCTCTTAGGTTCGCGCAAGCATAATTTAAATTTTTAAGTGTTGAGGCGCCTGCCCGGCAAGGCGCCGAGGCGCAGGAAAATCGAGATATTTTTGCGCGAGCCTCTACACCTTGGAGAGTTCATAGCGTTTCATTTTTCGCGACAGTGTGACGCGGTCAATCCCCAATCGTTTGGCCGCCCGGGTGATGTTGCCGTCGCAGGCCTCCAGCGTGGCTTCGATATGCCGGATCTCCATCTCCTTGAGGGTCATGTCACCGAATTTACAATCATCGCCCTGATCCTTCAAAAAGCCGAGTTCTTCGGCGCCGATCATCCGTCCGCGTGATATCACCACGACACGCTCGATGACATTGCGCAGCTCACGGACATTGCCGGGCCAGTGGTAGTCGCACAATATCTGCAAAGCCTTCTGGGTCAATCCCTCTACGGGTTTTCCGGTTTCCGCCGCAAAACATCCCGCGAAGTAATCGGCCAATACGGGAATGTCTTCAACCCTCTCACGCAAGGGCGGTATATCGATGGAAAAAACGTTAATCCGGTAGTAGAAATCCTCTCGGAACCGGTCTTCCTGGATACGTTCCTTCAGATCCCGATGCGTGGCGCTGATCAACCGGAACTGGGATTCGATGAACTGGTTGCCGCCCACCCGCTGGAATCTCTTCTCTTCCAGCGCGCGCAACAGGCTGACTTGCATTTTGGGAGAGATTTCTCCGATCTCATCCAGGAAAAGGGTCCCGTAGTTGGCCATCTCCAGCCGACCGCGCCGCGCTTTGACGGCCCCCGTAAAGGCACCCTTCTCATGCCCGAACAGCTCACTTTCCAGCAATGTTTCGGATTGGGCTCCGCAATTTATAGTGACAAACGGCCCGCTGGACTGATCGCTGCGCATGTGAATCGCGCGGGCGATCAGATCTTTGCCCACACCGGTTTCCCCGGTGATCAGAATGGGAGACGGCGTCGGAGCCACATTTTCGATGGTCGACAGGATTTCGTGCATGGCTCTGGATTGAGCGACAAAACCGTCCAGAATGTTTTCCTGCCGCTCCAGGAGCTGCTCTCGCAATGCTTCGTTTTCTTCCCTCAGCGCTTTGTTGGCGGCCACGCGCTCCATCAAAAGGGATAGCTCGTCGGGATCGAAAGGTTTGCATAAATACTCCACCGCCCCGCGTTTCATCGCCTCAACGGCTGTCTGGATGGAACCGTGGGCGGTGATCATGATAACGGTGGCGTCGGGCTGCGACTCTTTTATCTTGGCCAGTACCTCCAGTCCGTCCATGCCCGGCATCTTGATGTCCAGCAGATAGAGGTCGAAATGCCGGTCAGCCTGATACACCAGGGCTTCCGGCCCGGAAGAGGCCGTTTCGACGTGATAGCCTTCCTTTGTGAGCCAGGCGGACAGGGCCTGGCAGATGGTGGCTTCATCATCAACGACCAACACTTGCATCGCGCGCGCCATTTGGATCCCCCTGTTCTTCGTTGTGCGGAAGCGGCTTGCTGGGCAGTATAATCTTGAAAGAGGTGCCCTGCCCCGGTTCGCTGGCCACTTCGATGTTCCCGTTATGTTCGAGGATGATGCCGTAGACCATGGACAGCCCCAGGCCAACGCCCTTTCCATCGGCTTTGGTGGAATAAAAGGGTTCGAAGATGCGGGAAAGATGCTTTTCGTCTATACCATGGCCGGTATCGGTCAATGTGAGCCACACCTCGTCTTTACCGGGGACATGGCCACCGGTAAGGGTCAGCTTGCCGCCTTCGGGCATGGAGTCCATGGCGTTGAAGACAAGATTCATCAAACACTGCTGAATGAGCGCATAATCCCCCCACGCCGTGAAAGGCGCATCCGGCAGGTGGACCTCCCATTGGACGTTGGCTGTTTTGAGCGGATGGGAAGTAAGGACCACGATGGTCTTCGCCATTTCGACCAGATCGGCGTTGGAGGCCGACAAGCTTTTCTGGCGGGCGAAGGTCAACAGGTTCTTGACGATGTCGCCGCAGCGCAGCGCCTCTTTGACGCACAACTCCAGGTAATGAGAGAAGGCACCGAGGCCGTCCGGCGGCAATTCATCTTCCCTGATGTAGGACAGGATCAGCTTGTTGAAGGTGACGATGCTCGATATGGGGTTGTTGATCTCATGGCAGACCGAGGCGACCAGACGCCCGATGGATGCCAACCGGTCTTCCTGTGCGACGCGCGCCAGGTCATCCCGGATGGCCCGGGTGCGCTGTTCGATCCGCTCGCTGAGATCCGAGGTGATATCCCTTACGATCTCCACCATCTGCACGATTTCTCCCAGCACATTGAACAGCGGGTACGAAATGGCCTGGTGCACCCTGACCTCTCCGTCGTCCGTGGTAATCTCGTGAACGGCCCTTGCCGGTTTGCCGGTGCGCAGCGTCTCCTGGACCGGACAAATACGGTTGGCCCCGGTGCACGGATTCAGCGTCCCGTGAATGATCTGGAAGCAATGCTTGCCCAGAACGGACTCCCGGCCCTTACCGCCGGTGATCAGATGGGAGTTGTTGCAATTGACGATCCTGAAATTGCGGTCGATGACCATGACGCCGTCGGGCGAGGCTTCCAGCAGGGTCGAGGCAAAGGAGGTCGCCAGGCTGATCTCCGATTCGCGCTCTTCCACACGTTCGTACTGGTGGGCGATATCGAAAAGCAGCATGGACGCCTGCGCGTCCAGGATGCCAACGGTGTCGGGCTTATTACTTTGAAGGCCGGCCAGAATTTCTGGATCGGAACTCAGGTCTAATATCAGATCCAAGGGCTCGTTGGTCAGCAACTCTTTGTAATCCGGATAGATGGCCACACCCATCTCGCCGGCATATTTGTTGAATGCAATGGAGTCGCTGATTGGCACCATGCCCATGAGCTTCAGATGCAATCCGTGCAATTTGATGGAGTCCAGCATTCGGAGAATGGACAGGCAGCGACTGCCTTTAGCGATCACCCCGACCCGTAACAGCAGCCTGTGCTTGAAAGAGGTGGAGGAAGCCATGGTTCGCTCCTTTGCGGCAATGGATTCGACGGTTTGCCGCCTGGAAGGCGATCGATTGCCACAAGAGCGGCCCGTCAAACAAGCCCTGGACCAGTTGGTCACTTTTGACTATCGCAAAAATGGGGGGTATGTGTCAAATAAACTGATGCGTTCGTGCCGAGTCCAAATACCCGATGGGCAGGACTTGTCAGAACCGGTGGGAAATGACGGCCGAACCGGTGCGTTTACAGGATGCTACAATGAGGAGAGGTAGGTTCGCAGATTGACTTTCTTATGTTTCAGGTTCAGTTTCCGTCTGATGCTGTTGCGATAGGCCTCGACGGTGCGGGTAGACAGGTTCAGCAGCCTGGCCATCTCTTTGGTGGTTTTGCCCGCCCGTATCAGGTTGACGACCTGCAGCTCGTTGGGTGAGAATATGAAGTACTTCGACGAGAGGGCCGGTGTCGCCGTGCTGACCACCTGCTCGAGGTTCATGCGAATTACTCCCACCAGCTGCTTCTGCCGACCATTTAAATCGGTATTTTCGAGACGCTCCAGATAAGGGTCGATGAGTTCTTTCAAGTTCAGCCGGATCAGCTCTTCGGCGTTAAGATGATCCTCGTTTCGCCTGTCCAGCAGGACGCGCATGGCGGTATTGAGCTCTTCGAGGCGTTCGCTGTTGGCCTTTAACTTCTCCGTTGCAGTGGTCCGCTGTTCGATCTCCTCCCGCAACTGCTGGTTGGTATGGGCCAATTCACTGGTGCGGTCATCCACCAGTTGTTTCAACTCCTGGCGGTGGCTGACCAGGGTTTCCTGGATTCTTTTTTGTTCGGAAATGGAATGCGCGACCACGTAGGCACTGGTAATGCGGCCCTTTTCACGGATATGATGAATGTGGATCTGCGCCCATTCGGTCTCCCCGTTTTTCTTGACGGCTTCAAGCTGCAAATTGTTCGACACCGGTTCACCGGCGGCCATGGCCTGTAGACGTTGATAAAACACCGCCCGGCTCTGGGGTGTCAAAACATCCATGGGATTGCACGCGAGGAGTTCTTTTTCGGTATATCCCGTAAGTTTGCACATGTAGTCATTGACCATCAGCAGCTTCAAATTGACCAGATCGATATGATAGATGCACGCGGGCACACACCTGAGGATCTCATAAACTGAATCGCGATTGCCTCCTGCTTCGGATGGCGTACGGGAATGCATCTTTATTACCTTCTTTCATTGCAATTATAGGGTTAATTATGTTCAGACGCTGTAAAAGTCAACATTCCGGGATGGTCGACACCACTGCTTGTTGGATGAGCGAGCAGTTTGTATTGACAGGCCCGTGCCGCATATGATTGCCTGATGCGAAATGCAAGCAGCAGAGGAACCCCGATGTATCAGCTCAAAATGACCATCTTGATCCTGGCCAGTCTTTTCTTTCTGGCCGTGGGAGTCAATCTCCTGATATCCGCCTACCGTCTCAACGACCCGTTCACCTTTGTCATGGTATTCTTTGCCTCTAATCTCATGATCCTGATCAGCGCAGCACTCTGCCTGGGATTTGCGCTTCGGCTCAAACGCAGCCTGACAGGGCCGCCGACCGAAAAAATGCCACCTGCCGACAAACAATAATTCATCAAAATAAAATTAATGCCGCATTTTATTCTTGACAAAATTTAATGCCGTGCATATTTGTCTCTAAAATGGACGGTATATAGAATGATTGACGAAATTAGCCTCAAAATCCTGAAAATTCTTCAGAATAAAGCCCGCATCCCCAATGTCGAAGTGGCCAGAGAAGTGGGAATGGCGCCATCGGCTGTTCTGGAACGCATTCGCAAACTCGAAAAACAGGGTTTTATCGACGGCTATGAAGTGCGCCTCAATGCAAAACTGTTTAAACGCAGCTTGGTGGCATTTATCCACATTGCGGTGAACGACGGAGCGCAGGAGCAAAAGATCGCCAAGTTGCTGGCCAGAATCGACGAGGTCCAGGAAGTGCATTTCATCGCCGGCAACGATGGCTATCTTGTCAAAGTGCGGGTCGCCGGACCGCAAGAATTGGATCACCTGGTAAGAGATCAAATCCGATCTATTGCCGGGGTTTTCGCCACCCGTACGTCAGTGGTTCTGTCTACTGCCAAAGAGACGGCCCGCATCCCCATAGACAATATCGACGTAACCTGAAGCCAGAAGGGATTATAATGATCAAAATCAATGAGAATTTTCTTAAATTGCAAGCCAGCTATCTGTTTTCAAATATCGCCAAGCGGGTGAACGCCTACCAGAAGGCGAATCCCGAACAGGAGATCATCCGACTCGGCATCGGTGATGTTACCCGTGCACTGCCGCAAGCCTGTATAGCGGCATTCCACGCGGCCGTGGACGAGATGGCCGGTGACGATAGCTTCAAGGGTTACGGGCCGGAACAGGGATACGATTTTCTGCGAGAGAAAATCGCCCGGCATGACTTCCGGGACCGCGGAGCCGATGTTGCGGACGATGAAATTTTTGTCAGCGACGGCGCCAAGTGCGATACGGGCAATATCCAGGAGATCTTTGCCACCGATATCCGCGTGGCCATACCGGATCCCGTCTATCCCGTTTATCTTGATACCAATGTGATGGCCGGGCGTACCGGGAATTTTACCGACGGCCGCTACCAGGGCATCACCTATCTCGATTGCACCCGGGGCAATGACTACATTCCCCAACTCCCCGCCGAGCCGGTCGACCTGATCTATCTTTGTTTCCCCAACAATCCCACAGGCGCCACCATTACGCATTCCCAGCTCAAGACGTGGATCGATTACGCTCGGGACAACAAGGCGCTGATTCTATATGACGCCGCCTATGAGGCCTTTATACGGGATGATGAACTGCCCCGCTCCATTTATGAGGTAGAGGGCGCCCGCGAAGTCGCCATAGAATTTCGGAGTTTTTCGAAAACCGCCGGATTTACCGGAACCCGTTGCGCCTATACGGTAGTGCCCAAGACATGTACGGCCTATACCGCCTCCGGCGATCCGATCCAGATCTACGATTTATGGAACCGCCGGCATACGACCAAATTCAACAGCGTGTCCTACCCGGTCCAGCGCGCCGCGGAAGCGGTATACTCTTCGGAAGGGCAATCGCAGGTCAAGGCGCTGACCGACGACTACCTGACCAATGCGGCGTATATCCGGCAAGCCATTCAAAGCCTGGGATTCGATTGTGTGGGCGGCGAAAACTCACCCTATATCTGGATCGACGGCCGACGCGACGCCTGGGAATTTTTCGACATGCTGCTCAACAAGGCAGGCGTGGTCTGCACGCCGGGGGCCGGATTCGGCCGGTGTGGTGAAGGCTATATCCGCATCAGTGCCTTCAACAGCTACCAAAATGTCCAAAAAGCCATGGACCGCATTCAAACGGCCTTGAAATAAGGAGAAATGACACCATGCCGATGCGACCCGATTACCGAAACAGACTCTTTCCCATCCTCCCGCAGATCGCCAAGATCTTTGGTACGCCATTTCATATTTATGACGAGGCCGGAATTCGAACTACCGGAGAAAACCTCAAACGGGCCCTTTCCGGCATCGAAACCTTCAAAGAGTATTTTGCCGTAAAAGCGCTCCCTAATCCACGAATCCTGAGCATCATGGCCGACATGGGCTTCGGGTTTGACTGCAGTTCCATCGCCGAGCTATTGCTTTCCCGCCGGATCGGTGCACGCGGCAATGAGATCATGTTCACTTCCAACAATACCGATGCCGCCGAGTTTCAAGTGGCCGCAGATGACGGTGGGTGTATATTAAACCTGGATGACATTACCCTGGTAGACAAGGTGCCGAAGATGCCCGAACTGGTTTGCTTCCGGTACAACCCGGGTCCCCGAAGAAGCGGCAACAGCATCATCGGCAATCCTTCGGAATCCAAATACGGCGTGGCCCATGCCCAGATCCTGGATGCCTATCGCTTGGCGGCTGAGAGGGGGGCAGCGCGTTTCGGCCTTCACACCATGCTGGCCTCAAACGAACTCAACCCTGCCTACATGGTGCAGACCGTACAGATGCTGCTGGATATCACTTCGTGGATATCCGGGGAATTGAACATTGACATGGAGTTTATCAATATGGGCGGAGGGCTGGGGATTCCGTACCGGCCAGAGGACCCGGAATTCGACCTGGAATTGATGGGACGTCAGGTCGGCGCCCTATTTGAAGAATTCCGCAACCGCCACGGCCGCGTCCCCGCTCTCTTTATGGAAAGCGGCCGCTACATGACCGGGCCTCACGGAGTACTGGTGACGAGGGCCATCAACCGCAAAGAGATCTACAGAACCTATATTGGCGTAGACGCTTGCATGTCGTCCCTGATGAGACCGGCGATGTACGGCGCGTACCACCACATCGACGTTGTCGGCAAACCTGACAAGGACGGTACTGTTGTGGTTGACGTGGTGGGCTCCCTGTGTGAGAACAACGACAAGTTTGCTATTCAGCGTGCTCTGCCGCCCATATCCGAAGGCGATCTGCTGGTGATCGCAGACACCGGCGCCCACGGCCACGCAATGGGTTTCAATTACAATGGCAAGCTCCGACCCCAGGAACTGCTGTTGCGAATGGACGGAAGCGTGGAATTGATTCGCCGGGCCGAAACGGTGGACGACTATTTCGCCACCCTTGCCTATGAGCCCAAGGTGATGGTCCCGCAATAACAGTATTGACGTTTTCGACAAAAAGGATTAGGGTAAGGAACCGGAATGAAAGAGGCCCTGGATCTATAGAAATCGTTTAATGGGGGTTGAACGATCTAAATCAAGGCGGGTCCGGGGGGGGATGTTCGAGGCGGATTTTGGATCTTTCTCATGACAAATCGCCCTAAAGGCGGTTTCCAAGAACAACCGTTAAAGTATTCCTAAAAACAACCGATAGCGCATTTGGCATCATTGAACTATTCGATGTCCGAATGTTCTCCCTCTGCATTGAGCAGGTCCTCATTGTGTCGTATGCATCACCTGTGCTTAGCCCCCTGCGCGATTGAAAAATCCATTACCACGGCATCCACAAACGCCTGAAATGAAGATGGATTCACGTATAAGCGTCTGGACACCGGTACGATGTCGACAACTTGGGATGAGGCTATTTTGCCGAAAAAGCGACTGCCATTCGTTCCACCCATACAGTTTGGCCCATTGTGCGCCATCAGTTTAAGGAGACAGGTTAATGGATGATTTCCTACACAATTTAAGAAGCGGAAAACTCAAGCAACACGACCGGGGCCGGTCATACAATGATCCCCAATATAAAAGCGGACAGCGCCGGGGGGCAATGGACCGGCGCAAAAAAGAGATCGAAACATTTGAAAGATTGAATGCGGTAAAGGAAGTACTGGAAGCTATCTCGGAAACCCAAAAGCGCATGGCCGAAGCGTATGAAGAGCGAACCCGGGCGGAGAATAGAAAA
This sequence comes from Desulfobacteraceae bacterium, assembly GCA_050302315.1. Lineage (GTDB taxonomy): Bacteria > Desulfobacterota > Desulfobacteria > Desulfobacterales > Desulfosarcinaceae > JARRKU01. Next base: position 14,612 of record JBNLAV010000099.1, read on the forward strand.
GCCCGGGCCATGGAAGTACTGGCCAAAAACCTGTACCAAATGTTGAACCCGAACGCACAAAACGTCGATGAGCTTTTTGCGTCGGAGCCTGAACCAATCGTCGCGCCCGCCCGATTGACCGAAACTCCCTCTGAAGCATCAGACAACGAAGCGGAAACCGCCCCTAAAAAACTTACCGACAAGCAGCGCGAATCCCTGTTCAATATCATTGGGGAAATGCGTGATTCAGGTACCAAATGGGAGCAGATTGCCCGGCATATTGCAGCTGAAGGCTACCCCACAGCATCAGGTAAAGGAATCTGGCGCGGCGTGATGGCAAAAAACCTCTATGAGAAGATGCTCGATTCGTAACCTGGCGGATGGCCCGCCAAACCGTGCGCCCATCAATAGTGCCAACCGGGCCTTAACCGTGGCGTCGATACCAGGAAAAAGTCTGAGATAATCCATCCAACAAAGGAACCGACGCTTGAAAGCCCAACAGGTCGTCGGCTTTCCGGATGCCGGCCAGTGAGTGGACAATATCACCGGCGCGCGCCGGTTCATGCACGGGCTGCGCATCACACCCGGCCAATCCGGATATGGCGGACCATAGCGCGTTCACCGATATTTTCTCACCCGTCCCTACGTTAAAGACCTCTCCCGGGGCCTTTTCAGAGGTCGCGGCCTTGATATTGGCCCGAACCACATCTTCTACATAAACAAAATCACGTGTCTGCTCCCCGTCACCGTAAATGACGGGCGCCTGGCCTCCTGCCGCCCGCTGCATGAAAATCGAAATCACCCCGGAGTAAGGCGACGAAGGATCCTGACGCGGCCCGAACACGTTAAAGTATCGCAAACAGACGGTCTGCACACCATATAGCCCAAAATAGAGACCGGCATATAATTCATTGGTCAGTTTTTGCACCGCGTAGGGACTGAGTGGTACGGGGCGCATGGACTCGACTTTCGGTAACTGTGGATCATCGCCATAAACAGCGCTGGAACTGGCCATGACCACCCTTTTGACGCTATTCTGCCGGGCTGCTTCCAGCACCGACAGCGTACCCAAATCATTGACCAAAGTGGATTCCACAGGCTTCTCTACCGTTTTGGTCACCGATACCACCGCTGCTTGATGAAAGACCACATCACAATCCCGGGTGACCTGCATCAGAAGATCTTTATCCTGAATGTCACCCTCCACAAAATCGATATCCTTTCTGAATGCTTCCAGGTTCTCGAGATATCCGCTGGACAAGTTATCGAGAACTGTTACCCGGCAACCCTTTGCCGCCAGGGCCTGGGAAAGATGCGACCCGATGAATCCCGCTCCGCCGGTGACGAGCACGCGCTGCAATTCTATTGTCATCAATCGAACTCCTTGTTTCGATTTCGGATTTGGTGTGCGGTTCTTGATCCCGCCGTACGAAATCTATCGATAGTATGACAAGCCCCCCGGGTCAAATCATTTTGATCCCATCATGGGCGACATCCGTCCGCCGCCGTCGACGGACCATGCCCAAACAGGGCCGGGTCGAAAAATAATATTCAGTCGGAATCGCCGGCCTCACGCGAGAACTGTTGAAAATCCCTTGCGGCATTGATACCGTGTTCAGTTGTATCGGTTGGCACCATGAACGAATAGGCGATGAAACATTCAAATGAACCGCCCTGAACGCATCGACTGCCGCAAATGCCGGCACTACTTCGTCACCTGGGAACCGGCACAGCCCCACGGGTGCAGGGCCATGGGATTTAAAAGCATATACTTTCCCAGCACTGTGGTCTATCATAATTCCCAGTCCAGGTGCCGGGCGTTTGACCCCAAAGGGCCGGGCAAATTCCGCAACGGACCTGAGAAGAAGGTGCCCTGACCGGCCCCTTGACTTTTATCGCGGCCCTAATTACGTTTTCGGTTAGTTAGCGCCCATCCCTGAATGGCATCTTGCGGCCCAGACCGGTGTTCTCGCGTTTCGGCCATATAGGCGCAGCCATTCATGTTTTGCGACGTATCCCGGCTGCGCCTGCGGTATCCAAAGCACTGCGGCCTTGGTCTGACCACAATCTACCATTTCTGGATGGACACTAGTTGCAACATTCAAAGAATCAAGGTGCACAATGGATGCAACCATCGATTTGAAACTTTTTGCCAGCTTGACGGACCATATGCCGGACGGCGCAGCACGATTTCCGATCACAGCAGGCATGACCATCGGTCAACTGATAGATCAGCTGTCCATATCGGTTTCCGATGCCAGGCTTATATTCGTTAATGGCCGGCGTGCACAATCCGACACGCGCCTTCACGGCGGTGAGCGCGTCGGCATCTTCCCTCCTGTTGGTGGAGGCTAAGCCTTTGGCCCAAGACCTCCGCGCCACCATTGCGCAGGCCGCATTGCCGCAGCAGTTGCCCGACGGATCGCTGGTCCCGACACTGTCGGTAGATCAAATCGAAGAAATGGCCCTTCGATTCGGCATTGACGGCAGAGCCGTGGAGATCACCGCATTGGAAAGCGGCGTCTGCCCTGAGCGCTATACCCGCAATTTTCAAACTTACAATGCACAGGATCAAATCCGATTGCTCCGATCCAAGGTCACTGTTGTCGGACTGGGCGGTCTCGGTGGCAGCGTCCTGGAATGGTTGGCCCGGGCCGGCGTCGGGGAGATGCGGCTTATCGACGGCGACCGTTTCGAACTCCACAACCTGAATCGCCAGACGCTGTGCACCCAACACCGCATCGGAACCCCGAAGGCGCAGGCTGCAGCCGAAAGGGTCTGCAGCATCAATGGTTCCATTAACGTCGAAAGCCATGCCGACTTTTTGAAATCCGACAATGCCTCGCGGCTGATCACCGGCTGCGACGTTGTGGTGGACTGCCTCGACAATATCACCTCCCGGTTCCTCCTGGAATCGGCGGCCAAAAACGCCGGCATCCCCATGGTGTCCGCCGCCGTAGCCGGTTTGTCGGGCCAGATCACCACCATCTATCCTCAGGACAAAGGGTTAGAGCTTATTTACGGACCTAAAGTCAAACTGTCATCTTCACAGGGTGCCGAGCAAACTTTGGGTTGTCTGCCCCAGGCCGTTGGACTGATAGCGGCGGCTGAAAGCGGAGAAGTCATTAAGATCCTGCTGGGCCGGGAAGAACAGCTGCTGCGCAATAAAATGCTGCTGGTGGATATGTCCACCAATGTCTTCGATATTCTGACATTGATTTAACCTCAATGTCGTACGATTGAGCGTACAACACCATGCTGCCCATCATACTGTTCTGGTCATTGGCGGTCTGTATGCTGATCGGTCTTCCGCTTTTGGGGATGGCCGTTGGCAATGCGGACATTCGACCCTATATGGAGTTCCCGCCGCTGACGCGCTACGTGGACCATGCCCCATTCGACCCGATCGCGTTCAGCGCCATTGCACTGGTCGATGTTCTCATGCTTTGTGGCGTCGTGCATCTGTTCAAAGACGCTTATCGGCGCAGCGGTTCTCGCCGCCGCCATGCGGGACGATTCCCATGGTGGGGTTGGATTGGCCTGGTCGAATTAGCTGCCGGATGGGTATTGGCCTGGTCGCGGTTTCCGTGGTTTGCAAAATGGCAGCCCCATACTTTCTGCCTCCCATGGATCGGCTACATCATCGTCGTCAACGCCCTTAGCATCGCAAGGAGCGGTCGCAGCCTGATGACCGACATGCCTGTCCGATTTGCCCTGCTGTGGCCCGTCAGCGCCCTGTTCTGGTGGTTTTTCGAATACCTCAATCGATTTGTCCAAAACTGGTACTATGTCGGCGTCTCCAGCTTCTCCCCGGCCGAATACATATTTCACGCCTCACTGGCTTTTGCCACGGTATTGCCGGCTGTTCTCAGCACCCAGCGACTGCTCCTGACATTCGGCACCTTCCATACCGGCTTCAAATCCGTCGTTTCCCTGAAGTTTCTGGAGAACAAACGCACAGCAGGCGCCATCCTGCCCGCAGCCGGCGCAGGCCTGATGTTCATCGGTCTGTATCCGGACCTGCTCTATCCTCTGGTGTGGGGCGCACCGTTGCTGGTGATCACCTCGCTCCAGACGCTAAACGGGAAACCCACCATATTCAAAGGCCTTTCCGTTGGTGACTGGCGGGCGATCATCGGGTCGGCCATGGCCGCTTTGATCTGTGGTTTTTTCTGGGAGTTGTGGAACTATTACAGCCTGGCCCGATGGGAATATGCCATCCCGTTTGCCAACCGGTTTCATATTTTCGAAATGCCGATTTTAGGGTATGGCGGCTATCTTCCTTTTGGCCTGGAGTGCCTGCTCATAGGACAGATGGTTGCAGGCAATCGCATGTTGATGTTGCCCGGCGGGAATAACAAGGATTGACAGGGCATTTAACAGTTGATCTCCATCCCGAGGTATGGGATTGGATTGCATATCCCCTCATGAACACCGTTCCATGAACGGAACCTAAAAGTGGGAACCATGACCACTGAAGTCTGAAAGATGGACGATGCCGCTTGATTTGGGCAACAAATCGACGATAGAACAGATCCGAGTGCGGTTTGACAAGGATGTCGAGCGGTTCAGCAACCTTGATACGGGCCAGGAGGCGACCATTGACGCCCCTGTGATGTTGCGATTGACGGCGGATGCCGCCCTGTCGGTCGTCCCGCACGCGACACGCATGCTCGATATCGGTTGCGGAGCCGGCAATTTCACGCTAAAGATCCTCAAATCCAGACCCGATATGCATTGTGACCTAGTGGATTTGAGCCTCCCCATGCTAAACCGGGCGCGGAAAAGGGTGATCGGAGAAACCACCGGAAGGGTACAGACCTTTCAGGGGGATATCCGAGATGTGATGTTGGATAGCGCGGCATATGATATTGTTGTCGCTGCGGCAGTGCTTCACCACCTGCGGGAAGATGACGACTGGCACAATGTCTTCCGAAAACTTTATGATGTCTGTGCTGACGGCGGCTGTTTGTGGATCGTCGATCTGATCCGCCACGACACCCCGGAAATTCAGCACATCATGGAAAGGGACTACAGCGATTATTTGGATAGGATCGGCGGCCCGCGCTACCGGGATGCGGTGATGGCGACCATCGATCAGGAAGATTCTCCCCGGACTTTGTCATTTCAGCTGGAATTATTGCAAAAGGTCGGTTTTGCGCGCACGGAAATACTCCACAAAAACGGTTGCTATGCGGCTTTCGGAGCGCTGAAAGCTCCATGAAAATAAAACTCAAACTATTATAAGAAAAGGGGACGAGCATGCTACATTTCAGGTTCATATTGCTTCTGCTGATACTCATCATCGCTGCGCAACCCGCTTACGCCGGAATCTACAAATATAAAAAAGACGGCGTCTGGTACTACACCGACACCCCCCCGAAAGACCAGATAGAAAACAGCGAGCAGATGGTCGAAAGCGGTAAAAAGGCGCCGGCCCCGACGGATGCCGGTACTCCGCTACTGGAAAATTATGTGGCCCGCAATGCCATTGAGGAGGCGGCAGCAGCCACCGTGGCCGTCAAAACGGCGCTGGGCTACGGTTCCGGTTTTTTTATCTCCAGCAGCGGGCACATCATTACCAACAAACATGTGGTGCGCACCCTCCCCAAACAGGCCAAGCAGACGAAAGAGTATTTTGACAAAGTCGACAATCGGGTGGAAGATATCGAAAAGCAATTCAAAGAGGAGAAAGCACAACTCCAGGCTTTCGATAAGAAAATCCAGAACCTCAAAGAACTTGCCGAAAACGAAAGAGACGCTTCGAGAAAAAAATCCTACCAGGATGAGTACGAGTATCGAAAGAAAGAATACGACAGCTGGAAGGCGAACTATGAACAACGCCTGAAAAAGTTTAAAAGTCAGCGCAAGCAATACCGGTCCGGTCGCAGCGAATTCGACTACCGCAATACCGTCACCAACCTGTCGCAGAGCTTTACCATCATCCTGGCCGACGATACGGAGTTGTATGCGCACCTGGTGGCCACCAGCGAAAATCACGACCTCGCCCTGCTCAAGCTCGACGGGTACCGGACGCCATCGTTAAAGCCCGGTGCGCCCTATCAACTGGCCCAGGGCAACCCGGTTTATGCCATCGGCAATCCCGCCAACCTCCGAAACACGGTGACATCCGGCGTATTTTCCGGATTCGAAGGCAATTTCATTCAAACCAACGCCCAGATCAATCCCGGCAACAGCGGCGGTCCCCTGGTCGACCCCGAGGGAAAGGTGCTCGGTGTGAACACCAAGAAAAAGGTCGGCGATGCCATCGAAGGGTTGGGCTTTGCCATCCCCATTCAGATCGCCCTGAACGAGTTCGGCAGCCATCTGCCTTAGGGATCGCGCAAAGCAGAACACGACGGTAAGATGCCGGATCAATTCTGCAATATGGCATCCCTGCCTGGCGGTGATGAGGGGGAGAATAGAAAATTCACCACCGTTTGGATCAGCCGGCCGCGAACCTTGGCGCCGGAGAGAAAATGGTCCCCGTCGATGCATTGAAATTGTGCGCCGGGACAGATCCGCTCGATCAGCAATTCATATCCGTTCCAGTCCGTGAACCCGGCCTGTTGCAGCAACCGGTCGTACCGTCCATACACGCACATGACGCTGGTGGCCTGCAGGGGCCGCGCCTGGAATTTCCGGTGTGCGAACAGGTCTCGGATGGTTCGGGACCAATGCACCCGCTGTCTGGATAAAATACCGAAGGCCTGCCGGCCATGGCGCACATGGGGAAATAGTTCGCGCCGATAGGCCCTCAAGGCCGCTGCCAGCCCGCCCGGGGTCGGCTGCCACTGCCGGTGGTGATGCCAAAAGCGACAGAACTCCATCACGATCTTTTCCCACGGAAGATGCGGAAGGGCATTGATCAATACCAGCTTGCGCATCGGCTCGACGCACTTGTGGACGGCATGCAGCAGGGGCATGGCCCCATAACAGGACGCGACCCCGTAAAGCGGAATCTTGCGGAGCCGGCACATGGCATTGGCCAGGTCCAAAGCGGCAATACAGTTGTCAATGGATGCCTGCGGAGAGAAGGCGCCTTTCGACCCACCGTGACCGGCGTAGCTGAAGGAGAGAAGATCGAGACGGCGACGAACAAGGGGTCTCAACAATCGCAGTTGCTGAAGCGCGTGGCCGCCGATCAGCGGCGGCGCGATGACCAGGCCATCCGATTTCCGGCTGCGGCAGAGCATCCATTCCACGCCCTGAAATGTTCCACTCTTTACATATCGATTATCGCCTGCGGCCATCATGGATCATTTTGCTTTCCGGTGCTACTTGACGATAAACTGCGGCTTGAGAAACCCTCTCGATTGGGATGTCTCTTTGCCAAAATATCTTTTTCCGCTGTAGGATACGCTCTGTAAAATGTAGCCGTTCTCTCCACACTCGACCAGGTCGAGACGCAGGTGCTTCAAAGAGAAGGGCGTGTCGAGCCGAATCTCGAATTCCGTTATGCCTTTATAATGTTCGCCATGAAAGACCACCACATTGGACTTTGTCAGCGGCGGCAGAGGCGGTGCAGGTTTAAAGTGGGTCCGAATTTTCGATGGATCGATCGACAGCGGTTCGTCATTCTCATAGAAACGCAAGCCCGATAAGAAATCCGCAAGGCCGCTTTTATCGGCCAGAACCGGTCCCAAATAGCGATGGCTGCCCGATCGCATCTGTCGGAAGGAAGTCACGCCGAACACAGCCTGCATTTTTTCACTGTCCGTGTACCACGTTTTTTGCAGGGAATGCCTCCAGTAGAACTTCCCATAAAAAGCGCAGGCCTTTTCCAGGCGCACCATTTGATCGCGGGTGATTTCGGCGATGTAGAGGTCCATGCCATCACCTTGCTTTTCAATTTTCAACATGAATCCGCCTTTGACCCTTGCGCCCTGTTCGTGGGCTTATCTTCGTGGTTATCGAACTTCCTGATTTCAGTACAGCGGCGATTGGTTCCAATTCTCTATATCACGGCTGAAAGCACGCACGTCAAGGGTACGGCAATAACGGCGCTGAGCATCATCAGTTGGCACGCATTCAGGATGCTGTCCGTTTCCGCCCCGCCAAAAGCGGTTCCGATATAAGGTTTGGCCACCAATACCCCGCCGTAATAATTGGGGCCATTGAGTTTGACGGCCAGCGCACCGGCAAATGCGGCTTCGGGATATCCTGCGTTGGGGCTGCTGTGTCGGGACCCCTCGCGCACGGCTGTCTTCAGCGAGGCCCTGCCTTTGCCGGGGGCAAAAATGCCGGCGGCCAGGGCAATGATGGGAACCGACAGGCGAGCGGGCACAAAGTTGGCCATATCGTCGATGCGGGCCGCTGCCCTGCCAAAGCGATGATAGCGCTCATTCTTATAGCCGACCATGGAATCCATGGTATTGACCATTTTGTAGGCCACGGCCAGCGGCGCGCCACCGATGGCCGCAAAAAAAAGAGGGGCCAGTACGCCGTCTACAAAATTTTCCGCCACTGTCTCTACTGCAGCGCGAGCGATCTCTTCCGTGCCGTATCGGTCCACATCCCGGCCGACGATCATGGCAAGCGCAGACCGCGCTTCGTCCACTTTGCCCTGCAACAAGAGCCGGTGGATCTCCATTCCCGCTTCGAACAGGCTGCGTGCGGACAGGCAGTAGTAGATCAAGAGCACTTCCAACCCGAAACCCACAGCGGGATGGAGCCAGTGGGCTAAACGGGTGACCGCCACGGCGCCGGCCCACCAGGCGATGATCAGTACAAGGGCGAACAGGACCCCGGCCAGCAATTGGTTGTCCACCCATCTTCGAAGGGGAGGTTCGAGCGCTTCGATGCATTTGCCCATCCATCGGATGGGATGGGGTAAGGCGGGCGGATCTGCCAAAAGCGCATCAAGGGCAAATGCCGCCGGTATGATCAACCAAATGAGTATATCCATACGTGAAGTGCCCTCCTTGTCCTACCGGCCGGAGACCACCGGCCGTCCGGCCAGACTTAGCAGACCGGCCGTCGCCCGGCGGTTTGCCGCCGGATCTTTCAACGCCACCCGGATATATCGATCCGAAAGCCCCTCGAAATTGTGACAATTGCGAATGAGGATATGCTGTTTGGCCATTCCACGGCAGACGCGATCCGCATCGAGTCCTGCCGGCAGCGCCATTAGAAGAAACGAGGTTGAACTGGGATACACCGGCATCGACGAACCCGAAACGATCGCATCGCGAAACAGCCGCTGTTCGGTCCGGACAAATCGACGCGTGGCCGAAATGAATTCGTGCACTTCGGCTGCATGATGCCCCAGGTATTCTACTGCGACCTGGGCAATGGCATTGAGGCTCCATGGCTGCATGAAACGTTCGAACCGCGAGACCGTCTCACGATGGGCGATGAGAAACCCTGCGCGTAATCCGGGTACGCCGAAAATCTTGGACAGCGACCAGAGCACACTCACATTTCTCAGTTGTCCCTCCACCATCGTTTGCGCGTCGCCATCCATGGCAAACGGCAGGTAGGACTCATCGATGATGAAGTGGGTTGCGGGGTGCGCCTCGCAAATCCGCCTGAGCCGATGGCGCGGGATCAGGTGCCCGGTAGGATTGTTGGGATTGCAGATAAAGACGAGATCATGGCCCCTGATGGACGTTCCCAGTGCCCCGGAATCCACCGCGAATCCATCACCGGCGTTGGTCAGAAAATGATCCACATGGACACGGTGCATACGGCAGGCGTCGGCATAATCTGCGTATGTCGGCCCGACGATCAGCACCCGCTGCGCATCAAGGGCTGGACAGGCGCCGTAGATGAAGTGGGTCGTACCATTGCCGGCCATGATGCGCCTGACGGGAACATCCAACAGGTCGGCCATCTGCTGCCGGGCAGTGCCGGCGTCCGGTTCGGGCAGCGCACCGATGCAGTGAAGCCGATCGTGCAGATAGGATTCCAGTCCGGGCGGCATTCCCAGTGGATTGATGTTGCTGCTCATGTCCACAATCTCGTCCGGCCGGCATCCCAACTGCTGCGCCACGGCATAAATATTTCCGCCATGCCCGTGGATCATCTGTCCCTCCCCCGGCAACCGGATGCAATCCATCGGCAAACGGTCTCGATATCCAGATGGCGGGCGGCATGATCGGCCAGCATATCGTAAGCGGCATCCCTGGCGACCGGACCGTGCTGCTGATCCACTGACAGGTGACCGAGACCGATATGGGTCAGCCAGCGGACGGTGATGGCAGGTGTGTCGAACAGACCATGCACATAGGTGCCGATCACGCGGCCATCCCTGCTGATGCATCCGTCATGGTCCTGGCACGGGTCGCCGTTGCGGCGGTCCACGCCGAACAGCAATTGCCCCCCCTTCACGCGTGTGCGGCCCATGTGGATCTCGTATCCCCTGCCCTTTATCCCCTGCCAGTCGAAATCGGTCACCGTGGTGGTTTTGGGCGCCTTGAGTTCGGTCTCCACGGACAGCAGGCCCAGCCCGTCGACGCTGCCGGCCTTGCCTTCTATTCCGTCGGGGTCATGCACCTGATCTCCCAGCATCTGATATCCGCCGCAGATGCCCAGGACATGGCCACCGTCGGCGGCAAAGCGCTGAAGGTTTTCCGTCCATCCGGTTTGATGCAGCCAGCGCAGATCATTACAGGTGCTTTTGGTACCTGGAAGGATGACGGCCTTGAAGCACTCCAGCGGCTGCCTTTTTTCGAGATAGGCCAAGTGCAGCCCGTCCAATTGGGCCAGGGGATCGAAGTCATTGAAATTGGAAATATGGGGCAGTTTGATCACCGCCACAGCCGGATCGCCGGTGCAGGCGGGGATATAAGGCCGCGGCTTTTGGATCACCACCGCGTCCTCGGCTTCGATACTGAAGTCGGTGAACCAGGGCAGCACACCCAGTATCGGTTTTCCGGTTCGGCCTTCGATCCATTGGACGCCGTCCTTGAACAGGTCGATGTCACCTCGGAACCGGTTGATCACAAAGCCCTTGATTCTGTCCTGGTGTTCAGCGCTCAAGCACGCCAGCGTTCCGATGATCTGTGCGAAAACCCCTCCCCTGTCGATATCGGCCACCAGAACCACCGAAGCATCCGCATGGGCGGCCATGGCGAGGTTGACGATGTCGTTCTGCATCAGATTGACCTCGGCGCAGGAACCGGCCCCCTCCATGACGACAACATCGTAAGCGCTGCGCAGCCGGTCCAGGGCCGCACAACATTCGGCAAACAGATGGGTCTTTCGCTGGTAATAGGATTTGGAGGAGGCCTCCAGCCAGGCAACACCGTTGAGCACGACCTGGGACCCCACGTCGCTGGTGGGTTTGAGCAACACCGGATTCATGTCCACGTGGGGGGCGACGCGGGCCGCCTCGGCCTGCACGATCTGGGCGCGGCCCATCTCCAGCCCTTCCGGGGTCACCCCCGAGTTGTTGGACATGTTCTGGGCCTTGTAGGGCGTCACCGCCACCCCGCGGTTGGACAGGATACGACAAAGGGCCGTTGTGACGATGCTTTTGCCCACATCCGACCCGGTTCCCAGTACGGCTATGCACGCGGCTCGTTTACGCATATTGATATCTTCCCATTATCGCAGTGCTTGTTAATGACTATCCGGTTATCGTACTCGTACTCGTACTTGTAATCGGTTATGCCCCTTGTGTTTGAAATAAGGTATCGATTACGATTACGAGTACAATGAAATGCCTCAACTTTGGCTTTATAGAGCACCGTATATTATTATAACGCATACTTCTTCCCATAGCCGCGCAAGGTATAGAGAAAGTCACCATACCGTACGGATGTCGAATTGCCGATGAAGACCGTGGTCTGCATGTTCACCTCTGCCTGATCCAGTCTATCCAGCGTGGTAAGGGCGATGCGCTCCTGGGTGCGCATGGCGCTGGTGACAATGCCCACCGGTGTGTCCGGACTGCGGTGATTCAGAATAATCTGTTGCGCCTTGCCCAACTGCCAGTCTCGCTTTTTGCTCTTGGGGTTGTATATCACCATCACGAAATCAGCGCCGGCGGCGGCGTGCAGCCGTTTTTCGATCACCTCCCACGGCGTCAGCAGGTCACTCAGGCTGATGGCGGCAAAATCGTGCATCAGCGGCGCCCCCAGCAGGGCCGCACCGGCGCACAGGGCCGGTATGCCGGGGACCACTTCGATCAACAGCGTATCGTCGCCCTCGCTCTGCCGCCGAGGCATCGACCGCACCGGCGCCACCGCCTGCCGGCGGGCGGCACACATTTCGAACACCAGGCCGGCCATGGCGTAAATCCCCGGATCACCGCTGGAGATCAGGGCCACCGCCCTTCCGTCCCTTGCGGCGTCGATGGCGGCCGCCACCCGATCCACCTCCTTGGTCATGCCGGTGCTGATCGTCTCCGTTTCCTCCACCAGGGGGCGGATCAGGTCCACATAGGTGCCGTACCCGACGATGAGATCGGCGCCCTCGAGCACCTCACGGGCGCGGCCCGAGAGATGACCGGGATCGCCCGGCCCTATGCCGACGATGTAGAGGCCCTTCGGGCAATGGCCACTGTTACGTTCTTGTTGCTGTGCTTGGGCACGATCAGCCGGCCGTTGCGGCTGGCCAGGATGGCTGCTGCTTCGCATACGCTGGGTACTCCTATGTGTTTTTCCACGACGGCCGACGGCGTTGGGACCGCTTCGACCCGGGAGAGTTCTTCCCTGGTAAAAAAATGCAGGGGCAAGTTGAGTTCCGAGGCAAGGCCGCAGAGCCCTGCTTCGTCGGACTTGAGATCGATGGAGGCGATGGTCCCCAGGCTGCCGGGGGCCAATCCGAATTTGTCGAGCACCTGAAAAAGCAGATCGCGGATCTCCCTTTGGGGCGTGTTTCGGTTGCATCCGATTCCCGCCGCCAAAGATGCGGGGCGCAACACCAGGGTTTCGGATCCCACGTCACAGATGGTATCTCCGATCCAGACCTCAGCCGGGGCGGCGCTCGGGGACGTCGCCGATGCGCCGTCCGCGGCTGAGTCGAATGCAACGCTGTTGGGCAATGCCGCCTCGAGCCATCCGTCTTCATCCGACAACCGGATCGGCGCTCCGGTCAGCAGGGCCATGTTGACGGCCTTGATGCATTGCGGGTTTTCGATCTTCATGCCATGTGCCGCAGCCAACAGGTCAATGGCCGGTTTGCCGTTGATATCGGTGGCCGTGGTGATCACGGCGGTGGCGTCGAGATGGGCGGCGGTCTCGCGGGCCAGACGGTTGGCCCCGCCCAGGTGGCCTGAGGCGAGGCTGATGGCAAACCGCCCGCGGTCATCCAGCACCACGACGGCTGGATCCGAGGCTTTATGGCGCAATTGGGCGGCGATGGACCGGACCACGATACCGGTGGCCATGATAAAGATATGGCCTTGAAACCGGTCGAACTGCTCCGCCACTGCCTCGCCCAGGCGCTCGAATTCCGTTGCGGCGGCTTCCCGGTCGGCGAAACGTGCGGATACGAACAACGCGGCCTGCGGCCAGCGCTGCCGCAATCGCCGGGCCAGGTCCAGGCCGCCGGGGGTTATGGCCCACAGGGCAAGGTTATGCGCCGGTCCGGAAACCATGGGAAAATGCCTTGTTATACAGTTGGGATTTCAATGTCTCCGCCGCCTTGGACGCATCCAGCGCCGGCCCCACCAGGATCACGGCCAGGCGGTCGATACCGCTGGCTTCGACCGTCTCGACCAGTCGTTCGATCCGGGTGGTGAAGATTTTCTCTTCCGGATGGCTGACCCGGTAGGCCACGGCACACGTGGAATGGGCCCCGTACGCCTCGACCAGCACCGGGGCCACCTCTTCGATCAGCGACATGCTCAAGTAGATGACCAGGGACGCGCCATGGGCGGCCAGGGAGGCCAGATTCTCCGAAGCGGGAACCGGTGTGCGACCGGCCATGCGTGTGAGGATCAGGGTCTGGGTCGCCTCGGGCACGGTGTATTCGATCCCCATGGCGGCGGCGGCCGCGAAGGCGGCGGTAACGCCGGGGATCACCCGGTAGGGAATGTTTCGGGCCCCCAATGCGGCCATCTGCTCGCCGATGGCCCCGTAAAGGCTCGGGTCGCCGGTATGCAGCCGGACCAC
>JBNLAV010000100.1:0-71718 GCA_050302315.1 Desulfobacteraceae bacterium
GAAGCGCTCAAGCAGGCGCAGCAGGAAACCAGCCAGGTTCAGGCCGCCGTCCAGCAGGCCGAAGAAAAACTGGCGCGTGCCGAGCGGGATCACCGGCAGGTCCTGGAAGAGCTGAAAAACAAACACGGCGAACAGATCGAACAGCTCAATTCAGACAAAGATGCCCGAATTGCGGCCCTAAAACAGGAGGCCACCGGTCATTCACGGCAAGCCATTGAACTGACACGCCGGAATTTTGATAATAAATTGGCCAAGCTGCAGGATGAGCATGCCGAGGCCGTCAAAAAAATGCAGCAGGAAAACAGCCAGACCCAGGCTGGCTTTAAACAGGCCGAGGAAAAGCTGGCCCGTGCCGAACAAGATCATCAGCGGGCTCTGAAAGAACTGGGAAAAAAGCACAACGAGCAAGTTGAACAAATCAAATCAGAGAAGAATGCCGAAATTGCGGCGCTCAAGCTGAACTCCAATAAGCAGACCGAGAACGCCGGTGAGAAAGTGCGCCAGGCGTTCGAATCCAGAATTGCTCGGCTGGAGGAGCAGCACGCAGAAGCCTTGAAGCAGGTGGAACGGAAAAAGCAAGCGGAACTCAAAACTTTCAAGCAACAAGCCGAGGAAAAGCAGGCCAAGGCCGAACAGGGCCACAATATCGAACTTGGTGCGCTGGAGGATAAATATTTAAAGAAAATCGAAGAGATCCAAGCAGAGAAAAATGCCGAAATTGAGGATCTCATGCGAAGTGCGACCACTGAGATGGAGCAGGCAAACAAGGTCTCTCGCCGTCAATTCGATGCGAACATCGCCAAGCTGAAAGAACAGCATGTCGAGGACATCAAGCGGGCCGTACAGGAAAAGCAGGACGAATTCCTGATACTCCAGAAACATGCGGACGAAGAGCTTGCCAAAGCGCAGCAGGACCATCGGCAGGCCTTGATCGCCCTTGAAAAGAAGTATGCTGTGCAGATCGATGAGATCGAATTCAAAAAGAAGGCCGAGACAGATGCCCTGAAAAAAGAGGTGACAGAGTGGACGCATCGGGCGAACGATAAGGCCCGCAAGGAATTTGAAACCAAAATCGATCAGCTCAAAAGCCGGTACGAAGACGCTGCAAAGCAAGCAGAACAGGGCAAGCTTACCGCCCTCGAGGATGCCCGCAAACAAGCGGAGGAAAAACTGGCCGAAGCGTCGCAGGACCACCAGCAGGCCATTGATGATCTCGAAAAAAAATACAGCGGGCAGATCGAACAGATTCTCTCCGAAAGCCAAGTGGAGATCACAAAACTAAAAGATGAAATTGCATCGCTCAAGAAAAAATTGACCCCCAAAAAGCCGCCGCAGCCGAAATACTCCCGTGTTGCCTATCAGCCCATCAAACAATAGATAGCGTTCATTCATGTGAAGGCACCAACAGGAAACCCGCTGTTTGACTTGGTCAATGCAAAGTATGAGCGTACATGCCACACGCCTCGATGTGGAGCAGCAATCAAATACCCGATGTATAGACCAGCGCCTAAATGCACCATCGACGATTTGGCGATTTTTTTTCGATAGCGAACCATATATTTCCCTTCATGGTACCGGATGGGCAGGTTTCAGCGTCGAATGTGGTTTCCAACCGTAAGCGAGAGCGGAGGCCGGACGCGCTTCCGTTATTTCCGATATTTATATTTTGCTGTTGTTCCGTTCTATGCAGGTGGAAGTGTAATCCATCCATAGGAAGTAGAGAGAACGTGAATTCGATATAGACGCGTTTGGCGCTCAGCATTCGCCATTTGGAAGATTCTTCATGAATCCGAGAAATTCCGTACACTTGTAGGAAGGAACAGGAGCTGTCAGGGGAGCCGCATGCGGTGTTCCGGAGACCGGAGGGGCATTCCCGTTCCCGCACCGGAGCGCCTGAACGAGAATGCGGGTTTAAAAACCATGTCCGAACACCGATCCGGCGGTTTGAATATCGGATATCGATATTATGGCAGCGATCCGATTATCTCCTTGTACTCCTCTTCCGGAAAGACGCGCAGCGTCTGTGATCGTACGGCGCCGGCGGATCCAATGGCCAACAATACAGCGGCAAAAGCTTGATCATTGGGCGCCTCGCTGATGACGACTGCGTCGTATTGCCCAAGGGCGAGGTAGAAGGCTTTGAGTTCACCTCCAGCGGCCTTGGCCATTTCTTTGGCTTTATTCAGCCGGTTGGGGCTTTCTTTGATGTTTTTGATCCCCTGATCGGTAAAATTCATGAGGGTGATGTAAGTTGCCATGGTTGGTTCCTCCCTTTTTCCTGTGATGAATCGGTTGTTTTCAAACCGGGCGCCTCACACCCGGCTGCAACTGTAACAATCGAAGCACCTGTGTGCTTCTTGTTACCGCATAGGCGCCTTTTGCAACGGAGAGCGGCGTTCGGGAATCTTGATATTTTGGTGATGCGGCGTCGCAGCGAATTGTGGACATACGGACCAAGGCAAGGTGATCTGCAGCGAATTACTAAAATGAAGGCTGATTAGAACAGGCCATGTAAAATTATAATGCTCCTGGGGTGTTTTGCAAACCCGAATAGCGTTGGAAACGCACGAGGGCAATCTGGTCGGGATTCAAGGTGATTTTATAGACGCCGCGGCGGCGGTTGAGAATGGAAAATGAATCGCGCCGCCCGCCGCACCCGCTACAATGAGAGAAAATAATGGTGAAACCGATCATCCTGATTCAGCTCTGGATGAAAGGTGGTCGCCATCACACGGCCGGCCTGGACGAAGACCGGGTCATCGCCCATGGTCGCGTGGACGGAAACATCAACTCCCCAGCGATCCAGTTTGGGGGCGCGGATGAAGATTGCCGGATAGGTTTTCAGATTGAAAAGGGGGATATCGATCTGCCGTTTGCTGCTGTCGATCTGCCGGCCATAAGCGTTGCGGGTGACGTCGGCCGGCAGGACCCCCAGGGGGCCCGGTTGGCCGTCGACGGTTTGGGCCAGCAGGATCGCTCCCGCGCAAACGCCCCAGACCGGCATCCCCTCATTGATGCGCGCCTTAAGGGGATCGACCATGTCGTACTCCTTCAAAAACATGGTCATCACGGTGCTCTCGCCGCCGGGAATCACCAACCGATCGATGCGCGACAGTCCCTGCCGATCTCGAACGATGCAATGGTCCACACCCAGTCGATCGAAATGGGGGATGTGATCCAGAAAAGCCCCCTGCAAGCCCAGAAGTCCGACCATCATTGATCGATTTTCCTTATATCTGCTGTATCATTTCAGTAAAGAACCTAAGGAACCGCACCCAAGGGATGTCATGTCCATTCGGGTGCGGTTTCTCGCTGGTCAATGGAACACTGGAGCGATCAGACGCCGCGTTCGGCCATCTTGACGTCCAGTGCATCGTTTTCCAATCCGATCATGGCCGACCCCAATCCCTTGGAGATCTCCACCAATTTGGCCGGATCTTTATAATGGATCACCGATTGCACGATGGCGTGGGCCATCAGCGGCGGATTTTCCGATTTGAAGATGCCGGACCCCACGAAAACGCCGTCGGACCCCAGGGCCATCATCAAGGCGGCGTCGGCCGGCGTGGCAATCCCGCCGGCAGCGAAATTGACCACGGTGAGGCGGCCCAGGTCGCGGGTCTCTTTGACCAGGTCGACCGGGACCCGCATCTCTCCGGCGGCCAGCGTGATCTGGTGTTCGTCCAATCCCTTGAGGGCCTCAATCTCTTCGTTGATGGCCCGCATGTGGGTCACGGCGTTGACAATGTTGCCGGTGCCCGCCTCGCCTTTGGTGCGGATCATGGCCGCGCCTTCGTTGATGCGGCGCAGGGCCTCTCCCAGGTTGCGCGCACCGCAAACAAAAGGGACGTCAAACCGGCTCTTGTCCACATGCCGGACTTCGTCGGCCGGCGTGAGGACTTCGCTCTCATCGACGAAATCGACCCCCATGGCCTGCAGAATCTCCGCCTCCATGAAATGGCCGATGCGGACTTTTGCCATCACCGGGATGCTGACTGTGTCCATGATCGATTGGATCATCGCCGGGTCGCTCATGCGCGCCACCTGGCCGTCGGAGCGGATGTCGGACGGCACCCGTTCCAGGGCCATGACCGAACATGCGCCCGCCTCTTCGGCGATGCGCGCCTGCTCGGCGTTGGTGACGTCCATGATGACGCCATTTTTAAACATTTCGGCAAAACCTTTATTGATTTGTTCACGTGCCATGCTGTCATCCTTTCGACGAGAAATCCTTATGCCTGAATAAACAAACAAAAGGTTGCATTATGTATACCACTTATTCTATTAACGTAGTACAAATACGCAAATGTATGATGCATGTCAAGTGTGAAGATCGAGGTGTAAATGAAGGCCCCGGGATACCAATCCATTGCTCAAACCATCCGTGAGCGCATCCTATCCGGCGATTACATTCCCGGAGAGCGTATTCCGTCCATCCGCCAATTCGCCGGTGATTTCGGCTGCAACAAGTTGACCGTACACCGTGCATTCGAAACCCTGAAACAGGAAGGCTTGATTGAGAACAGGGTGGGCAGCGGATCCTATGTGCGGTTTCCGGAGAAGGTTTCCGTCAGCCAGGGGGTGTATGACTTTCACACCGATTACCTGGATGAGAGCTATTTTCCGTATCAGCAGATTCAGGCCATCATGAACCAGCTCTTCACCGACGAGAAGGCCCACGCCCTTGCCCCCGCACCGGCAGAGGGCGACGCAGGCCTGGTGAGGGTCCTGAGCCGGTTTTACCATGTTCCGCAACGGCAGATGGTGATCATTTCAGGGGCCCAACAGGGGTTGGATCTGGTGGCCAAGGTGTTTGCCGCCAACATTTCCGATGCCATGCTTTTTGAAGATCCCACCTACCCGGGGGCGCTGTCCCTTTTCAAGGCGCGTCATTTCGTCCATCTGGACGACGAAGGCCCCGATCTCGGTGCGCTGGAGGAGATCCTCACCCGGACCGATATTCGCCTTTTCTACACCATGCCGGCGGTCCACAATCCCACGGGGATCGCCTACGGGCAGGCGAGAAAAAGCGCCATTGCGGAACTGGCGCTTCGGCACAGATTCTACATTGTTGAAGATGACTTTCTCGCCGAGTTCCGGCATCAAAGCGGCCCGCGGTTCGTCGATCTCTGCCCGGAGCAGACCATTCACATCAAAAGTTTGTCCCAGACCACCGTCTCGGGAATACGGCTCGGGTTCATGGCCCTGCCGCCGAAACTCTACGAGAAGTTCCTCTACGCCAAATTTTCCTCCGATATCGGATCGTCCGGACTGATGCAGCGCTGCATGGCGGCTTTTTTCAGGCAGGGAATGTACGAAGCGCATCTGCGAAAAGTTGAAGAGACCTTGAAGTATCGCAGGAAGCGTTTGTGCGACCTGGTGGACGGGACCGGTCATCTACGCTATTCAAAGGATCAGGCCGGATTCAGCTTGTGGGTGAACAGTTCCAAGCCGTTGCCGCCATCACCGGTTCCCTGGCGTCGGGGAGAAGATTTTTCCTTCTCCCCACAAGCCCGTGCGTATTTCAGGCTCTCCTTCATGCACATGAGTGACGCGGCTTTCGAAGAGGGAATGGACTATCTGGCGCTGCTGCTGCCGTGACCCCTTGCCAGCCTTGCATAATACCACCACAGTAATCCGCCCGCAGCCACCATGGCCATGCAGAGCAATTGCCCCATCGAAAACTTCAGCAGCACGAAGCCGAGATGTGCATCGGGCTGCCGGAAATATTCAATGACGAAGCGAACCGTACCGTAGCCGATCAGATAGAGCGGCAGCATGGCACCGGGGGTGCGGAAGCGGTTGCGCAGCGGCCAGAGCACCAGGAACAACACAATTCCCTCGCCGAACGCTTCATAGAGCTGTGACGGGTGGCGCAGATCCGGGCCGCCGGTGGGAAAGACCATACCCCACGGTGCTGTGGTGGTGCGTCCCCACAGCTCGCCATTGATGAAATTGCCTATTCGGCCGAAAGTATAGGCCACCGGGATGCAGGGGATGCAAAGATCGGCCATGTCCCTGAAATTCAAGCGGTGCTTGCGTATAAACCAGGCAGCGCCGATGATGGTACAGATCAGACCGCCATGGTAGGACATTCCCGAGATACCTGTGAACTGGACTCCATCGCTGAAGCTTACCGGCAGGATGATTTCCAACGGGTGCTGCAGGTAGTAATTGAGGTTGTAGAAAATGACATACCCCAATCGGGCCCCGATAACCAGTCCGATGATCATGGCGGTGAGCAGGCCTTGAAGCAGGTCTTGAGAAAGATCCCACCGGGGTTCTTTGCGGATACGGTAGGCGGCAAGGGCGTATACGACGCCGAACGCCACCAGATACATGAGCCCGTAGTATTGAAGCTTGAAGCTGCCAACCTGAAAGATGACCGGATCGATTTTTTCGGGCAGATGCTGCCACCAATGCCAAAATGCGTCCATCAATGTCGTCCCGTTTCATTAGGGGTTGAGTTGTTCCGGCTGCTCGCAGGCATCTCGATCGGATCGTGCCCAAAGTGCACGCGCACCGGAACCGGGGCACCGTGTCCGGACCTATACCATTAACCCGGATGGGAGATCAACCGCATCGGGTCGACGTTGCGGAATGACTTTGGCGGCGAGGCGGATTGTGCTATAGGTCATGCAGTTCCCAGGGCCCATGAAAGAGATGGTACGAAACAGATGGCGAACTTCATCGAACGATACATTGAGCTTCAAATGCAGCCGATGGCAACCCCCTTGGGAAAGGACTGGTATACGGATGAGACCGTTCTTGTCGCCGGCGTGATCTTTGACAAAGATATCTCCGCCGTCTTTCCCTATTTGAACGGGGTGCTCAAGAGAGCGATCTACCTCAAGGAGCCGCCCTTCATGCGGTTCAAATTCGACGACGTGTTGTGCGCGGTGCACCCCTCTTATGTCGCCGCTTTTCCTTTCAGTGATCGATCGAGTGCCGAGGTCTTTGCCGGGCGCTTTATTGACTTCGTCAATGACGTTCATGACCGGCGGGAGAGCCTCCGCCCGAACCACAAAATCCACAACCCGGTATCGGTCGTCGATGTGATCAAAATCCTGCCCAAGACCAATTGCGGTCGATGCGGTTATCCCACCTGCATGGCATTCGCGGGCGCCATACGAACCGGCCGGGCCATTCCCAACCAGTGCCCGGACCTGACCTCTCCGGTGACGGAGAAGGCGGTCTATCCGGTTTTCGACCGCCAGGGCAATGTGGTCGAGCAGATCGATCTCAATATCGATACCACCCAGACCGGCATGGCGTTGATCCGCCAGCAGGAGCGGATCCGTGAGCTGGAGCAACGGGTCAATTCATTGGAGGCCAAGTCCCCTGCGCCGATTCCCAAATACGATCCGCCTTTCGGCATCGCCCTGTCTTCCAGAGAGATGGAAGTGCTGCGTCTGATCTCTCATGGCGCCACCAATGTCGAAATATCGGAAGTGCTGAGCATCAGTCCCCACACCGTCAAGAGCCATGTGATCAATATCTTCAACAAACTGGGGGTCAACGACCGCACCCAGGCCGCCGTATGGGCCGCGCGGGAGGGATTGATCTGATGATCCGGCGGACAACCGAATGCCGGAACAACGTGCCATAACAACAGCACCTGAGCAGTTGAAAATACACCTCGCAGGCCGCTTTGCCGCTCCGAAGCCGGTGTCCAGGCCCTGGTGCCAAAGCGCACCATGAGCATATGTCATTGGTCCGGATTTTTTCCATCGTCGCCCAAATGGGGGGTGCACTGGAAAGCCATGCATGTCATGCAAACAGCATTGTGAAACCATCAACCGGAGGTGGTCATGGCGCTTTCGCCCGTGTTTGAAGAGACCTATCAGGCCTATCTGAACCAGATCGGCGGGTACGATCTGGAACGCCGAAAGGCGATGTTGGGATATGAACTTCTGGACCATCAAGCGGTCATTCCGTTTTTCAACACCCGGTATCATGTCAGCTCGAACGGCATCATTGACGGAGACGGCAAAAAACCCAACTTGTCCGTCTGCGTTATCCTGTGCAAGTACCTGCTGATGTGTCCCGACGCCATGCCGGAGACCGGCGGTCTTGCCGCCTTCAAGGACTTCAAGGATGCCGGGCCTCTTATTCAGTTTTTCAACAACACGGTTCAAGGCGACGTGGCCCGAAGGTTCACCGGCAAATCCGAGCACCTGGCGCAAGCGTGCTTGGAACTTGGCGGTACACCGGTTGAAGACGATTGGTCATATCAGGTGAAATACCGCTTCACCGCACTGCCCAGGGTGCCGGTCTACCTGCTGTTCAACGACGCAGAGGAGGGGTTTCCCGCCCAATGCACCATGCTGTTCGAACATCGGGTCGAAGCTTTTCTCGACATGGAAAGCGTCGCCATGCTGGCCGGTACGTTGTCGGGTTTGCTGCTTCCTGTCGTTGCGGTTTGAAAACAACCCATAAAAAACGGACCTATAGCTCAAAAGAAGGTGTTGTGCGTTAAAGCCGGTCTCTGTGGCCGGGTTGACCGCGCCCAAAGACCTCCTGACGATGATGATGCCGGTCCAGTTACCACAACAAACATAGAGTTGCCTTTCGAGAAGAAAAGTTGACAAGGTTCCTATCCGCACCCTGTTGCGTCAGAGAAGTGTTCCATGCTCCTGACAAGCATCCAGCCTTGGGGTAGATACTTGAACGGTCTGGCCTTGATGGCGGCCACCAGCGCTGGCGGTGCATTTTCCGCCAATAGAGCGCCGAACAGGATAGCGCGCTCATAATCCCGGACCGCAGTATGGCCGAGCAGGTGCTGGCCGGTCGATCAACGCAATATCACTTTCAGCCTCCTGTACATGTTCGGTTGTATGAATTAAATGCATGGCGTTTAATTCGAACCCGAATCGGCCGACGTGCTTCAACGATTGCAGGTATCCGATGAGGATCGCAAGCGGGGAGCGGTTCCGGGAGATGTCGTCGGACTTCCGTAGCGGACATGCCGGAGCCGATGCTGAAATGGGAAAAGATGGTTCCCGCCCGCCGCCCTTCCACTGGAAAGACCGCCAGTGTGCAAAAAAGGTACTTTTTCCGGCAACCTTTGAAATCGTTCCAGGAGGTTAAATGCACGATGTTTTGTATTATTCAATAATTGCAAATGGTTAGTATTTTGGAACGATGGTTGCATTATGTCTGGCGTTGATTAAGAGAAAACAAATGTTAAGTTATCAAATAGATCCTGCCGGAGAGTTGCATCATGTGCTGCAATACGACGAGTGTAAGTGACGATCATCTCATGAATGAAGATTATAACAATTCAAATCCGAACCGAAGAAAAGACGACCGGGTATCCGTCGCAGACAGCATCTATGTCATCATCGATACCAAGCCGCAAACCCTGGGGCAGGTGGTCGAAATCAGTTCGACCGGAATGGCCTTTACCCTTGTGGACATCAATGCGGTGTCCAAGCGGCTGGCCAAGCAAGCCATTCTGAACCTCGACCTGTTTGCAGGCGGCAAAGGTTTTTTTGTCAAAGATGTTGAATGCCGGTTGGTATCGAAGATTGAAAAAGTGTCGGCACCGGCGCTCTCCTCCCTCCCGATCAAGCGGCTGGGGGTAAAGTTCGAGGGACTGTCCGTACCCCAACAGGTGCAGATCAATCAACTTGTCCGCAGGCAGCATCTTAAAGCACATTAGCCGTTTCTTATAGTTGGTTCGATCCATTCCGCGATCCCGCCCAATTTATCCGCCTCGACCCGATCTGCAGGACCGTTGCGCCCCTCCGATCATGTGGCGCGTCGCAGAAGGTAAAAATCTCTCCTTTATTCATCGGTATTGCATGACCACCGGCCGTTTCCCGTAAACCGCAATCCCCCGTGTTGCGCCGGATCCGGTCATCCGGCAAGGGTAACTTTTGATTTGGTCAGCAAAAACTGCTAAGAACTACATTGATGGAGATTGGCCCCCCCCTTCCGAACCCTTAACGGCGTGATAGATTGCATACTTCAAATCGTTGGCATTATGGCTGGGTGATCATACTGACTGGCGTTGCTGTGCTGTTTGCCTGCCTGGGGTTGGGGCGGTTCGCATTGGGAATGCTGTTGCCTTCCATGGGCGCCTCTTTGGGGTTGACCTATTCGGAAATGGGGCTGATCAGCACCGGAAATTTCTGCGGCTATCTCATATCGGTGGCACTGGCAGGGATTGTCTCCGCCCGACTTGGGGCCAGGGTTACCATCGTAACCGGTCTGGTTCTGGTGAGTGGTTCAATGGTGGCCATCGGTCAGAGCCGGACATTTGTTCAAATTCTCCTGTTGTACATGGCGACCGGTATCGGCAGCGGGCTTGCCAACGTGGCTTTGATGGGAATGATCGCCTACTGGTTCATCCATCACATACGAGGGCGTGCAGCCGGTATCATGATCAGCGGCAATGGCCTGGCCATTGTGTGTTCAGGGCTCTTTATCCCATCCATCAATGCCCATTTGGGGAGCGACGGATGGAGAAGCGCGTGGGCGCTCATGGGAATACTTGCATTTGGCATAGCTGCGGCCGCCGGCGTGCTGCTGCGAAATGACCCCACCCTCAAGGGACTGAACCCGATGGGGGCGGGTGAGCCGCGGGCCAAACTGCCCGAGGCCGGCACCGCCAATCCGGCGCCGCGGTCCGGAATGCGTCTGCTGGCCCACCTGGGGGCGCTCTATGCACTGTTTGGTGCGACGTACGTGGTCTACGCCACCTTCATGGTCACCGCTTTGGTGCATGAGCGGGGGTATCCCGAAAAGGCCGCCGGCCTCTTCTGGGCGGCCGTGGGCGCCTTCAGCATCTTTTCAGGTCCGCTTTTCGGGTGGGTGTCCGACCGGTTGGGAAGAAAAGTCGGTCTGATGGCGGTCTTTATCACCTTTACCCTGTCCTACGGTATGGTCGCCATCAGGCTGCCGGAACCGTTCCTCTATGGCTCCGTGGCATTGTTCGGACTCTCGGCCTGGAGTATCCCCACCATCATGGCGGCGGCGGTTGGGGATTACATGGGGCCGGCCAAGGCAGCCAGGGCGTTCGGCCTCATCACGGTTTTTTTCAGCCTGGGCCAGATTGCCGGGCCTGCTGCCGCAGGATTCTTGGCGGAAATGCTGGGAACCTTCCGTATTGCATTCGGGATGTGCGCTGTGCTGACCGCTGCCGCCGCCGTTCTGGCCCTGTCCCTCAAGCCCCCGTCCAGGGCATCTTAATCGGCCGCCTTTATGCCCGGCTGCAAAATCCGAACATGCACCTGGAAATAATCTCCCTGGCGACCTGTTCCGGCACGGCCTTTTCCCATTCGCCCGGTCCCTTTTGAATCTGCTGCAGTACCGCTTCCGGCCAGAAATCCATGTTGGCGGTGTTGTACTTTTCAACCGGAAGGATTTTGTTGTTGGCCTGAAGATGGCGGTAGAAATGTTTCAAATGTTCCGGGACCGGAAAGTTTTCAGAAGTAATGATGTCGGCCGGATTGTCATCGCGGCGCATGGGATAGACGAAGATATGGGTGTCGCGGTCAAACAGGGATGCGAATGCTCCGAGGATGCCGCCCTTCAGGCCCTCGTAATAGGCGTCGTCGAACAGGGTTTCCAGATTTGGGATGCCCATCACAAATGCGAGCTTGCCCTTGGTATAGCGATCCAAATAGTCGGAGATCCTGAAATAACGCAGGTAATTGGACACAATGACGGGATAGGAGAGCAGGTTCAGGCAGTCGACCCGGTCCAGAATGTCCTGCATGTCGAAGGCATTTTGATTTCGCATGTCTACAACCGAAATTTCCGGCGCGATGATTGCCGTATCGGCGTTTACTCCCGGAATGCGTTTGAAAATCTCCATGCCGCTGGTCAGCATGTCGATTCCTACATTGGTGACCGGTTTGAACTGGCTGCGCATCAGCAGCACATCGCGATTGTAAAACAGCTCGGACGGATGGATCAGGGTTTTTCGGTCGGCATTGAAAACGACGGCATCGGCAAGGTCCATTTCCACCAATTTCAGTGCCATCAGCCGGTTGTCGATATTTGAGAAGGCCGGGCCGCTGAACCGGATTAAATCGACCTCCAGTCGCCCCCACTCGAGATTGTCTCTCAAGGAGCGAATCATCTTTTCCGGATTGGCGTGGTACTGGAAGGCGCCGTAGATCAGGTTGACTCCCAATATGCCGACAGCGTCCTGCTGAAGGGTATAGCTGTCATCCAACATGCGAACGTGCAGCAATATTTCGCATGGCGCGGCGCCGGGCGACAGTTGCAGCTTGATGCCCATCCATCCGTGGCATTCGCCGCGCTGGCTGTAGCTTCTGGCGGTCACCGTGTCGGCAAAGGCAAAATAGGTCGATGTCTTGGGGCGGGTGTCACTCACCCGTTCCAACACCAGGCGGAATTCTTTATCCAGCATTTTCTTGACACGGCTTTCCGTAACATACCGCTTGTTCTTTTCTTCTCCGTAGATGGCGTCGCTGAAAGACATGTCGTACGCTGACATGGTCTTGGCAATGGTGCCGGCCGCACCACCGGCCAGGAAGAAGCTTCTCGAGACTTCCTGGCCGGCACCGATTTCGGCAATGGTGCCGTATTTGTTCGGATCCATATTGAAGGCGAATGCCTTCTGCACGGTGGTCAGGGTTTCATCACGCATAACACGACTCCGTTAAATGGTTTCCATGGATGTGGACGATCCTTTAGCCCCACGCATGTGGCTTTTTTGACAATGTCATTAGCCCGAACTGTGGTAAACCAATAGTTGCATGAAAGAGATAGAAAAAGGTTGCAGAGCCATATACGCATCGAGCTTGTCCGCATTCGCTTGGTGTCCATCCATAAATGGCATGAACTTTTATGATCCAATTCAGCCGTTTTGGCAAGTCTTAATCATAGTAAAATGGTATGGAATTGGCGTTGTGCCAATCCTTCGGAAAGCGCCGGCGACGCCTAATGCTTCTTCAGGACCTTGAGCTTGGCGTCGATGAGTTGATCGTGGGACAATCGCAACAGGTTGGAGAGCTTGTTCATCAGGTAGTGTTCGTGTTCATCCATTTTGCCGTCCACGTAAACAATCTGCCACAATAGTTCGATGATGGCGATTTTTTCGTCCGGTGCGTAATTTTCGTTGATCAACCGGGCGAACTGCCAAAGGTCGACACTGTCTTCCAATGCTTTCTCCGCAGTGGCGATAAGGGATTGTGAATGCTCTGCAGAGAACCGGTATTTTGTTTTTAAAATATTCAGGACCGCATCCAGTTCTTCGGGAGAAAATTCTTCGTCGATCTTTGCGATTTCGATGAAGAGCGCGCAGACCGCAACATGGACATCGTGGGCGGATGTCTGTTTGGCGGCAGCGGCTTTGGATGAAGGGGACTTTCCGAAAAATCGTCTGACCATGTCGATCATCTGTCGACCTCCACTCGCACTGACGGTATGGGGGGGAACGATGCCGTACAAGAAAGAAAAAAGGCGCCCTGCATGCAGAGCGCCTTTGAATTTCAGGGGCAGTAATTAGACCACGGTGACGTTGACTGCCGCAGGACCCTTGGGGCCGTCTTCGACGGTAAAGGTCACGCGATCGCCTTCAACCAGGCTTTTAAAGCCGGACCCGTTAATGCCGGAAAAGTGAACGAAAACATCCGGTCCATCTTCTTGTTCGATGAAACCAAAGCCCTTTTTCTCGTTGAACCATTTTACGGTTCCATTTGCCATAGTGACTTTTCTCCTTTCAAAAATTTCTCTTAGTCCCAAACTTCAGGCTGCCACTAGGATGGATGCTCCTTCGGAAAGAAACCGGCCTGCCAGATGTGTGCGGGCCCTTGAAGATTGCCGTCATAATAAACGATTTGTACCCAAAGTCAAGGGGATTATTAAAAAAAAGGTATCGGCCCAGTCCATGATGAATCATCGAATCCACCTGGATTGGTATAGGCCGAAAACCCATTGAGCATCTGCGGCACGCCTGAATAGGGGGTGCGTGCGCTCCATCGTCTGATCATGCCATTTGGCAATCTTCACCGTCAGGGCGTCATGCATCAAACGCGAGGCGGGCCTCTTTCTGCAGAAGATGTCCACGGTCCGTATAGCGAGGTGAGTGGTGAAAGATGGACATTTCCCGCACCTTGGCCTTCCGTGCCAGTGTTCCGGCCTGGTGGGCGGTAAGGTGGTGTTTTTGTCTGGCGACACTTCTATCTTCTTCCAAAAAAGCGGCCTCAATGAACAGGTGATCCGCCTTCCATGCCAATTCGGTGATCTTCTTTGCGTTTTCCGGCGTGAACGCCGCATCGGCCACATAGGCGAATTTCTGACCCGGGGTAATGCGGGTTATTTTTTCCGCCAAATCTCTTATGGAAAATGTAACCGTCGACTTGCCGTCGATGGAGCTGGGGACTCGAATCCGCTCGTCGCTTTCGGCCGCTTCCATTAATCGTGTCTTGAATCGGTTGACCCACGGTCCTGCTTCGAGGCCAAGATCCAGCATGCGCGGCTTTAGCATATTGACATGAAACCGCTCTTTTACAGCAAATGCCAGTGAGGGGATCTGATGGTCCAGGATGGCCGTATCAACCGTAAATGCAGGTGTTTCCAATACTGTTGGAATTCCTGCCGCCGCCACGGTCGGCGGCGAAGGCGCAAACCCGGTGCGGCAGTCGAAAACCTGGCGAGTGCGTACCTGTGCGTCGATCTCCGTGGCCGTTATCATCAACCCTTCTTCGTAGTTGTGGACCAGATTCCAGGTGTAGGCCTGGAGTTTTCCCTCAAGATTATGAAGGAATCCCCGCGGTCCGAGAAGGTGCAGGTTTTTACCGCGACCGAGCAGCATCCGCAAAAGCTGATCAAATCCGATGAAATGGTCCATGTGGGTATGGGTGACAAAAACATGCGTGATTTTAAGAAGATCACCAGCAGCGAGAGGGCTCAAATCACCCAGATCAAAGAGAAGGGCTTCCCGTCGAAAGGTCAACGGAACAAACAAACCAGGATCGTCAAAAGGCCCGTTGACCAGTCGCGGATGAAAGGAGGGGCGCATATCAAATGGTGTCAGGGGAGTATCTTGGCCACCTGTTCATGGATACACCCGTAGATGTCATTGTCCGATCCGTAAATGTCCACCACTGTACGGTGGTTGATCAGTTTTTCCAGCAAGTAGGCGGTCATGTAGATACTGACCACATTGGGATGCTTGACCAGTTGACGATAGGGTGCGATGAGATAATCGATATCGAATTCATCGGCCCTCGACAGATCATCCAGGCATTTGACAATCTGTTCTTCAAGTCCATTTTTGTCAGTGGTCTCAACCAAATGGGATTCAACCAGTTTCATTGCGATGGCGTTGCCAAGGGTGTCGATGTGGTCACGTGCGGCACTGATGGCGCGTCGTCTGGCGTGCTCTTTTGAAGACTCGATTTTAGACAGCAGGCTTGACTCACGGTGACTTGGACGGAAAACTTTGCCCATGTTGTAGTACCTTTGTTGCTATGGGTTATGTCGCGGTGTACTCAACTCTATATTCGATGGTTCGGGTTCCATTCAATCTGCAACGCAATATCATAAAAAGAACCAGCAGGCTTTGCAAGTACAAATCACACTACCCGGCAGGTTACAAATTCAAAAATCCTCGACGACGATTTGCACACGCTTTTTTCCCCGGTACTGGTTCCACTGCAGTCGAAACGCCAGGCGTTCGAACCGATCCGCCTTGGGCGTCTGCGGTGTCAGGTTGAATTGGATCGCATCGATGAGGTTCCCTTCGCTTGAGGTCTGCCACAAAGACATGCGCCGGTGGTATCTACCGACCATGGCCGCCGATGCGACGTGGACGTCCTGCGCGGTAAATACCGGCTGAGGATTGTCTGCTCCATACGGTTCCAGTTCTACCAGTTCGTTGAGCAATTGTGGTCCGATGTGATCGAATTGAATCCTGCTGTCGATTTCAAGACAGGGCCGCTGGTCTGTTGCGGCGGTCATGTCGCAGACAGACGCTTCAAATGCCGTTTGGAGCTGCCGGATATTTTCGGTGCGAACGGTCAGTCCGGCGGCCAGCCGGTGGCCGCCGAATTGTTCGAGGATGGATTCGCAACGACTCAGCGCATTGAAGAGGTCCAGTTCCGGAACACTGCGGCCGGATCCCTTACCCATGCCGTTCTCCACGGCCAGCAACACGGCTGGCCGGTGATAGCGCGCCGCCAGTTTTGCGGCCACGATTCCCAGGACGCCCGGGTGCCAACGTTCGTCCGCAAGTAAAATGCTCCTGCGTTTGAGCAGGTCATCACGATTATCCAGGCGCCGGGTGATGGCATCGAAAATCTCCCGCTCGATCTCCTGGCGCTTTTGGTTCAACTGGCACAGGGTGTCCGCCAGTTCCGTGGAGCGATCCTGAGCACCGGCGGTCAACAGTTCCAATGCCCGGGCCGCATGAGAGACCCGGCCGGCGGCGTTGATGCGCGGCGCCAGGCGAAAAGCGATATCTTCCGAAGTGATCGAACCGGTATGGAGATGGCATGCCTGGCAAAGTGATGCGATGCCCGGCCTGGGATCCACGTTGATTTGTTTTAGGCCGGCTTTGGTGAGGATACGGTTTGCACCGGTCAACGGGACCATGTCGGCAATGGTGCCGATGGCCACCAGATCGCAAAGTTCGATCAGTCTCGGTTCCGGGTGGTGATCCCACCACCCCGCCTCTCTTAACACCATTCGCAGGCCGATGGTGAGGTAAAAAGCGACCCCGACGCCGGCCAAACCATTCAACTCGTGCGGTTGTCCGCCAATCTTGGGATTGATTACCGCTTCGGCATCAGGTAGGGTTTCGAAATTGTGGTGATCGGTGATGACGACATCGATCCCGAAACGTTTCGCCGCTTCGACAGCCTCGTGGCTGCTTGAGCCATTGTCAACGGTCACGATCAAATCGATCTTCTGCGGCGCCGCCAATTGGTTGATGTGCTTGGCCTGCAATCCATACCCTTCATCGATTCGGTGGGGGATATGAACCATCACATCCGCTCCGGCGCTTCGCAGAAAATGAGCCAGCAGTGCGGTGGCGGTGACGCCGTCCGCATCGTAATCGCCGAAGATCAGGATTCTTTCCTGCCGCTTCATGGCACTCAGAATCCGGGCGGTTGCGGCCTGCATGCCATCAAGACCCATGGGGGCCGGCAGTGCGTCCAGCGAGGGGTGCAGGAAAAGGTCCGCCTGGTCGCGTGTTTCGATATTTCGATTGGCCAGGACGGTGGCAGTGATGGGATGGCAGTTGAGATGTTCCTGAATCGCTTGGACTTTGGCAGGATCGGGCTGCAATATTTTCCATTGCATTTGCATGAATGGGCCATATCCTATATTAGAGCCTCAAACAAGCGCAAAGTCATAGTGACCGTGCTGCCGCATGCGCCTTGACTTTGAGCGTCATGGACAGGGATAGGATGGAGACATCCAAGCGAACATATCGCGTCGATAGACGGCGGATCAGTTTGATCAAATTTGTATTCGAAGCCTACGAAGGTGTCGCGGTGGTGACCACATTGGATGCCGCAACCGGGTTGATCCGCCTGTCCATAGCACCCGGATGCGAAGCCGTTGCCCATGAGGTGATGGAAGATCTCAGCCGGTCGATCATGATGGAGCCGGTTGAAGCTGGGGTTGCCTTCACCCGGGCTTGAGCAGACGCAGAACAGGGAATCCAATCCGACACAAGGAAGTTGCATGAGCACCAAGCACTTATTCATCAACACCATGGGGTGTCAGATGAACGTCTACGACACCGGCCAGATTCACAATCGGTTGGCCCCTTTGGGATATGCCCCAACCGATGATCTGGAGAAGGCCGATATCATTATCGTCAATACCTGTTCGATTCGCGACAAAGCGGAGCAGAAAGCATTCAGTTTTCTGGGACGCCTGGCGCCGCTCAAAAAGCGCAAACCGGGATTGATCATCGGCATCGGGGGCTGCGTCGCACAACAGGAGGGGCGGCGAATACTCAAGCGGATGCCGTATGTCGACATGGTGTTCGGCACCCACGCCATCGGACGTCTGCCAGGTATCGTTGAACGCATTGCCGAGAAACGCTGCCGGGTGGTGGACATTGAGATATCCGAAACCATTTCTCCCGATGATTACGTCTTGAACGGTTACCCGCATTCGGATACCGCCGCATTCGTCACCATCATGCGGGGCTGCGATAATTTTTGTACATATTGCGTCGTACCCCACGTGCGCGGCCGGGAATCGAGCCGCCCCGAAGATGATATCGTGGCAGAGATCGAGCACCTGGTCTCCAAAGGCATACGGGAAGTGACCTTGCTGGGCCAGAATGTCAACAGCTACGGCCTAAAGGAGGGGCGCGGAAGTTTCGTACGGTTGCTGACCAAAGTCAATGCCGTGGATGGCCTCCAACGCATCCGGTTTACCACTTCCCATCCCAAGGATCTTTCGCCGGAGCTTATAGCGTGTTTCCAGCGACTGGAAAAGTTGTGCCACCATATCCACCTGCCGGTCCAGTCCGGATCGGATCTCGTACTGAAACGCATGAACCGCCGCTACACCGCAGAAGCCTATCTGAGAAAGGTGGAACAGCTGCGCGCAGTGATTCCGGATCTGGCAATTACTTCCGATATCATCGTAGGGTTTCCCGGGGAAACCGATGCGGATTTCGAAGCGACCCTATCGCTGATTCGTCAGGTCGAATATGATGGCCTGTTCTCTTTCATTTACTCTGATCGTCCCAATGCGCCTGCTGTGAAGTTCAAAGGCAAAGTGGACGACGCCGTCAAAAAAGAGCGCCTGCAAAAGGTGCTTGCGACCCAGGAAAAATTCACGCTGAAGAAGCATGAAGCGATGGTGGGTACGTTTCAGAACATCCTGGTGGACGGCCCCCATCAGGGCAACGGCAACGCCGAAGACGCAATGGCCGGCGATGACATCTCCGGGAGTTTGAAGTGGTCCGGCAGGACCGACAGCAACAAAATTGTCCATTTCGCCCTGGCGGACCACGCGGCTTCCGACAATCAGATGTTGACAGGGAAGATCGTGCGGATCATGATAGATAAAGCGCTGCCGCACTGCCTGCTGGGACGCCATGTGCCATCCAAAGAAGCGCTTGCCGCTTCGGGGAAAGGAGAACGCACCCATGCTGCATAAAGCCCACATCGCCGGTCTGACCATCGACCCGGCGTCCAATACGCCTATCATCATCCTCAAAACAGAGGATGAAGAGCGTGCCATACCGATTTGGATCGGGTTGCTGGAAGCCACCTCCATTGCATCTGCGCTGCAGAACATAGAATTCGAACGTCCCATGACCCACGATCTGTTCAAAAATTTCACCGAGCAAATGAATGTGGCCGTCAGCAAGATCGAAGTTTGCGACCTGCGTGACAATACTTTTTTTGCCCTGATCCATTTTGATGGGGAGGGGCAATCCTTTAGCATGGATGCCCGTCCCAGTGACGCCATTGCCATTGCCCTTCGCTTCAAGGCGCCCATTTATGTCGATGACAAGGTCATCGCCAAATCCGGGCAAGCGGACGATGACGTTGAGGTGCTTGACCAGAGCGAAGAAGGCAAGAAATGGGCGGAATATCTGGACAAATTGTCTCCCGAAGATTTTGGCAAGTACAAGGTTTGATTGCATGCCGGACATGGCTGAGCATAACCCGCCGAATTCCATGCCATAGGTCCGCAATCGGGCACCACAGCCCATCCGTAATTTGAAAATCCTCATTTTTCGCATCTAAGACGAGCATTTCGGAGATTTGCGATTGTTGACAGATTGTTCACAACTTGTCTAACTGTTCGGAATATGTTTTGAATTTTAAACACCAGCCATTTCCCCGGATGAAGGGGGTCTGCGGGCGGTTGAACCTATTTTTCACATAATATTTAGTCTTTACCGCATGGACCCGCCGCTCGACGGGTAAACGGCATTATTCGGCCGAATCTCAATTGACATCCCTTCGGCCGCCCAATACATTCCCCCGGAAAATGCGCAACACTCAATCCCGATGACGTCGGGAAACCGGCTTTGCACTTCACCCGAGTTTCCGAAGCAGGTTGCACGACTGGCACAACATATTGCCTGCCGTACGTTCCGGGCATGCGTCCGAATTGGCGCGGCATCGGATCCGGCTTACCTGCTCAATATATTGTGCTTGACATGTCGTTTGGCTACTATATAGTGTGTCACGAGGTCTATGTCCCAGGATCGCAACACCATCTAAAGGCAGGGAGAGTCTCATGTGCAACGTGCTGGTCATAGATGACGAAGAGATGGTCAGGGATTTGCTGAAGCAGGCGCTGAGTCGTGTGGATGTCGCTGTCGAGACGGCCGGTGATGCGGAAAATGGAATGGCCAAATTCGACCAAGGCGCTTACGACCTGGTCATCACCGATGTCCGCATGCCCGGGGTGGACGGGCACCGCATTGTTCACCATATTCGGGGATCACAGCGGCACCAGACACCGGTCATCGGCGTGTCGGGTACGCCGTGGTTGCTCAACAACGGCGATTTCGACGATGTGCTGCATAAGCCGTTTGCCATCCGACATCTGATTGAAAAGGTGCATTGCCTGACCCACGCCGGCAAAGGCAACTGATCCGTCAACCCGCTGATCCCTGCAATTTATCCACTGCACTTGTACGCAGCCGTCCAGAATTTGCCGGCTGCGGTTCGTATCCCAAGACGCCGCTCACAAACGGGCCTCAGTAGGCAAATTTACCATTTTCATATATCACGGTGCGCTTTCCGGTCTTGAGGTGTGCCGTCACCCGTTTTTTTTCCGTATTGACCAAATCCCAATGCAGGGCTGAATCATTGAATCCCAATTGCTTTTTGCGCGATTTGGTCAACTCATCCGGTCTTCCTGCAAAAGTATCGCTGTAGGAGGAGCCGACCGCCACATGACAATTCCCGTGGGACCCGCCGAAATTCTCGTCGTACAAGGTGTTGGCCATGAAGCGGTCGATTTTAGAGAATCGTTTGTCGGTCAGGGAGAATTCGCCTAATTTATTGGCCCCGCTGTCCATCGCCAACTGCTCCCGGGCAA
The DNA here is from genome assembly GCA_050302315.1 of Desulfobacteraceae bacterium. Lineage (GTDB taxonomy): Bacteria > Desulfobacterota > Desulfobacteria > Desulfobacterales > Desulfosarcinaceae > JARRKU01. Next base: position 21,016 of record JBNLAV010000100.1, read on the forward strand.
ATTTTTGCCCCTTGTCCGCCTGCACGGAGACGGCCCTTCCTTTTCGGAATTCAAGCCTGACGCCCGAGACCAGATTGCCGCTGCGAAAGGACGGCTGGTCCGCATAGAAGATGCCTCGGGTCCCTCGCCAATCCGGCGACAGAAAGAGCTCGAAGCTGGGAATGTTGTGGCCGGAGATGCCGATCCACCGGCGCTGCTCACCGGGCGTAATCCAGAGGTCGATCCGCGCCGATTCGACATGGTAGTGGGCTACCGGCATGCGGTTCAGCCAATTCTTAACTTTTCTGGCATCTTTATAGATCTGTCGCCAATGATCCACCGGAGCACGTCGATGCAGGTAGCACGCCTTAATCACCTGATCGCAATAGGCTTTCATGCTCAGGCCGGCGTGCTTGGCCAACTGCGATGTGGGCAGCATGCAAAGGGTCCAGCTGAAAAGACCTTCGGTCTCCCGCCGGTCCAGTATATCGCGCAGCGGTTTGGCGGCCACCGCGTTGCGTCCTATTTTTTTGGGGTCCACCCCGCTCAGGTGGGTGACCGATTCCGGGGCGTGGAGAAAAATGCTGCCGTTCAGGTTCTCATACAGCACCTGGTCGCCCGGTGTCTGAAATATCAGCTGGCGGCTGTCGGAGAGCTCAAAGAAGTTTTTTTCCATGCCAGGGGTTAGACTGGGCCGCATCACAGGATGAACGCCCATTTCCATCAATCGCCGGTGTAGTATTTCCGCCAATTCAAAGGCTGGTCGTTGGAACCGAACCAGGACGATTTCCCCTTTCTTGAACTTTTTAGGGCGTGCGGTCGCAAGGCCCCAAAGCAGTACATCCGCATATCGTTCCAGGTGGGTTTCATTGAGCATGATATTCGCTCCCGAATTTATCGTGTATAGGATTTCGGTCAATGGGGATTGGCAGCCTGTCGACGAATAAGGGCAACGGGTTCAAGTTAAGATGAACCCCGTTGCATGTTCGGCTGCTTTCATCTATCTTCTTTCAGGAAATAACGATGGTACTCCTCCTCGCTGAGGTGCTTGCGCAGCAGGCCGGAGACCTGGCCGAACAGGGACTTCAATTCTTCATCGCTCATCCGGCTGCTTAGGAGCGACATCAGACGGTCATCCGAAAATTTCTGGAGATAATAGATAACCGTGCTTTCATCGGTCTCCCGGTTTAGTCCGAAGCCGACCAAGCCATCGTATGACTCGACAAATGCATGCGAGTGTAAGGTCATGTGCTGGCGCTCCTTTCTTTCTGTTGACATCATGCGGGAATCATTCCATGATGCCCACCACACGGAGGAGATACTGCTACCGGCACCATAGAGGATAATCCATTTTGAGTCAAAGACCATCCCCACGTTATAGAAGAATAGATCGGCGGGTGAATTGATGGCGAGACCTATCCTTCGTTGTCGCGACATGACCGTTTGAAACCACCAGAACCCAACATGGACGATACCCGCTACGAATTTCTACACACCTTCGATGGCATCCGCATCAGATCCGGATTCTGGAGAACGGACCGGTCTGCATGCCGCGGAACGGTTGTGCTGTTGGGGGGCAGGGCGGAATTCATCGAAAAATATGCAGAAACCATCCATGATCTGATGGGGCGTGGCTTCGATGTATTTTCAATGGATTGGCGCGGCCAGGGCCTTTCAGGCCGAATGCTGGCCAACGCCATCAAAGGGTATGTCGACAGTTATGATCACTATGTTGTTGATTTGAAACACTATATTGACAGTGTTGTTTTACATCGATATCGCAGCCCACTGTTGCTTATGGCGCACTCCATGGGCGGAAGCGTGGTGCTGCATTTTCTCAAAAGGTTTCCGAAAATTGTGGATAGAGCGGTATTGCTGGCTCCGATGGTGGATGTGCGCACCAGGCCCTTTCCCTATGCCGTCGCCAAATGGTGCAGCCGGCTGCTGGTCCGGGTGGGAAAAGGCGCCGCAGCCATTCCCACGCTTCAGCGCAACGATAGTTTCTATCGGCCTTTTCGTCAAAACTGGCTGACCGGCGATCCGAACCGGTTCAACCACATCCAAAGCCTGTTAAAACAAAATCCACAGCTATCGGTGAACGCCGTGACCTTTCGCTGGCTTGATGCGACCTTCGCGGCCCTGGAACCTTTTCGCCAGCCCGGTTTTTGCGATTCCATCACCACTCCTTTGCTGCTGGCCGTTGCCGGCGGGGATCGTGTGGTCTCCAACGAAGCGATATACCGGGTGGCTGAAAAACTTCCATTCAGCCGATTGGTGACCATCAGCGGAGCGCGCCATGAAATTCTGCAAGAACGAGATGCGATGCGGGAACAATTCTGGCAAGCCTTTGATCGGTTTGTGCATCACTAAACCCCAATGTTGCATAATAAAGATTGCAAAAGGATCGAAATGCATTTGGAACCGTCAAGCTGCAATGACATCGTGCTCCATATGCGGAACAAACCAATGGTGAACTTGAGGCTTGGGCCTATTCGAGGCTGTCTTTTTTATGCAACATCGGGGTAAACATCGTCACGCATGGTTTTGTCCGCCGCTCAAGCTGCAAGGTGATGTTTATACTTGAAAATATGAGAACTTCTGTTCTATATAATGAAGACTTGACCAGATTTAAGAATCCTGGTGCAAACAAGGTCTCTTCGAGGTGACCCCATGAAATGGAAAGACACAGGCGAAATGGAAGCAAATAATACGCCCACTGAAGAAGAAGAATATTTCGACGAAGAGCAATATTCTCCCTGGGCCGATCAAGAAAAGAGCAAAAAAGGGGGAGGATTGAACAAGACCAAAGCCCTTTTTGGATTGCTCCTTGGTGCGATTGTCGCCTTGATCGTGGCGTTGCTGGTATTGGTAATGGGTGGAGGCCCCGGCGGCGTAAGCCCCCAGCAAATGGCCCAGCTTGAAGAGCGGCTCCAGAAGCTCGAAGAACGCCTGGATAAATTCGAGGCGATCGATGAGAAAGTCACCCGGATATGGGAGCAAGCCAAATCATTTGAAACCTTCAAGGACCGATTCGAGCGCAGTGAAGCGTCCATGTCTCTGCGCATGGATCATTTGACCATGAGCCTCGAGACCATGCAGAAGCAGCTGAGCGAGGCCCAGGCAACGGTCCCGGCGGCCAAAGCGCCGGCAAAGGTTGACGATCCGGAGACAACGCCCAAGGCGGCCGCAAAAACCCAATACCACCAGGTGAAACCCGGCGACACCCTCTACAGCATCAGCAAAAAATACGACCTTAAAGTGGATCAGTTGCTGCAATTGAACCAGATGAAGCCGGGAAGCGTGATTCAACCGGGACAGAAACTTATCGTCGGCCAGCCGTAATCTGTTATCTACTTTTGTACCGGCACTGATTGCATCGGTCGTTGCGTGTTGCGGGCACGGACGATAGATCCGAACCCCGAACAAGAAGCGATATCCGGACTTCGAAGTCATCCCCAGCGGCGGAACGTAAGCCCTCCCGCTACCGTCTCCCATACCACGATGCCGGATTGGAATGACCTTCTACCCGGAATGTAATATCGGGGTTTATCAAGGAGCTGCCGCTGGCAATGGCGGCAGCGGAAAACCAAAGACACAGGAGGCGTTATGTTGCGATCATTCTTCATAGGGACGATGATATGCATCGGTCTTGTTTCCATGTCACACGCAGCTGGTGTTGAAGTGGCGGTAGGTGGGTGGCGGCAGACCCTCAGCGGAGAACTCAGCTATCAGGCCTTGGACAGCACTGATCTCATCGATTTGGAGGAAAATTTATCTTTGGACGATGAGTCGAGGATCTTCGGCCGCATCAAGATCGATACGCCGGCCTTCGTCCCTAACTTCCATCTTGTGGGGGCGCCTGCAGAATTCGAAGGAACCGGCAGCAAGTCGGTGGCGTTTACGTTCGGCGGCACCACATACAACGCAAATACCGAACTGCGCACAAAGATCCAGGCGGTCCAGTATGATATCGGCATCTTTTGGGGGTTGCCGTTTATCGAAACAGCCACCGCCGGGAAATTCGGTTTGGATGTGGGGCTCAACGTGCGGATCGCCGATCTGGATGTGGAGATCACCGGTACCTCGGGCGCTACCACCGTTACAGAACAGGAGAGTGTCCTGTTGCCGGTGCCGATGCTTTATCTTGCCGCCAAATTCGCTCCCATAAAGTCCCTCGCCATTGAGGCGGAAGGCCGGGGGCTTTCCGTTGGGGGCAATACGTTTTACAGTGTGACTGGCCGATTGCGCTATCAATTCCCCGGACCATTGTTTATTGCAGGGGGCTATCGTTTTGACAAGCTCGATGTGGATGAGGATGACCTGGTCGTGGATATCGAACTCAAAGGCCCATTCGTTGAGCTCGGTATGTCGTTTTAGACTTAGCCTTGCAATAAATAAGACAGACGCATAACCCATCGTCGGATTCAGCCAGGATCTGCGGCTCCGGAATGATTGGCCCCTCAGAAATGCGAAGGCGTCCGCGGCCGCCCGCAGCGCATCCTGTGGTTGGTGGCCATCCTTGCCGCTGCACCGGGCCGGCTGGCCCCTGAATTGCTGTTAAAGACGGTATCCGACCAATTGTATCAACCTTGGCTGAAACCCCTCCCCGGAGCGACGCCCGGCCTGGAACTGCGGCGCTCTTACCGCATTTCACGGGGAGGCCGGCCTGCCGGTACGCCATTTCTGCAAAGACACTTATTGACTTTCTAAAATCATATGATTGTTGTATGGATCACGTTGTCGTCTCGATTGACACCTTCGGAAAAACCAACTAAATACAGCATATGTGAGAATATGCTCGAAATGGAGTGGCATTGGCGAGACCTCAGAAAAGTCGAATAGTGGCATGCGACCCAGGGGTCAGTTATTTCAAACCCCGCGGTGTGCCATTGCGTGAGGTAGAGGAGGTTCGATTGACCATCGATCAGATGGAGGCTATTCGTCTGGCGGACCTCGAAGGGCTGTCCCAGGAGGAGGCGGGGCGAAAGATGGGGGTTTCGAGAGCCACCTTCGGGCGCATCGTCCAGCGCGCCAGGCGTATCGTGGCCGAGGCGCTTATCCATGGCAGAGCCCTTCTGCTTGAGGGTGGAAACTATCAAATTCGTCAAGGTAAAAGACAATTTGGATGTCGGGCCTGCAATTTCGTCTGGGATGAGCCTTGCGGCAGCGGTCGACCGGAAAAATGTCCATCGTGCGGACATCAGGAGGTCGGTCGGGTTTTCGAAAAACCCTGAACGGCATGCATCGACATGATAGGGGAAACAACATATGGTCAAGATTCAAGATAGCATGGAAGCTGCACAAAAAGCTGCAAATCCGAAGGCGGCGCTCGAACAGGCGGTAAAGCAGAACCTGGGGCGGATCAAAAAGAAATTCATTATCATGAGCGGTAAAGGCGGCGTTGGAAAATCGAGTACTTCCGTCAACCTTGCGCTGGCGCTCGCCGGAAAAGAGCGGTCAGTCGGGTTGATGGACGTGGACCTTCACGGACCGGACATTCCCCGCATGCTGGGGTTGGACGGCATCCTTGATATGAACGGCGACCAGCAGTTGGTCCCCAAACGATACAATCCCCATCTTTCGGCCGTATCGGTGGCCTCGCTGACCGCGGGCGAGGATGATGCCATCATTTGGCGCGGCCCGGTAAAATATTCCGTCATCCAGCAGTTTATCGGCCAGGTGGCATGGGGCGACCTGGATTTTCTTCTGATCGATGCGCCGCCGGGAACAGGTGATGAACCCCTTACCGTGGCCCAGACCATCAGCGATGCAGAGGCGATCATCGTCACCACGCCCCAGGAGGTTTCCCTGGCGGATGTGCGGAAATCCATAAATTTCTGTAAAACTGTGCATCTGCCGATTTTCGGAATCATCGAGAACATGAGCGGGTTGGTGTGTCCCCATTGCGACTGCCAGGTCGATCTTTTTGGCGCCGGCGGCGGCGAACAGACCGCCAGCCGAATGGGGGTCCCGTTTTTGGGCCGTATCCCCTTCGATCCTGAAATGGTGGCCTGCGGCGATGCCGGCATCTCTTACCAGGAGAAGCACCGGGAATCACCGGTGACCGCGGCCTTTCAATCCATTGCAGGGCGCCTGGTAGATTCCCTGGCCGCCTGATCCGCCGCGCGCTGTGTAGCCGTCTCAGGTGAACACGGCTCTCTTTCCAGCCTTGTCATGGCACGCCGTTTGCCGCTATAGTAAGTGGCGAACGCCGGCGCTAGATCCGGGAAGGTGGTTGCCGCAGATGGTTCTTTCGGGCTGGCCGCAAAACGCCGTGCCATCCCTTCAGCGTGGTGGAACCGATAACGGTCCACGTCCCGATAGCGTATACCACAACCACCCCGTGGCCGCCCGGGGGCACCTGCCGGGCCATCGACATGGTCCGTCGTTCGGGAGCGCCGATGAGTGAGACCGTACGCAGTTACCTGAGAAGCATGCCGCATTTCGGCATACTGCCGAATGAAGAACTGGACCAATTGGCCGAACTGGCAGAAAGCCGCCACTTTGTAAAAGATGACCTCTTGGCCCGGCAGGGCCAGACCCGAATCCGACATATCTATGTGATCGTCCGCGGACAGATCTCGATCTATGATGAAATCAGCGGGCAACGCAAGTTGGGAGGTTACATCAAAGCCGGTGAGGTGTTTGGCGGTATCACCTTGCTGATGAACGCGGGAGTCTCATTGCGGACCGTGTTGGTGGACGAGGATACCGATGCCTACCTGATTCCCCATGAAAAGTTTCTGGATCTGTGCGCCCGGTTTAAAGAATTTTATGCCTTTTTCGTAGACAATTTCAGCAAGAATATCTCTGATCCGGCCCTGGACACCGTCATCGCCTCCGGTCAGGCCAAAATATTTCTGGCCGGTGTCGCCCCTTTTTCCTTCCTTCCTGAGGAAGCATTGGACAAAGCCACCGAGGCACTCTCGGCGGTCTCATATCCCAAAGGTACCATCTTGTTCTCACAGGAGCGCAGCAGGGTCGGCCATCTCTACATCCTGCAAAAAGGATCGGCCGAGCGATACTATGAACAGAACGGCCGGAAAAACATGAGGGGCATGCTTTCCGAAGGAGATCTATACGGCGGCATCTCCATGCTGCTCAATGACGGCCTTTCGGTCAGAACCCTGGAAGTGACGGAAGACGCCTATTTCTACCTCCTGCCCAAGGAGCCGTTCCTGGAGATCTGTGAAGCCCATGAGGTCTTCTCCGATTTCTTTACCGACACCTTCGGCAAGCGCATGATGGACAAATCCTATGCCTCCATCATCGCCCGGACGGCGGCGTCCACCGAAGAGGTTCCCCAGCTTTTCAACCAACCGATCCTTCAGATCGCCAGTCGCGCAACGGTTTTCGGAACGCCCGATATGACCATTCAACAGGTGGCCATGCGAATGAAGGAAGAAAACAGCACCTATCTGATCATTCCCTCAGAAGATCCCCAGTCGGCAGGCATCATCACCGAGAGCGACCTGACCCGCAAAGTGATCGCAACCGGCTACGATATCCACCAACCCTCGGTGGATGTAATGTCCAGCCCGCTTCACACCATTGATGGCCGGAGCATGATTTCCGAAGCGTTAATGGCCATGATGGAAAATGACGTCAAACACCTTGCCGTCACCGGTGATGGCGCAAACATCGTCGGTGTGGTCTCCAACAGGGAGCTGATTTCAGCCCAGGGACAATCCCCCCTGTTTCTGTTGCGGGGTATTTCACGTGCCGAGTCATTGGAGGAACTCTTCGAGCAGCATGAGAAACTTCCCGGGATCGTCAAGGGATTGATCAGCAGCGGGGCTTCCGCACGCAACATCAATCGGATGATTACCACGGTTTCGGATACCATCTTGAAGAAAGTGATGGCCATGGTGATGGACGAGCTGGATGCGCCGCCGGTCAGCTTCGCTTTCATGATACTGGGCAGCGAAGGGCGAGGTGAGCAGACGTTGAAGACCGATCAGGACAATGCCATTGTCTTCGATGATGTGTCCGAAGCCGAAATGCCCGAGACCGCCTCATTTTTTCTCGAAGTCGGCAAACGCGCATGCACCATGCTCGATAAAATCGGCTATGCGCTCTGCGATGGAGATGTCATGGCCCAGAACCCCAACTGGTGTCAGCCGCTGAGCAAATGGATGACCTATTTCCTGCAGTGGATCCATGCCGCCGAACCTGAAGATCTGTTGCAGGCCAGCATTTTTTTCGACTTCCGGTGCGGGTATGGCGATCAACAGCTGGTCGATGCATTGCGGGATCACCTTCACGGTTCCATTGGTTCCTGGTCCGGGTTCCTGCGTCACATGACCGAAAACGCCCTTTACTTCAAACCCCCCCTTGGTTTTTTTCGCAACTTCGTGGTGGAGTCCAAAGGCGAGCATCGAGATGCCTTCGACATCAAAAGCGCCATGATGCCCATCGTCGATTTCGCAAGGGTCTATTCCCTCAAATACGGGGTGCCGGCCACCAACACCCTCGACCGGCTGGCGCAGTTGCGGGAGAAGGGCGAGATCAGCAAAGAAGAGTATGTGGAGATGGAAAAAGCCTACAGCTTTTTGATGCAGTTGCGCTTACTGCGCCATGTGACGGCAATGGAGCACCAGCAGAAGCCGGATAATTTCATCAACCCCAAACGGTTGAGCCGCATCGAGCAGACCATGCTCAAAGAGGTCTTTAAACGGGTGGAAAAGTTCCAGGGAAAGATGCAGTTCGAGTTTGTTGGGTAAGGCGGATGCCGTTACCTGTATAGACCGGCTTTCATTTCGGACAAAAGCGTACCTGATATTGACATCAGCCCATGTAGATATTATACCATCCGGGACTAACGCAGCAACTTCTCATGTCTACTTTCTTAAAAAATCACGTCTGCCGTTGAATGGATAGCGCAGTGCAAAATGATGACTACACGGTTGAGCTCAACTTCGACCCAAACGACCCGTCAGCCTGTGACGGCGTGCGGTCCTTTCTGAAAGGGTTCAGGAATCTGACACCTGTTCGCATTGAAGCGGCGTTAGAAACTGGCAAGCTCGTGCTCAAACGAAACGTTGGTTTTCAGGAGGCCAATGCGATCCGTGAGCGCGTCCGCATCGTTGGTACCAGGTGCGACCTGAAAAAGCACCTGTGCGTGCGATCCGAAACAACGGGCATCAGGCAACGGGACATGACGGGAAAAAAGGCGGTCGAGGTTGTGTCCAAAGATATCGTTTGCCCGAAATGCAAAACAAAACAGCACGATTCTATCGAATGTCGCCAGTGTGGAGTGATAATTTCAAAGACTCAGGATCTTCCCGTCCGATCGGTTCGGAAGGATGCCAATGATCGCGCAATAATTGGTGAAAGACAGCTGCCGTCGAATTCGGCTCCAAAAAGCCTTGTCGGAAAGTGGCTCCCAATGGCAAAAAAACAGGCCGTTCGGATAGGCCGCTGGAGCCGCAATGTCAATCAACTGTCAAAACGCCCCTTCAGCGCTTTAATCGACTGCGGTGCTTTGTTCTTGTCGGCTTTATTTTTGGAAATGGTGTTGCTCTATATCGGCAATTATCTCTGGTATATGCTCTCTTCCACTCAAGCGGGGGAGTACTACGCGCAGAGGCATCCTGATGAGACGGCGCTGATTAATTCCATGCTGGGGTCTGGTGTGCTTGAATTTTCACTGCATGTCGTCTTTTGGGTCTTAGTGATTAATCTGCTCTTAGGTTTTTTTACCCAGTTTACCCATCTCGCCCGATTCTACCTCGATTCTGATGGTATTGCGGTCAGACTCATATGGGGCTGTTCCTCAGCCGTGTTATCGGCATGGTGTATATACACCAGATCGTTCTGCCCGTCCCTTCTACTATCATATGTGGCGGTACTGCCTCCCACTTTTTGTTTGCTGAAATGTTGTATGAATTTTGCCAAAACCCTTCTTCCCGAATTCGGCAGCATTATCGCCAGGGTTGTCGACGATAAGTTGGATTGGGGCAAAATTGTTACCGGGATAAATAAAAAGTGGCGGTCATGATGGAGCGGAGCGGATCGCATTTCTTCCAAAAGCCGAATCGTGTGTTGACGTCCTGCGGGCGGTAACGATTGGCGCTTCGGCCTTCGCCTGCGGCTCGAGACAGCATTGCAGTGTCAGGCGAATGTTGTTTACGGGTTTATTTGAAATTCTTCCCCAGTTCCATTCCCAGTTCCAGGGCCTTGCGGTTCATATCCAGGAAACTGCCCGGGATACGGTCTTTCAGGGTCGTCATGATTGATTCAGGCTTGACCAGATCGGTCATTGAAATGATGGCACCCAGCATGCAGATATTCAAAACGATGGGTTTGCCGATTTCTTCCATCACCGTCTTATACAGCGGCAGTTCGGCCTGCAGCGCATCCACTTTTCGGGAGGTCTCCACCCAGTGGGGATCGGTGACCAGCAGTCCGCCCGGCCGGACAATACGGTGAAATTTGCTGTAGGCGGTCTGGGTCAGGCAGACCAGAGCGTTGGGTTGGATCACCTTGGGAAAATCGATCGTGTCGCTGGAGATGATGACGTCGGATCGCGTGGCGCCCCCCCGGGCCGCAGCTCCGTAGGATTGGGACTGGACGGCGTTGAGGTTCTCGTGCACCACCGCAGCTTCCGCCAGGATGATGGCCGCGGTGATCACCCCCTGGCCACCGGAGCCGGAAAAAACCATTCGATATCGTTCCATGACCAATTACTCTCCTTGCGCTCTGGCGATAATCTTGTCGTATTCGCGGCAATACTCGGGAAGGTCCTTTTCGACGATGACGCCGCGTTCGATCAGGGACGGATCTTCTTCCAGTTTTTTGGACCCCACCGCAGCGGTACGGTCCTTGAACCAACGCATCATATCGGCAGCGCTGCCCATTTTGTTCTTGCGGCCGAAATAAGTGGGGCACTGGCTCAAAATTTCGACCACCGAAAAGCCCTCGTGCAGGATCGCCTGCCGGATGATGTCCGCCATCTGCTGTACGTGGAAGGTGGTGCTGCGCGCCACAAATGTGGCCCCTGCCGCCTTGGACAGTTCCACCACATCGAACGCCTGGTCGATGTTTTGATAGGGTGCCGTGGTGGCCAGCGTGCCCTCTCCTGAAAGGGGCGAGTACTGGCCCCCGGTCATGCCGTAGATGCGGTTGTTCATCACGATGGCGGTGATATCGATGTTACGGCGGGCGGCATGGATGAAATGGTTGCCGCCGATGGACAGGGCGTCACCGTCACCCATTGGGACGATCACGTTGAGCTCCGGCTTGCTGAGCTTCACACCAGTGGCAAAGGCGAGCGCCCGGCCGTGAATGGTATGCAGGCTGTGAAAATCCACGTATCCGGAGATACGCGACGAACAGCCGATGCCCGATGTCATCACGATCTCGTTCTTGCTCATGCCCAGTTTTTCGACGGCGCGGATCAATCCGTTGAGCACGATGCCGTGACCGCATCCCGGGCACCACATGTGGGGGAAAAAGCGCTCTCGAAGATAATCTTTGACTGCCATGATCACATCCCCCTTCCCATGATGATCCGAAGGGTCTTCTTGATATCCGCATCGGTGATCAGCTCTCCATCGATGCGATTGATGAGAAAGACCTTCTCTGGTTCGTCCACCGCCAGTTTGACACTGTGGAGCACCTGCCCCATGTTCATCTCGACCACGCCGACAAATTTGGTTTTCAAGCTGGATTCGCGCACGATATCCCTCGGGAAAGGCCACAGGGTCTGCAATTCCAGTAACCCGACGCGTTGACCTCTTTTGCGCAGGTGTTTGACGGCGTGCAGGGCCGAGCGGGCCGAAGCGCCGTATGAGATCAGAAGAATCTCAGCATCGTGAAGAAAATAGTTGTTGTAGCGGGCCATCTTGTTGGCATTGTTTTCGATCTTGTCCACCAGGTGACGCAGCAGTCCGTGGACCACCATCGGTTTGTCCGAGGGAAACCCCCACATGTCATGGTAGAGCCCGGTAACGTTGAAGCGGTGCACACCCCCGAAATCGCTCATGGGCAGGCGGCCATCCTCCCTCGGCAGGTAGGGGTGATAGTCAATGCCCTCTTTGACCCCGGTGCGCAGCCGGTCCACCAGCGGGATCTCGCCCGGTCCCGGAATGACCAGTTTTTCGCGCATATGCCCGATCACCTCGTCAAACAGAAGCACAACCGGTGTGCGGTAAGTTTCGGCGATATTGAAAGCTTCCACCGTGACGTCAAATACATCCTGATGGTTGGAAGCCGTCATGGCGACGATGGAATGGTCGCCATGCGTTCCCCAGCGCGCCTGATTGATATCTCCCTGGCTCACATGGGTCGGGTTGCCGGTGGACGGTCCGCCGCGCTGGACGTTGACGAGCACGCAGGGGATCTCCGCCATGACGGCGTATCCCAGCGCTTCCTGCATCAAGGAAAAGCCGGGGCCGCTGGTGGCCGTCATCACCTTGTGACCGGTCAACGATGCACCGATGATGGCGCAGATGGAGGCAATTTCGTCCTCCATCTGAATGAACTTGCCGCCCACTTTCGGAAGACGCAGCGACAACAGCTCCGCGACCTCGGTGGACGGGGTAATCGGGTATCCGGCATAAAAATCGAGCCCTGCATAGAGGGCGCCATAGACACACGCTTCATTACCCTGAACGAACTTAACGCTACCCTTCATCTTTTTTGCCTTTGGTTTTGGTCTCCTCGATATCGACTTCAACGGCCAGATCCGGACAGCGAAGCTCGCACATGCGGCAGGCGATGCAATCCTCCAATCGCTTTGCTACGGCCTTCTCCTTGCGGTCCAACTCCAACACATTTTTCGGGCAGAAGGCGACGCAGATGCCGCAGCCCTTGCACCATTCTCGATCGATGCGATGGTCTTTAAGCTTTTTTTTGGCCATTGGATACAGCCCCCAGACGTTAAAGTGGGATTCATTGGTTCATCTTATGGTGCATTAATTGGGTTGCGGTCATTTGTAAAGGAGAAATGTACGGCGACCTTCCCGGCGGCGTCATGAACCGGGACTGCTGACGGCTCTTACGTAGTAGGGGGCGCTGAAATCCTGCCATCCGACGAAGCCCAGCTCCATATCCAGGTAGTAGGCCGACACATAGGAGTGACGGTCGATGCTCCAGGCCCACCGCTGGGTTTTTCCGAAAACCGATTCGACACACAGCGCAGCGCCTTGCGGGTTGGGGTTGATCAGGGTGACCAGCTCATCGACTGTCGGCAGCCGCCAATTTTGAAGGCCGGCGTAAGCCTCTTCGTTCAAGCGGCGGATGTAGAGATGGGCTTCGGACCAGGTGTGGGGATACCTGGATCCTGTTTTTTGCCAGATCAGTCCCGTAGATCGGTCCTCGACGGAACCTTTGCTTCGCAGGACCAGATCGTTGCGTGTGTATGCATTGGGTTGCCAGAGGGCATCGAGATTAAAACGCGCGGCCGCCTGCCGGGTGCGCAGTTTCAGCGGAAAATGCCTCAGGGCAAGCGCTGTCCGTCGCGGGATGGGAAAGGGGGCTGCGATCGGTCCCAGAAGGGCGCAGCTCTTATCTTTTTGCCTTTTCCAGTGGTCCTGCAGATCGATCAGGGATGAGCGCATCTGTGCGGCGGAGGCAAAGCGCTCATCGGGCCGCCTGGCGACTGCTTTTTCCATGAAAGCATCCCACGGCTCGTCGAGGTCCGGGTTCAGGCGGCTGGGCGGCCGATAGCCGGATGTGGAATCGCTCAGATAGGGAAGGTGACAGGTCAGCATGCGATAAAACATGACGCCCACCGAGTAGAGGTCGGTGCGGGCATCCACATGATCAGGATCCGCTTCCTGCTCCGGAGCGGCATAGTAGGGAGAGCCCACATTCAGATTGGCCGGTCCGGCAAAGTCTTCATGGCGAATTTTGGAAAGGCCGAAATCGCATATTTTGAGGGTGTCCCGTGCGGTCACCAGCAGGTTGAAGGGTTTGATATCGCGGTGCAGGATACCGGCATCGTGGAGGCAGTCCAGGCCGTTGAGCGTCTGCAAAGTATAGTCCAGGGCTTTCTCTACCCGGACCGGTCGGGAGGGCGTTTCGACGGTGTAGAGCTCGCCGATCATCGTGCCGAGGCTGTTGGGGAAGTAATCCATGACGAAGAACGGCTGGCCGCCATGTTCGTCGTAATCATATACCGTCACGATGTTCGGGTGGTTCAGGCCGGCCATGGTGACGGCCTCGCGTATGAACAGGCTGCGCAGTTTGTCCATACCGGTGAGTTCAGCCACCAGCGGATCGGGGTCCAGGATTTTAAGGGCGGCGATTTTATTGATGACGGGCAACCGTACCTTGAACACCCGCCCCATACCGCCGCGCCCCAGCAACCCTTCAATGATGTAGCGTCCGATGGTCCTCATCACCACAAACGATTGGCATGGGCTTCCGGAAGGCCTGCCGCTTTGATTTTGGCCACGGTTGTTGCGATATCATAGGCGACGAAGCGAACTTCCAACTCTCGGCTGTCGGTGTCGTAAATGACATATTTCGCTTGGTTGTTGCCGTCCCTGGGTTGGCCCACGCTGCCCACATTGATGATGTACCAATGCGATGCATCCAGCACGCTTATGCCTTCTTTAAGCCGGTGGCGGTCGACCTGCCGACCATCAAAGGAGACCAGTTCCAGATCGTGGGTATGGCCGACAAAACACACCCTTTCTTCCATGGCGCGAATAGTCTTGATCAAGGCGTGGGGCGGTTTTTGAAACAGGTAGGTGCGCACCGAATCCGGCGGGTAGCCGTGAACGCACCGGCACTTTTCAACCACGAGGCTGCGCGGCAGTTGCCGGACAAAGTCGATGGAGGCATCGCTCAACGAGTCAATGGCCTTCGTCACCGAGTCGCGCGCCATGGGATTGAACCAATTGAGGTGCTGCCTGTCGCAGACCGCCAATTCATGGTTCCCCAATGTGGTGGGGATGCAGCGATCGATCACCATGGTCAGAACCGACTCCGAATCGGCGCCGTACCCGATACAATCTCCGATACAGATTGTTTGGCTTATGTCGGTGTTCTTCATGTCGGACAACACCGCGTGAAATGCCTCGATGTTACCGTGGATATCGGATATGACCGCTAATTTCATCGCAATCCCTGTCTCATGGCTCCTGATGGTTAGGATAGATCATAACAGGCCAAAGTACCAATTAATAATTTGCGTGCCAAAAAAGAGATACACGATGGCGCCGATAGCGATAAAAGGGCCGAACGGAATGCGGGTCTTCATCCCCTTGCCGGATTTGAGCATCAGTATGCCACCCACGACGGTGCCGATGAAGGAGGAGGCCATGATGGTAAACAGTACCCCCTTCCAACCCAAAAAAGCGCCGATCATGGCCAGTAATTTCACATCGCCGAAGCCCATCCCCTGTTTACCTGTAAGGGCCTGGTAGCCCCAGGCAACTGAGAAGAGTATACCGCCGCCGGCCGCAATGCCGATAAGGGAATTCAGCCAGTCCGGTTGCGGCAGCAGGAAACTGGCGGCAAATCCAATGGGAATGCCCGGCAGCGAGATGATATCCGGTATGATCTGAAGGTCGATATCGATGAAGGTGATCACCAGCAAAGCCGCAATAAACAGGAAATAGATCAGGGCCGCGGGACTCAATCCGAATCGCATCCAGGTGATCATGGCAAACAGGCCGGTGAGCATCTCCACAATGGGATAACGGATCGAAATAGTGGTTTTGCAGCCGCGACATCGACCGCGAAGCAGCAGATAGCTGATGACCGGGATATTATCATACCACCGGATGGAGGCGCCGCATTTGGGGCAGGCTGAAGGCGGGCTCACGATGGAGGCGCCTTGGGGAAGTCTGTGGATGCAGACATTCAAAAAACTGCCGACGCACATGCCCACAAAGAGCACGTAGCCGTTGATCCATAAAGGGCTCATGAGCGTTTCCCATGATGAACGGGGTTTGGGTGCTTCTTCCGCACAGACCTTATGTTGGCGGTGCAGGCACCTGAAAGACACCGGCGCGCCGTTGATGCCTGCTGTCGGGCTTGGATTCGCAAGGCCAATCGGCGGGTGATGTCATTCCATCCAAATCGATGATGGTTGTAGGGGGCTTTAATAAAAAAATCAAGATTGATATTGTCAATTCAAGGTTTTGTCTTATATTAGGCGGTTAACATTATCAGGATATTGGTAGATGCGGATACGGTTCCTCTATAAACGCGGTAACTCACCGATTTCATACTCAACGGACCTATTGAAGCGGCTACTTGGAATTACGGACAGAGCTTAGATGGCATAGGGAGAAAAAATGGCCGAATCAGATAAAGACGATCTCATCAGCATCATAGAAGAAGACATAGGCGACACGGATATCCCCACGTCCCTGCCGCTGCTGCCGGTTAGGGATGTGGTGATCTTCACCGATATGCTCCTGCCGCTGTTTGTCGGGCGGGACAAATCCATACGCGCCGTTGAATCGGCAGTTTCCAAAGACCGGTTTCTCTTCGTGGCCACGCAGAAAGATCCGGACATCGAAAATCCTAAAGCTGACGACATCTTTTCGGTCGGCACCATCAGCCGCATCTTGCGCATGTTGAAATTACCCGATGGGCGGGTCAAGGCGCTGGTTCAGGGATTCGCCAAAGCGCGCATTGTGAAGTATGTCCAGAAACGGTCCTTCTTTCGTGTAAAGGTCGAAATCCTGGACGAACCGGTGGTGCAGTACCCTGAAATTGAAATCGAGGCCCTGATGCGCAACGTTCGGGAGAATTCCGAAAAGATACTTGCGCTTCGGGGAGAGTTGAGCGGCGACGTGGGCAGCATTTTGGAGAGCATCGAGGAGCCGGGAAAGCTGGCCGACCTTGTGGCCTCCAACCTGCGCCTTAAAATAGACGACGCCCAGGATGTGATCGAATTGATCGATCCGTTGGAGCGCTTAAGGAAGGTGCACGATCTGCTCTCCCACGAAGTCGAGTTGTCGGCCATGCAGGCGAAGATACAATCCGACGTAAAAGACGAAATTTCCAAGAGCCAACGCGACTATTTCCTGCGCGAACAGATGCGGGCCATCCACAAGGAACTGGGGGAATTGGATGAAAAGTCCCAGGAAATAGAGGAGTATCGCCAGCGCATCAAGAAAGCCCGCATGCCCAAAGCGGCGCGCGAGGAGGCCGAAAAACAGTTGCGCCGCCTCGATCAGATGCACCCTGACTCGGCCGAGTCCTCTGTGGTCAGAACCTATCTCGATTGGATGACCGAAGTGCCGTGGATGAAGGCCACTAAGGATGTGCTGGACATCCAAAAGGCCCAAAAGGCCCTCAACCGGGACCACTTCGGGCTGGAAAAAATCAAGGACCGCATCCTGGAATACCTGAGTGTCCGCAAACTCAATCCAGACCTGAAGGGCTCAATCCTCTGCTTCGTTGGTCCGCCGGGGGTGGGAAAAACCTCACTGGGCCAGGCGATTGCCAAGGCCATGCGCCGAAAATTCATCCGCATCTCCCTTGGCGGTATTCGGGACGAGGCGGAAATCCGCGGCCATCGCCGAACTTATATTGGCGCGATGCCCGGGCGCATCATTCAAGGACTCAAGACCTGCGGCACCAACAACCCGGTCTTCATGATGGATGAGATCGACAAACTGGGGGCGGATTTCCGCGGCGATCCCTCATCGGCGCTTCTAGAGGCGCTGGATCCCGAGCAGAACGGCGAGTTTTCGGATCATTACCTCAACTTGCCCTTCGATCTGTCCAAAGTGATGTTCATCCTCACCGCCAACGTGAACGACACCATCCCTTCCGCCCTGTTGGATCGCATGGAGGTGATCCATCTTTCCGGGTATACGGAAGAGGAGAAGGTGATCATTGCCGAAAAACACCTTGTGCCGCGCCAGATCAGGGAAAACGGCTTAAAACCACGACAGTTTTCCATCAGCCAGAATGCTTTGCGGCGCATGATCAACGAATACACCTCGGAGGCCGGATTGAGAAACCTGGAAAGGGAGATTGCCTCCCTCTGCCGGAAGGTCGCGCGCAAAATCGCCGAGGGTGATAAAGGCCCTTATACGGTGACGCGTGCCGGTTTGCAGAAATATCTGGGCATTCCCAAGTACTATCCGGAGCTTGATCAGGAACAGAGCCAGGTGGGGCTTTCCACCGGGCTGGCCTGGACCCAGGTCGGCGGTGAAGTGCTTTACGTCGAGGCCAGTCTGATCAGTGGAAAAGGGGATTTGATCATCACCGGACAAATCGGCGACGTCATGCAGGAGTCGGCGCGCGCTGCACTGAGCTATACAAGGGTTTTTCTGGAACAGGCCGGCGTCAGGAACACCCAACTGGACAACAAGGATATTCACATTCATGTACCGGCCGGCGCCATTCCCAAAGACGGGCCCTCCGCCGGCATCGCCATGGCAACGGCCCTGATTTCAGCCATTACCCAGCGTCCAGTCGATAAGGACGTGGCCATGACCGGAGAAGTTACCCTGCGAGGACGCGTGCTGCCCATCGGCGGGCTAAAGGAAAAAGCGCTCGGCGCTCTACGGGCGGGGATCAAAACGGTGATCATTCCCGCCAAGAACAAGAAGGAGCTGGCCGAGATTCCAGCGGTGATCAAGCGCAAGCTCAAATTTATTGCGGTTGGCAACATGGACGAAGTCCTGGAGCTTGCCCTGCTGAAGCCGGTTAAAAAACCACGTCGCAAGACCCAGCGGGCCGCCGCCGCCAGGAAAAGATAGCCCATGCCCACTTGTCTGCTGGCCGTGGATACGGCCACCGAAATCTGCGGTGTCGCCCTGGCCGTCGATGGACGGGTAAGAACCGAATTGATTCTGAACAACAGGATCACCCACACCCAATCCGTCATGTCGGCCATCGATGCAGTATTGGGCATGGCCGGTCTTTGCGCAGAGGATGTGGATGCCTATGCCGTGACGCGGGGTCCAGGAAGCTTCACCGGGTTGCGCATAGGGATCAGCACGGTCAAGGGGTTGGCCCTGGCCACGGCGAAACCGTTGGTGGGGATTTCAAGCCTTGAGGTGCTGGCCCACCAGGCAGCAGACCGGTCGGATCTCATTTGCCCAGTGATGGATGCCCGGCGCCGGGAGGTGTACTGGACGCTCTATCAGCGGGAAGCCGACCGCCTCGCCGCCATCATGACGGAGCGCGTCGGTCCGGTGGCTGATATTGCCCCGCATATCGGCCAACCGTGTCTATTCATTGGAAATGGGGTGCCACCGTACCGTTCCGAACTCAAAAATGCCCTAATGTACCCGGCCGTATGGACCGAAAATGAAGCCAATGACCTGCGTCCGGGCGTACTGGCGCGGATGGCATGGCAGCGGTTGCAGGATGGTGAAATCAGCGATACGCGCACGTTTGCGCCGGTCTACCTTCGTAAATCCGATGCAGAGCTTCATCGGGAAGCTTAGGGGACACCGACGACGCCATCGACTTGACGTGGCTTTTTATTGACACCACGGCTTAAAATGGATACCTCTATAAAGTTAACTAAATGTTAGAAACCCTTGCCCGGTTACTGAATTGGATGATCACCCTATTCAGTTGGCGATCCATCGGTGGACAACAGGAGGGTACATGAGAACCAAGCGCGGCAGTTTCAGCAAAGAACGTATTAGACGCAGCATTTATTTATTGCCCAATTTGTTTACGGCACTCAATCTGTTTTGTGGATTTTTTGCCATGGTGGCGGCTGTCGACGGTAAATTCGTTGCGGCGGCCTATGCCATTATCGTTGCAGGCATTTTTGACAATCTGGACGGTAAGATAGCCCGCGCTACCCACAGTACCAGCAAATTCGGTGTGGAGTTTGACAGCCTCTGCGACCTGGTGTCGTTCGGCGTTGCACCGGGTTTGATGATGTATGTATGGGCCTTACAGCCGCTCGGACGGCTCGGATGGCTTGCCGGGTTTTTGTTCGTGGCATGCGGTGCGCTGCGTCTGGCGCGTTTCAACACCCAGGTTGGAACGGTGGACAGCCGGTATTTCGTCGGCCTGCCCATTCCCGCCGGCGCCGGTATGGGTGCCGTCACCATTCTGTTCTGCCATGAAGTCGGTGTGGAGCCCCATACCTACCCGTTGGTGTTCTTGATCATGATTTACATGCTGTCCTTCTTAATGGTCAGCACGATCAAATATCCCAGCTTCAAAAATGCGGCGTTTTTGCGAAATAGGAACTTCAATGTGCTGGTGGCGGCCATATTGGTTCTGATCTTCATTGCGGCCCATCCTCCGGTTGCATTGTTCTTGTTCGGCATCATTTACATATCCTCGGGTCCCATCGTAACCTTGCGACATCAGCGCATGGCACGGCGCCAGGCTGATGATGGACCCCAGGAGGAAGACCAAAAGCCAAGTCCCTTATAAAATTTACCGGAAAACATTTTGTGGGCGAACTTCATTGGCTGGACGCCAAGAGGATCGTTTTACTGAAAATCAGGTCCTGGATGCGCAACATCTCGCGAGTCAAAAGATAAGAAAAAGGAGAATCAAGCTTGGAAAGAACCCCTATCACCCGCTCCGGGTACGAGAGATTGAATGCGGAGCTGAGGCATCTCAAAACAGTGGAGCGCCCGCGCGTCATCCAGGCCATCGAGGAGGCGCGCGCGCACGGCGACCTGTCTGAAAACGCAGAATACGATGCGGCCAAAGAGCGTCAAGCCTTCATAGAGGCCCGGGTCAACGAATTGGCTTACAAGCTCAACAGCGCAGATGTGATCGATCCGGAAAAACTGCCCAAGGACCGGGCGGTTTTTGCAAGCCGCGTTTTGCTGGAAAATATCGACACCGGCGAAGATGTGGAATATATGTTGGTTGGGCCGGAAGAATCGGATATCAACAAAGGGCTCATCTCCATTGCATCACCCCTCGGCAAGGCCATCGTGGGACGCAAACCTGGCGATGAAATCACCTTGCAGGCGCCCGGTGGAAAACGGGTGTACGAACTGGTGGAAATTCTATAATGCGCCGTCAACTGCGACAAATGAATCATTACCCGAAATTGTCGCGGCGGGACGCCGCTCCTACAGCCTTTTTACCTTAAGTTAGTTGCATTGGGTTTTAAATTATCGACAACGGAGGACAGTGTGGCTCGAATTACCATAGAGGATTGTTTGAAAAGAGTGGACAATCGATTTAAGCTTGTGCACATGGCTGCGGCCAGGGTTCGCCAGATCCGTGAGGGTTCCGAATACCTGGTCAGTTCACCCAAAAACGAAGACATTGTCGTCGCCCTGCGTGAGTTGGCGGCCGGCAAGGTGCTTGAAAAACAACCGGTTGCTGAAGAGTAGTCGGCTCCATGCGATAGCGCGTGCCGAAGCAAAATCATACGGAAAAGCTGCTCAACCGCCGGATGGGCAGGGCCATGGGCCACTATCGGATGGTCAGCGACGGCGACCGTATCGCGTTGGGCCTTTCAGGGGGTAAGGACAGTTGGACGCTGTTGTGGCTGCTCAGCCGCTTGCGGCTTCGGGCTCCCATTGATTTCGAGATCTTTCCCATCTTCATCGATCCGGGATTCGAAGGCGGACCAGCCGGGACCATCGCCGATCATGGACGACGCCTTGGATTCGACGTTCGCATAGAGCACACCGATCATGGAAAGGTGGCGCACAGTGATGTGAACCGTGAAAATCCATGTTTTCTCTGTTCGCGTCTCCGGCGCAAGCGGTTGTTTGAAATAGCGGATGAATTGGGCTGCCCAAAACTTGCCCTGGCTCACAACAAGGACGATTTGATTGAAACCCTCTTTTTGAACATCTGCTATGGGGGCGAAATCAGTACCATGGTGCCGCTCCAACCTTTCTTCGGAGGAAAACTGACAGTAATCCGCCCGCTGGCCTATGCCGATGAAGCTGTGATTCTCGACTTTTCCCGTGAGATGGCCTGGCCGATAAAAGAGAACCCCTGCCCCAGCGCCGGGACATCGAAACGCGCACAAATGAAAGCATGGTTAAGCCAGTTGTATGGCAGCAACCCCAAGATCAAAGGAAACATCTTTCACGCCATGCACCATGTGAAGCAAGCGTATCTGCTGAACGGAAGTTCCAAGCGTGATTGAAGCAGAAGCCATTATGAAAGACGTCCAGAACCAACGCGACACCCGCAATATTCCCATCGATAAAGTCGGCATCAAAAACTTGCGCTATCCTGTGGTGGTCAGGGACCGCCGGGAAGGCCGTCAGCACACAGTGGCTTCCATCAACATGTATGTGGACCTTCCCCACGAATACAAGGGCACCCACATGAGCCGCTTTGTGGAGATGCTGCATTTGTTGAAAACCGAAGTCTCGCTGCAGAAGTTTTCGGAAATTCTCGAACAGATGAAGAGTCACCTCAACGCGGCATCGGCGCACATCGAAATCACCTTTCCCTATTTTATCGAGAAGAAGGCGCCGGTGAGCGGCGCTCCCGGACTGATGGACTACAACTGCCGCATCACCGGTACGACCAATTCGGACAACGAGGTCGACCTGGTTTCCGAGGTCAATGTTCCCATTTCTTCCGTTTGCCCATGCTCCAAAGAGATCAGTGACGAAGGCGCCCACAACCAGCGGGGTGAAGTGCGGCTCCAGACCCGCTTCAACCGGTTTATCTGGCTGGAAGACATGATTGAGCTGGTGGAATCGTGTGCTTCCTGTGATGTCTACTCGGTGCTCAAAAGGGTCGATGAGAAGCAAGTGACTGAATACAGTTACGGAAACCCCAAGTTCGTCGAAGATATCGTGCGTGACATCGCCGCTCATCTATTGAAAGATGAGAACATCACCTGGTTTTCGGTCAGCGCCGAAAACTTCGAATCCATTCATAACCACAGCGCCTATGCACACATCGTAAGCGGCAACGCACCCGGTAGTTGACCAGGACCGGTCGGCTGTCCAGTCAGCTTTCAGCAACGATGTGCATGGACATCTGGTATGCTCCGGCGGCGAATGGTTGGGCCTTCTATAGCTCAACCCAACCCGTGGACTGCGGGTCGGCCTGAATGATATGAAAATCTCATCCAACTTCCCGCTGAAGAACCTGAACACCTTCCAGATTGAAGTTTGGGCAGACCAATACATTCGCTTTGACACCCCCGCCCAGATCATCGATTATCTCGAACAGACCGGGAGTGTGCACAAACCCCGCCTGGTGTTGGGGCAGGGGAGCAACCTGTTGTTTGTGAAAAATTTCCATGGCATCGTGCTGCATCCGGTCCTGAAAGGCATGGAGGTGATCGAGGAGCGCCGCGATCATGTCCTCGTAAGAGCCGGGGCAGGGCAGGTGTGGGACGACCTGGTGGCCTGGACCGTGGCCAACGACTGGTCGGGCCTTGAAAACCTCTCCCTCATCCCGGGATTTGTCGGTGCCAGCGCCGTACAGAACATCGGTGCCTACGGTGTTGAGGTCAAAGACACCATCGAGCGCATCGAAGCTGTATCCATGGAGGACGGCCGGCCGGTTCGCTTTAACCCTGCGGACTGCGGATTCGCCTATCGCTACAGTCACTTCAAAGGTGCCTGGAAAGACCGCTTTATCATCACCGCCGTCGTCTATCGTCTGCACAGGAAACCGGTTTGTGTTACCCATTATCCCCAGGTGGCCGAAGTCGTAAACCGGATGGGGGCCCTTGGTCCGGCCACGCTGCGCAAGGCCATCGTGCAGATCCGCCGGCAAAAGCTGCCTGATCCGGATGAGGTGCCCAATGCAGGCAGCTTCTTTAAAAACCCCATATTGGAAATCCCGAAATTCAAGGCCTTGAAAAAAGCGTTCCCCAAGCTTCCCCATTATGACCACTTGCCAGCGGCCGTTAAGGTGTCGGCCGCCTGGTTGATCGAACAATGCGGCTGGAAAGGGCATTCCAATGGAAAGGCGGCTGTTTATGGAGACCATGCCCTGGTCCTGATCAACCAGGGGGGCGCCGAAGGCCGGGAGATTTTTAATCTTTCCGAACGCATTCGCAATTCAGTCTCCGAAAAATTCGGTGTGACCCTGGAACGGGAAGTGCAGGTTGTTTGAAGTCGAAAAGCGCGTCTTATGATCAGGGTTTATCCCCGGCCCCGGAATGCACCGC
The DNA here is from genome assembly GCA_050302315.1 of Desulfobacteraceae bacterium. Classification (GTDB taxonomy): domain Bacteria; phylum Desulfobacterota; class Desulfobacteria; order Desulfobacterales; family Desulfosarcinaceae; genus JARRKU01. The sequence continues at coordinate 45,011 of JBNLAV010000100.1, forward strand.
AACACATCGCATCGCCGCAGATCACCGGACGGTGGTCATCCCGGCGCGCCGAACTACCGCAGTTCTCTCTCCAGGACACCCATAATCCGATGGGTGCTTTTGCCCGGCGTGTTCAAGATCACCACAAAGCGATAGAGTTTTCCATCCCCGGATTTGATATAGCCGGCGCGTGACCGGACGCCCTTGAGGTGGCCGGTTTTGTAGTACTGCCGGTTTTCTTTTCTCAGGAGGTGATGATAGGGGGCGAAGCGTTCCAGGATGGTCATCATGGCGCGCGCGCTGATCCGGTTCTGCCGAGAGATGCCGGAGGCCTCGACGATTGTGCCCGTAGAGATCTTCAGCTTCTTACCATAGAAATTCTTCAGTTCGGCAAGGCCCTTATCCATGGTTGCGGGCGGACCCATCGCTTCGGCACCCATGACGAGAAGAATCTGGTTGGCGATGAAGTTGTTGGAGTACTCCAATAACCTGGATATGGCCTGGGACAGATCAGCGCCAGATTGATATTGCCAGATCAAACCGTCCTGCTGCCGGATGACGCGGCCCTGCTTGACGTCCCCTTGAACCGTGATCCCGCTTTGGCCGAGGAAATAGCGAAACATCGCACCGGTGTACTTCAGGGCTTCATCGCGATTGGCCGCCAGTGTGATGCGTCCCGATGAGAGTCCGGAAGCTTCTATCAGCGGCAGCACCAGCGGCAGCAGCGGTGTCTGGGGCTCATCGCTGATCCATCGACCGTTGCGGCGGGTAAACGCCACGGTGTTGAAATTGACGCACAGCGCGCCGTTGGGTGCATCATAGGGCTCCAATGAGGTTCCCCGCCCAGGGATTCGGATGGGCTGGCTGAAATAGGTGTCATCCAATACGATATCCCGCACCGACGCCAGCCGCATGGCCAATTGAGCGCCGATAATCTCCAATTGTTCGGAAATCAACAGAGGATCGCCATAGCCTTTAATCTTAAGATTGTTTTCGCTGTCGGTATAAAATTCGGTACGGAAATGAAATTGGGGTCCCAGGGTCTCAATGGCCGCCAGGCTGGTCAGGATTTTAAGAATAGAGGCCGGCACCCGCTCCCGGTCGGCATGAATGCCCACCAGTTCGCTGCCGTCAGGTGAATGCACCAGTATGCTGTCCCGGGCGCCTGCCATGGGCTTGATTTTGGCCTGGAGCGGGGACTGCGCGAAAGATTCGGCCAGAGGCCCCATCATGGCCGGTGAGAGCACCAGCCACACCAAAATCCACGCACACTGCCGGAATATTTTGAATTTCCTGTCCCCAACGCCCATAGTTGTTCCTCCACCTGTTTTCTGACACGACCTCGTTTTTTTTTCAAGCTTCACACCGGTTGTCCGATATTAAGGATGATAGAGGGCGTTGTGATGCGTCAATGACCGCCTACATAGCGGCAGGTTTGCATGAGGGATTTTCAAAGGAACGCGCACCAATGGATCAACACGACAAACGGAAATTTTCGCTCTTGCTGGTCGATGACGAGCCTGCGATCCTGAGAGCGCTTAAAAGGATTTTTCACAGGGCGCCGTACGACCTCCATACGGCCGATAACGGTGTGGCGGCATTGGAAGTGCTGAAGCGTGAACCGGTCCACGCCGCATTGGTGGACCTGAAAATGCCGGAAATGGATGGTATGCAACTGCTGGAGGAGATCAAGGCCAAGTGGCCCGCCATCCATGTGGTCATGCTGACCGGATTCGGAGGGGTAAAAGAGGCTGTTGAGGCGATCAAGCTGGGAGCAGCAGACTTCCTGCAAAAACCATTCGAGACGGAAACCATCGACGCCCGCATCAACCAGATCTACCATATCTGGCGGCTGGAACAGGAGAACAAGCGGCTCAAGGACCGGATCCAGTTCCAATTTGGGTTTGACCAACTGATCGGCAACTCCCCCGCCATGCTCAAACTCAAAAAGAATATCCTGCAGGTGTCCAGCTCTGACGCCCCGGTTCTCATACAAGGAGAAACCGGTACCGGTAAGGAATTGGTCTCCCGCGCCATTCATCACCACAGCCCACGGAGCCGGAATCCATTCGTGGCTGTGGACTGCGCCAGCATCAGCGAGACCGTGATGGGCAGCGAACTTTTCGGCCACGTCAAAGGTGCCTTCACCGGCGCGCATGAATCGACCAGGGGATTGATCCGCTCCGCAGACAAGGGCACCCTGTTCCTGGATGAGGTGGGAGAGCTTTCTTTGTCCATGCAGGTGAAATTATTGCGATCCATTCAGGAAAAAGAGGTGCGCCCGGTGGGGGCCAGCCAGAGCTATCCGGTGGATGTGCGCATCCTGGCGGCCACCAACCGAAATCTGGAAGAAGAGGTGGCAGAGGGGAGATTCCGTCAGGATTTGTACTACCGACTCAATGTCGTCGTGCTCGGCGTGCCATCTCTGGAGAATCGACCGGATGATATCCCGCTACTGGCGCGCTATTTCCTTGGGCAGTTCACGACACCGGCCAGCTCGGTGCGGCGGATCTCCAATGAAGCCCTGACCCGTCTGACCAGCTACGACTGGCCGGGAAACGTCAGGGAGTTGGAGAACGTGGTCCGTCGGGCGGTTGCCATGGGACAGGAAGAGAGCATCAGCCCGTGCGATCTGCCGGAAGCTTTCAACGGCAGCGGCTGCGATACGGCCGACGGATTGAATGAGGAGGAGCGGGACACGCTTGCGGCGTATGAGTCGGCGGCCATCCGCAACGCCCTGCTCAAATGCGGCGGGCATCGCAGGAAAGCGGCAAGAATGCTGGGTATCGGTGAAGCCACACTCTATCGCAAACTGAACAAGTACCAGCTCTCAGGGATCAATGCATGACCGAGGCGCCGTTTCCAATATGCGCCTGACCATCTCATCCGTGACCGGTTTTTCATAGATGCCGTCAAAGCCCGAGTCTTCCAACTCATCCCTGTCGAACGCATCGAGATTGCCCGACAACGCCACCACCCTGAATCCGGGGTGACTGGCTTTTACCCGTTTGCAGAACTGGATGCCGTCCAGCCAGGGCATTTTCAGGTCTGTGATGATCAGCGAGAAGCGCTCTCCCCATTGAATCATTTCCACCGCCTCCTCTGCACTATCGGAAGTGACCACCCGGCATCCAAACCGGGACAGGCGGTTTTTCATCAGTTTGAGGTGACTGCGCTGATCGTCGATTACGAGGACTCTATGGGGGAACATTTCAAAGGTTTTCTCCTCAGGCATTGGATCGTCTTCGTTGTATTGGCGCATGTGCGGCGTGTTCAATTCTCTCTGCGTATGAAAATGGCGACGTCTTCCTGAGTGTCGTTCCGGTACTGGCACTGGGCGCAGTCCAGATAGAGATCTTCTCTGGCGGCGGTGTTCAGACAGACCTCGTAATCGGAGCACCAGTAATTGCGAAAAAATTCCGTGGTGTTGATTCTCTTGGATGGATAATAATAGACCGGGGTACCTCTCATATGTGTCCCTTTCAGTCAACTACGGGTTGGGTCATGCGTCCTGGAAGCCATCGGTTTGCCTCAACCTCGCCATTGCCGATTCGGCGGGGTCTTTTCTGCTGTGCCGTTCCAACGGCATCATGCGCTCGTCCCTGAGCCGTGTGAGCAGTACACCGGACGCATCGCGTGAAAGCATTAGGCAACTGTGCAGGATAGCTGAGTAGTCGATTAAATGGGGGGAATTGTCAAAATCGATTGGTTCGGGTATGGGGCGATTTAAGCCCTGTCTACGGTCCGCCGGATAATTGCTTGTTTTGTTTTTCGAAATAGATCAACGGTTCCATAACCGTTTATAAACATGGTCAATATCCGAGTTGTCGTTTTATCTATTAATTATAGTCCCTTTATTGAGTTATGAACATCTTATGAACAATTGTGCGGAGGCGGAAAACGGCTTTTTGCTGATGTTTTCGCTGATATATTCCTTTGGCGGATAGCCGTTTAAAATGACACTAAATCGCGGCAGGCCTCCGTTGTCCTTTCTTTAGTAAGAAACCTGGTACCCTGAACCCGGATGCTGTCCTTGCATTTCGAACGGTAGGCGACGGCCAACCTCATTTCGGGGATGAGAGGATTAAGGTAACCGGTCCGTCGTTGATCAGGGAGACCTCCATGGCCGCACCGAACTGGCCGGTTTCCACCCGGACGCCTTTAGCGCCGATGCGGCCGACAAAGTGGCGGTAGAGCGCCATTGCCTTTTCCGGCGGTGCCGCGTCAATAAAGGAGGGTCGGCGTCCTTTGCGGCAGTCTCCCATCAAAGTAAATTGGGACACCACCAGCATGCTGCCGTTCACATCGGCAAGACAGCGGTTCATCTTACCGTCATCGTCTTCAAAAATCCGCAGGCCGGCGATCTTGTCCGCCAGCCAATCGGCGTCCGACGTCGAGTCGTCCCGGGCCACGCCGAGCAATACCATCAGCCCCTTCCCAATGGCCCCGGTTTCGCGGCCGTCCACCGTCACGCGGCTCTGTGTGACCCGTTGAACCACTGCCTTCATCGCATCACTTTCCCTTCAGCTTGGAAAGCGCATCGGCCAGGGGATTATGAAAGGGCTGTTTTTCCCGACGCTCCGGGTTGCGGCTGCGGGAATGCGGGGTTCGGGCCGCGGATTGCTTCGGCCTGGTCTTTTGCGTCCGGGGCCGTTTTTCTCCTGTCCGCAGGGAGAGGGCGATACGCTTGCGTTCGAGATCAACCTCCAATACCGTCACTGTGACGGCCTGCTGAACTTTGACGATCTCGTTCGGATCCTTTATGAAGCGATCCGCCATTTCGCTGATGTGGACCAGTCCGTCCTGGTGCACGCCGATGTCCACGAAAGCGCCGAATTTGGTGATGTTGGTGACAATGCCCGGAAGGCGCATACCGGGTTCCAGGTCTTTGATTTCCGACACGTTTTCATCGAAGGAGAAGGCTTCGAAGGCGTGCCGCGGATCACGGCCCGGTTTGGCCAGTTCTTCCATGATGTCGGTCAGCGTGGGGAGCCCGACGGTCTCGTTGACGTATTGGTGAAGGTCTATTTTCTGTCTGAATTCTTCCTTGTCCATGAGCTCGATCACAGTACCGCCAAGATCGGCGGCCATCTTATCCACGATGGGATAACTTTCCGGGTGCACCGCGCTCGCGTCCAGGGGATTGGGCGCATCGGTGATGCGTAAAAATCCCGCAGCCTGCTCGAAGGCCTTGGGGCCGAGGCGCGGTACCCCCTTTAGCGTCTTGCGGTCGGTGAAGGGGCCGTTTTCATCCCTGTGGGAAACGATATTGCGCGCCAGTTGCGGACCGAGACCGGATACATAGGCCAACAGCTGGGCGGAGGCCCGGTTGACATCCACGCCCACGGCGTTGACGCAGCTGACCACCACATCGTCCAGAGAAGCCTTCAGATCGCCCTGGTCGACATCGTGCTGGTATTGCCCCACACCGATTGATTTGGGGTCGATCTTCACCAGCTCAGCCAGCGGATCCATCAGACGGCGACCGATTGAAACCGCACCGCGTACCGTCAGGTCGTAATCCGGGAACTCCTCCCGGGCCACTTCCGAAGCCGAATAAACCGATGCGCCGCTCTCGTTGACCAGCAGAATGATGGGGGCGCCCGGCAAATCCAGACCCCGAACGAAGGCCTCTGTCTCACGGCCCGCCGTCCCGTTACCGATGGCGACGGCTTCGATGCGATGCGCAGCGCACAACCCGGTCACCGTCTCTTTTGCTTTTTCCAGCTTCTGCTTGGACGTGTGGGGGTAGATCGTATCATTGTGCAGCAATTTGCCCTGACGGTCGAGGCATACGACCTTGCAGCCGGTGCGGAATCCCGGATCGATTCCCATGACCCGTTTGGCTCCCAGCGGCGGCGCCAGCAGCAGCTGGCGCAGGTTGTCGGCAAATACCCGGATGGCGTCGTTTTCGGCCCGCTCCTTGGCGGTCAGGCGCAGCTCTGTTTCCATGGCCCTGGAAAGCAGTCTTTTGTAGCTGTCGGCGATGGCCATGGCGACCTGTGCGCTGTCGTCTCCGTCGCCTTTGAGAAAAAGTTTTTCCAGAATTTCAATGGCGTCGCTTTCCGAAGGCTGCATGCTCAGAGAGAGGATATCTTCCCGCTCACCGCGTCGCATGGCTAGAATGCGATGGGACGGAGCGCTGCAGGCCGGTTCCTGCCAATCGAAATAGTCCTTGAACTTGGCCCCTTCAGCCTCCTTTCCGGCGATCACATGGCTGCGGATAACCCCCTTGTGCTCGAAGAGGGACCGCAAACGTGCTCGTGCGGTTTCATCCTCGTTGATCCATTCTGCGATGATGTGGCGGGCGCCCTGCAGCGCTTCTTCTTCCGTGGGGACCTGGTTTTCGGCATCGACGTACGGGGAAGCCGACGCCTGGGGGTCGATGCCACACTGTTCGAAGATTGCCTGTGCCAGCGGTTCCAGCCCCCGTTCCTTTGCGATGGTGCCTTTGGTGCGGCGTTTGGGTTTATAGGGCAGGTAGATATCTTCCAATACGGTCATCGAGTCGGCGGACAGAACCTTTTCCTTGAGTTCGTCCGTCAGGTGTCCGTGTTTCTCCAGGCTGTTGAGAATGGTTTCGCGACGCTGATCCAGTTCAGCCAACTGGTGCAGACGATCACGGATCGCCGTGATCTGGATTTCATCCAGGCTGCCGGTGACCTCCTTGCGATAGCGGGCGATGAAGGGCACCGTGGCGTCCTGGGCAAGGAGATCCTGAACGGCATTTATCTGGCTAATCTGAATATTGAGCTCTTGGCTGATAAGGGAACTGTGATCAAGCTGGGTCAAAGTGACGCTCCTCATTTGATGGGGTGTACGAAAACCGGGAATTTTGGCCCGCCTGATGCAGTCAAGTGGCGTATGCATTGGCGGCTCGTGGCGGCCCGTTTCATCGACAAGTCATGGTGCTATATGCGTTGGTTGACCGATTGTCAAGCATTGTGGCGTGAAAGCCATATGTTTAAAATAAAACAGAAATATCAATACGTTATATTCTTGCTTGGCTGAGGGGTTATACGCGCAGGGTCGGCCTCCGCGCCGTCCTGTCCGAGCAGACCGATGGCCATCACGATGCGGCGGGGACAGAGCCCCGTAAGTTTAGCTTTCGTCTGCAAATTCGTTCTCGTTCTCGTTCTCGTACTCGTAATCGAACTGGCTCAGAATCGAGGTTCCCCCCTGACGGCCTAAATCTTGGCAAGCTGGCTTACAATGCGGGACCAAACTAACGAACCCCTGTAATTTTGTCCGATTACGAGAACGAGAACGAGTACGAGTACGAAAAAAAGGCGACGGATACATATCATAGCGATTAAAATCAGAACCGTTTGGCTGGGCACCGTGAAGCCCGATATTGGACTGCGAACCTTTTGTTTTTTTTACCATCTTTTTAATGCAAGGTCAGGGATTACCTCCCCGACGGCCGGGTTGCCCTTGACGCCTCGGACGCCTGTATAATATGCTGAGTTATCTACTGATTCGGCATGACATCATACGCGATAAAGGGGCATCATTAATGGGCGACACATCGGACAAGGCAGATCAAAGCACGGTCTGCATCCACATCCCCAAGGCGCTGTTCGATCGGGTTGAAAATTTTTGCGCAACCAACAGCCTGGCACCGGAAGAGTTTATTTTCGATGCCGTCAGCGAGAAGCTATCCTCCGTCCACCGCGAGAGGCGCCGCAAACAGAGACTCTAGCACGGTCCAGCTCCCGCCGATCTCACGCGGCCAAAGGCGGCAGGGCCGCGGTTGTCGCGTGGCGCCTTCCAACAGCGATGGATTTTACATTCCGGTCCGTGCCGGCAATCCGTCCGCGTACGTTCACCAAGCGCTATTCAGCATCGCTGCCAGTCTATAGGATGACTTCGTATTTTCTCACGTAGTCGATGGGAAGATAGGAGAGTTTGGCTTTGCGCAGGCCCTTGTCGCCGATATCCTGCTCCCGGTTGACGATCTTGCACCTGCTCTCGTCGTGCTCCAGAAACATCTGGTTGATGGCCTGGTAACTGCCTTTGTAGTCGGGGCACCCCTTTTCAAAGTGTATTACCAGGGAGTCGTCGGGAAGCACTTCGGCTACCGTATATGCCGCCAGGTTCAATCCCACCCGTATGGCGCCGCCGGTGATGCCTTTGAGGTGCTGCCAATTGTCGAAAACCCGGGCAATGGCCTCATTCTCTGCAAAGAGGGTATCGATGCTTTCGCAGTCCCGCCACGCGCACCAGTCTTCCTGCATGTCTTTTGCCTGCTCCACCATTTTGGGGCCGAACGGCAGGTACATGAAATCGTTCTTCTTGATGAACTGATTGACCAGGTTTTTCTTCTTGTGGTAGCGGTTGCCTTTAAGATCGACCAATGCCTGCCGGTCATATAGATAGTCCCAATGGTCGCGGGATTCGTTGACCGTCATGGGAAGGCTCAATGTTTCGCGCCAGATCTCGAGCAGCGCCTCCGGTACGCGGATCAGCCTCGGGCAGCTCTCTTTGGCCGTTTCCATGAGGGACTTCCAGTCCGTACCGTTCCAGTCGCCTACCGGCGCCCACAACATCTCCTTGGGTTTGGTCTGTTTGATGCAGACGAGATTGTCGTGCCAAGCCCATTGCAAGCCGTACTCCGGTCCCCATCCCCAGATGTTGATGAAACTATAATCCGATGCGACCTGGCTGCACAGGGCCAGTTTCTCCTGATAGGCGTCCTGGCGGTCGATATCGATGGGCTCGAAGTTGAGCGGCATAATCACGTCCTGTCTAGTCTATGGGTTCCTTGAACCCGCAATCCCGATCGACGCAGGCCAGAAAGTTGCCCTGCCGTTTCGTGTTTTTCTCGACAAGGTAAGGCTTGCTGCAGATCGGGCAGGGTTTGGCCACCGGCTTGTCCCAGGTAGCGAAGGTGCAGTCCGGGTATCGCCCGCACCCAAAGAAGATCTTGCCGCGCTTGGAACGCTTTTCTACAATCTCTCCGTTGCACCCCTCTTCCGGGCACTGCATGCCGATGGACTTTCCATTGGCCCCTCCGTTGACCGACTCCGTGTGCGTGCACTCCGGATATCCGCTGCAGGCGATGAACTCTCCATACTTGCCCCGCTTGACCACCATGTCCTTTTTGCATTTGGGGCAGACCTTGTCGGTGGCGGCCTCGTGGTTCAGCTCGATGGGCTGAATGCGCCCCTTTTCATCGCGTTCGTAATCACGGGAGTAGTTACACTCCGGATAGCCGTTGCAGGCCAGGAAATGGCCGTTCCGGCCGACCTTGACGTGCAATTCGTTTTCCTTGCACTGGGGACAGGTCAGGCCGGTGGCGATGCCGACGCCTTTAACGCTGAGCATCTCCTCGTCGGCTTTTTCAAGCTTGTTCTTGAAGGGGCCGTAGAAATTTTTGAGGACTTCGACCGCATCCAGATCGGCGGTTTCGACGCGATCCAGGTTGTCTTCCATCTTAGCGGTAAACTCCACTCCGAAGACCTCGGGAAAATTCTCCACCAGCAGATCGTTGACGATGAACCCCAGTTCGCTGGGATGAAAATAGCCCTTGACCAGGTCGACATAGCCCTTTTCGCGGATGGTCGACAAAATGGTTGCATAGGTGCTGGGCCTGCCGATGCCGTTTTCCTCCAGTTCCTTGACCAGGGAGGCTTCTGAAAAACGCGGCGGAGGTTGTGTAAAATGCTGCTTGGGTGTGATTTTTTTCAGCGCTACGTTCTCACCCTCTTTCAGCGGCGGCAGCGACTGCTGTTTGCGTTTGCTCTCTTCCTCCTGGTCCACCGTCTGGTAGAGTGCCATGAATCCCGGGAATTTGATGGTAGAGCCGCTGACGTTGAAGGTGTAGATATCGGACTGGATGGCGATGGACTTCTGATCGATCAAGGCCGGCTTCATCTGGGAGGCCACGAATCTGCGCCAAATCAGTCCGTAAAGCGCCAGTTGGTCTTTGTTCAACGCGGAAGCCACCTTTTCGGGGGTGTGCAGCACCGAGGTGGGGCGTATCGCCTCATGGGCATCCTGAACCTTTTTTTTGTTTTTGAAAAAGCGCGGCTTATCCATGGCGAAGTCGTTGCCATGTACCTTGCGCACCCAATCGATGGCCTCGTTGGCCGCTTCGGCCGAAATACGGGTGGAGTCGGTGCGCATATAGGTAATCAATCCCACCGGCTCTCCCGGCCCCAGGTCGATGCCCTCGTAGAGCTGCTGGGCGATCAGCATGGTTTTCTTCGCCGAAAAACGCAGCTTTCGAATGGCTTCCTGTTGCAGCTTGCTGGTGATGAACGGCGGCAGCGGATTGCGTCGCACCGTTTTTTTGGCCACCTTTTGCACCACGAAAGGTGCCTTGGAAACCGTGTCCACAATGGCTTGGGCGGCCGCCTCATCGGGGATGGTTATTTTAGCGCCGTTTTTTTTGACCAGCTTCGCGTCGAACGGCGGTGGTGTCTCGCCCGCCAGCAGGGCGGTGATGGACCAGTATTCTTCAGGTTCGAACGCATAGATGGCGCGCTCGCGCTCGCATATGATGCGAACGGCCACCGATTGCACCCGTCCGGCACTCAGTCCGCCTTTGACCTTTTTCCACAGAAGGGGGGAGACCTGATACCCCACCAGCCGGTCGAGAATGCGACGGGTCTGCTGGGCTTCGTACTTGTCCCGGTTCAGTTCCTCCGGTTGGGACATCGCCTTGATGATGGCGGATTTGGTCAGCTCGTGGAAGAGCACGCGGTGGAAGTTGCGCCCTTTCTTTTTCAGCACCTCAACGGCGTGCCAGGCGATGGCCTCTCCTTCGCGATCGGGGTCGGGCGCCAGATAGATGCGGGTGCTCTCGCCCGCCGCCTTTTTCAAAGCGGTGATCACCTTCTGTTTTCCCGGTATGGTGCGGTATTTGGGCTTGAAATCCTTATCGATATCAATGCCCATTTCTTTGGCCGGCAGGTCTTTGATGTGGCCCACGGTGGCGGCCACATTGAAGTCATTGCCCAGATACTTGGTAATGGTGCGAACCTTTGTGGGGGACTCCACAATTACTAATGGCTTATCTGACACAGGGGATTTCTCCAAATTCGCGCCCATCCGTAAATGGCATCATGCGGCTTCCGGATGGGCGCTGTTCCAAGGTTCAAAGTTACCGTTTGACCGTCAATGTTAATCACTTTTTTCTAAACTGCCATTGCGAACGAAAAATTTCCCGGGCTCCTGGCTGACGGCTCCTTTGATTTCCAACTGGCACAGAGCGGCGCTCAAGGCCGGTATGCCCTGTTTGCAGCGCCGGGCCAACTCGTCAATGTGTACCGGGTAGGGACCGATGGCGTCCCAAATTTTTCGTTCAGCACCGGTCAGGGAACAGGACGCTACCGCAACGGCCTTGTCTTTGTCAACGGTTTGCACGGAAATCTCCTGCAATCCAATTTGAGGTGCCACCTCATTGACAATATCTTCAGCGCTTTCCACCAGGGCGGCCCCTTGCTTGATCAATTGATGCGTGCCGTGGGCCGAGGCCGCGCGAATGCTGCCCGGAACAGCGAATACATCACGGCCTTGTTCGGCCGCCAGGCGGGCCGTAATCAAGCTGCCGCTGCGTTTGGCCGCTTCAACCACCACGGTTCCCAGACAGATGCCGCTGATGATGCGGTTGCGTTGGGGGAAGTGGTGGGCCGCCGGCCCGGCATCCAGCGGAAACTCGGAAATCACGGCGCCCTTTTCGGCGATGCGTGCGAACAGCTTTCGGTTTTCCGCCGGATAGATCCGGTTCAGACCGGAGCCCAGCACGGCGATGGTGGAACCGCCCCCGGCCATGGCGCCCTCGTGGGCGGCCGAATCGATGCCCCGCGCCATGCCGCTGACCACCGAAATACCCCTGCGGGCCAGCCCCTCGCTCAGCATGCGGGCGCTGGAGAGGCCGTATGCGGTCGCCTTGCGCGAGCCCACCACGGCGATGTGACAGGCTGAGCCGTCAAGTTCGCCGCGGCAATAGAGAATGGGCGGCGGATCCGGGATGTGCAGCAGCAGGGCCGGGTAGCGGGGATCGTGCTGGGTGATGATATGGAACCCGTTTCGTCGGCAACGGTCGATTTCACGCCGCGCATCGTCTGTGGAGCGCCGGGCGGCAGCGATGGCTGCTGCGATGCCGGCTGAGACGCCGGCCACCTTTTGAAGCGAGGCTGCAGCAGCGTTGAGAGTCCCCTGCGGGGATCCAAACCGCTTGACCAGCCGGTAAAAAAGCAGGTTGCCGATGCCCGGGACACCTTTGAGCATCAGCCATGGTAGGAGGTCGTTCATAGATCACTCCGGTGTAATCAATGATGAACCAACATTATCATTTCCCGGCTCAGGATCGTTGGCCGGGCGAGGGAATGGGGCGTGTGTGTCCATTGACCCAAGCCTCCGAAGGCGGCCCAGATTATAGCCCCGGGTGTAAACCCGGGGAATCATGTACACCCAAAGCCGAGCTCCGAAGGAGCGACAGGCCTCTTTCGGTGTTCAATACATCTTAACCCCGGGTTTACACCCGGGGCTATATTCATCGGCCCCTTCAGGGCCGCAAGGATCTGAGGCGACAGGCTGTCAGCTTCGCTTCTGCCAGGCCAGCAATATGGGGCTGGCCACGAAAATCGATGAGTAGGTACCCACCAGTATGCCCACGATGAGGGCAAAGGCGAAATCATGAATGATGCCGCCGCCGTAGACAAACAGGATGACCACCACTATCAACGTGGTCAGAGAGGTCAGCAGGGTGCGGCCAAGGGTCTGGTTGACGCTTTTGTTGATGATGGTCATCAACGGTTCGCGGTGGTACTTGCGCAGGTTTTCCCGGATACGGTCGAATACGATGATGGTGTCATTGAGGGAGTATCCGATGATGGTCAGCAACGCGGCGATAATGGGAAGGGTGAACTCCTTTTCGAAGATGGAAAAGAGCCCCACGGTAATCGTCACGTCATGGATCAGGGCCACGATGGCACCCATGGCATATTTGAGATTGAGGAACCAGAAGAGCACCAGGGTGACGATCAGGGCGGCCAGCATCAGGGCCGGTATGCTCAGATCGATGATCTGCAGCAGGGATACGGCCACGGCGAGGCTGATGGCGATGACCGCGCTGATGAGCCACTTGAGCTCGAAGCGGCCGGAGATGTAAACGGTGATGAGCAGCAGTGCGAAGAACATGGCCATGAGGGCCTTTTCCCTCAGATCCCGGCCCACCTGGGGGCCGACCATTTCAAAGGAGAAGGATTTGTCATCCACCTTGGCACCGGTGCCGTTTTCCAGGCCCGCCTTGACGGTAGTCGCCAGATCGGCGGTCTCGGCCTGATCGGCCGGCACGAGAATGCGGTACTCGTCCGTGTTTCCCTGTCCATAGGCCTGTACGGTGGCACCGTCAATGCCGCTGTCGGCCAGGGCGGCTTTCAGTTTATCGATGGCCACCGGCTGATCCAGTTGAACCAGTGCTTCAGCGCCGCCGGCAAAGTCGATGCCGTATTTGGGGCCGCCGTGGCTGATGAGCGATACGATGCAGGCGAGAATCAAGATGCAGGAGACAGCATACGCGATTTTGCGGCGGCCTACGAAATTAATGTTCACATCGGGTTTTATGATTTGCATGATCAGCTTTCCTCAATCTTCAATGGTATCGGTACGGTCGATTCGGCCCCGGGTTAAATGCTCAGTTTCCTGACTTTTCGCTGAACCAGGAAATATTCAAAAATGGCGCGCGAGAGGATCAGCGCCGTAAAGAGACTGGACATAACACCCAGGCTCAATGTCACGGCGAAACCTTTCACCGGTCCGCTGCCGAACTGGAATAAAACCGCGGCGGCGAGCAGGGTGGTGACATTGGCGTCCAGGATGGTCAGGCTGGCGCGGTCGAAACCGGCGTCCACTGCGGCCATTGCCGTCTTGCCCAGCCGGAGCTCTTCTTTGATGCGCTCGAAGATCAGCACGTTGGCATCCACGGCCATGCCGATGGTGAGAATGATACCGGCAATACCCGGCAGGGTCAGGGTGGCGCCCACCGCCGCCAGAGCGCCTGCGATCAGCAAGATATTGGCGAACAGGGCGGTATTGGCGATCACACCGGATCCCTTGTAGTAGACCAGCATGAAGAGCACCACCAGTGAGCCGCCGATCAGCATGGATATCAGCCCTTTGCGAATGGAGTCCGCGCCGAGGGAGGGACCCACCGTTTTTTCGTAAAGGATCTTCACCGGCGTTGGAAACGCTTCCCGCAGGATCAGCGCCAGGCTTTTGGCGCTCTCATCGGTGTAATTGCCGGTGATGACGCCCGCGCCCGAGATTTTGGTCTGGATGTTGGGGGCCGAGTAGACCTCGCCGTCCAGGATGATGGCCAATCGTTTGCCGATGTTTTCTTCGGTGACCTTGGCAAAGATTTTGGAGCCTTTGTTGTTGAATTTGAAGCCCACTTCCGGGCGACCGGTTCTCGGATCGAAATTCACCCGCGCCTCGGCGAGGTATTCACCGGTGAGCAGGGTTTCCTTTTTAAGCAGGATGGCACGTCCGGCCATCTCCGGATCGTCTTTGCGGAAGTAGTAAAGCTGGCTGCCGGGCGGCACACTGCCTTCCAGCGCCTTGCGCACGTCGCCGGTCTCATCCACCAGCTTGAACTCCAGGTGGCCGCTACGACCGATCTCCCGGCGCGCCTTTTCCGCGTCGATCACGCCGGGCAGTTGGACGATGATCCTGTTTTCACCCTGGGGCCGGATATCCGGCTCGCGCGCGCCGTATTCGTCCACCCGGTTTCGGATCTTGTTGAGCGCCTTCTCAAAAGCCAGCTTCTTGACCAGTTTGACCTCGTCCGCTCTCAAAACAATGTTGAGGGCCTCGTCGCCATTGGCGTTCGCGTCGCTGACCGAGTAGTCTGCAAACTCGTCCACGATCAGGCCTTTGGCCTTGTCCTTAGCCGTGCCCTCTCTCAGGACCATCCGGATCGTGGTGGCGTTGGTTTGCTTGATCTCCCTGATGCGGATATTTTGCTTGCGCACGAAGCTGCGCAGTTCCTCGAAGGTGCGTTCCACGGCGTTTTTAACGGCCTCGTCCGTATCGACTTCCAATACCAGGTGCATGCCGCCCTGCAGGTCGAGACCGAGGTTGATTTTTTTCTTAGGCCACCATGTCGGATCGTCAAGCTTTTGCAACGCCATTTGAGCGGTTGGCAACACATAGATCACAGCGGTTAGCAGCACGATGGTCACGAGAATGGGGCGCCACGAATTAGTTTTCAATGTTCCGTTCCTCTTCTATAGTCTGAGTTCGGAAAGATCTTATCGCCCGGCGACGGGCAGGGTCGCTGCGCGTCGCCGGCCGTCCAACAGGTTAGATGATATGTCCTATTTCTTCTTGTCGGACTCGGATTTGTCTTTGGAAGCGGCCGCAGGCTGGGCAGCCGCTTGCGCCAGGCCGCCGACATGCGCCCGGCTGACCTTGACGCGGACCTTGTCGGCGATCTCAAGGGTCAGGGTGTTTTCGGTGACACCAGTGATGCGACCGTACAATCCGCCGGAGGTGATCACCCGATCTCCCTTTTTCAGGCTGTTGATCATTTCGCGGTGCTCTTTCTGTTTCTTTTGCTGAGGCCGAATCAGGAAAAACCACATGACACCGAGCATCAGAATAATGGGAACGAATGGGGTGGCAAAAAAACCACCGCCGCCCTGTGCCGCTTGTCCACCTGCCTGACCCATCGCGTAGGCAATATCCATCTTAAATCCTCCCTTTCATCCATAACCGTAACAGTCTCATTCAAAGGCCGGCGCGATGATTGAAAAACGCTTCGGTCTTCTCAGGAAACCCGAATTTGCCTAAAAATCTCGCGGTGCAAAGGAAATAAAAGCCGATCCATACCGATCAGCGGCATAGGCCGGCACCCGTATAACAGGTATGCGAGACGGCGCTGATATACTTGAAATAAGGCGACAGGTCAAACGATTCTTCTTGCAGATCCGTGGCATATGGCTTGTGAACCCCGCGCACAAAAGCGGAGCAAAGGTGTCGAAGCCGGCGGCTGTCGTGGTATGGGGAGCGAACAAATAAAATGACTACAGCATGTTATAGAGTGCGGTTGGTTTTGCCGTGGCGATGAGCCCGGCGCCAACAAACCGTGGCCTGACGTCAAATGTCCCCTGATGACGAAACGGCGTCCCGATTGAATCGGAATGATCCTTTCCTTTAAACTTTACACTTAAAATTTTAAACTGAGGCGCCATCGGCATTGCCAATGTTGCCTTTATCACATCGTACACTCAGGATCGCAGGTGATTTTGCATTCGTCCGGCAGCAGGTGGTGGTCCCCTTCGATATGGATCGTCAGCCCCCGCCTTAGCTCTAGTTCCGATATCTCTTTGCGCTTCTTGTTTTGCAGATAGTCGGCCACCGGTTTGGGGATCACGCCGCGCACCTGCTTCATGCCGCTTTTGCTGGTTTCGATTTTCAGCCGGCGCAAAAACCGCAGGGCCAGCGCTTCGGTGGACGGTGTCCATCCTTTGCCGCGGCAGCGGTCGCACGGCACCAGATTGCCGAAATCGATGGAGGGTGCCAGCCGCTGCCGCGACATCTCCAAAAGACCGAATTGGGAGATGCGACCGATGCGGGTTCGGGCTTTATCACGTCGGGTGTGGGTTCGCAGGGCGCGCTCCACCTGGGAGCGGTGCTTGGCGTCCCGCATGTCGATGAAGTCCACCACGATCAGACCGCCCAGGTCCCTGAGGCGCAGTTGGCGCGCCACCTCCTCGGCGGCTTCGAGATTGGTCATCAAAGCGGTCTGTTCGATGGATCGTTTTTGGGTTCCCCGACCGGAATTGACATCAATGGCTACCAGGGCTTCGGTCTGTTCCACCACGATGGAGCCGCCTGATTTGAGCGGTACGCGGTTGTCGAAGATGGTGGTGATCTGTTCTTCCAGCTGATGTTTGGTAAAAATCGGCTTGTCGGCGGTGTACCGTTTGACGATGCGCTTGTGTTTGGGTGAGATGATGCCGATGAAGTTCTTGATCTCGTGGAATACGGCGTCGTCGTCGATGAGAATCTCGCTCACATCCATATTGAAGTAGTCCCGAATGGACCGTACCGAAAGGCTGCGTTCCTTGTAAAGCACGCTCGGCGCCTTTTCCTTCGTTCCCTTGTTGTTGATATTGCGCCAGAGCCGCAACAGGTAGTTGAGGTCTTTGGAGATCTGGGTCTTGGTGCAGCCCATGCCGGCCGTGCGCACGATGACGCCGAACCCCTTGGGGATCTTCAAGGAAGTGACGATCTGCTTGAGTCGTTTACGTTCGGCCTCGTCCTCTATCTTGCGGGAAATACCGGAGGTGGTGCTGCCCGGCATCAGGACGATGTGGCGGCCCGGCAAAGAGATGAAAGTGGTCAACATTGCCCCTTTCTTCATTACCGGGTCCTTGGTGACCTGCACCATCAACTCCTGACCCTTTTTGATCAGGTGATCGATGTTGCGATCGCCGGTTTCGTTGTCCTGAAAATAATCGCTGTGAATTTCGTGGCGTTGCAAAAAACCATTGCGTTCGGCACCGAAATCGATGAAGACGGCCTGCAGGCTGGGTTCGACACGGGTGGCCACACCTTTATATATGTTGCCGTGAATGATCTCCCGGCGGGCGCTTTCGATCTGAAACTCTTCAAGTCGGTTGTCGGTGACCTTGGCGATCCGGCACTCTTCCGGATCAATGGCGTTGATCAGAATTTTACTGGTCATTCGATATATTTTCCTATTCGGGTTCAAGCATGCGCTTGCGATTGGTGGCGTGTAGGGTCATTGTTTCTTTTTGTTATGCAAATTGGGCGGTTAAGTCAAATGAATTCGAAAGATGGCCTGTCGATGATATGCAAAAGGTTCACACGTGCATCGCCCCGGCGAAGGAAGGGATAACATCCGGATCTGCATCCGAGGGGTTATTCTCGATACCATTGACGGCATTGCCTTTTGTCAATCCTCGCCAGGATCTTTATCTTACCTTGCACTTTAACCCATCTTATGGCATGAGAAATCAAACTGTTAAGCTGATACTGCAAACCTTCTTACAGCGTTGGACCAAACCGGGCCGGCGTTGACCTGCATAGGCGAAAGAAAATGGAAGAACGATACAATCCCAAAGAGATCGAAGAGAAGTGGCAAGCGAAGTGGGAACGGGAGCAACTGTTCAAAGTAGAAGACGACCCTGAAAAGCCCAAGTATTATCTGCTCGAGATGTTCCCCTATCCCTCGGGCAAGATCCATATGGGACACGTGCGCAACTACACCATCGGAGACGTGGTGGCACGCTACAAGCGCATGCAGGGGCACAACGTCCTGCACCCCATGGGATGGGACGCGTTTGGCATGCCGGCCGAAAACGCCGCCATCGCCAACAACAGCCACCCGGCCAAATGGACTTACGAGAACATCGACTACATGCGCACCCAGCTTCAGCGCCTGGGCTTCTCCTACGACTGGGATCGTGAAATCGCCACCTGCCGGCCCGATTACTATCGCTGGGAGCAGTGGCTTTTCCTGAAGATGTACGAAAAGGGCATGGCCTATCGCAAGGAGTCCTATGTCAACTGGTGCGAACCGTGCCAGACCGTACTGGCCAACGAGCAGGTCGAAGCAGGCATGTGCTGGCGCTGCGGCAAGCCGGTGGAGCAGAAAAAACTTCAGCAGTGGTTCTTCCGCATCACCGATTATGCCCAGGACCTTCTGGATTACTGCGACAAGCTTCCAGGGTGGCCCGACAAGGTCACTACCATGCAGAAAAACTGGATCGGCCGCAGCACGGGCGCGCACATTGAGTTCCCGGTGGAAAACAGCGACACCGTGATACCGGTCTTCACCACCCGGCACGATACAGTCTATGGCGCCACCTTCATGTGCCTGGCACCCGAGCATCCGCTGGTACCCGAACTGGCCGAAGGAACCGGCCAGGAAGCGGAAGTGGAGGCGTTTGTCCAGCGCATCAGCCGCCAGGAGCGCACCACCAAGGCCATAGAGGATTACGAGAAAGAGGGCGTCTTTACCGGCACCCACTGCATAAACCCCATGAACGGCCGCCGCATGCCGGTCTACACGGCCAACTTCGCTCTCATGGAATACGGCACCGGCGCGGTGATGTCTGTGCCGGCCCACGACCAGCGGGACTTCGACTTCGCCAAGAAATACGGGCTGGACATCGAGGTGGTCATCGACCGGGAAGACGAATCCCTGGACGCCGCCACCATGACCGAGGCCTACACCGAAGACGGTGTGATGGCCCGATCGGCCCCTTTCGACGGGATGCCCAACCGGGAAGCCATGGAAAAGATCGCCGACCTGCTGGAAGAAAAAGGCATCGGAAAACGTGCAATCAGCTATCGCCTGCGAGATTGGGGCATTTCCCGTCAGCGCTACTGGGGAGCGCCCATTCCGATCATCCACTGTCCCGATTGCGGCATCGTTCCCGTCCCGGAAGCCGATCTGCCCATCGTCCTGCCGGAGGATGCCGACCTGCTGCAGGGCGGCCGCTCGCCGCTGCCGAACCTTGCGGCATTTCAAAAAACCCGCTGCCCGGCATGCGGCAACCAGGATGCGCGGCGCGAGACCGACACCATGGATACCTTCGTGGAGTCTTCGTGGTACTTTGAACGCTACTGCAGCCCCCATTGCGATACGGCCATGTTCGACCGCAAATCCGTGGACTACTGGATGCCGGTGGACCAGTACATCGGCGGCGTGGAGCACGCCATCCTGCACCTGCTTTACTCACGGTATTTCACCCGGGTGCTGAACGATATCGACCTGGTCAACTTCAAAGAGCCGTTCACCCGGCTGCTCACCCAGGGCATGGTGTGCAAAGAGACGGTCACCTGTCCCGAGCATGGCTTTCTCTTTCCCGAACAGGTGGAAGAGGGGCAGGGCGGCGACAAGTGCTCCCTGTGCGGAAAAGCGGTCGCCATGGGCCGGGTGGAAAAGATGTCCAAATCCAAGCGCAACGTGGTGGATCCCAATATCCTGCTCAACCAGTACGGAGCGGACACCACGCGCCTGTTCTGCCTCTTCGCCGCCCCGCCGGAAAGGGACCTGGAGTGGAGCGACCAGGGGGTGGAAGGCAGCGCCCGGTTTTTGAACCGCGTATGGCGGCTGATCCACAGCTGGTTCGGTCAGATCGCCGGTGCGGAGGCATACCGCGACACGCCGGATCAACTGGAAGGCGAGTTGCGCGAACTGTACAAGAAGACCCACCAGGTGATCGACAAGGTCACCCGGGACATTGAGGACCGGTTCCATTTCAACACCGCCATCAGCGCCGTCATGGAACTGGTCAACCAGGCTTACAACCTGGGGCTTCCGGCTGAGGGTCCCCACGCCGACGGCGTCATGCGTCATGCCGCCGAGAGCATCATTTTATTGCTTTCGCCCATCGTGCCGCACTTTGCGGATGAGATCTGGCACCTGTTGGGTCTGCGGGAAAGTGTTTTGCAGTCGCCCTGGCCCCAGCACCGGGAAGACGCCCTGGTCAAGGACGAGGTCACGGTGGTGGTACAAGTCAACGGTAAGCTGCGCAACCGGTTTGTCGTCCCCCTGGACACCGGCGAAGACACCTTGAAGCAGATGGCCGTTGAAGACGAAAAGGTCGGCAAGTTCATCGACGGCAAGACCATCCGCAAGGTGATCGTGATCCCCAACAAACTGGTGAACATCGTTGTATGAACCGCCAAACCATAGGATGAAGGCACATCGCTGCGTTTTAGGATTGCTGATCCTTTCAGGAATTCTCGCCACGGTCACTGCCTGCGGATATCAGTTCGCCGGCCGGGGAGACCTGCCGGGCGGCATCCAGACCCTATCGGTGCGGATCCTCGAGAACCGTACGTCGGAAACCGGCGTGGAGACCATCTTCTCCAATGCCCTGATCAACGAATTGAACCGGCGCCGCAGCGGATCGGTAGTGGAAGACGCCCGCGCGGACGCAGTGCTGCAAGGCGCCATCGACTCCCTGGCGTGGGATACCGTGGCCCGTACCGGCTCCAACACAGCCGCTGAACGACGGGTTTACGCCGCCGTCACCCTGTCGCTGACCGACATGGAGGGCAATGAGCTCTGGAAGCGGTCCGGCATCAGGGCCGAGCAAGCCTATGCCGTGGTGGCCGGGAACAAATCGGCCACCGAAAGCAACCGGCGCAGGGCGATCGCTACCCTTTCGGAGCAGATGGCCGAAGAGGTCTACCGCCGGCTGACGGACAATTTTTAGGGATGGTTCGGAAAAAGGTACACGCAGCAACCAATAAAGCGCCGGGTGGCAAAAAGCTCACATCCGGCGCTTTTGATTGTGACGTTGTTTATCAGGAATGAACCGTGCGGGCCAGTTTGGCCAGGCGGGCAACTTTACGGGCTGCCGTGCGTTTGTGCAGGACGCCCTTTTTGGCGGCCTTGTCGATGGCAGCCTGGGCGGTTTTGAGTTGGGTTTGTGCCGTTTCCGCGGAATTGTCCGCTACCGCCTGCCGCACATCTTTGACAACGGATTTAACGCGGGTCTTGACCGCCCGGTTGCGCATACGGCGGATTTCGCTCTGGCCGGCGCGTTTGAGTGCTGATTTATGGTTGGCCAATGGTCAGCTCCTTTCAAATGGTTGAGATCGCATACACTAAAAAAGTGAGCTTATACCGGTGATCACCAATGGTGTCAACGATTATTTCGCGGAAACAGGAGCTATAGCCGAACGCCTTTGTGATGTTACCGAAATCGAAATCGTTATCAAAATCGAAAAGATGAGATGAAAGATTCGATCCCGATCCCGATCCCGCTTTCGATAGCGATTTCGAGTATCGTCATTACCGGTATTTGGCAGGTTGGATCCTATCGGCCCTGGAGGGGCCGACGATTGCGGCTCCGGGTGTAAACCCGGGGTTAGAGAGCAAAGCGGTACTGCCCCATGACAAACGCCCCCGAAACGTCGGACAACGCGCAGGTCACCCAGGCGGCCGGCGTGGTCGGCTCGGCCACCCTGGCCAGCCGGTTGCTGGGCTACGTCCGCGACATGGTGATCGCGACCTTTTTCGGCGCCGGCATGGTATCGGATGCATTCATCGCCGCCTTCCGAATCCCCAACATGCTCAGGCGGCTGCTGGGGGAAGGATCCCTGAGTATCGCCTTCGTTCCGGTCTATACCGACTGCCTCAACCGGCGCGGCCGCGATGAAGCCGATCGGCTGGCGGTCAGCGCCCTGCGCTCCCTGTTCATTGTGCTGGGGCTCATCGTTGCCGTGGGTATTGTGCTGGCCCCGGTTCTGGTGCGCCTGTTGGCCTACGGTTTCGCCGACGAACCGGAAAAGTTCGCCCTCTGCGTCACGCTTACGCGCATCATGCTGCCCTACGCCGTTTTCATCGGCGTGGTGGCCCTGAGCATGGGGATATTGAACGTGCTGGGGCACTTTGCCGCCCCTGCGCTCGCGCCATGTCTGTTGAACCTGGCCATGATCGGCATGGTCATGCTCTTTGCCTGGATTTCGCCTTCGCCCGTCACGCGCGTCGTGGGGCTTTCCGTCGGCGTGGTGCTGGGGGGCGTCCTGCAGGTGGCGTTGCAGGTGCCGGCTCTGATGCGCAAGGGCGTCCAGCTGCGGCGCGCCGCCCCGCTGTGGCACCCTGCCATGAAAGAAGTGCTGCTATTGATGGGCCCGTCCGTTTTCGGTGCGGCGGTCTACCAGATCAACAACCTGGTCGGATGCCTGCTGGGTTCCCTGCTCGCCCAGGGCAGCATCTCCTATCTTTACTACGCCGACCGACTGGTCCAATTCCCCTTGGGCGTCTTTGCCATCGCCATGGCCACGGCCGTATTGCCGACTCTCTCGCGGCAGGCCGCCACCGGCCAGACAGCGGCGTTGCGGGATACCTTTTCCCACTCCCTGCGCCTGGTCTTCTTCATCACCTTGCCCGCAATGGTGGGGCTGATCGTGCTGCGCGAACCCATCGTGGCCATCCTGTTCCAGCGGGGCGCTTTTGACGGACAGACCACACGATTGACGGCCAGTGCCCTGTTATACTATGGTATAGGCCTGTGGGCCTTTTCCGCTGTGCGCATACTGACTTACACGTTCTACGCGTTGAGGGACACGCGCACACCGGTAAAAGTGGCATTTGCTTCCATTGCCGGCAATATGGTATTGGGGGTCGTGCTCATGCAGCCCATGCAGCACAATGGATTGGCCCTGGCCCTTTCGCTGGCCTCCATGCTGCACCTGGCCCTGCTCACCGCGGCGCTCCGGAGAAAAATGGGCGCCTTGGGATGGCGCGCCCTGGCCCGTTCCGCCGCCCGCAGCGGAACGTGTGCACTGATCATGGGCGGCGCCGTGTGGGCATTGTCGCAAAGCATCCTGCCCCGCGAGGCCGGCGCAAAACTCGCCCTGCTGGGCGGCCTGCTGCTGTGTGTAACGGCGGGTGTGGCCATATACGGCGTTTTGGCGTATTATTTAAAGGTGCCCGAACTCGAGGCGATGAAAGAACTACTGAAAAAACGGACGGCATCCGGATGAACCAGCGGCAGAAAATCATGTTGGCGGTGATTCTCATCGCCATGGCCAATTTCCTGCTGGTGGCTCTTTTCGGGGACAACGGCCTTCTGGAATTGCGCCGTCTGCAGCATACCCACCAAACCTTGGTGAAGAACAACGCGCAGGTGACCAAAGAGAACCTGCAGATGTACCGCAGCGTCGATCGGCTGCAAAATGATCCCCTCTTCATCGAAGGCATCGCCCGCCGGGAGCTGGGAATGATTGGATCCGATGAATTGATTTTCAAGTTTAAAACCAAGGTAGACAAACCCTGATCGATTACCCCATGATCTCAACCCTGCCGAAAACGTCGGCCCGCGGAACAATCTTGCACCTTTTCGCGAAATCGATTTCGGCGCGCAAAACAGAGCAGACAAGGCTTCGGACCAAAAAAAGAGAATCATCAACGCACAGAGGAGGAGCAGATGACCAGCACCGCACCAAAGGACCGGTTGACCAAGGCAATGATTTGTGTTTGCGCCGCACTGCTGTTGTTCACCGGATGTTCAACCTTCAAGTCCAAAAAAGCGCCGTCGACAAGCCCCACGGGATCGCGGGTTGCGCCCCAGGCCAAGGATATCTATCTCGATTTTGGAGATATTCTGCTGCCCCGGCAGCTCAAAGTGGATCGCGGCGATTCCTTCGTGTTCAGCACATCGGGTTTTACCGCCGGCCTTTTAAGCCTGAACGGGCGTGTGGAAGTCAATTCCCTGATTGCCTACTTCGAGAACAAAATGCCGGTGGACGGATGGCAGTTGATCAGCGCCATCAAATCCTCCCGGAGCATGCTCCTGTTCAAGAAGCAGGCGCGGTGGTGCGTGATCAGCATTTCCGAAGGCAGCCTCTCCACAGGCGTGAAGATCTGGGTCGCCCCCACCATGGGCGGGGAGGATCCGGGACTGTTGAAACCGTAGCGTTTCGGGGTTAAATTTGTGGCAGACAGGGGGCTCGCATGACGACCGGGTTGAAACAAAAAAATGTGGTGCTGGCCGTGAGCGGCGGTATCGCCGCATACAAAGCCGTTGAACTGCTGCGCCTGCTGGTGAAAGCCGGCGCCGAAACGCGGGTGGTGATGACCCAAAACGCCACCCACTTTGTCGGCCCGCTCACCTTCGAGGCGCTCAGCGGGCGCAAGGTCTGTCTCGATCTCTACGACCCTTACGAGGCGGCCGGAATCCAGCATATCCAATGGGCCGACGAGGCCGACGCCGTCATCGTGGCGCCGGCCACCGCCAACATCATTGGCAAGCTGGCCAACGGACTGGCCGATGACGCCCTGTCCACCTTCATGCTGGCCGTTACCTCTCCGGTGATGGTCTGCCCGGCCATGAACTCCAATATGTACGCCGCCGACGCCGTTCAGTCTAATCTGCGGCGGCTGGAAAAGTTCGGATACACCATCCTCGATCCCGAAGCCGGCGAATTGGCCTGCGGCACCGTGGGCCCCGGACGCCTTCCTGAACCCGATTACATCTTCGACCGCTTTCTTTACATGATGACCCCCAAGGACATGGCCGACAAGCAGGTGCTGGTCACCGCCGGCCCCACCCGGGAATCCATCGATCCGGTGCGTTTCATCAGCAACCCGTCGTCCGGAAAGATGGGCTATGCCATCGCCAGGGCCGCCGAGATGCGCGGTGCCCGCGTGACCTTGATCAGCGGCCCCGTGGAGATCCCGCCGCCCAACAATGTGGACCTCATCGCGGTGGAGACCGCTGCCCAGATGCACGACGCCGTGATGGCACATGTCCAGGGGGCGCAGATCATCATCAAGAGCGCCGCCGTGGCCGACTACACCCCGGCGCAAACCGCACCCCACAAGATCAAAAAAAGCGACGGGCCGGAAACCCTGGTGCTGGACCGCACAAAGGATATCCTCAAAGCCATCGCCGATAACGGCAAAGGCCGCGTGACCGTCGGGTTCGCCGCCGAGACCCGGGACCTCGACCAGAACGCCACCGGGAAACTCCGGTCCAAGCAGCTCGACATGATCGTGGGCAACCTTGTGAACGTGGACGGGTCCGGGTTCCAGGCCGACACCAACCAGGTGACCCTCTATTTCAAAGACGGCAGCCGCACCGCCCTGGACAAAATGCCCAAAGCCGATGTGGCCAACCTCATACTCGACCACGTCGTTCAAATGGCCCACGGATAGGCGGGCATATCCCGATGAAAATACCTGCCGACACCCATACCGCCATCGAAGCCGCTAAAGACACGCTGCGGCAGATGGCCCGCTGGGGCTGCCGCGGATTCGAACCCGCCCCCGAAACCCTGGCGACCCTCCGGCGCTGGTCCGTAACCGCAGCGCCGGCCGCAGCCGCAGGGCCGGCCGAACCCGCTGCCGAAACACTCGAAGATATTCGCAGCCACCTGGGCGAGTGCCGCAGATGCCGTCTCGCCGACGGACGCACGCATATCGTCTTCGGCCAGGGCAACCCCAAGGCGCGTCTGGTCTTTGTGGGCGAAGGCCCGGGAGCTGACGAAGACCGGCATGGGCTGGCCTTTGTAGGCGCCGCCGGACAACTGTTGACCAAAATCATCACCGCCATGAACCTGACCCGCGAAGCGGTCTACATCTGCAATGTGATCAAGTGCCGGCCGCCGGGCAACCGCAACCCCGAAACCGACGAGATCGAAGCGTGCCGTCCTTTTCTGGAACGGCAACTCGCCACCATCGCCCCGGAGGTCATCTGCACCCTGGGGACCTTTGCCGCCCAAACCCTGCTGGAAACCACCGCGCCCGTCTCCCGGCTGCGCGGCCGATTTCACACCTACAACGGCATCAAACTCATGCCCACCTTTCACCCCGCCTACCTGCTGCGCAATCCCGATAAAAAACGGGCGGTGTGGGAGGATATTCAGAAGATCATGACCCTGCTGGAATTGACGAAATCTTAAAAGACGGGTATGGTCCTGTGGACCCAAGATCCACAACAACATGATGAAAACTTCAGACAAAAACGCTCCGCCGATCAATTCGGGTATGGTGAAATGACTTGAGGGAATCGGTTATAAGCGCCGGCGGCTTTTGGAATCCTGGAAAAAAGGTCTGGATGCTCTCCTATCGGAAAATATTGAGATGGGGATAGAGCAGAGGGTAGTGGATAAGTTGGAGTGTTTCTAATTTCTATATATAGAAATACGGACCTATAACCCAAAACAAGGTAACGAAAGTTAGAGCCGGTCTTTGAGGCCGGCCAACCCGGCGCACATTGGGCAAG
>JBNLAV010000101.1:0-30558 GCA_050302315.1 Desulfobacteraceae bacterium
TAGCCGCGACCTGAATGCCTGTTTAGGACCCTTTTCGCGGCGAAAAGCCGCTCCTACACAGCGTTTCAAACCAAATTTGAGTCAAACCCGAAAGTTGAGTTAGTAAGGTGTCCCCCGAATTACCCCGAATTACGTTCCGCCGAAGTAAAGGGGTTTGTTGACAACCGCCGCGGGCGCTTTGTAAGATTCCTGGTAATGTTTTGGTCACGGTTGGATATCAGAAAACGGTTCCTGTTGGCTGCGCTTGGCTGCCTCTGTGTGGGACTGACGGCGCCGCCGTCGGCAACCGCTTTTTCAAAAGCGGAGCGCGACAGGTTTCAGCACACTATTGTCGACTACCGCTCCCGGCTGAACCCCCGGTACAAAAAAATCAAACGCAAGCTCACCCGCTATATCATCGTTCACACTGCGGAGCTCGGGCGCGATTCCACGCTGCGCGTCGTTACCAGGGGCAAAAATTTTCGCGACGGCCGGGTCACCTACGGCGGCCATGCGCACTATGTCATCGCCCGCAACGGACACACTTACCGCACCATGGACAAGCAGTGGATTGCCGACCACGCCGGCACCAGCATGTGGGACGGCCGGGACGACCTGAGCCGGATGTCCATCGGTATCGAACTGGTCGGCTACCATTACGCCCCCATCACCGATGCGCAATACCGATCGGTCGGCCTACTGATCGACATCCTGCAAAGCATTTACAATCTGGACGACCGCGCAGTGCTGACCCACAGCCAGATCGCTTACGGCCGGCCCAATCGCTGGCACAAACGCGATCATCGCGGCCGCAAACGTTGCGGCAAAAACTTCGACCGGGACAAAGCGCTTCTGGGGCCGACCTGGCCGAACGATCCCGATGTGCGCGCCGGACGTCTTGTCGCCGATGCCCAACTGGCGGAAATATTTTACGCCCCCCGGGCCGTGGCGGCCGCAGTAGAGGAAACCAACGTCATCTCCAAACGCAACACCGCCTGGCTGATCGCCGGTGAGGACTTCGACAACGCCTCCACGGTGTACCAATTCCCGGACGGCCGGCTGTTCAGCGGCAATCAGATCACCCGACAGGTCGGCTGGAACCGCATCCCGCCCAAAACGGTTGTCCTGCTCAACCAGACCGGCAGCCTGAGCGAATTAAAAGACGAGGGACCGGTAAAGACCATTATCGACGGTATCACGGCGTGGTCCGTTGCAGGCAGATCCTACAACCATCGCAATACCATCTATTTTCTTCCCTCAGGCGGGATCAAAAACGGCTCGGTGATCTCCGACTGGGACGATCTGCCGGTGAGCACCCGCCTGCTCATCGGATACAAAGGGCCGTTTGAGGTCAGCAAAGACCGATCAGCCTACAGCATCGCCGGCTCCAGGTACAAGCATCCCCAAACCATCTATTACCTGCCGTCCCGAGAGCTTTTAGGCGGCAACAAAATCACGGATTTCAGCCGCCTCCAGGCCGGCACGCTCGTCTTTATTCCCGTGGCGTTATAGTTTGGGTATTCCAGACAATGAATTACGGTCCAAAACCGGAATAGCGCACACCAAGTGTCATCTATGGAAATTCGATAAGACGACTCTTGCCTCGTCAGTTTTACGCAAGATGGCCCCCGAATACACAATCCAACCATATCTACAAGCAGTGGGCGTTATGATGCGATAATGTCTATTATCAATTGTGCACGCGTGGATTCTTATGGTAACAATTTGAAATGAAAGTATCTCAAAATGAGCCTGATTGGATCAGAATATGCGTACAGCCATGCAGGATCAAACTTGGGCAAAATTTGCAGTCATCGCCAGTTGGCTCAGTTTGAGTGTTGTGATGCTGGGAGCATGCAGCATCGATAGTGACTATAAGCAGGTTGATCTTACTGAAAAAATAGATTCATCAAAACCTGCCTTAACAGACACCGGGCGTCGGGCTCTGAGCGTTGCTGTCGCCGCGATGATCTCTCCGAAAGAAACCTTCATATATTACAGGGAGCTTATCGATTACCTGGCCGCAAAATCAAATCATGATGTAGATCTGATTCAGCGTAAAACTTATGGCGAAGTCAACGAACTTTTAGCGAAAGGTCAAATCGATGTCGCCTTTATCTGCACTGGCCCTTATGTCGCCGGGAATCATTCTTACGGTTTCAAGGCCGTGGCCACCCCCATCATTCGCGGCGAACCCTATTACCACTCATATTTAATCGTTCACAAAGACAGTTCTTACCAATCCATCAGCGATCTTCGCGGCAGGAATTTTGCCTTTACCGATCCGGAATCAAACAGCGGCACATTGGTCCCGCGATATTGGCTCAGCCAAATGGGCGCGCGGCCGGAATCTTTTTTTAAGACCTTTACTTACACGTACAGCCACGACAATTCTATTTTGGCGGTGGCGAAAAAGCTGGTAGACGGCGCGGCCGTTGATGGCCACATCTGGGAATACTATCAGCAACGCAATGATTTTTACTCAAAAAATACCCTTGTCATCAAAAAATCTGAGCCCTATGGCAGCCCGCCCCTGGTTGTTTCGAATTTACTGGACGCCTCGACGCGAAGTAAACTAACCGATATTATTTTGTATATGCACCAAGACCCCCAGGGCTCGGCGATTCTTTCGGAGCTGATGATCGAACGGTTTGAAGAACCCAGGGAGGAATGGTACCGTCCGGTTGCACAGATGTTGAAACAGCTTGGCCCCCAAGGAGCTAGATAAAATGCTGCCCGGTAGCCTGAAGAACACTCTGCTGCTTGCAGTGGCATTGCTGGTCATTGTTACGGGACTTTCCATTTCCCAACTGGTGACGCACCGCTACAGCGTAAGCTTGTTGGATGGGGCTTTTGCCCGCTCGGAGAATATCGCACATAAACTGGCCTTGGATACCGCGGATAAAATTCTGATCAACGATCTGGTGGCCCTTCAGAAAATACTGGATGATCAGATCGCCAGCGACCCTTCCGTCGCCTACCTGTTTGTTGTTCGTGAAGGTCGGGTGTTGACGCACACTTTTTCCGACGGCGTTCCAACCCAGCTGCTGCAAGCGAATGGACCCGAATCCACCGAGAGCGGTCATCTTGAAAAGATCATGTCGCAAGATGGCGAACGATTCATCGACATCGCCTACCCGATTTTCGGAGGTAAGGCCGGAACCCTGCGCATGGGACTTTCAGAGGCTCCATTCCGACGCCAAGTGCGCCAGTTGTGGATCCAGATGAGTGCCATCACGGCGGTCATCCTGGTCCTGGCGCTTGCGGTCAGTCACTGGATTATTATCAGGTTGACCTGGCCGTTGAACCAGCTCACCCGATGTGCCGAACAAATCGATGCAGGCAAGCTGGATGTCCAGGTGGCGGTGCATGGAAGAAAGGAAGTGAACAAGCTCGCCGCAGCTTTTAAATCCATGCTTTCGCGCATCGACGAGCACACCAGGCGGCTCAAGGATTACAATGAACAGTTGAATGTTAAAAACAAGGAATTGAACCGCGCGCACAAGCAGCTGGAGACCTCTTTTTCAATATCACAGAAAATAGCCGCGTTGCCCAAGCTGAACCAGATCTGCCGCTTTCTGATCAAGACCCTGCAGGAGGTGGTGCCCTGCCGCGACATCAACTTGCTGGTCTTCAGCAATGCAGCCAGTACCATCAACCTGGCCACGCCTGAAAAAACGATCCAGCTTGATCCTGCAATGTATGGCCAACTGAGCGAAACCATCGAGCGCCATAACAAGCTGGTCTTCATTCGGCAGCCCGAAATTGAGCAGCTGCAATTGCCCGGGCAATTGAGCGATGTGGACCAGGCCGCCTTGTTTCCGATTCGGCATCACGAACTGACCATCGGCGCCATGCTGGTGGCCTGCGATGGAAAATGCGCCTGTGTCCGGCAGGAGCTGGATATTGTGGCCATGGTGCTGCACCAGGCCGCCGGCGCCATACACCGCGCCAACAGTTACGAAGAGGAATTGAGCGAACTCAGGCAGCGCGTCGATGTGGATTCGGGTTTCGGCGAAATCATCGGCAAGGATTCCAAGATGCAGGTGGTTTTCAAGCTGATCGAGGATGTCGCCCCCACCGATGCCACGGTGCTCATCCAGGGTGAGAGCGGAACCGGCAAGGAACTGGTGGCCCGGGCAATCCACCAGCGCAGCCTGCGTGCGAAAAAACCGTTTATCGTTATCAACTGTTCGGCCTATCCCAGCACATTGCTTGAAAGCGAGCTCTTCGGTCACGAAAAAGGCGCCTTCACCGGGGCCATCCGCAGGAAACTCGGAAAATTCGAGCAGGCCGACGGCGGTACGGTGTTTCTGGATGAGGTCGGCGAAATCGATCAGGTCGGACAGACCAAGCTGCTGCGCGTGCTTCAGCAGCAGACCATCGACCGTCTGGGAGGCGATCAGCCCATTAGGGTCGATGTTCGCATCCTGGCCGCAACCAACAAGGTGCTGGCCGAGGAGGTGCGTCAGGGCAATTTCAGGGAAGACCTTTTTTACAGGCTCAATGTCATACCGATCAACCTGCCGCCCCTGAGGGAACGGTCCGGAGACATCCACCTGTTGG
The DNA here is from genome assembly GCA_050302315.1 of Desulfobacteraceae bacterium. GTDB lineage: Bacteria > Desulfobacterota > Desulfobacteria > Desulfobacterales > Desulfosarcinaceae > JARRKU01. Next base: position 4,546 of record JBNLAV010000101.1, read on the forward strand.
CTCGGCATTTCCTGAACCGTTTCTGCGTTGAGCAGAAAAAACAAATTACCGGCTTTAGAAGCGAGGCCATGCGCCGGCTGCTCGTAAATTCCTGGCCAGGCAATGTGCGTGAATTGGAAAACATGATCGAACATGCGGTGGTGCTTGCCAGAGGATCCATGATCGAACTCACGGATTTACCGGCGGCCATTGAGGAAGGATCCGGGCCGGACCGGGAGAAGCCCAACGCCTCCATTGTGGAAAACGAATCGCGCCTCATCCTGGAAGTGCTCAATACCTGCAAAGGGAACAAGACTGAGGCTGCAAAAAAGCTCGGTATCAGCCGCAGCACCCTTTACGAAAAATTAAAGAAGCTGAAGAGCAGCACCCCCACCATTCACTGATCAAGGGACTTGTCCGGACAAGTGTAAAAAGCCAACCATCACGTCCTGTTCCAGGACGTTCTATCTCATTGTAATTTTAAATAAAATAAATCATTAAAAATTATACGTCCGGATACCGGACGCCTGGACGGAGCGGGCCACCCAAAATGCCGGATACAGACCACTGGCGTACCGTTTCATGCACCCTCCTGTCGCATGCCTTCTTATTAAACTTTTCGTTAAATTCCGGATGGTTGAAGAATTCGATGGTATTCCGAGGCCAGACCCTCGGGAAATCCGACCCATAATTGAAATACCGTGGCATCACTTTTGCTGTTTCTGTTCCTGACCCCTGTTTATCGAACAGAGCTATTTAAATTCTCTGTATTGGAAGGCAGAACGTGGATAAATCCCACAAGATGGAGATCGCCGTGCTCGGGTCCAACCCCGATGACGCGCAAATGCTGCAGGGTATCATCGAAGACGGGCCTTACCGGGCAACTTTCTACCCGGATCTGATTGAATTGAAAGACGGATTGCACGCAGGACCGCCTGTCGCCGCGATTCTGGACATCGACAGCGTTCCCCTGGACAACCGCACGATCCGCCGGCTCACCCTTGAATTCCCCTCAGTCAGTTTCTTCTGCACGTCGCACCGCTTCCATCCCGAACTCAAGGAGGCCATCTGCTACCATCTGTTCGCCTGTCTGCGAAAACCGGTCGATCCCGAGGAATTGCACTATTTCCTCCGGTGCATTCGCGACAATGAAACCGAATCGAGAGGGCCGCCACGACCCTGACGGTATCCGCTTATGGAATGTAAACACGATCTGGAAGCATACCGCAAAACATGGGCTAATGATAAAGGAGCAACGATGAGCAAAAAAAAGAATGAAAGAAAGACGCTGATGAAGGATTTTCTCGGCAATATCCAGCTGTCGAGAAGATCCTTCGTAAAGGCATCGGCCGCAACCGGCGCGGCGGTGTTTCTTGGATCAGGGGCGGCCCTGGAGCTCAAGGCGCTGGCGGCTTCCGGCAATAAAGGTCGAGACCTGGGACAGTGGCTGCCGGCCACTTGCCAGGGCTGCACTTCCTGGTGCTCGAAACAGGTTTACGTCGTGGACGATCGAGCGGTCAAGGTCAGGGGCAACCCGCATTCCAAGGTCAACATGGGCGCAAGTTGTCCGCGGCCGCATCTGGCCATCCAGCAGGTCTACGACCCGGACCGCATCAAGACGCCCCTTAAACGCACCAATCCCAAAAAAGGCCGCGGTGAAGACCCCATGTTTGTCCCCATTTCCTGGGACGAAGCGCTCGACACCATCGCCGACAAGATCATGGAACTGCGCAACAACAACGAAACCCACAAGTACATGCTCATGCGCGGCCGCTACACGTATATGCGCGATATTCTCTATGACCGCATGACCAAGATCATCGGCTCGCCCAACAACATTTCCCACAGCGCCATCTGCGCCGAGGCCGAAAAATTCGGGCCGTATTTCACCGAAGGATTGTGGGACTACCGCCAGTACGATGTGGAAAATGCCCGCTACATCCTGATATGGGGCGCCGATCCGCTGGCCGCCAACCGCCAGGTTTCCTATTATTCCAGCGCATGGGGCACGGTGATCGACCGGTCGCAAATAGCAGTCGTCGAACCCCGGCTCTCAGCAACGGGCGCCAAGGCCGATGTCTGGCTGCCCATCAAACCCGGCCATGACGGCGCACTGGCGGCCGCCATCGCCCACGTGATTCTCACTGAAGGCATCTGGTACCGTGAATTCGTGGGCGATTTCAAAGACGGCGCAAACCGCTTTAAGACCGGTGAGGAAGTGTCCGAGGAGGATTTCGAACAAAAATACACCCACGGACTGGTCAAATGGTGGAATCTGGAGCTCAAGGACAAAACGCCGGAGTGGGCGGCTTCCAGGACCGGCCTTCCCGCCGAGCAGATCAGACAGGTTGCGCTCGACTATGGCAGGGCGGCGCCCCATGCCATTTCCTGGGTCGGTGGTGGTCCGGTGATGCAAGTGCGCGGCGGTTACGCCAGTATGATCTGCCATGCTTTAAACGGCTTGGTCGGCTCAGTGGACAATGTGGGTGGAACGCTGAAAGCCAATAAAGAGTTTACCTCAAAATTCCCCAAGCCGGATGATTTCATGGACGAGATTGCAAAAAAAGGGAAAAAGCACGAAAAAATCGACCACCGCGGACGGCTTGAATTCCCGTCCCTGAATAAGGGCAAATCGGGCGGCGGCGTCGTGACCAACAATGCCGCGGACGGTATCCTGAACGAAGATCCCAACGAAATCAAGGTGGCCGTTTGCTACATGAACAACTTTTCATTCTCTTGCGGTCAACCGGAGCGTTGGGAGCGCGCCCTGGCCAAAATTCCGTTCGTGGTCCACTTGACCACCAACGCCTCGGAGTTTTCCTGGTTCTCGGATATCCTGCTGCCCAACACCCACCATCTTTTCGAGAAATGGGGCTACGTCAAGGTGCATGGCAACGGCTACCGCCACGTCACGCTGATGCAGCCCATAATAAAACGGATCGGCGATTACAAAACAGATGAATCGGAATTTACCTGGATGATCGCCGAAAAACTGGCGGAGCGCGGATTCGACAACCTGCTTCGGCACTACAAGACCTACCGGGACCCTGAAACCGGAAAGGAGCCGACCAATGAGGACGAGTTCGCGCTGTATGCCTTGAAAATCGCCACCCAAAATCTGTGGGATCCTGCAAAGTACAAGGGCGGCGACAAGTTCAGCGGGTGGACCGAATTCAGCAAGGTGGGCGTCTGGAATTCCGACCCTTATCCGTTCCGCAAACGCTGGGGTCATATGAAAACCAAGACCGGTATGTTCGAATTCTACAGCGAAACCTTGAAAGAAGCGCTGGAAAAGCACGCCGAAAAACACAACACCAGCGTCGATCATGTGATGGAAGTGTGCGACTACCAGGCACGCGGAGAGCAGGCCTTCATCCCCCATTACGAGGAGCCCTGGACTTCCGGCGATCCCAAGGAGTACCCGCTCCTGTTCGTGGACCACAAGTCCCGGCTCAACCGCGAAGGCCGCTCGGCCAACTGTACCTGGTATTATGACTTCAAGGACCTGGATCCCGGTGACGAAGCATGGGAGGACGTGGCCAAAATCAATCCGATCGACGCCAGGCAATTCGGTATCGGCAACGGGGACCGCATCCGGCTCGTATCGCCCACCGGCAAGATCGAGTGCACGGCCAAACTGTGGGAAGGGGTGCAGCCGGGGACGGTGGCCAAATGCTACGGCCAGGGCCATTGGGCGTATGGCCGGTTAGCATCCAAGGTGTTCGGCAAGGTGCCCCGCGGCGGCAACAACAATGATCTGATCCCCGCGGTCTATGACCGGTTGAGCGGCAGCACCGTGCGGCACGCCGGAACCCGCGTGAAAATCGAAAAGATATAGGAGGTAGACAAATGCCCAGATACGCTATGGTCATCGACCTGCAGCGATGCGTCGGGTGCGGCGCCTGCAGTCTGGCATGCCGCAGCGAAAACAATGTCCCGGACGGGATCTACTGGTCCAATAAAATCACCGAGACCTCGGGGACCTTTCCCAACGTGCGGTACCACTACATACCCACCCTGTGCAACCACTGTGAAAACGCCCCATGCGTGCGCGGCTGCCCCACCCAGGCCATGCACAAGCTGGAAAACGGCATCACCATGCATAACCCCAACAAGTGCATCGGCTGCAAATACTGTGAGTTCAACTGTCCCTACGGGGTGATTTATTTCAACTGGCGCAAACCGCATCCATATTGGCGCGATGAAAAGGAATTGATAAAGGGCGGAACCTATTCTCCTGCGGAAGCGGCCCGCAAGGCAGGCGGCAAGGTCACCCCCTATTACAATCCTGAACGGGAGGACACCCTTCCCGGAATTCGTCCCAAGGGGGTCGTGGAAAAATGCACTTTCTGCGATCATCGCCTCAGGCGGAACCTGCTGCCCGCCTGCGTGGAAGCCTGTCCGGCGGATGCCAGAATTTTCGGCGACATTTCCGATCCCAACAGCGAGGTGAGCAAACTGCTGGGCAAGTTCCGTCCCTTTCGACTGCGGGAGCAGCTGGGAACCGGACCCCACATCTTTTATATCCGTGATTTCAATCCGGCCCATTACCAGCCCACCAAAGGAGGTGTCCGATGAAATCATCCAATACTGCCTATTTCACATGGTTGGGGCTGATCGGCCTGGCCATCGTCGCCGGATTGTTCGCCGCTTTCCGGTTGTTCTCCGAAGGCCACTACCTTTTCAACACCAACGATGTGCTCCTGTGGTCCCTGCCATTGGGTTTTTACATCTACCTGGCCCTGACCAGCTCCGGGCTCACCCTGCTGGCCTCCCTGGCGCTGGTCTTCGGGGTCAAAAAATTCGAGCCGATCGCCAAGCGCCTGGTATTTCTGGCCATCACCACCTTGCTGGCCGGATTTGTCTCCATCGGCCTCGAGCTGGGCAACGTGTTTCACATGGTCTATATCCTGATCTCGCCCAACGTCAGCTCCCCCATCTGGTGGATGGGATTCATCTACGCCATTGAACTCATCGTGCTGATCGCCAAGTTCCTGCTGCAGCACAAGGGAGACCTGTACAGCCCGCTCAGCAAGGCCCTGGGGCATATCTCCTTTATCGCAGCCCTGGTCGCTCCGCTGATGATCGGCTCGATATTCGGCCTGACCGAATCACGGGTGACCTATTTCGGGCCGGTCATGTCGATCTATTGCCTGCTGATGGCCATCCTGAGCGGTGCCGCGCTTTGCGTGTTCTACGAGCTGATTTTATCCAGGATCGGCGCCAAGTCCTTGAATGAGGTCAGCGCAGCCATCAACGACAACGTCACCCGGATATTCACCTACAGCCTGGGCACGGTGATCGTCTTCAGTCTGGTCAAGGTCGCCATCGAGTCGGCCACAGTCATCCCGGACTTTTTAAATTACCGGCAATACGCCCAGGTCTTCGGCGGCATCGGGAAGCTCAACACCGAGGTGCTCATCGGGCTGATCATACCCTTCATCCTGATGGCGATCCCCTCCATCAGGGCCGTCCACGGCAGCCGCATCCTGGCCTCTGCCCTGGTGCTGGTGGGCACGCTGGCCATGCACATGGAGATCCTGCTGGCCGGCCAAAGCCGCCCCATCGGGCCTAAGGCCGAGCAATATCCCGAGTACATCAGCTACTTTCCCAGTGCCTATGAATGGCTGGTGATGCTGCTGGCCGTTGCCGTGGCCCTGCTGCTGTATTCGATCGGCGAACGCTACCTCAAATTGGAGAATGTTGCTGAACATTAGAACCCCTTCACCCTGCGGCCCCTGAACGCAGCAGGCGGCCGCAGGGCCGACACCGGCTACAACGATTCATCGCGGTAAGTCGGAAACGGAGAATGAAGCCCCATGAAAAGTGCGCATCAGCTCAAGTCCCATGAGCATGACAGATCGGTTGTCTACCGGAAGCTTGCAGATGTTTTCAGGCTGCCGGGTCCGGATCATCCAAAGGCATTGGAAGAACTTTCACAAGCCCTCGAACATCTTGGTTCGGATGCTATGGAGGACGCCCATCGTCTCGGCAAGGCCTTTGATGACGGAAAAACCAAAGAGCCGTCATTGGAAGTCGAGTACACTCGGTTGTTTGTGGGGCCATTTCATACACCGGCCCCACCGTTCGGGTCCGTCTACCTGGAACAGGCCCGGCGTCTGATGGGAGATTCAACCATGGACGCCCGGGAGCATTATTTGAGCCTGGGCCTTGATCTGGCTTCCGATCTGAATGAGGCCCCGGACCACGTTTCGACCGAACTGGAATTCATGTACGTGCTGATCCGGCGAAGCATCGCGCACATAGAAACAGCGGACTACGATGCGCTGTCGCAAATTGTCTCCCACCAGCGGCTTTTTCTGGGAAAGCACCTCGGTGCCTGGGTTACGGCATTTTCCGACAAAATTCTCGAGCATACGCAAACGGCGTACTTTCGCATCCTGGCGTCGGTCTTACGGACGTTTGTCGTTGAGGATCTGGAACTCCTGCCCATTCTATCTGAGGCTCAATCAACTTCAACCGGATAGATGCTTCAACGCCACATGCAGGTATTGGATTAGAAGCATCCGAAGTTGAGCTTCGCTGTGCGTTGCCCGGCCTTCTACGGGCCCGCCTGTCCGGTCAAGCCGTTATCGCTTGATCATTCCATGATTCACCCCTATATTATGCGCTCGATGTAGCGACAGGCGATCAGCCCGTTAAGACCTTAAGATTGAAAGGAAATCCCAATGGCACAGGGATCACAGCTCCTCAAAGGGTATGTCAAAACCTCCAATATGTACCTCATCGTCCTGCTGACCCTCGCTGTCGGCTTTCTGGGCGGCGTGTTGTTCAGTTCTTTCAGAATGTCCGCAATGGACTCTCCCCAGATAATGCCGGCCCAGCAAGGCGTGCCGGCGCCCCAGGGCATGCCCGGTGCGGCGCCGTCGGCCAACGTGCCGATGACCCAGCAGCAGTCGGAAACCCTCGCCGCCCTGGTGGAGGCCACCAAAACCACGCCGGATAATGTGCAGGCCTGGACCCAGTTGGGTCACCTCTACTTTGATACGGGGAAACACGAAAAAGCCATCGAGGCCTATGAAAAATCACTGGCCCTCGATTCCAGCCGTCCGGATGTGTGGACCGACATGGGAGTGATGTACCGTCGAACCGGACAACCTCAAAAGGCGATCGAATCTTTTGATCGGGCGCTCTCCATCAACTCCGGCCATGAAGTGGCCTTGTTCAACAAGGGCGTGGTGCTGATGCACGATCTCAACGACATCGAAGCCGCTATCGCCTCCTGGGAGGCCCTGGTGAAGATCAATCCCAACGCCAAGGCCCCCAATGGCCAGTTGATTCGCGATATGGTAACGGCAACCAGGAACCAGTAAATTTAAATCGATCGTCCAACAGGGTGAAAAAGACAGGAGGTTTCAGGCGCAATGCGTATCGAGCCTTTGAAGCGGACCACCATCCATAGCGGCAGGGTGTTCGACGTTACCGTCGAGAACCTCACCTTTCCCAACGGGACCAATATCGATCTGGAGATCATTCGCCATCCCGGCGCATCGGCCATCGTGCCGCTGACCGAAGACGACGAGGTGATTATGCTCAAACAATACCGCCATGCCGTCGGCGGAGAGATCTGGGAAATTCCGGCCGGCACCTTCGATGCCGGCGAAGCGCCCCTGGTGTGCGCAAAACGCGAACTGACCGAAGAGACCGGTTTCGAGGCCCGAACATGGGAATCGATCGGCGCCGTGACGCCGCTGCCGGGCTATTCCGATGAAAGAATCCACCTCTTCATGGCCCGTCATCTCACGCCGGCGCCGCGCTCATTAGATGCCGACGAGATCATCGACGTCCATTCGATTCCCCTGGAAAAAGTGGTGTCCATGATCCATAGCGGCGAGATCGAAGATGCCAAAACCGTCGTCGCCATCTTTCGTGCGCTCCACCATAGAAACAATTCTACGGCTTAGACGGCTGCCGAATTTCGGATTTCAGTTGTCCGACCGGCGCATGCTCTTGATGGCCGTGATTTCATCCTTGGAGAACTCGTAAACCGTATTGCAGTAGTGGCAGCGGATCTCGATGGGAAACGGGCCGTTGGCCGCCATTTCGTCGAGATCCTCTGTCTTGAGCATGGCGATCATGCTGGAAATCCGCTGTGGGTTGCAATGGCACATGAACTCAACCCCCCTGTCTTCCAGCAGTTTCGGGGCGAAGGCATGAAAGTGCCGGTCCAGCCATTGACCGGGAAAGTCGGGTGCGTTCACCATGCTGCCGATGGATTCCAGGGACTGAACCTTCTCTTCGATGCGCGAGAGCACATTCTCTTCGGCCCCCGGCATGGCTTGCAGCATCAGCCCGCCGGCTCCCGTCACCTCCCCGTCACGGTCGAATAGCACGCTGAGGTTGAAGGCGGTGGGGACCTGTTCCGACTTGAGGTGATACACCGCCAGGTCTTTGGCCAGGCGGCCGTGCTCCAGCATCACCTTCCCGGTGAACGGTTGTTTGGCATCTTCGAGGAGGCGCGTTACCGAGAGAAAACCGGCGCCGAAAAACGGCGACAGGTCGAAACTTTCCAGGGGCCGGTCGATGGGGATCGGAACCTGCTTCAGGTAACCGCGAACTTCGCCGAAGGCATTGGCCTCGACGGAAAGGCCGCGGATGGGGCCGGAACAATCGATTTGCAGCCCCATGCGATCGTTGCCCTTCAGACTTGAGGACATCAGCGCAGCGCCCAGGTAGGCGTGCCCCAGCGCCAGGGTCTCCATTATCCCCAGCCCGTGGTTCCAGCGCATCTCATTGACCATGCGCGTGCCATTGACCACGCAACCGCGAATGGTCCCGCCGTCCAGCAGGAATTTGTACAGGCGGTCGCTGCGGCTTGCCCGGAGTTGCTCTTTGAGGGTGTCACCATATAGTTTTTTTTTCTTCACAGTCCGCTCTCACTTCCAGGCCGGCTGCCTCGCCCGATGCCCGCGGCATCGCTCCGCACCGGCTGTATTTCGTCAGGGTTGGATGTCCCGCAATCGTCGCGGATACAAGATGAGACGGTCGCCGGGATGGATCGGCTGGTTCATGTCGAGCCGGTTCCATATCAATATGGCCGCCAAAGGCACGTCGAACTTGTCGGCAATCGTGGACAGGGAGTCGCCGCTCTGCACCACGTAGATGCGCTGCTGAAGCGCACGCCCATACTCAACGACCAGTTTCTTAAAGCGGGCCTTGAACCCCTTGGCGCTTCCGGGCGGCAGATTGATGCGCAGGTGTCCGCTCTGTACATAATGCCCGCGCAAATGCGGGTTCAGATCTTTTATGGTCTTGAAATGGCTGTCGGCGGCCTTTGCGATCAACTGGATCGGGACTTCCTGAAAGAGATCGACTTCCGCGGTATCAAAGGCTTGCGGTTTGTACTGCTGGCGGCCGTCGATCGTGAAGCCGTACGCTTCGGGCTGGGTCATGATCAATTTGACGGAGAGGATACGAAAGATGAAGCGTTGTGTTTCCAGCGGGAGATACAGATGGTAGTAATTTTTGGTGTCCTGGGCCAGCACTTCAGCGGCAAGCCCTTCCTCCCCCATGTTGTAGGCGGCCAGGGCCATTGTCCAGGAGTCGAACTTTTCATGCAGCATTTTCAGATATGCCAACGCGGCCGGAGTGGACAGGTAGACATTGCGCCGTTCGTCCATGTTCTCATCCACTTTCAGGCCCTGGTTTCTGGCGGTGTGGGGCATGAGCTGCCAGAATCCCATGGCGCCTTTGGGTGAACCGACATGGGGGCGCAGCGCACTCTCAGCCACCGCCAGGTATTTCAGATCGTCGGGCAGGTTCTGCTGCTTCAACTGCTGCTCGATATAGGGAAAATACCGTGGGGCGCGTTTGAGCCACAATACCACCTGGGGCCGGTCCCATAACGAAAGCAGCATCTCCTTTTCGAACCGTTCCCGGACCTGGGCAATGTCCATGGGGACCGATTCGCCGCATAACGCCAATTGATCGGGAAGCGTCACCCCTTCGGTCAGGGATGCCGGTTCCGATGCTGCACCGGCGTTGGCCGGCGGCCATCCCGCCGTCAGGAACACCAGCGCTGCCATCCATATGAAAATTGTCCGCAATTTGATCATCGTTTTCCTTTTGCAATCAGAGGCGCGCAGTTTTCAGCATCGCCCCCAGCTATATTCAGGGGAATCGATTGAGAGGATCGTAGCAGTTGATACCGGGCATGACGATCAACCCCCTTGAGATCCTTGCACAAACGGTATGCCCAAACAGCAAAAGTCAGGCTAACCCGGTAGACATCAAGCTTCTCATGATCGAACATTATGCGCCCTTTTCGATTACGCGTACGAGTACCGTCCCTTCGGGACTGAGTACGAGTACGACTCGCTTCGTTAGCCAACCATTGCTGAACGTTCGAGGTTCGAATCGACCTCAAGAATTATCCTTCCCCATCCAGGGATTGGTCTAAGCCGCATCTTGTACACCTGGATGCTTTTTCCAAACCGGACCGTTGTCGAAAAAATCGTTTACAACCGTCTCATAGCGCTGCAGTTTTTGAGACTTGTGGATTTTTTTACGCACTCTGTCCCCCTGCTCGAATGATTTTTCAAAATAGGTCCACAGGGCTTTCATGCGCCCCAGAATGTGGGACGGCCCGAACAGCCTCTCGGCATAGCGGGCGTAGAGGGCATCATGAAAAGCTCTGAAAATATCATTTTTCTCTTCAGCACGCCATTGCCGCCCTTTGAGGTTGTCGCAGAAAAAGGGGTCGGCCACAGCGGCCCTGCCGATCATCCAGGTGTCGATCTGCGGGAATCGTTTCCGTAAACGTTCAAATCCGGTCCTGTCGGCAATATCCCCATTGTAAACCACCGGGCGCCTGCACAATTCAAGGCAGCGCTCAAACACCTCCAGATGGGGCGTACCCTCGTACATCTGTATACCAGTCCTGGGATGAATCACGATCTCCCTGATCGGATACCGGTTCAGGATGGGGATCAGTTCGAAGATCTCGTCCGCCCGATATCGTCCCAGGCGCATTTTGATGCTCAGTCGATCGGGCATCGCCTCGCAGGTGTGTTCCAGGAAACGCTCAATGGCCTCAGGGTCGGTGAGCAATCCGGACCCGCGGCCTTTTTTGGCCACCATTGGGTAGGGGCATCCGAGGTTCCAGTTGATCCTGTCATATCCCAGATCCAGCAGCGCCGTGGCAAGCGGCAGGAAATTTTCGGCACGTTTGCTCATCACCTGCGGGATGAGGGGCATTTTCCGGTTATTCTCGGGCAACACATCCTTTAAAAAGGATGGTTTGATGCGCCCTCCTTTGGGGGTGCTGAGAAATGGGGCCACGGCCCAATCGATGCCGTTGAAAAATTCCGCATACGTATTTCGAAACAGGGCGTCGGTAATTCCCTTGAGCGGTGCGAGGCAGAGCTGAAATGTCGTGGGTGATGATGTGGTATCGATTGGGGGGCGCATTAGTGTTTCACCGATCCTGAGATGACGCATATGCCGCCCGTCAGCCGGACTGGACGAATTGCCGGTGGAGTTTTTCCGCTCTCCGTCCGGATTCGGCAATACGGTCGCGCAGCAGGGTCTTGACTTTAAACCAGTTGAAAGCGCCCTTGGATTGGAACCCGCTCATGCGATCCCCATTCTGCACAGGGTTTCCGGAGCCGCTTAGCCGTCCGGCGGTCAAGCGCCCCATATCCACATAAAAAGCCCAGTGCCGGCCTGCGTGCTGCATGTATTCCGGTGAAATACGGATCGTCACCATCGAAGCGCCGCCGTCGGCCGTTGACTGTTCCAAAATGGCGCCGACCACGCGGCCCTGGTAAAAGACGTCGGTGTGCTGAATCTTCGGCACGCCTTTAAACAACACATGAATGCCTTCACCGCCAGCGGTATTCTGGCAGCCGGTCATACCGGCGACGAAAGCCAGGAGAACCATTGTCAGCGTCCAACGAAACATTTTATTTCCCATGGTCCACTCCCTTGCTGCACCTGCACGCTTTTCCCCGGCCGAACCCGATCCAATCTTACGGCCGCGAGTCTGCACACCTAACACAAGCCCCGTCTGCATGGCAAGACGGGAAGTATTCGGCGGTGAAATTTATCATCCATCCGCTGTATCGATTGCACGTCCGGCCAGGCGGTCCGGATTCTTCTCCCGGCGCCTTCGATACCATATATGGTCATATATATCACACACTGATACAACATATGGTATATTCGCGGCTGAACCAGTTCACCCATAAGACCGGCGCCAGCCATATAAACTACCGATATTGGCTTTCGGAAGGCGGCTCCTGAGATAACGCATCTCTGATGGCATTGGCCAACTTGCTTTTCTGAATCGGTTTCATCAAGAAGCAATTAATGTCCATCGCATCGCATTTTTTCGAATCAATTCTTTCGCTGAAACCCGTGCAGAGAATAACCGGAAAGCTTGGCGCGATTTCGCGGATGCGATGGATAAGGACATCGCCGTTCATCTGCGGCATGGTCATGTCCGTCAGCAGGAGGTCATATTTCGCGGGTTCGGTCATAAATCGCTCGAGGGCTTCGCTGCTGTCCATACAGACCTCGACCACATAGCCCAAACGTTCAAGGATCTGCTGATGCATGCTGGCAATGGCCGGTTCGTCATCCACCAGCAGGATGCATTCTCCATTTCCGCGAATCATTTCGCCATGATCTGCCGTTGTCTGGATGTCGGATGCCTGGGCCAACACCGGAAAGTAGACTTTAAATGTGGTACCGGCACCGGGTTGGCTGTCTACCGTTACATAGCCGCTGTGCTGGTGCACAATGCCGCTGACAATGGAAAGGCCCAGACCGGTTCCCTTGTTCTGGTCTTTGGTGGTGAAGTAGGGATCAAAAATGCGATCCAGGTAATCCTTTTCGATGCCTTTGCCGTCGTCGGCTACGCTGATGCATGCATACCGGCCTGGACGGATATCGGCAAAGGGCAGGCTCACCCGGGCTTCGAACCGCACCTCTTCAAGCTCGACCTGCAGGGTGCCGCCGCTATCTTCCATGGCATGGTACGCATTGGTGCACAGGTTGATGATCACCTGGTGAATTTGGGAGGTATTGGCATTGATCTGCAAAGGAACGGATGCATATTCTTCTTGAATCGCGATGGAGGTGGGGATGGTGGCCCGCATCAATCTTACGGCCTCACGGGTCACTGCATTGATGTCGATCCGCTTTTGCCGGGTATCCGCGTGTCGGCTGAAAACCAGGATCTGGCGCACCAGATCTCTGGCCCGCAGACCCGCCGTCATGATCTCATTCAGGTTCTGATGCAGGATAGAGTTTTGTTCAGCGTCTTCCAGGGCCAATTCGGTATATCCGACCACCGACGCCAGGATATTATTGAAATCATGGGCGATCCCTCCAGCCAGGGTTCCGATGGCTTCCATTTTCTGAGACTGGCGCAATTTTCTTTCGAGTTGCGCCTTGTCTTCTTCAGCCATCTTGCGGTCATGAATGTTGCGCTGCACGCCAACGATCAACAGGGGGGCCCCGTCCTTGCTGCGATTAACGACTTTGGCACGGGAGTTGATCCAGATATATTCCCCGGCTTTGTTGGCCATGCGATAATCGATCCCCGGGCTGGTTCCATTTCCGCTCTTTATATTCGCCATCGCCTCTTCCACCTTCCCGGTGTCATCGGGATGGATGCGATCCAACCACCACCGGCGGTGGTCGTCCTTCGGGGCGTCGGAATTGAAACCCAACATCTTAAAGCACAAATCGTCGATGAAAAGCAGATCCCTGGCGATATCCCACTCCCACAGCCCCTCATTGGCGCTCTCCATCGCGAGTTGGAGACGCTCCCTGCTTTCCCGCAACCTGTTCTCGGCCGCCCTGGATTTGGTATCATCCTGAAAGACCAATACCACCCCGATGTTATCATTCTCTTTCATAACAATGGGGGCGCCGCTGTCCTTTATGGGAATTTCGGTTCCGTCCCGGCGGATCAGCAGGGTGTGGTTGGCCAGACCGATAATCCTTCCGGTGGCGATCACCTTAGCGGCCGGATCTTCGACAATTTGGCGCGTGTACTCGTTGATGATATGGAATACCTCCGGCAGGGGCCTTCCAATGGCTTCCGTTTGCGGCCACCCGGTCATCGCTTCGGCCACGGGATTCATGAATTTCACCCGCCCCTTCCAATCGGTGGCGATGACCCCGTCCCCAATGCTTTTAAGGGTGGTAAAGAGCCATTGCTGGCTCTCCCTGACTTTGCGCTCCATGTTGTGCCGGTAAATGGCGATTTCAACGGCGGATTGGAGTTCCTCTACATCGAACGGTTTCACCAGGTATGCATAAGGCTCGGTCTTTTTGGCGCGCGAAACGGTCTCTGCATCGGCATGCGCGGTCAGGTAAATGATGGGTATGCGGTATTTGTCGCGCAATTCGGCGGCCGTGTCGATGCCGTTCATGCCTTTGCCCAATCGTATGTCCAGGATGGCGATATCGGGCATCTGCTCTTGTACGGCCGCCAGTGCTCTTTTACCGGATGTGGCGATAGCGCACACCGCGTACCCCATCTCCTGCAAATTGTTTTTAATGTCTTCGGCAACAATACGATTGTCTTCCACCACTAGAATTTTCACTTTTCCCATCATCACGTCCCTTGGAGATTCGGTTCAAAGGGAAACCGTATGCGAAAACGGGTTCCATTGTGCCTGTCGATGATAATCCGGCCTTGCAGTTGGTCCTCGGCCAGCATGGAAACGATTTTTAAGCCCAGTGATTGAGCCTTGTCGATCTCCACATCGTCCGGCAGTCCGATGCCATCGTCGCTGACCGAAAGTTCCGCCTGCTGACTGTCGATCAGCCGCAACCTGATTTCCAGCACCCCGCCGCCGTTCGGCTTTTCATAGGCGTATTTAAAGGCGTTGGTGACCAGTTCGTTGAGAATCAGGCCGCAGGCGATCGAGGTATCCATGTCCAGGGTGACCGGTTCGATGTGGAATTTTGATTCGATGATTTTCTCATTGCGCAGATAGATTCTATGCAGGTGTTTTACCATCTGCCGGAAATAACTGTCCAGATCCAGGTTGGCGATGTCCTCACTGCGGTAGAGGGTTTCATGCACCAATGCCATGGATTTGATGCGGCTGTTGGAATCGGTCAGGGACGCTTTGAAGTCAGGGCCCAATTTTGCGGCCTGCAGGCTGAGCAGGCTCTGGATCATCTGCAGGTTGTTTTTCACACGGTGATGGATCTCGCGCAACAGCACTTCTTTTTCCGAAAGCGATTGCTGGATTTTCTCCTCAGCCGCTTTGCGGTAGGTGATATCCCAAAACGTGACCACGACCTGTTCCAGTTTTTGATCTCCGTTGAATTTGGGAAAGGCGTTCACCATCACCCAGATAACGTGGTCTATCTTGGGGTTGTGGATGCCCACGATGTAGTTTCGCAAAGCTGTATGGGATGCGATCACCATGTTGACCGGATGGGCCTCCGAAGGCATTGCGCTGCCATCTTCCTTGAGAAAATGCCAGGCCGGATCTGTTGCCTGTTTTCCCTTCATCTGCTCTTCGCTCAGCCCCAAGAGCTCCTGCGCCCGGTAATTTGACATCATGATGCGCGTATCGGCGCTGTGCACGACGACACCGTTATCCAGATTCTGCACCAGGTCCCGGTACTCCTGCTCGCTGCTGCGCAGTGCCGCTTCGATCTGGCGGCGCTCGCCGATCTCGTTTTTCAACAACACATTGGCTTGGGCGATTTCGGCGGTGCGCTCGGTCACGCGAATTTCCAGTTCATCCCTGGAACGGCGTATGGTATCTTCCGCTTTTTTGCGAGCCTTGGCCATCTGATTAAAGGTTTTGGCCAACAGGCCCAGTTCATCACCGTGTTGGTCGGGTATGTTGAAATCAAACGCTCCCCGGCTGAAGGCTTCAGCCCCCTTGACCAGGTGATTAATTCTGGTGGTCATGTTTCTCACGAACAGGAATGCGATGATGGTGACGAGAATCACCACGACAAGACAGGCGCCAAACACCACCTTGCGAAAGGCTACGGCAGGTGCAAAGGCCTCATCCTGATCCTCTTCGGTGATGATGCACAACCCCCACTCGGGCATCCAGCGATAGGCGCCGATGACAGGAATGCCGCGATAATCATCGTAGAGGTCGATTCCCGATTTCTGGGCCAGGCACTGCTCGGTACCTTTGGTGCGCAAGGTCTTTTTGAGGGCATAGTTTTTTTCGAAGCGGCTTTCGGTGACGAAGTAGTTGGAACGGTTCACCAGGTAGGTTTCCTGGCTCTGGCTCATGCCGCTGCCCTGCTGCATGATTTGGGACATCTCTTTCCAGTCGACGTGGCCGGAGAGCACCGCGATCAGGTTTTTGTCATTATCGACAATGGGCGTGCTGATGTGCATGACCAGTTCTTCCGTGGTCGGCTGGAAGGCGACTTCGTCCACAAAGGTCCGGCGTTTGCCCTCTGCAAAGAACCTCTCATTTCCGCGGGATTCTCCCTCCAACCGCGAATCGGTGGAGACCATGATGCGGCTGTCCGTCTTGTTGATGAGGGAAAGGTCGATGAATCCGATACCGGCCTTGATACTGGCAATAAAGTGGTCTTCCAGTATTTTTTGGCGCAGCTGCCGATAAACATCCTCATCGTTCGTGCCGCCGGAGCTGAGCTGTGCCGCAAACTGGCGTATCAGAGGGCGCTGCGCCAGGGCCTGGATCTGGGACCGGCTGTCGTTGATCCACCGGTTGAATTCCGCCTCCTTGGACAGGTTCAGGGAGACCAGCCGATCGATGGTGTCCTGCTTGATGGCCTGCAAACCATTGCGGAAGCCGATATATCCGATGACGGTCATCGGAATTACGGAAACCAGCAGGAAAAAGAGAACAAGGCGTATCGACAGCTTCATTTACCCACCCTGCTTGCGTTCGGGGGCTGAAACGGTCCGGCTGCCCTGCTTCCCTGGATTGCCATCAATATATTCGCATCCTTTTTGCCGTGTGGCCCTGGCGCGCTGAATCGGGCCTGTGGTGCGGCCGCATCGGACAATGCAGAGGCTTTATGCGCCATGTGTGCCGGTTTGCGCATCGGGGGGCAGAGTTTCAACGGGAAACGCATATATTGCATTCAGCGGCTTTGAGCAGTAGCGTAGCAATGCCGTAACAATGTGTCAACTCCTTATTTTTACATACTTTTCCTGCATGACGACCCGTTCTGATCGGTCGCTTTTGGCCATTGACTTGCGGCGGCTGGTCGAATTGCCGGAGATGGTTGCCATCAAACCCATCATTTGATAAAAAAGCGTTTTCGACGATCTCTGACAGGCACATCTTGTGCCTTTACGCCTCGCCCGAAAACCGAAAGGAATGGGTATGGATGTTTATGAATTTTTACGAGGCCCAATGGCCTGGACGGCATTTTCCGTCTCCATAACGGCCACCGTCGTTCGATTGATCATGCTCATGGCCAGGGCCCGCCGCATCCAACGCATGAACCCGGCCAAAAGTTTCCGCGGCGGTTTCAAATCCATTGCCCGGGGCCTGATGCCCCTCGGTCTTGGGGCGCTGCGCCAACAACCCCTATTTGGCAGCGTGACTTTCATATTTCATCTGTGCGTGCTGATGACGCCGATTTTCCTGCTCGCCCATATTGTGTTGTTTTACGAATCCTGGCAGCTCCAATGGGTCAGTCTGCCGGATACATTGGCGGACATTATGACGGTGATCGTGATCGCCGGAACCGTCTATTTTGGTTTCCGCCGAATGCGTCACCGGCAGGTGCGCGCTTTAACGGATGCTTCCGATTGGGCGCTGTTGATTGTCGTCAACGGGATCTTTCTGACCGGGCTGCTCGCCTATCACCATTGGGGCCCTTATCGCCCCTTGCTGATCACCCATATTCTTCTGGGAGAACTTTTGCTGCTGATGATTCCGTTCACCAAACTGCTGCACATGGTGCTCTTTTTCTTCACGCGCGGCTATCTGGGCGCCGAATACGAAATCGTGATGGATGGCGAGGGGCTTTAAAATGAACCAATACTACCGCAAAACTCTTTTTTTCTTCCTGCTGATGGTCTGCGGCATCCCGCTCTTTTCGATTGCCCGGGCGCAGGAAGAAAATTACCGCATCGCATACACGGATGTCTTCGGCCAACTGCGCCGGCCGGCCATCGAATTTGCCCATGATGATCATGCTGATGCCTTGGATGCGCAAGGCTGCGGCGCCTGTCATCATGCACCGGATGAGAAGACCGGCAGACTCGTTTACATCGAAGATGAAGAGATCGCCTGCGGCGAATGTCACGGCCATGAAAAGGAAGACGACTCACCTGCCCTGCGCGAAGCATTCCATGGAAGCTGCACCGCCTGTCATCGAAAGATGCTCAAATCGCAGGATGACTTCTCAGGTCCCACCACATGCGGCGAGTGCCACGTACCTGCAAAGGACCCGATCCAAAAATAAGAGCTGTAGGGAGCGCCCACATGGAGCATCAAGAGAATACGATCGATTCCGCGAAATTCCCCGACTTTGAACCGGACGGTGAAGCCCAGGCATCTCCGGATGCCTACGACCAAGCCATTCGCCTCGCTTTGAAAAAATATGCCAAGCGGCCGGTGATGGCCATGATGGACGCCTGTATCGATTGCGGCCAGTGCGCACAGGCGTGCCACTACTATGCATCGGTACCGGAGGACCAGCTGATTCCCGCCGTCAAGGCCAGGCAGTTGACCCGCCTGCTGCGCAAATATTTTCATCCGGTGCGCTCGCGTCTGGGCATGGGGTCCAAACCGGCCGCCATTACGGACGCCGAATTCCAGAGCCTGTTTGACGCCGCGTTCCGCCACTGCACCCTGTGCGGAAAATGCGCCCTCGCCTGCCCGATGGGCATCAATAGCGGCGAAATCCTCGACCTGGCCCGCTGCGTGCTCAACGCCGTGGGAAAAGCACCGGCGGGACTTGTGAGCCCGGTGGTGGCCGCCTGCCGGGAAGGCAACTATGTCGGATTGAGCAATGAGGACTTCATCGAAAACATGGAGTGGATCGGTGAGGAGATGGCCGAAGAGTTCGAACTCGGCGACCATACCGTGCCCATCGACAAACCGGGCGCTGAAATCCTCTACGTCCCCCACCCGCTGGAGGTCAGAGATCTGCCCTTTCTGCTGATGTACGCCCTGCGCACCCTTGACGCTTCGGGCATCAACTACACCGTCTCGTCGGAGCATTTCGACACGGTCAACTACGCTTACTATCAGGGCAGCAAGGAAAATATGATGCGCATCGCCCGGCGCATGATCCAGACCGCCCAGAAAATGGGCGTCAAACAGGTGATCCTGGCACCCTGCGGCCACGGCTTCCGGGTTATGAAGTGGGAAGCCGAGCGCTATCTGAAAGAGAAGCTGCCATTCACCGTCCACACCATTCCTGAACGCGTGGCCCATTATATCCGGACCGGCCGGTTGAAACTGAAAACCGACACCATCAAAGAGCGCGTCACCTTCCACGATCCATGCAATGTCGCTCGCCGCGGCGGCGTGGTGCAGGCCCCCCGGGATATCATTCGCGCCCTTGGCGCCGACTTTGTGGAGATGCACCCCCATGGTGTGGCCAACTATTGCTGCGGCGGCGGCGGTGGGCTGGGGGCCACTTCGGAATTCGGCCAGGTGCGCATGTCCATGGGCAAGATCAAAGCCGAGCAGATCCGTAAAACAGGCGCCAAAATCGTTATCACCTCCTGTTTCAACTGCCTGACCCAGATTCGTTCGCTCAGCAAAGAGTATGATCTCGGGATCGAGGTGAAAAACATCCTGGAACTGGTTGCATACGCCATCCAAAACTAAAGGAGCATCTCATGAAAAAGGATTTTCTTCACATCGATGATTGGTCCATAGATGAGATCCTCACGACCCTGGACCTGGCACAGGAAGTAAAAGCAAAGCTCAAGCGACGCGAAGACTTTCTGCCCTTCCGACACCACTCGCTGGCCATGATCTTTGCCAAGCCGTCGGCCCGGACGCGGGTTTCCTTTGAAACCGGCTTCGTCCGCATGGGCGGCCACGCCATCTACCTGAATCCGTCCGATATCGATCTGGGAAAACGGGAGCCGGTCAAGGACATCGCCCGGGTGCTCAGCGGATACAACGACATGATCATGGCGCGCCTGTTCGATCATGCGCATATCCTGGAATTGGCCGAATATGCCGACGTGCCGGTGATCAACGGCCTTACGGATTACAACCATCCCTGCCAGATCATGGCCGATACGTTGACGATACTGGAACACCGCGGTCACCTGGAAGACCTGAAAGTGGCCTATGTCGGCGACGGCAACAACATCGTCCACTCCTGGCTTCATCTGGCCCGCCGCCTGCCCATGCATTTTGTGGTGGCCTGCCCGGAGAACTATGCACCGGATTCCGGGACCGTCAAAGAAACCATCAAAGCCGGCATTTCCACCATCGAAGTGGTGCATGAACCGGAGACTGCCGCCCAGGCGGCCGACGTGATCTACACCGACGTGTGGGCCTCCATGGGACAGAAACATGAACTCGAGGAGCGCAAGCGACAGTTCAAGGGATTTTCCGTCACCGAAAAGCTGATGTCTGCCGCCAAGCCGCGAGCCGTCTTTATGCATTGCCTGCCGGCCCAGAGGGGCCTGGAGGTCACCGACGCGGTGATGGAATCCGACGCGTCCATCGTGTTTCAACAGGCCGAGAACCGCATGCATGCCCAGAATGCCATCATGCTCAAAGTGGCCGGACTGGCCTGATCGACAGCCGGCATCACACCATCGCTCAAACGATGCACGCCGGCGCGACATCACTTTATCGCATGCGACCCGGTCTTCATCGTCCACCGTGACGTTGACCTGCCGACATTGGCCGTTTAGTATATAATGGCTGAGCCGGCGGGATACCGCACGTCGGGCACCATTGCCCGCTATCCTTCCCAAACGGATGTATTGAAGCTTATATTTACAACGTTTACACTGTGAAGTGCCACGGAAAGGGACCGACATGATCGAAAAAGTCATCATCATGGGAGCCGCCGGACGGGATTTCCACAATTTCAACGTCTATTTCAAAGATAATCCGCGCTATGAGGTGGTGGCCTTTACCGCCACGCAGATACCGGACATCGAAGGCCGCCGCTATCCTCCCCAACTTGCCGGAAGCGGCTACGAGGACGGCATTCCCATCCACGACGAGCAAGAACTGGTAGAGTTGATTCAACGCCACCGCGTGGACCTGGTGGCCTTTTCCTACAGCGACATCTCCCACCAGTCGGTCATGCACAAAGCCTCCAGGGTGATGGCGGCCGGGGCGGATTTTATCCTCATCGGCGCCACCTATACCATGTTGAGATCCACCAGGCCGGTGGTCTCGGTGTGCGCTGTGCGCACCGGCTGCGGAAAATCGCCCACCACCCGTCACATCAGCCGGATACTGCAGGAGATGGGCAAGCAGGTGGTCGTTGTGCGCCATCCCATGCCGTACGGCGATTTGACCCGCCAGGTGGTCCAGCGCTTTGCCTCCTATGAAGATTTCAAAAGGAACGACTGCACCATCGAAGAGCGCGAAGAGTATGAGCCGCTGGTGGATCTGGGCATGGTGGTGTACGCCGGGGTGGACTACGAAAAGATCCTGCACCAGGCCGAAAAAGAGGCCGACGTGGTGATCTGGGACGGCGGCAACAACGACACGCCGTTCTACCATCCCGACATCCACGTGGTGGTCTTCGATCCGCTGCGCGCCGGCCATGAAATCGCTTACTACCCCGGAGAGACCAATCTGCTGATGGCCGATATCGCGGTGGTCAACAAGGTGGACACGGCCTCGGACAGCCAGGTCCAGCAGGTGGTGGACAACATCCGTGGGTTCAACCCGGATGCGCACATCGTCAAGGCCCGCTCGGCGCTGACCGCCGACGATCCCGGCCTGGTCGAAAACAAGCGGGTGGTGGTGGTCGAAGACGGCCCGACCCTGACCCACGGGGAGATGGCGTACGGGGCCGGCTACATTGCCGCCCAGCGGTGGAAGGCCGCTGAAATCGTCGCCCCCAAATCCCGGGCGGTTGGATTGATGGCGGACATTTATGACCAATACCCCCACATCGACCGGGTCATTCCGGCCATGGGGTACAGCCCGGGGCAGATCCGCGACCTGGAGGCCACCATCAATGCCTGCGACGCCGATCTCGTGCTCTACGCCACCCCCATCGACCTGCCGGGCCTGATCAATATCGGCAAGCCGGCCATGTGGGTGCGCTATGAATATCAGGATCATGGCAGCCCCACATTAGCGTCAATCCTTCGAAATCGACTGGCGGCCTTATCGGCGTAACCGGCAGACTTGCCGGAGCATGAACCCTATAGTTGCATAAAAAAGATGGCGAAAAAGTTAAAAAACGTTGAGAGCCGCGAATTTGCACTGTAATAGGACACCGTATGAGGAATAAACCAATGGTGAACTTGAGGATCGGGTCTATTTTAGGCCATCTTTTTTCCCCTGCGGGAAAGCCGGAGGACTCCAGATCCCGCGTTGCCAAGGACTTGCAGTAGGTTTACTACGGCTGCGTCCTTGGCGCCTTGACTCTGGAGCCCTCCGACTTTTGCAACGATAGGGTGAAGGGAAACGGCGATGCCCACAAAAAAACAGACCCTGCTGGTCGCTCTGGGCGGCAACGCGTTGATCCAAAAGGGGCAAAAAGGCACCATCGAACAGCAGTTCGAGAACCTTGCCGTCCCGGTCTCCCAATTGGCCCGCCTGTCGCGCCAATACCGGCTATTGATCACCCACGGCAACGGCCCCCAGGTTGGCGCCCTGCTGCTCCAGCAGGAGTGCTGCCCCCAGGTACCGCGCCTGCCCCTGGAAATCCTCGTGGCTCAGACCCAGGGCCAGATCGGCTATATGATCGAGTCCACCCTGGACACCGAGCTGATGGCCATGGGCATCGAATCCGCCCAGAAGTTCATCACCGTGATCAGCTACGTGGTGGTCGACGAGAACGACCCGGCCTTCACCCATCCCACCAAACCCATCGGCCCCGCATTCACCCGGGCGCAGGCCAAAAAATTGCCCTATCCCACCCTTGAAACCGCCAAAGGATACCGTCGGGTGGTGGTCTCGCCACTGCCTCAAACCATCGTGGAAAAGCGCGAGATCCGAAAGCTCATCGATATGGACTTCGTGGTGATCTGTTGCGGCGGCGGCGGCATACCGGTGGTACGCGAAGGCCGCCACTTCGCCGGGGTGGACGCGGTGATCGACAAGGACCTGGCCAGCGCCAAACTGGCCCAGGAGGTCGGCGTGGACATATTTATTATCGCCACCGATGTCCCCGGCGCAGCCCTCGACTACGGCACCGATCAGGAAAACTATTTATCGGAGCTCAGCGTGTCGGACGCCATGCGCCACCTTGGCGAGGGCCACTTTGCCGACGGTTCCATGAAGCCCAAAATAGAGGCCTGTACGGCGATGATAAAGAGCGGCGTACGCCGCACCGCCATCGCGCATCTCAGCCAGATCGAAGCCGCGGTGCAAGGCCTGGCCGGGACGCAGTTTATATCATAGAAGATCCATATACCATATATAGTATCTCACTTGGTATTTAGAACACCACATATTGTACTTGCCTCGGAGGTGACCGCCGATCCGCCGTCCAGGTGGATGCCGGCAATCTTATACGGAAGGATTGCAGCACAGAGATATACGCTGAAAATTTTCGCACCGAGGATTATCACCCGGATCTGAATGCGCATATACGCCTGCCCTGTAACAGTCTAAATCCCATGGGTCTTGTTCGGATTGCAGACCGGGGCAACTTGACATCAGCGGTGAGACAGCCAAATTATATGGCATAAGCCGAGGGAGAAGGCCTATGGACCATGACAATGAACTCAAGCATGCTTGCAGCATGAAAAACACCGATACCCAGGGCCGCATCAATTTGTGCTGCTGTTATATTCTGGACGAGGAGGGCAAGCTCGAAGATCCTTGTTACAGCCCGGTTGAAGATTGCTGCTGCTGCGACGAAGGTGCATTCACAAAATAACTCACCGATGCCCTGACGCGGGCACCACGCATTATCCCATTCACCGTCCACCTCGATGACTTGTTGCCGGACATTGCTGGAAGTTATTCTGGGCATATCGTTCGTTCATGCTGCATTCGGATACCTGCTCCTAATGATTGTCCATAACCCTATCCTCTCGTTAATGCGGCGTCGGTTGTCTGCTTCGGCGGATAAAGTTGATCAGACCACCGGCCGTCAGCACATCGAGCTGTCTTGCGCTCAAATCAAAAGCCACCTTGAAAGTGCGGTTTTTGCTCAAATTCAGAATATCAAACGGTTCGCCGGCGTTCAGGGCGTCGATCAGGTTGTCCATTTGCAAGCGGTCGTCCTGATCGATCTCCTCCCAATCCGAAGGAATGGTGAAGGTCAGCGGCACGATCCCGAAATTGACCAGGTTCTGGGCGTGAATCCGCGCAAAGCTCTTGGCGATCACCGCCCGCAGGCCAAGGTAACGGGGCGCCAGGGCGGCATGCTCCCGGCTTGACCCCTGCCCGTAATTTTCGCCTCCGACGACAAAAGAACCGGATTGTTGATGGACCATTGCCCGGTCGTAGAAACTTTTATCGATGCGGCTGAAGGCAAAGCGGCTGATCTCGGGAATATTGCTGCGCAACGGGAGCACGGCTGCACCGGCGGGCATGATTTCGTCCGTCGAGACGTCGTCTCCCATTTTGAGCAACACTGGTCCTTCAAGATGAGCGCCAAGCGGTTCGAGTTCGGGCAGCGGTTTGATATTGGGGCCTTTTTCCAGTTCATGGACGGTACCGTCACCGTCCGGTCCCACGAGCAGAGAGGTGTTGACGCTCAAGGTATCCGTTTCCGAAAAGCGCGGATAGGGCATTTCCATGCTGCGCGGATCGGTAATGACGCCATTGAGCGCGGAAGCGGTGGCCGTTTCCGGACTGCATAAGTAGACCTGGTCTTCCACCGTGCCTGAGCGACCCGGGAAATTGCGCGGTACGGTTCTCAGACTGATTTTCCCGCTGGCCGGCGCCTGCCCCATGCCGATGCAACCATTGCAGCCGGCTTGGTGAAAACGGGCGCCTGCCTTGATCAGGTGATCCATCAGGCCGAGTTCGATCATATTTTCAATGAGCTGGCGAGAGGTCGGGTTGACGTCGAAGGAGATGTGGTCGGGAATCTGACGCCGGTCGACCATCAACGCCGGCACGGCAAAATCCCGCAAACCGGGATTGGCCGACGAGCCGATATAGGCTTGGTAGATCGGGCGTCCGATCACTTCCCGGACCGGAACGACGTTGCCCGGGCTGCTGGGCAACGCGATGAGCGGTTCGAGACGATCCAGATCGATCCTGTCGGTTTCATCATATGCGGCTCCCGGATCGGCCATTAGTTCGCGCCAGACATTTCCCCGTTGCTGGATGTCGAGGAAACGCCGGACGGCATCGTCCGATGGAAAAACGGTGCTGGTCGCGCCGAGTTCGGTTCCCATGTTGGCGACCACATGACGGTCCATGGCGGACAGGTGCTCCAGGCCGGGGCCGTAATATTCGATGATCTTGCCCCGGCCCCCGTCTACCCCATGCCGCCGCAGCATCTCCAGAATGACATCCTTGGCGCTGACCCAATCCGGCAGCCGGCCGGTCAACTCGACCCCCATCACCTTGGGCATGCGCACATACATCGGCTCTCCGGCCATGACCGTCGCCACTTCCAGACCGCCGGCACCAAAAGCAAGCATGCCCAATGCCCCGGCGGCGGGCGTGTGACTGTCCGATCCGATCAGGGTCTTGCCCGGAATCCCGAAGCGCTGCATGTGCACAGGGTGGCTCACGCCGTTGCCCGGCCGGCTGTACCAGATGCCGAACCTGCGGCAGGCGCTGCGCAGAAATAAGTGGTCGTCCGCGTTGCGATAATCGGTTTGCAGAAGGTTGTGGTCAACATATTGCGCCGACAGTTCGGTGCGCACCTTGCCGACATTCATGGCTTCGAACTCGAGCATGACCATGGTGCCGGTGGCACCCTGGGTCAGGGTTTGATCGATCCGCAGGC
>JBNLAV010000102.1:0-7457 GCA_050302315.1 Desulfobacteraceae bacterium
ACAAGCGGACAACACCGGACAAGCTGAATTTCAGCAAATATTGTCCGTTCTGCCAGAAGCATACGCCACACAAGGAAACCAAGTAGGCATATGAAAAGCCGGGTACCGGCTGCCTTGAGCGGCAGTCGGCTGCCTGTTTGCAGGCCAGTAGCTCTAATTGGTAGAGCATCGGACTCCAAATCCGGGTGTTGGGGGTTCGAATCCCTCCTGGCCTGCCAGACAGATACCGCTTGGGAGACAAGGCACCGACTCTGCCGCGGCAAAGAAACCCGGCGATCAGGAGAACCATGGGACGAATACAGAAGAAAAAGGACCCCGCCAAGAAAAAAGCCCAGCAGGCCGCCAAGGTTGACGAACAGGCTGCTGGCCCCGAGGGCGGGACCGGCGACGTTGCAGTGAAACCCATTGCAGCGGTCAAAAAGGCCGGTGGTGTCGATAAACCCAAACCGGTGGCAAAAGACGATAACTTCCTGCAAAAGAGCATGCAGTTCCTGCGGGAGGTGAAGATCGAGCTGAAGAAGGTCACATGGCCGACCCGCAAGCAGACCATGGGATCCACAATGGTGGTGATTATCCTCGTTGCCATTATTTCCCTGTTTCTGGGGTTGGTGGACATGAGCCTTTCCAGTCTCGTTCGTGTCGTGCTCCCCTAAAGTCAGGAAGGTGACGCTTGGCACTTAAATGGTATATCGTTCACGTCTATTCGGGATTCGAGAACAAGGTTAAGGCCTCTTTGGAAGAGCGTGTTGCCGCTTCGCCCCACCCGGAGAAATTTGGCGAAATCCTGGTCCCGACGGAAGAGGTGGTTGAACTGGTTAAGGGCAAGCGCCGTACATCGGCGCGTAAGTTCTACCCCGGATATATATTGGTCCGTGTCGATCTGGATGATGAGACCTGGCACATCGTAAACGACACGGCCAAGGTGACAGGGTTCTTGGGCGGCCGGGACAAACCGGCGCCGATGACGGACGAAGAAGCCGAGCGGATCATCAATCGCATGGAGGCCGGCAAGGATAAGCCGCAGCCTAAATATTCCTTTTCCGAAGGCGACGATGTTCGCGTCATCGACGGGCCATTCACCAATTTTAACGGCACGGTGGAGGAAGTAAACCAGGAAAAAGGCAAGATCAAGGTACTGGTGAGTATTTTCGGTCGTTCCACCCCGGTCGAATTGGATTTTGTCCAGGTTACCAAGCTTTAATTGTTAGCTAGAGTGTTAGGAGATAATTAAGAATCATGGCGAAAAAGGTATTGGCACAGATTAAACTGCAAGTCGAGGCGGGCAAGGCAAATCCCTCGCCTCCTATCGGGCCGGCGCTGGGTCAACACGGCGTCAATATCATGGATTTTTGCAAGGCCTTCAATGCACGCACTACCAATGATGCCGGCATGATCATTCCAGTGGTGATTACGGTATACCAGGATCGTTCATTCACCTTCATCACCAAGACGCCGCCCGCCGCTGTATTGTTGAAAAAAGCGGCCAAAGTCGCCAAAGGCGCTGGCGATCCGAAGCGGGACCGTGTCGGCAAGGTGACCCGAGCCCAGGTGGAAGAGATTGCCAAAATCAAGATGCCCGATCTCAATGCGAACGATTTGGATGCGGCCTGCCTCATTATCGCCGGTACGGCCCGCAGCATGGGAATCGAAGTCGTATAGGGCCGTCGCATAATTTCAGGTCAAGGAGTGGGAAGCTAAAATGCCGAAACGGGGTAAAAAATATTCAGAGTCCAGAAGCAATGTCGATACGTTGAAGCGGCATGATGTCGCCGAGGCGGTCGAAACGGCGATCAAGTCGTCATATGCCAAATTTGACGAGACCATTGACGTGGCTGTCCGCCTGGGGGTTGACCCGCGGCACGCAGACCAGATGGTACGCGGCACCGTGGTGCTGCCAAACGGCTTGGGCAAAGAGGTCAAGGTGCTTGTTTTCGCCAAAGGCGAAAAGGAGACCGAAGCCAAAAACGCCGGCGCCGATTTCGTGGGCAACGACGATATGGTCCAGAAGATTCAAGAGGGCTGGTTCGGTTTCGATAAGTGTGTGGCGACACCGGATATGATGGGCACCGTGGGTAAGATCGGTAAGCTACTGGGACCTCGCGGTCTGATGCCCAATGCCAAGACCGGCACGGTTACGCCGGATGTGGCCAAAGCCATCGAAGAGCTCAAGGCCGGTAAGATCGATTTCCGGGTTGAAAAGGCCGGTATCGTTCATGTGCCCATGGGAAAGGTTTCGTTTGGGGTCGAGAAGATCGTCCAGAACCTTACTGCTTTTCTGGAGACCATCATGCGCTTGAAGCCGTCCTCCAGCAAGGGGACTTACCTCAAGACCATTGCGATCTCGACGACCATGGGACCGGGCATCAAAATCGATCCGAATCTGGTCAGGGATTTCATCAAGTAGTTTGCCCGGGTCCGTTTATGTTGATGTCAGGGCAGCAGGGTCCTGAATTCATAACCAATAACTGTTTTATCAACGCTGTCAAAGACCGTAGGTGCACACTGCCGACGCGGCGTGTGTTTAATTGGCATCTGCCGACCTACCGAGACAGATTGGCGGAAAAATGGACAAAGCGGCCGCTGCCGCTCAGATCCTTTTCCCCATGAGATAGCTGATTTCGTTACATCCTTCGGTTATTTGCAGTGATGGAGGGAGGTGTTTTTAAGCTTTGAATCTAGAATCCAAGAAACAATTCGTTAAAGAGCTGAAAGAGCGTCTGGACAAGAGTTGTGTGGTGATTCTCACCGATTACAAAGGTCTGGATGTGGAGGCGGTGACCGAGTTGCGCGCCAAGTTGCGCGAAGCCCAGGTCGAGTACCAGGTCATCAAAAACACGATGCTCAGGCTGGCTTGCGAAGGGACCGATGTCGAGCCGATCAAGGAGCATTTCGTCGGCCCCAGCGCCATCGCGCTGAGCTACGACGATCCTGTGGCACCGGCCAAGGTCCTCACCGATTTTGCCAAAAGCAACGACAAGCTTGAAATCAAGATCGGGGCGATGGAAGGAAAGGTGCTGGATCTTTCCGCCATCAAGGCCCTTTCGGATCTGCCGTCGCGCGATCAATTGCTGGCCATGGTGCTTTCCACCATGAACGCAGTGCCGACTTCTCTGGTTACCGCGCTGAGCGATGTGCCGCGGCGCATGGTCAATGTGCTGCAAGCCATT
The DNA here is from genome assembly GCA_050302315.1 of Desulfobacteraceae bacterium. Classification (GTDB taxonomy): domain Bacteria; phylum Desulfobacterota; class Desulfobacteria; order Desulfobacterales; family Desulfosarcinaceae; genus JARRKU01. Next base: position 3,168 of record JBNLAV010000102.1, read on the forward strand.
AAAGACCAGAAAGAGGCGGCCTGATCAAAATTCAATGAAAATTAACCCGACACATTGCAAAACGGATGTAATGCTTAAAGATTATTATTCTGGAGGAACAAAAGAATGGCTGATGTAACCAAACAAGATGTGATTGACTTTATTGCAAATATGACCGTCCTGGAGCTTTCCGAGATGGTCAAGGACCTGGAAGAGAAATTCGGCGTATCCGCTGCTGCCCCCGTTGCCATGATGGGCGCTGTGGCCGGTGTTGATGCCGGTGGCGCTGCTGCTGAAGAGAAGACAGAATTCGACGTTGTCCTGGTTGCTCCGGGCGACAAGAAGATCGGTGTGATCAAAGAGGTTCGCGCCATCACCGGTTTGGGCCTGAAAGAGGCCAAAGAACTGGTCGACTCAGCTCCCAAACCCGTCAAGGAAGGCATTGCCAAAGAAGAGGCGGAATCAATCAAGAATCAGCTGGAAGAAGCCGGCGCGCAAGTGGAGCTCAAGTAATCTACCGATCTGTAGAATTGGATGACAATTCCGTAGAGGAAACCATAATTCGGTTCAAAGCGAAAATGGGGTGAAAAGGCCAAAAAACCTTTTGTCCCATTTTCGCGTTTCCTAAACCGGTCGAAAACATGGCGTTATTTTTTTAGGAGATCCATCATTTCGGCGGGGAAAAACGGAAGACCGGACTGAGAATTGAAGACGGCAGGTGCCCGGGATCATGCAACAATGCCCCTTGGTGCCGGTCATCGAATAAGGTTCCAAGACAGCTGCCACACCCTTGGAACAAAGACAAAATATGGAGATGCCATGGCTGATCGGTTATCGCTCGAAAAGCGGATGAGAAAGAGCTTCGGTAAGATCAAGAAGATCGTCGAGATTCCTGACCTTATCGGCATGCAAAAAGAATCTTACCGACGGTTTTTGCAGTTGGACGTACCCACGGAAAAGCGTGAAGACATCGGCTTGCAGGCGGTGTTTAAATCGGTTTTTCCCATCAAGGACTTTACCGGCAGTGCTTCGCTGGAGTTTGTCTCTTACCGTTTTTCCGAAGTCAAGCACAGTGAGGATGAGTGCATCCAACGGGGCATGACCTACGAGCTGCCCATTCGCATCACCGTACGGCTGGTGGTGTACGATGTAGATAAGGACACAGGCGTCTCCAATATCCGTGACATCAAAGAGCAAGAGATCTATTTCGGCACCATTCCACTGATGACCGAAAAGGGAACCTTCATCATCAACGGCACCGAGCGCGTGGTGGTCAGCCAGCTGCACCGCTCCTCGGGTGTCTTTTTCGATCACGACAAAGGCAAGACCCACTCCAGCGGCAAGATCATCTACAGTTCGAGAATCATTCCGGTGCGCGGTTCATGGATCGATCTGGAGATCGATCCCAAGGACATCGTCTATATCCGCATCGACCGGCGGCGCAAGTTTCCGGTCACCACCCTGTTCAAGGCCATGGGGTACAGCACCGCCGACCTGCTTTCTTATTTTTACGAGACAGAGAAGATCACCATCAAAGGGCGCCGTATCACCAAAGCGTTCAACCTGGCCCATCTGAAAGGACAGCGCGCCAGCAAGGATGTGATCCATCCGGAATCCGGCGACGTGCTGGTCAAGAAAGGCCGCATGTTCACCCAGCGTGCGCTCAAGCAGATGATGGCGGACAATATGACCGAGATCCCCATCGCTCCCGAAGAGCTGCTGAGCAAGGTCTTCGCCTATACCATTGTCGATTCCAAAACCCAGGAGGTGCTCACCTCCGCCAATGAAGAAATCGACGAGGATGCACTGGCACGCTTGAAATCGGCCGGCATCGACGAATTTGAAATTTTGCGCATTGACGGCGTCTCCAGCTCCGACTCCATCCGCAAAACCCTGCTGCTGGACAAAGTCTCCACCAAAGAAGATGCGCTGATCGAGATATACCGCCTCATGCGGCCGGGCAACCCGGCCACACCGGAAGTGGCCCAGGATTTCATGGACCACCTCTTCTTCAAATCCGCTTATTACGACCTTTCCGGGGTCGGGCGCCTGAAGATCAACCTGCGCCTGGGCATCAACGCGCCGGTGGATCTGCGCACCCTGCGTAAAGAGGACATTCTGCTCACCACCAAGACGCTGATCGAACTGCGCGATACCCAGGGGGTTGTGGACGACATCGACCATCTGGGCAACCGGCGCGTGCGCGCGGTGGGTGAACTGTTGGAAAACCAGTATCGTATCGGCCTGGTCCGCATGGAGCGCGCCATCAAAGAGCGCATGAGCCTCCAGGAGGTCGATGCGCTGATGCCCCATGACCTGATCAATCCCAAGCCGGTCTCGGCCGTGGTCAAAGAGTTTTTCGGCACCAGCCAGCTGAGCCAGTTTATGGACCAGACCAATCCGCTATCCGAAACGACCCATAAGCGCCGTTTGAGCGCCCTGGGACCGGGCGGCCTGACCCGTGAGCGGGCCGGTTTCGAGGTCCGCGACGTACATCCGTCGCACTATGGCCGGATCTGCCCCATCGAGACACCGGAAGGACCCAACATCGGCCTGATCGTATCGTTGAGCACCTATGCACGGGTCAATGATTTCGGGTTTATCGAGACCCCCTACAGGGTGGTGGACAGCGCCAAGGTCACCAAGGAGGTCAAGTTTCTCAGCGCCTTCGAGGAGAAAGACCACCCCATTGCCCAGGCCAACGCGCCTGTGGACAGCAAGGACAAATACATCAACCCGCTGGTCACCTCGCGCGTGGCCGGCGAATTCATGATGGTCGAACAGGAGAAGATCGAGCTGATGGACATCTCGCCCAACCAGCTGGTGTCTGTTTCAGCCTCGCTGATCCCCTTCCTGGAAAACGACGATGCCAACCGCGCCCTGATGGGATCCAACATGCAGCGCCAGGCGGTCCCCCTGATGATCAGCGAAGCGCCGCTGGTGGGTACCGGCATCGAAGGTGTGGTGGCCAAGGATTCGGGTGTCACCATCGTGGCCGATCGCGACGGCGAGGTAGTGGATGTGGATGCCTCCCGCATCGTGGTTCAACACGAACCGGACCCCAAGGGAATTCAAAAACCGGTTACCATATACAATCTGTCCAAATTTATCCGGTCCAACCAGAACACCTGTTTCAATCACCGGCCCATGGTTAAAAAGGGCGACCTGGTCACCAAGGGTGAGATCATCGCCGACGGGCCGGCCACCGATCATGGTGAGTTGGCCCTGGGCAAGAACGTCACCGTGGCCTTCATGCCGTGGGGCGGTTACAACTTTGAGGATTCCATCCTGGTCTCCGAGCGGCTGGTGCGCGACGGGGTTTACACTTCGGTGCACATCGAAGAGTTCGAAGTGGTGGCCCGGGACACCAAGCTGGGTAAAGAGGAGATTACCCGGGATATCCCCAACGTCGGTGAAGAGGCGCTAAAGAATCTGGACGAAAGCGGTATCATCCGCCTTGGCGCGGAAGTGGGTCAGGGCGATGTGCTGGTGGGCAAGATCACCCCCAAAGGTGAAACCCAGTTGTCTCCCGAAGAGAAACTGCTGCGCGCCATCTTCGGTGAAAAGGCCGGGGACGTGAAAGACACCTCGCTGCGGGTGCCGCCCGGTATCGAAGGCATCGTCGTCGACGCCAAGGTGTTTGCCCGCCGCGGCACCGACAAGGATGATCGCACCCAGGATATCGAGATGGAGGAGATCAACCAGCTCGAACGCAACCGGGACGACGAACTGCGGATTTTTGAGGACATCACCCGCAGCCAGATCGAAAAACTGGTGACCGGAAAACAGCTTGCCGCGCCCCTCAAGAAGGGCAAAACGGTGTTCGTGACCAAGGACAAGAAAGTCGCTGCCGGGGATCTGGCAGAAGTGCCCATGGCCACCATGGAAACCCTGGTGCTCGACGACGCCGAACTGACCGAGTCGGTGCACGACCTGCTGGAACTGTACCGGATGCAGTGCGACCGGGTGAGGGACGAGTTCGAGCGCCAGCTGACCCGCTTCGAACGCGGTGATGAACTGCAGCCGGGTGTGATCAAGATGGTCAAGGTCTACGTGGCCATGAAACGTAAGCTTTCCGTTGGCGATAAGATGGCCGGGCGTCACGGTAACAAAGGCGTCGTGTCCAGGATTTTGCCAATCGAAGACATGCCCTATTTTGCCGACGGAAGACCGGTAGACATGGTGCTCAACCCCTTGGGCGTTCCGTCACGTATGAACGTGGGGCAGATCCTTGAAATCCATCTTGGCCTGGCTGCCAAAGGTCTCGGGGATCAGCTCAATGCCTTGTATGAAGAAAGCAAGGTTCAGGAA
>JBNLAV010000103.1:0-18683 GCA_050302315.1 Desulfobacteraceae bacterium
GATGAGCAGACCTTGTTCCAGGAGGCGGCCAGCGCCCTTTTCGATTTGATCACCGGGAAGAAAACGTCCGCACATGGGCATCGGCGTCGCATTGAGGTTACGGGGCAGGATTGGGCGGATCTGATGGTGAACTGGCTCAGGGAGCTGCTCTACCTGTGGAATGGAGAATCCAAGCTGCTCCGCGGTACCGAGATCATCACCATGGAGGAGACCCGATTGCAGGCCGAGGTGACCTTCGACGATTACGATCCGGACCGGGATGAGATCCGCAATGAGATCAAGGCGGTCACCTATCACCAGATTGATGTCGGGCCATTCGAAGACGGGTGGCGGGCGCGGGTCGTGTTCGATATTTAGATCGTTGGTTTCTGGTTTGTCGTTTCTGGTTCAAGCCCTCGATAATATTTTTGTGCAATGGCTCTCATCATGCTTTATTTTAGCAATTAAGCATAAGACAGACCAGACGCATGATGGGGCATAACCAAGTAGCTCAACTTTCGGTTTTCATGTAGGAGCGGCTTTTAGCCGCGACCCGAATGCCTGTTTAAGACCCTTTTCGCGGCTAAAAGCCGCTCCTACACAGCGTTTCAAACTGAATTTGAGGGAAACCCGAAAGTTGAGCAAGTACCTAATCAACCAACAAACAGGGCCGAAGGCCTTTGGCTATGGAAATCCAGAAAATCGACAATTATCGATGGCGGGTGCCGCCTGTGGGCAATATGCGGGTGCCGGGGATTGTCTTTACTTCGGCGCGCATGCTGGACCAATTGCGTCAGGAGGAGGCCTTGAAGCAAGTGGCCAATGTGGCCACCCTGCCGGGGATTGTCAAAGCTTCCATGGCCATGCCCGATATCCACTGGGGGTATGGATTCCCCATCGGCGGCGTGGCGGCCTTTGATTGGAAAGAGGGCGTGGTGTCGCCGGGCGGCGTCGGCTATGACATCAATTGCGGGGTGCGCCTGGCCGGCACCGATCTGCACCACGATGAGATCAGGGACCGTGTCAAGGATCTGGTGGACGGACTCTATCGGCAGGTTCCCTGCGGGGTGGGGTCCACCGGGTCGGTGAAGCTCACCGCCAAAGAAGAGAAAAAGGTTCTGGCCCAGGGAAGCCAGTGGGCGGTGCGCAACGGTTTCGGGACCGGGGAGGATATCGCACACACCGAGGACCTGGGCCGGCTGCACGGCGCCGATCCATCGGTGATCAGCGACCGCGCCATGACCCGCGGATTGAAGCAGCTCGGCACCCTGGGGTCGGGCAATCACTTTCTCGAGATCGGGGTCGTGGACGAGATCTTCCACCCGGAGGCGGCCCGGGTCTTCGGGTTGTTCGAAAACCAGGTCACGGTGATGATCCACAGCGGCAGCCGGGGGCTCGGCTACCAGGTCTGTGACGATGCCCTGGCCTTTATGGCCAAACATGTCAAAAAGCTGAACATCGAACTGCCCGACCGACAGCTGGCCTGCGCTCCCATCCAGTCCGATGAAGGCCGGCGCTATCTCCGGGCCATGGCGTGCGCAGCCAATTATGCCTATGCCAATCGCCAGGTTATGCTCCACCACAGCCGGGAAGCGTTTGAGCGCATTCTGCAGATCAGCCCGCGCGCCTTGAACATGCGATTGATCTACGACGTATGCCACAACATTGCCAAGAAGGAGAAGCATCTGGTGGATGGTCAAGAGCGGTGGCTCTGTGTTCACCGGAAAGGCGCGACCCGGGCCTTCGGTCCGGGGCAACCGGAGTTGAGCGAGGCCTATCGCGAACTGGGCCAGCCGATATTGATCCCGGGCGATATGGGAACGGCCTCCTACGTGCTCATGGGGACGGACCGGGCAATGTCCGAAACCTTCGGGTCCACCTGTCACGGCGCAGGCCGGGTGTTGAGCCGAACGGCGGCCAAAAAAAAGAGCAAAGGGCGTTCCATCGGAAGAGAGTTGGAAGACCGCGGCATTCAGGTCCGCTGGACCGGGCGGTGGACCATGGCCGAAGAGATGCCCGAAGCGTATAAGGATGTTTCACAGGTGGTGGACGTGGTGCATGGCGCCGGGATTTCCAAAAAAGTGGCCAGGTTGAGACCCATCGGCGTGGTCAAAGGATAGGCGGCCGCGTTGGCGTCCCAAACGGATAATGCTTGTAAATTAACGACTTGCCGTATAAGAAACAAGGGCGGCTCTCGATGACGATCCGGACCGAATGGCGTTCCGGGTTGCCGCCGGGGGCCGCTTCTGCAATATTGAGCATGACACATCCGATGACGATAAATCCAGCGCAAGCGAACGAGGAGCCGGCAAATTGAAGTGGATTGAGGCGGTGATTCTGGGCGTGGTGCAGGGCCTGACCGAGTTCCTGCCGGTGAGCAGCTCGGGGCACCTGGTATTGTTTCAGAACCTTTTTGGTTTGATGGAACCCGAGCTGCTGTTTGATATCTGTGTGCATGTGGGGACCCTGGCTGCGGTCCTGGCGGTCTTTCACAAGGACATCCTGCAGTTGCTCAAGACGTTGTTCGGCGTCCCGGTTTTGATTCGAAGCGCCGGCGGCATCCGCGCACTGTTCGATACCCACAGGGAGTTTCGGCTGATGGTGATGATCGTGCTGGGTTGCATCCCCACGGCGCTGCTGGGCGTGATCTTCGCAAAGATGGCGGAGCAGTTGTTCGGCGCCGTCTGGCTGGTGGGGGTGGCCCTGATGGTGACCGGGACCTTCTTGTGGTTCACACGGCGCCGAAAAGCGTCCGGTCGCCCCGTCAAGGAGATGCGGATCAAAGACGCTTTCGTGATCGGTCTGGTGCAGGGGCTGGCCATCATACCCGGCATTTCCAGGTCAGGCGCCACGATTTCAGCGGCGCTCTATCTGGGGATCGATCGTGAACTGGCGGGCAGGTTCTCCTTTCTGCTGGCCATACCGGCCATATTGGGGGCATTGGTCCTGGGACTGGACGGCGAGGTTTTCCACACCGCTGTGCCGGCGGGAATGATCCTGGCGGGAAGTCTTGTCTCCGCGGTCGTTGGATACGCCGCTTTGGTGATTCTGTTGAAAATGGTTAAAAAAGGTCAGCTCCACCGTTTTTCCGTTTACTGCTGGTTGGTGGGAATCGTGGCCGTACTCATTTCAGTACTTTAATCAAAAATCTTCCATAGGAGTTGATGATGTTGAATCCGGAAATTTTTCGTCAGTATGACATTCGCGGGATAGCCGGCAAGGATATGACAGAAGAAGACGTGGAATTGCTGGGCAGAGGCATCGGCACCTATCTGGCGCGGCAGGGCAACACCCATCTCGCCGTCGGCAAGGACTGCCGGGTGACGGCGGACAGCTATACCCGGCGGTTGATCGCCGGGCTGGTCTCCACCGGCTGCCGGGTGGCGGATATCGGCATGTGCCCAACACCGGTGGCCTATTTCGCCATACGGCACCTCAAAACCCAGGGATGCGTCATGGTGACGGCCAGCCACAATCCGCCGGAGTACAACGGTTTCAAAATCTGCAGCGGTGTCGATTCGGTCTACGGCGAACAGATCCAGGAGATTCGGCGGATCATCGATGGAAAGGATTTTGAGCAGGGCGGGGGCAGTGTGGAGGCCTACGAGATTCTGCCGCCCTACATCGACTTCGTTCTGGGAAATATCAAGCTGAACCGGCCCTTGAAGGTCGGCGTGGACGGCGGCAACGGCACGGCAGGGATGACCGCCGTACCCATCCTCAAAGGCCTGGGGTGTGAACTGCATGAGCTCTACACCGAACCGGACGGGCGATTCCCCAACCATGAAGCCGATCCCACCGTGGCCGAAAACATGACCGACCTGGTCGCCCTGGTGAAGGAGAAGGGGCTGGAAGTGGGCATCGGGTATGACGGCGACGCCGACCGCATCGGCGTCGTGGACAGCGACGGCACCATGGTTTACGGCGATCAGTTGATGATCCTCTTCAGCCGGGAAATTCTCTCCCGCAAGCCCGGGGCCACATTCATCTCGGAGGTAAAATGCTCCCAGACCCTGTATGACGATATCAAGGCCAAGGGCGGACAGGCCATCATGTGGAAGACCGGCCACTCGATGATCAAACAGAAGATGAAAGAGGTCAACGCCGAGCTGGCCGGAGAGATGAGCGGCCATATCTTCTTCAAGGATCGGTACTTTGGATACGACGATGCCGTATACGCCACCTGCCGGCTGCTGGAGATTCTGGCTTCCACCGGCAAGCGTGTGGGAGAACTGCTCGCCGATGTTCCCAAGACCTTCAATACGCCGGAGATTCGTGTCGACTGCCCTGACAGCATCAAGTTCAAGGTGGTGGAGCAGGTCACCGAGTACTTCCGCTCTCGCGAAGAGGTGATCGATATCGACGGCGCCCGGGTCCTGTTCGGCGACGGATGGGGCCTGGTCAGGGCCTCCAATACCCAGCCGGCGCTGGTGTTGAGATTTGAAGCCTTGTCGGAGGAGCGGCTGGGGGTGATCAGAGAAACGGTTGAATCGGCTCTGGAGAAGATCAAGGGGCAGGTGTAGTAGGGGAGTTCAAAGTTCAAGGTTCAAAGATCAAAGTTAAAAGCAGTGGCCCTTCATCGGTTTATCGCCATAAACAGTCGCTGGACCTTGAACTCTGATCTTATCTTTTATGATGTTGGGCTTGGGGTTCAACTCTGAACTCTGAACTCTGAACTTTGAATTATTTCTTGGTTTTGAACTTCGAACATTGAACTTTGAACCGGACCGCAGGTCCATAAATAAAAGAATCTTCGGCACCCTGTTTTTCTCGTTATTGGCGACGATTACCGGGGTGGGGATCGTGGTGCCGCTGCTGCCGGTGTACGCCCGCCATGAAGGCGCCGGCGGGCTTTATATCGGGTTGATTTTCGGCGCCTTTTCCATATCGCGCACTTTTCTGCTGCCGGTCTTCGGCCGCTGGTCCGACCGCAGGGGACGCAAACCCTTCATTCTCATCGGACTGGTCTCATACGCCCTGGTGTCGGTTGCCTTCATCCTGTTCACTGAGGTGACCCAGCTGATTGTCATCCGCTTTTTTCAGGGCATCGCTTCGGCCATGATCATGCCGGTGATCCAGGCCTACGTGGGCGACATCACCCCCAGCGGCCGCGAAGGTTTTGTCATGGGGCTGTTCAACATGTCGCTGTTTTTCGGCCTGAGCTTAGGGCCGGTGGCCGGTGGGGTGATTAACGACCATTACAGCCTCCAGGCCGCGTTTGTCAGCATGGGGGTCCTGGCGCTGGTGGGCGCCGCCCTCAGCTTTTGGCTGCTGCCCACAACCCGCCATGAGGAGGTGCTGCGAAAAGGGCGGCCGCCCCTTGCGTGGCGCGCCATCGTCGGCGACCGCGTCGTTATCGGAATTTTCGCATTTCGTTTGGTTTACACCGCCAGCATCGGCGTCATATGGGGCTTTGTGCCGGTGCTGGCCGATGCCGCCTTCAATGTATCCAGTTCCCAGATTGGCGTCCTGGTGATGATCGGGGTCCTGGTCAGCGGGGTGGTGCAAACCCCCATGGGCATCCTTGCCGATCGGATGAGCCGGAAGGCCATGGTGCTGGCCGGCGGGGCTCTGGCGGGGCTGGCGGTGCTTTCGTTTCAATGGGCCCAGAGCTATGAGCATCTGCTGACCGCCAGCGTGGTGTTCGGCCTGGGTGGCGGGATCGCCATGCCGGCGCTGATGGCGGTGGCCGTCCTCAAAGGACACCAGACCGACGCCATGGGAACGGTAATGGCGGTCTTGACCGTCGGCCACAGCCTTGGGATGTTGATCGGCGCGCTGGTTGCCGGTATGATGATGGATTGGTGGCATCTGCGTTTGGCCTTCAGCGCCGGTTTCTGGTTCATGTTGACCGGCATGGTCAGCTTCTACCTCTGCCTTAGAGGTTGTCACGTCGATGCCCGAACCGCCGGCACATGAAGGTCCCCGCAGGGGCGGCAGGAGAACAATGACCCTGATCTGAGGAGAATAAAAGGCCAATGACTTTGCCCATGCGGTTCAATCGGCTTGAGATGGCCGGATCTATGGGGGACCTCGGCACCCTTCTGCCCCTGGCCGTCGGCATGATTCTGGTCAATGGGCTCACCCCGGCCGGCATCTTCCTGCCCGTCGGCTTGTTTTATATCTTCTCAGGGCTATACTACCGGGTGCCCACGGCGGTTCAACCCATGAAGGTGATCAGCGCCTATGCGATCGCCACCGCCTTGAGCGCCCAGCAGATCATGTCCGCGACCCTGGTGATGGCGGTCATTCTGATGATCGTCGGCACCAGCGGGGTCATAACCTGGATCAGCAAGCGAACGCCCAAACCGGTGGTGCGCGGGGTGCAGCTATCCACCGGGGTGGTGTTGATGACCCAGGGGATCAAGTGCATCGTGGGAACCGGACAGCTTCAACAATTGAAACAAATCGCCGAACCCTACCTGATGTGGCAGCAGATCGGCCCGGTGCCCATCGGTATCCCCATCGGCATAGCGGGGGTGCTGTTGACCCTGTTTCTGCTGGATAACCGCAAATTGCCGGCCGGACTGGTTGTCATCTTCTTTGGAGTGGTGTTGGGGATCTGTCTGGGCGCCTATCGATCGTTGGATGGCTTCGGTCTCCAGGTGGGGATGCCTGCATTCATGCCCTTCGGCTTTCCGGCGGAGATAGATTTTACGTTCGCTTTTTTCGCGCTTGTTCTACCCCAGATCCCCATGACCATCGGTAACGCCGTGCTGGCCAATGCCGATCTTTCACGGCAGTATTTTGGAAACGCTTCACAAAAGGTGACCGCCAAGTCGCTCTGCATCAGCATGTCCCTGGCCAACCTGCTCTCCTTCGCCTTCGGCGGCATGCCCATGTGCCACGGCGCAGGGGGATTGGCCGCCCATTACCGTTTTGGCGCCCGCACGGCCGGCTCCAATCTGATGATTGGTTTTTTCATGGTGGCGGCCGTGCTTTTGATCGGGGACCAGCTGCTGAACCTGTTTCACCTGATTCCCTATGCGATCCTGGGGGTGTTGCTTTTTTTCGCCGGCGGGCAACTGGCACTGACCATCACGGACTTGCAGAAACGATCGGAGATGTTTATCACGCTGAGCATGGTTGGCATAGCGCTGGCGACCAATCTGGCGGTGGGCTTTCTGGTCGGTCTGTTTTTGTCCTTTGCGCTGGGGCGGCGCAAGATCGATCCTTGAACAGGCGTGTGCTTTACTTTCCCTGATCCAGCACCTGGCGCAGGGTTTCGGCCAAATCCTGGAAGAGGATGGGTTTGTTCAGCACCGCGGCAAACTCTTCGAACTGGTCGCCGTGGGCCTCGTGGTCGATGGTCATTCCGGTGGTGAGGATGATGGGGATGTCGCTCCTGAGCTCCTTGATTCTCATCGCCAGTTGGGTGCCGGTGATCTTGGGCATGGTCAGGTCGGCGATGACGATATCAAATCGGTCCGGCGCCTGCCTGAACAGGTCAATGGCCTCCTTGCCGCCGCTGACGGTTTCGACTTCATATCCCAGGGATCCCAGCATGTCGGTCATGATCTCCAGAATAAACAATTCATCGTCGGCCACAAGGATCCGCTCTTTGCCTTCGGGAAGTGTGGCGTCCGCCGGCTGCGCTTGGGGCGAGGTGTCGTCGACGCGCGGCAGGTAAATATCGAACGATGTTCCTGTTCCCGCTTCGCTGTCCACCGTAATGATACCGCCGAAGTTCTTGATAATCCCGTGAACCACCGACAGTCCCAATCCGGTGCCGCCGGTCTGTTCCTTGGTCGTGAAGTAGGGCTCGAAGATGCGCTGCTTTATTTCCGGGTCCATGCCGTCGCCGGTATCGCTCACCGTCAACTGGCAATAGGCCCCTGGTACGGCATCGGGAATGGATTCGCACTGGTCGGGCGTCAATTCAATATTTTTCAGCACGATTTCCATCATGCCGCCCTTGGTCAGCATGGCATGGGCGGCGTTGGTACACAGGTTCATCACCACCTGATGGATCTGGGTGGGGGTCGCATGGACGATGCTCGGTTCCGAACTGATGCGCTGCTTGAACTCAATGGTGGAGGGGATGGAGGCTCGCAGAAGTTTGAGGGCTTCCTTGACGATAATCTGGATTTCGATGGGTTTGGTCTCTTCATCACTTTTTCGACTGAAGGTCAGGATGTTGTGGACCAGTTCCTTGGCGCGCTGGCAGCCGTCCAGTATGCGGCCCAGGTTGCGCTTGAGGTCCTGGTTGTTGCCGGCTTTGATCATGGAAATTTCCGCATACCCCAGAATGCCACCCAGGATGTTGTTGAAATCGTGGGCGATACCTCCGGCCAGGGTGCCGATGGCTTCCATCTTTTGCGCATGCTGCAGCTGCTTTTCGAGTTGGACTTCGTGGGTGACATCGTTTTTGACGCAAACCAGGTTGATCGCGTTGCCCCTTTCGTCGCAGATCGGAAAGATATGCGTATCGGCGATATAGGCATCGCCCTCCCGGCGCTGATTTTCAATTCGCCCCCTCCAGGAGTCCTCGCCGGAGACCATGAAGGTCATCTCTTTCAGGATCTGCCGATCCTCATTGCTGAAGAAAGGGGCTTCCATGGTTTGCCCGATGCAGGCCTCATGGTCGAATCCGGAGAGCTGTTCAAACGCTTGATTCACATACTCGACCGTGCCGTGCCGGTCCGTGATCACAACCGCTTCGGCCGATTGATCGATCACCGCAGCCAATTGCTGACGCTCTTTTTGAAGTTGATTTCTCTCCGTAATGTCCAGCAGGGAGGCGATGGTCTGCCCGGATTCGGGAATCCATTGAACATTGGCCAGAATATCGCGGATCCCCCACTGCGGGGTGTTGATCTGAAACTCGAATTGCTGCGGCACGTTGGTGTCGCCCTTCATGCGCAATTCATGGTACAATTTGATTCGATCGCGGTGCTGGGGTGTAACGAAGTCCAGCGTTTTGGACTGGCCGACGAATTCCTCCCTTGATAGACCCGCCAGCTTTTCGGCCTTGGCATTGGCCATGGAGATGGTCATATCGGCATCGATGAGAATCGTTGCCGTACCGGTGTTCTCGAACATGTTGCGGTACCTTTGTTCGCTCTCTTGCAGCATGTATTCGGCTTTTCGACGATCTTCAATTTCATTGGACAGGCGATTGTTGGAGGCCATCAGTTCCGCCGAACGTTTGGAGACCATCTCTTCGAGCTTGTCGCGGTATTGTTTGAGTTCGGCTTCCGTATTTCGGGTGGCCGTGATGTCCAGGAGGAGTCCGGCGTTGCCGATGACATTCCCCCTTTCGTCCTTCATGGCGGACTTGTGGAAGGCAAATAATCTGGTTTTCCCGTCGCCGCAGCGAACCTGGGCTTCGTAGGAGAGGCGACCGTCGTGTTGGAACAGGCCGGCCTCCTCTTCCGCGTGCAGCGATATGAGCTCATCCGGGATTTGACCTTTCAGGTCGGTGAAGGATTTCCCGTGGATCTTGACGCTGCAATCCCCGACGATCTGTTCCAGAAAAGCATGATTGCATCCAATGCAGACCCCATTGACATCTTGGTAATAGATCGGGCACGGGATGGCGTCCAGAAGGGTTTGAATCTCAGCATGATCGGGCGCCGATGCGGCGGTCTTCCCGGTCTCGGCCGACCTGTCGGGATTGGGTTTCAGCATGACCAGGATCTCCCTGATGCTTGATGGTATAATCGGATCCCTTTGCCTTGATTATGGCGCATACCGTGTTGGGCAAGCGCCAGTGATCGTTGCATGCTTTCGATGGTCCTGTTCCGAGCCAATAGACGCATTACACCTTTCCGTTGATATTATCGGTCTGTTGGCCATCAATCTTTAATGTGGGGGGGCTGAATGGGAGCGACATGATCTTCATAAATTTGGACTCGAACAGGTATTTGACTTTGGACAACATTACACCTGTAATTCTATAACTCTTCCGGGCAGAAGGCAACCACTTCGTCGATTTCCGCGGCATCGGCCAGCAACATGACCAACCGATCGATGCCCAGCGCGTTGCCTGCGGCCGGCGGCATCCCTTCGAGGGCCTCCAGAAACCTTTCAGGCATGGGGCCGCCGGCCTTGCCCGCATCGCGGCGTTGGGCCATTTCGTCCATGAACCGCTGCCGCTGCTCGGCGGGATCGGTCAATTCGCTGAAACCGTTGCACAACTCCACCCCGCCGATGTAGAGTTCGAAACGTTCGGCCACCTCGGGATGGCCCGGTTTCAGACGTGCCAGAGCGGCACAGGCGGACGGATAGTCATAAAGGAACACCGGCTGATGCAGGCCCAGCCGGGGTTCGATGTCCAATCCCATGATCTCATCGAAACGGTCGCTCGCCAGCGCCTGTTCCATAGAAATCGACCCGTGGCGCCCAAAGGCCTCGGCCACCTTCAGCCGCTCCCACCGGGCCGACAAATCGATTTCGGTGCCCCGGCAGGTCAGGCGGGGGGCATTGAAGAGCTCCACCGCCACGAACCGGACCAGTGCTTCGCACTGGTTCATCATATCCTGATAATCGGCATTGGCGGTGTACCATTCCAGAAGGGTCATTTCAGGCAGGTGCCGGTGGCCGCGCTCCCGGCTGCGGAAGCATTTGCAGATCTGATAGATGTGGGCGTAGCCGGCGGCCAGCAACGCTTTCATGCACAGCTCGGGTGAGGTCTGCAGGAACCAGCTGCCGCTGGGTTGGGGATCGATATGCCCCTCGGGGGCCGGTGCGGGAATCCGGACCGGCGTCTCCACCTCGAGATAGCCGTTGCGGTTAAAGAAGCTGCGAATCGCGTCCTGGACGCGCGCGCGCAGGACCAGGTTGTCTCTGATGAGGGTTTGGCGGAAGCTCATAAGTCTAACTCAACTTTCGGGTTTCACTCAAATTCAGTTTGAAACGCTGTGTAGGAGCGGCTTTTAGCCGCGAAAAGGGTTCTAAACAGGCATTCGGGTCGCGGCTAAAAGCCGCTCCTACATGAAGACCGAAAGTTGAGTCCAAAGTTCAGAGTTTAAAGTTCAGTATCAAGAACGTGCGTATGGCATTGGGTTTGGGGTTTAACCTTGAACATTGAACGCTGAACTTTGAACTACTCTTTTAAATGATACCGATCCTCGGTGCGGTCCTGGAGATGGATTCTGTCATATTGACCCAATTCTGCGGTCTCGTACCACGCAATACCCTGATCGCGGCATTTGCCGCAGGCATTGACCGGGATGTGGATGGCCAGAATATGGTTGCGGCCTCGGACGGCCGTATCGATCTTCAACGCGCCGGCGCAGTCGTCGCAGAGCGTGACGGTCTCCTCCTGGTGCTCCTGGATATTGTCGGTATCGTAATAGATATCGCGGGAGCGTTTATGGCAACCCGGTTTACTGCGCATTTGGTTTTTCAACAGATCGCGATGGCGCCATAGCTTGAGGACATTTTCACACGCTTTTTCAACCCAGCGATCGGTTTCGTTGGTCTGACGGAATTTTTCCGGTTTGTAATCCGGTTCCCTCAGATGGTTGTAATCCAGCCCGGCCATGGCCAGGATGATGCCGGTATTGACGTAGGGCAGGGCCCCTTCGATGGAATACCCGCCTTCCAATACGGCGATGTCTGCCTTGAGCAGGCGGGTCAGCTCGGCATACCCGCGGGCGGTGAAGTTCATATTGGTGATGGGGTCGGAGTAGTGGTTGTCCTGGCCGGCCGAATTGATGACCAGCTGGGGTTGAAACTCTTCCAGTATCGGGAGCACCGCCTCTTTGATCGTATAGAGGAATCCGTCTTCGGAGGTGTGCGGCGGCAGCGGGATGTTCAGCGTGGTGCCGGTCGCATTGGGGCCTCCGGCTTCATCCAGGAATCCGGAACCCGGATAAAGGGTGCGGCCGTCCTGGTGGATCGAGATGAACAAGGTGTTCGGATCGTGCCAGTAGATGTCCTGGGTGCCGTCCCCATGGTGGCAGTCGGTATCGACGATGGCCACCCGCTTCACGCCGTAAGCGTGGCGCAGGTATTCGATCATGATGGCCTCGATGTTGACATTGCAGAACCCCCGGGAACCGTGCACCACCCGACAGGCGTGGTGCCCGGGCGGTCTCACCAGGGCAAAGCCTCTGTCGATGTTTCCCTCCATGACCTGAGTTCCGATGGTTTTGGCGCCGCCGGCACTGATGAAATGGGATTCGGTCATCACCGCTTCAGGATGGGGAACACAGAAATGGACCCGCTGCACATCTTTCATGTCCACCAGGTCGGGCTTGAACTCCACAATGCCGTCGATATCCAACAGGCCCTCTTCGAACACCTGATCCTGGGTGTAGAGCAGCCGCTCTTCCCTTTCGGGGTGCGACGGGCTTATGGCCCAGTCAAAGGCCGGGAAGAAGACCAGTCCGGTTTTATGTTTGGCTGTCAGCATACCTGTATTCGTTCATCGTCTTCGGTTCAAAATTCAAGGGCGCCTGCACTACGCCTCGCTCCAGTCTTCTGTATGTTCGGCTTCACGCGCCGGGCTGTCCGTCATGGCATACCCGTCGATCAGTCCGGGCTTGATCTGCGCCTTGACGCGAATGTTCTTGCCCACGGTGTGAAATCCGCGGACCATATTAAAGGACGACTCTTCGATAATTTCGGCGGAGAGCTGGCCTTGGCCCGCCCCGCGCCGTATGGCGCGCTCCCTGAGCAGTTCGAGGGCCACCTGCCGGGCATCCTCCAGTTCGAAGTGGGAGGAGATGTTGCTGCTGAACTGCTCGCCGGGAATGGAGATCATCTGCTGCGCCGTATCGGCGAACAGGGTCAGTTCGGAAGTCGTGCGGGCCAGGGCGCATCCAATGGCATTGGCCACATTCCAGTGCGGCACCACGGTCACCTTGCCATGAAACATCTCGGACAGCTTCTCTCCGAACTGGGGTGCCGGTCCGCCCATCACCAACAACTGATGGGGTTCGATTTTACTTCCCTTCCACACTTCATGCACGGTGTAGACCGGTTCGCTGTTGATGTCATCCACCATCTGCGCCGCCGCATCCAAAATGCTCCGGCATGCCGATGCGAATATCATTTCCGCCGTCTGCTCAACGGAAAGACCCAGCGACTTCGCCATGGGAGACAGGCCCTGCCGGGCTTTGTCCGGGTCCCCCTTCCGGCCCAGGCCCAGCACGTAGAAGGCATCCGTCGGCGTGGGGGCCGGTCCGCCGTAAGCCATCGCTTTGCCGATGCGGTCGGGTCCGACGGTGATCCGTCCGTCGTTCAGGCGCACGGCGCTGTCGCCGCCGATGCCGATGGATTTGGTCTGCAAGGCGCGGATCAGGGTCTTGTAGGGTGGAATCTCTATGCCCTGGGGCGCCAACAGCGGGACACCGTCGATCAGCACCGCCATGTCCGTGGTGGTTCCCCCGATGTCCAGCACCAGGCTGGCGCCCTGGCGGGGGGCATGGGCGAGGGTGCCCATGACGCTGGCCGACGGACCGGAAAGGATGGTCTGGGCCGGATGCGCCAGCGAAGATTCAAAGCTCATGTTGCCGCCGTCCGGCTTCAGGATCAGGATCGGCATGGAGAGTCCTCTCTGGGCCAGGGACTGCTGGACGGCCTCGAAAAACTCCCGGTAGATCGGGTAGACGGCGGCATTGAGATAAGTGGTGGCGATGCGTCGCGGAAAATTCAACCCGCCGGAGAAGGTATGTCCTTTGAACACCTGCTCCACATACGGCGCCAGGATATCCGCCATGGCGTTTTCGTGCTGGGGATTGCGCACGGAAAACTTCGACACGACGCCGGCATAGCGGATACCGTCGCGCTGAAACGCCTCGCCGGTGGCAACGAGCTGGTCGCGGTCCAGGGGCTCGATTTCCCGCCCGCGATGATCCAGGGCGCCTTTGACCACGTGGTAGGCGTCATTGGTGCGGAAGTGCTCCGGATCGATGCCCGGTCCGGCCGCCACCACCATGCCCACGGCGGGAAGCTGCTGCTGGACCACCAGGTTGGTCGCCAGGGTGGTGCTCAACACCGCCCGGCTGATGGTTTTGGGGTCAACGCCCGAGATGGTCTCTTCCAGTGCCTGAAGAATGGTTTCGAAGAGTTTGCCCGGATTGGTGGGGACTTTAACCTTTCGTACCAATCCCGTCCTGTCCAGCAAGATGGCATCGGTATGGGTTCCGCCTACATCAAGTCCTATGATCATCCGCTCATCCAGAAACGACTGTTTTTGGGGGTTTGGAAAAACGTTTTGAGCGTATCGAAGGCAGTCGAGATTGTCAATCGGTCGGAGCAGGGGCGTCAGAAGGATTCAAACTGCAGTTTCTCCATCGGTTATCGGTTTTCGGTTTTCGGTTCCAAAGCCGCATCGGCCGCCGGTCGGGCACGCCGGACGCAACCCTGCCCGTTTCAGATGCCTCCGGGACAGGCGGCCGGAATGCTTCAGCGCCATGGCCGCCATTATAGGTCAATATCGGCGGAAAGCCAATCAGGGATTACACCCAATGCCATGAGCGCTTCCCAAACATCGACAACGCGGCAATTTATTTCATACCCCCGCCCAAAGCTCAACGCTTTTTGTTATAGGTTGACTCGATCGCGAATCATACGCTATGTACCAGAGTTTACACGAATCGCGGTCAAGGCCCGCAGGGGCGAACCCGCGATGGTTGTGCATGCATACAGCACAGGTGGCGTCATGATTCAACTGATCAAAGGGTTCAAGGATATACTGCCGGGCGAGGTGGAGCTGTGGCAGCGCATCGAAACGACGGCCAAAGGCATCTTCGAGCGCTTCAACTATGGCGAGATTCGGATTCCGATCATGGAAAAGACCGAATTGTTCGCCCGCAGCATCGGCGAGGATACCGACATCGTCGAAAAGGAAATGTACACCTTTGCCGACCGCAAAGGCGACCTGCTCACCCTGCGGCCCGAAGCCACCGCCTCCATCGTGCGCGCCTATATTCAGCACAAGCTCTATGCGGCGGACCCGGTTAAAAAATTCTATCTGGTCGGCCCCATGTTCCGGCGGGAACGCCCCCAGAAAGGCCGCTACCGCCAGTTCTATCAAATCGACGTGGAGGCATTCGGCATAGCCTCGCCGCGCATCGACGTGCAGATGATCTTCATGCTGCACACCCTGCTCAAGGAGTTGGGCGTGGGCGACACCCAGGCCCACGTCAATTCGCTGGGGTGCCCCGAATGCCGGCCCAAATACAGGGAAGCCCTCACCGCCCTGCTGGACAGCGTCGCCGACCGCCTGTGCGAGGATTGCCTGCGGCGCAAGGACCGCAACCCGTTGCGCGTTCTGGACTGCAAATCCCCATCATGCCAGGAGGCCGTGGCCGATGCGCCGGCCATCGTGGACTACCTGTGCGGCGAATGCCGTGCGCATTTCGATACGGTCACCGGTTCGCTGGCAGCGCTGCAGGTGCCGTTCATATTGAACAAGCGCCTGGTGCGGGGATTGGATTACTACACCCGGACGGCCTTCGAGATACAGACCACCGCCCTCGGCGCCCAGAGCGCAGTGGCCGGCGGCGGGCGTTATGACGGCCTTGTAAAGGCGCTGGGCGGACCCGACATTCCGGCCATCGGATTTGCCATCGGATTCGACCGCCTGGCGGAGATCGTGGGGCAATTGCAGCAGGCCGAACCCAAAGGACCGCAACTGTATCTGGCGGCGCTGGGCCCCGAGGCCCAGGCCAAAGCCTTCGAGTGGCTCTCCCGCATGGGCGCCAGGGGCCTGTCCGTCGAGATGGACTACGCCGACCACAGCCTGAAAGCCCAGATGAAGCGCGCCGACCGCCTCAATGCCGGCCATGTCCTCATCGTGGGCGAGGCGGAACTGAAAAGCGGCGCCGCCGTACTGCGCAACATGGCCACCAAGGAGCAGCAGGAGCTGCCGCTGGACGACCTGGAGGACCAGGTATGGAAGCAATTAATGTGATCGCATCGCCTCGGCGATGCTGCCGATACTGATGTAAGACCGGTTGCGGGGCGTAAGGCCCCCATTTATGGCGTATTTTGAAAGGAGATGACCAGTGGCGGATCTGCTGGGAAATATGAGACGAACCCACAACTGCAACCAGTTGGGGAAGGACGATGTGGGCCGGGAAGTGGTGCTCATGGGGTGGGTGCAACGCCGCAGGGACCATGGCGGCGTCATCTTTATCGATTTGAGAGATCAGCAGGGGCTGACCCAGGTGGTGTTCAACCCCGAACTGAATCCCGACGTGCACGCCAAGGCCCACGGCCTGCGAAGCGAATATGTGATCGGCGTAAAGGGCAAGGTGGAGCCGCGCCCGGAGGGCATGGTCAATCCCAACCTGACCACCGGGGCCATCGAAGTGCTGGTCAGCGAACTGCGCATTCTCAACCCGGCGGCCACGCCCCCGTTCATGATCGAAGACAGCGTGGACGTCTCCGAATCCATCCGGCTCAAGCACCGGCACCTGGACCTGCGCCGGCCCCACCTGCACCGCAACATCATCCTGCGGCACAAGGCATCGGCGGCCGTGCGGCAGTATCTCAACGACAACGACTTTCTCGACATCGAGACGCCCTTTCTCACCCGCAGCACCCCGGAAGGCGCCCGCGACTACCTGGTGCCCAGCCGGGTCAACCCCGGCCAGTTCTACGCGCTGCCCCAGTCGCCCCAGCTCTTCAAGCAGCTGCTCATGGTATCGGGGTTCGAGCGCTACTACCAGATCGTAAAATGCTTCCGTGACGAAGACCTGCGCGCCGACCGCCAGCCGGAGTTCACCCAGATCGATATGGAGATGTCCTTTGTGGGTGAAGAGGATGTGATGGCCCTGTCCGAGGGGCTGATGGCCCATGTCTTCGAACAGGTGCTCGGACATAAGCCGGCGCTGCCTTTTGCCCGCATGACCTATGCCGAAGCCGTGGACCGCTACGGTCTGGACAAGCCCGACACCCGGTTCGACCTGGAACTCAAGGATGTCTCCGACATCGTCAAGGGATCGGGATTCAAGGTCTTCGCCTCGGTGGCCAAGAAGGGCGGCCTGGTCAAGGCGCTCAATGCCAAGGGCTGCATCGACTTCTCCCGCAAAGAGATCGACGACCTCACCGAATTCGTGGCCATCTACAAAGCCAAGGGCCTGGCGTGGATCAAAGTGCGCGAAGACGGCTGGCAGTCGCCCATCGCCAAGTTTTTCACCGACGAGGAAAAGGCCCGATTGGCCGAGCGCATCGGCATGGCGCCGGGCGACCTGGTCTTTTTCGTGGCCGACCAGCCCAAGGTCACCAACGAGGCCCTGGGCCACCTGCGCAACCACCTGGGACAGAAACTGGGCCTGATCGACAACGACGTGTTCAACTTCGTCTGGATCACCCAATTTCCCATGTTCGAGTACAACACGGATGAAAAGCGCCACGAAGCCCTGCACCACCCGTTCACCGCGCCCCTGGAGGAGGATTACGACCTGCTGGAGAGCGATCCCACCGCCGTGCGCTCCCGGGCCTACGACCTGGTGCTCAACGGCTTCGAGATCGGCGGCGGCAGCATCCGTATCCACGACAACGCCCTGCAGTCCCGGGTCTTCAAGACCCTGGGCATGGAGGCCGCAGAATACGAGAACAAATTCGGCTTCCTGCTGGACGCCCTGCAGACCGGCGCGCCGCCCCACGGAGGCCTGGCCTTCGGGTTCGACCGGCTGGTGATGCTGCTGTGCGGCGAAGAGTCGATCCGCGACGTGATCGCCTTCCCCAAAACCCAGAAAGCGGCCTGCATGCTCACCAACGCCCCGTCCGACGCGGCCAAAGCCCAACTGGACGAGCTCTCCCTGCGCATCAAGGCCACCGCCCAGGTAGCGGAATAGGGGGAACGAAGCGGCCATCGGGTCGGGTCAAGTTGAGGCGCTGTTTTCCCTTGACATTTACCCCCGGCTCCATTAAAAACCCAACTTTCCTGAGCGGGTTTCCGCGCGGGAAAAACCATATTCCCCAGTAGCTCAGTCGGCAGAGTCCCGCCGACGGCGGGATTAACCACCGTGATGATACTGGGGAAGATTGAAAAAACTTTTTCCCCAGTAGCTCAGTCGGCAGAGCAGGTGGCTGTTAACCACCGTGTCCGTGGTTCGAGTCCGCGCTGGGCAGCCAAAAACACCGGCCCTGCCAATATTGGCAGGGCCTTTTTAATGTCGCAATGGGTATACATCATCCACAGCGAGACCAGTAACAGATACTATTGTGGTCAAAGCTCCAGTGTTGAGCAAAGGCTCAACCAACACAACGATCCAAAATACCGGCTATCGAAGACCACTAAGCGGTTTTCAGGCCCTTGGAAATTAATATGGGCTCACATGTGTAAGGACAGATGTGAAGCCACTCGCTTGGAACGAAAGATCAAAAAACGCGGAATTGCAAGGTATCTTCAAAGCCAGGAGTTGGCAGGGTTTCGCCAGTAGATGGGATTAATCACCGTGTCTGTATTTCCACACTACTTGCCTTCGGCAATAATTCTATCCACTTCTCTTGTTGCCTCATTGGTGCCAGTATTTTTAAGTTTACGATAGATGTCTATTGCAAAAAACTTGTGGCCGCTTAACGCCAGACGCCGTACGTCGTTCATTGTTTCCTTACCCTTTTGCGGATATATCCCCCTGTGCCGGTTGATTGCCACACCTATCCTCGCACAAATAATTAAAAAAACAGTAATCAGTGCGACTAATGCAAAAAACGCAATTACACGCTTATAGGCGCCAGGTTGTCCCCAAAAGAATATACTTATTGAAGCAACGAAAATAATAGTTCCTATGACGGTA
>JBNLAV010000104.1:0-29210 GCA_050302315.1 Desulfobacteraceae bacterium
CTGATGGCGGTTGCCCTTGGCCACCCGCAATACCAGCGACTCCGCAGCGTCCTCGGTCAGATAGCGTGATCCGCCATTGACTTTCAAAATGGCATTCACCAGATGTTCGGGAGCCGATTGCTTGGTGATGTACCCCCTGGCACCGGCCTCGATGGCGCGCACCACATATTGGTTTTCGGCGTGCATGGTCAGAACGATGATGGGCAGGTCCGGATACTCCGGATGAATCTGGTTAATCACCTCCAACCCGTCGATTTCCGGCATGGAGAGATCGATAACCGCCACGTCCGGCTGCAGCTGCCGGATTTTTTGGATCGCTTCCCGGCCGTCGGCAGCTTCGGCCACCACTTCCATATCGTCGCTCTCTTCCACGAGACGGCGCAGTCCGGCCAAAACGATGCTGTGGTCGTCTGCCAGCAGGACTTTGATCACGGTGTGCTCCCCTGTCGGGTAATGGGTAGTGGCTGTGTTTGGGGCCAGCTTATCATGAAATCGGACCGGAAGACAAAAAGTCGTTTCCCAGGCATATGATCAGGCATACAGCCGGACGCTGAAACTGACCCGGGTTCCCATCCCGGGGTTGGAATCAACCGCCAGCGCACCTCCGGCCAATGCGGCCCGCTCCCGCATGCCCGCAAGCCCCAGCGCCTCGGATTCGGGCATCACCTGCTCCGTGAAGCCGCGCCCATCATCGCTGACGGATAAGGTGAGGTTGCCATCGGACATGCTGAGATTGACTTCCGCCTTGGTGGCTTCGGCATGCCGGGCCACATTGGTCAACGCCTCCTGGGCGATGCGATAGGCCGCAGTGGCCAGGGTGTCGTCGATCACCGGAACGGGATCGTATGTGAAGATGCACGGGATCTGATAGCGCCGTTCGAACTCGCTGGTATACCACTCCAGGGCGTCGACCAGTCCCAGGTCGTCCAGCACCCCCGGCCGCAACCGGATGGCCAGACTGCGCACGTTTTCTATGGTGCCGTCGATAAGCGCGCACATGGCCGCCGCCCGATCGACGCCGCCGAGGCCTTCTTTTTTCATTCGATCCTGCAGCCACACCGCATCCATGCGCAATGCCGTCAACACCTGTCCCAGCTCGTCATGAAGCTCCCGTGCGATGGCGGTCCGCTCCTTTTCCTGGTTGGCCATGATACTGCCCGATAGCCGGCGGAGCTGCTCCTGCGCCTTTTTTACGGCGGTAATATCGGTGGCGATGCCGCACATGGCCCTGATCTTGCCGGATTGTGCATAAATGGGGAATTTGACCGACAGGTAGGTGTGCACACCATCATGGTGGACGATCTGCTCCTCGACGTGCAGGGAGCACCCTTCGGCCAGGACCCGCTCATCGTGTTTCCTGAATTGCTCGGCCACATCCGCCGGGAGCAGGTCGATGTCGGATTTTCCCCGTACGGTTTCGTTCTTTACATCGAACAGCTCCTCGAAACGGGAGTTGATCAACAGGTACCGGCTGCCCCGATCCTTCATGTAGACCACGGCCGGCGTATATTTGAGTATGCTGGTGATTTCACTTGTCCGCTTGGCCACCTGCTTCTCGAGCTCACGGCTGTAGCGACTCAGTTCTTCTTTGGCCAGGCGAAGGGCTTCATCGGCGCGCTTGCGTTCGGTCACATCGATGGAGACGGCAAGGGAGCGCTGAATACGGCCGGATGTGTCCCGATCCGCGATCCCCGACAACAGCACATCGATAACCTGCCGGTCCTTTTTGATAAACCGGTAGGACACCTCCTTGCAGAACCCGTCCTGAAAGAAGCGCGGAAAGACCTCCTTCTCTGCATACCTCCGCGATTCAGGGGTCAGAAAGTCGGTCAACGGTTTGCCGATGACCTCTTCCCGGCCGTACCCCATGGTCTCCACCCAGTAGTCGCTGACGCTCAACAGGCGGCCTTCGGTATCGATGGAGTGGAGCATGGCCGGTGTATGGTGGTAGAGGGAACGATAACGCGCTTCGCTCTGGCGAAGGGCCTGCTCGGCGTTTCTGCGCCGGAAGATCTCCCGGCTGGCCTTGCGGTAAAGAACCAATACGGCGATGCCGATCATCACCGACAATACCATCACCACCGGGCCGACGATGCGCACCAGGGGTGCCGACACGCTCTCGGATATCCGCTGGATGTCGCGCAGATGGTAAATGCGCCAACCGGAAAATTTCTCTACCCCGTTCTGGTGCATCAGATAGCGCGTGCCGTCGGCGTCCACCACATGGGTGTCGTTGATGCGGCGGAATCCCACCCAGAGCCAAGGCCCTTTTCCGAACTGGCGTTCATCGGCAATCTGTTTTACAGCATCCGGGCCGAGCTGCCACATGCTGTGGAAGAGCCATTGCGGCCGGTTGGAAATGAATACGATGCCCAGCGGGTCGGTCACCAGCACAATATCTTCAGGGGGCAGTCCCAATGTTTTTTCGATTTTATCGATGGAGGATTTGATCACCGCCATGCCGATGGGCGGCTCCTCGGGATCGTCAAAGACCGGGTAGCTGTGATAGACGCCCCGTTTCAGGGAAGTGGTGCCCAATGCCAGATAGGAGCCGGCCACGCCGCTCGCCGCCTGCTTGTAATAGGGACGAAAGGAAAAGTTCCGCCCTACGAAACTGTCCTGATCCTTGCGGTTGCTCGATGCGATCGTGGTTCCCTTTTGATCGAGCAGGTAGCAGACATCGGCATCCAGTGTCTGTTTGAACCGGTCCAATACGACATTGGCCTGATACAGGGAGTTCGGTGTAGTTTGACGCAGGGCCACATGCAGGGCCGGTATGCTGGCCAGTGTGGCTGCCGGTTTCTGATGTTCTGAGAGAAAGGAGTTGAGGCTTTTTTGAATCAGCTCGGTATTGGCCACCGCCTGGCGTTCGGCTTCCGTGAAAGCGGATTGCCGCAGTGCGGAGTAGAAGAGCGCGCCGCCCGCCGATGCCGATAGAAAGGCCAGCAGCGATAACACCATTAGAATGTGGCGAAGGCCCATGAATACACAGTTGAAAGATTAAAGTGATTACAAATCCTGCTTAAAAAACTGATCCGGTTCGGTTACCGTTCCCGGTTTCGGTGTGTAGTCCGTGGGTGCCGTGCCCTCTTTGAACGCCTCGAAGATGGTCTCTTTGGACTCCGGTATGGGCAGCAGGCCGGTCTCGGCGTCGATCTTGGCGAAAACCACCCCTTCAGGCACCTGAAAGACGCGTACCGGTTCATTTTTCAGGATTTCCTGCATGTATCCCAACCAGATCGGACTGGCGGCCCGACTGCCGGTCTCCCCCCTGCCCAGGGAGCGTTCCTGATCGAATCCGACCCAGACGCCGGTGATGAACCGCGGCGTATAGCCCACGAACCATGCGTCATAGAGGTTGTTGGTGGTGCCGGTCTTACCCGCCACCGGTCGCCCCAGAGCGCGGATCCGTTTTCCGGTGCCGAATTTGACCACCCCCTCCAGCAGGCCGGTCATAATGTAGGCGGTGCTGGAATCGATCACCTTCTGGCGGATGGGGTTCATCTCTTCGAGAATGTTGCCGTAACGGTCTTCGATTTTGGTGACAAAAGCGGGCTGGACCAGATAGCCCTGGTTGGCAAACACCGAAAACGCCTGAACGATCTCGAGCAGCGACACCCCCGAAGAGCCCAGGGCGATGGACAGGTCCCGGCTCAGTTCCGATTCGATGCCGAGTTTGCGGGCATAATCGGTGACATAGTCGATGCCGATATCCTGGAGGATCTTGATCGTGATCACATTGCGCGACTTGGCCAATGCCTCCCGCAAGAGGGTGGGGCCATAAAATTTCTTGCCGTAGTTCTTGGGTTTCCAGGTAAAGTCGTGCTCCTCATCCTTGAAGACGATGGGCGAGTCGATGATCACCGATGCCGCGGTGTACCCTTTGTCCAAAGCGGCCGCATAAATCACCGGTTTGAAGGCCGAACCGGGCTGGCGGCGGGACTGAATGGCGCGGTTGAACTGACTCTGCAGAAAGTCTCTTCCCCCTACCATGGTCTTGACCAATCCGGTGCCGGCCTCGATGCAGACCAGCGCCGCCTGGACCTCGGGGATCTGATCCAGCTCCAATGGCCAGATTTCGGATTTGGAGTCCTTTTCTTTCACCTCCACCAGGATGACATCCCCCACGGAGAGCGCCTGGCTCGGTTTGCGCAGTTTGGCCTGGAAAGTGGAAAGCTCCGGGTTGGGTTTGCGCGCCCAGCGCATGTCATCGATCTTGATGACACCACGCTGGCTTCCCATGCGAACCATGGCTTTTCCGGCCTTGTCGTTGATGTCGATGACCACGCCTTTGGTCTGAACGCCCGGGACGATGGGGGTCAGCGCCAGTTCTTTTTCAAGCTCCTGGGAATAGGCCTCGATCTCGTCAGGGCTGAGTTTTTTAATGGGTCCGCGATATCCCTGGCGGCGGTCCAGGTTTTTCAATCCTTCCTGGATGTTGTGGCGGGCGGCTTTCTGCATGCTCACGTTGACCGCAGCATATATTTTCAACCCCTGGGTATAAAGGGCATCCTCGCCGTATTTTTTCTCCACATAGCGGCGAATGTCCTCCGTGTAGACCGGCACCTTTTCCAGATACCAGTTGCGGCGCGGCTGGATATCCAGCTCAGTGTTGATCGCTTCGGAGGCCTCTTCATTGGTAATGAAGCCCTCGTCCGTCATCCGGTTGAGCACATAAATCTGACGCTGCTTGGCTCTTTCCGGATAGTGAAAAGGCGAATAGCGGCTGGGGGCCTGGGGAAGTCCGGCCAGCATGGCACATTCGGCAAGGTTGAGTTCTTCCGTCGATTTTCCGAAATAATTTTCAGATGCCGCCTGTACGCCGTAGGCGCCGTGCCCTAAGTAAATCTGGTTGAGATAAAGGTAGAGGATATCCTCTTTGCTGAAGGATTTGTCGATGCGGTAGGCGAGAATCGCTTCCTTGATTTTGCGCTCGTAGCTGCGCTCGGGGGTCAGCAGGAAACTTTTGGTGACCTGCTGGGTGATGGTGCTGCCGCCCTGGACGATGGCGCCCGCCTCGAGATTTTTGAAGAAGGCCCGCACGATACTGAAAAAGTCGATACCGCGGTGCTTGTAGAATCTCGAATCTTCAGCCGCGATGAAGGCCTGCTGCAATTGCTCGGGGATGCGCTCCAGGGGCACAACCACACGCCGCTCTTTATAGAATTCGGCGATTTTCTGGTTGTCGTCCGAATAAACCGTCGTAATGATCGATGGGTGGTAATCTTTGAGCGAGGTTATTTTGGGCAGATCCCGGCTCAGATAAAGAAAGATGCCCAGGGTGGCGGCCGCTCCGGCGAACATCAAAAACACAACCATCCAGAGGGACCACTTGATGATTTTGGGCCAATAGCCGCGCTGCTCTTTACGCGCCCGTTTCTTGAGAATCTGTGATGTGCTGATCTGTTTGGCCATGGGCTCCCATGCGGTTCGCCGGCGTCCCGAGATCAAACAGGCGGGGGTCGCCGGTGGTTATGTTGTCCTTGATAAACACCCGTTGCCGCGCTCCAGGCGGCACCGGTACAGGGTGCTGTCAGGTTCACTCAACCTATCAAAAAAGATTTGGCACAGCAAGCGGTTCCCTTTTCAGCGCCATCACCGCAGTCCAAATCATAAAATAACCAAATTTTAGTTTGACTTTAACGGTCAATCGGCTTACTTGCACAGGTTTTAGAGTTTCCGCGCCGCACAGAAGCACCCGGCGGGAACAGGCAAACCAAGGCGTTTGGCCATGGGAAGCCTGCAAAGGAGCGCCAAATTCACCAAGGAGTAATGATTCATGACGGCACTCAATTTTGATAAAATGGACGGATTGATACCGGCGGTGGTCCAAGATCACGAGACCGGCGACGTCCTGATGGTGGGGTTCATGAACCCCGAGGCATGGGAGACCACTTTGCAGACCGGCAAGGCCACTTTCTACAGCCGCACCCGCAACACCCTCTGGACCAAGGGCCTGACGTCAGGCAATGTCCAGCTCGTCAAGGAGATCCGTATCGACTGCGACGACGACACGGTGGTGCTGAAAGTAGAACAAGTGGGCGGGGCGGCCTGCCACACGGGTCATCGGAGCTGTTTCTACAAACGAGTGAAAGCAGACCGCACCATTGAGGTTGTGGGTGAACCGATTTTCGACCCCAAGGAGGTATACAAAAAATGACTTTGCCCCTAAAACTCGGCGTTCCCAAGGGAAGCCTGCAAAACGCCACCATCGCCCTGTTCAAACGCTCCGGCTGGACGATCAACGTCAACGGCCGCAGCTATTTCCCCGAAATTAACGACGATACCATCGACTGCGCCATCTGTCGCGCCCAGGAGATGTCCCGCTATGTGGAGAGCGGCACCCTGGACGCCGGCCTCACCGGCATGGACTGGATCTCCGAAAACCAATCCGACGTTCACGTGGTGGACAATCTGATCTACTCCAAAGTCAGCTCCCGACCGGCGCGCTGGGTCCTGGCCGTCCCCTATGACTCAGGCGTGAAAGAACTCAAGGACCTGGAAGGCAAAAAGATCGCCACCGAGTTGGTGGAGTTCACAAAACGTTATTTTGCCGAGCGCAATATCAAGGTGGAGGTTGAATTTTCCTGGGGCGCCACCGAAGCCAAAGTGGTTTCGGGCCTGGCGGACGCCATCGTGGAAGTGACCGAAACCGGCTCTACCATCAAGGCCCACGGCCTGCGCATCATCCACGAGCTGATGCAGACCAACACCCAGCTGATCGCCAACCACGATGCGTGGAAAGATCCGGCCAAGCGCGAGAAAATCGGGCAGATCGCCCAGCTGCTGCAAGGCGCCCTGCGGGGTGAAAAACTCGTGGGGCTGAAAATGAACGTCTCCGAAGCCAATGTCGAGGCCGTGGTGGCCCTGCTGCCCAGCCTCAACGCGCCCACCGTCTCCCACCTGTACAAATCCGACTGGCTGGCTGTGGAAAGCGTCATCGACACCAGCGTGGTGCGCGACCTGATTCCCAAACTGGTTCAGGCCGGCGCCGAAGGCATCATCGAATACCCTTTGAATAAGGTGATCTGAAAACCGAAACGGTCGGATTACGGTCCGGATATCCTGCACAACCAACGGGAGCGGCTAGTTGCCGCTCCCGTTTTTTTGTCCGGGAGTCCACACCAGGTTAAGGCGCTTGGATCGATATCACCTTTAGCATGAGGTCAGGGGGCCGGCCCGACCGGCCCCCTGACCGGCTTTAATGCTCAATACCGAATTATTGGGGTACCGATCCGTAATTTTGCGGCGCACCGGTTTTGGCATTTGACATTTCGGGCATAAAACCGGAAAAATATGCCGTCGGTCCATCGCAGCCAGATCCCCCCTTTTACCCGAGGCCAACGAGGTGGAAAACGTGGTATCCAAACGCACCGAAGAAATAACCTCCTTCATTGTCATGGACGTCCTCGAAAAGGCGTGTGAAATGGAGAGCCAAGGCGAGGACATCGTGCACCTTGAAGTGGGCGAACCTGATTTCGACGCCCCGGAAAAGGTCCTGGAAGCGTGCTGCAAGGCCATGCGGGACGGCTTCACCCATTACACCCACAGCCTTGGAATCCTTGAGCTGCGCGAGGCGATCAGCCGGTATTATTTCGAAAAGTACAAGGTGACCGTCGATCCCGACCAGATCATCGTCACCTCCGGCAGCTCGCCGGCCATCTTCATGCTCTTTGCGGCCCTGCTCGAAGCGGGCGACGAGGTGATCGTATCCGACCCCCACTATGCCTGTTATCCGAATTTCATTACTTTCGTCGACGGCCGCTGCATCAAGGTGCCGGTTCTGCAGGAAGACGGTTTTCAGTACCGGCCGGAAGCGATCGAATCCAAACTCACAGACCGCACGCGGGCCATATTTATCAACTCGCCTTCCAACCCCACGGGAAACCTGCTGTCGGACCGGCGCATGCAGGCCATCTCCGAAATGGGCCCCTATGTGGTTTCGGACGAAATCTACCATGGCCTTGTCTATGAGGGTCAGGAGCACTCGATCCTGGAATTTACCGACCGTGCCTTCGTGATCAACGGATTTTCCAAACTCTTTGCCATGACAGGCCTTAGGCTGGGATATCTGATCGCCCCCAAGCCTTACGTGAGGGCCATCCAGAAGGTCCATCAGAACTTTTTTATCTCCGCCAATGCCGCCGTTCAGAAGGCGGGGATCGTCGCCCTGCAGGAGACGGCGGACGATGTGGCCCGTATGAGAGAAACCTACGACAAACGGCGACGATATATGGTGCAGCGGCTCAAAGAACTGGGCCTGGGCATCACCGTGGAACCCACCGGCGCCTTTTACGTGTTCGCCAACGCCAAACACATCTCCAACGACTCGTACCGGCTGGCTTTCGACATTTTGGAGAAGGCCCGCGTGGGCGTCACCCCCGGCATCGACTTCGGAGAGGGGGGAGAAGGGTACCTGCGGTTCAGCTATGCCAACTCCCTGGAGAATATCAAAGAGGGGCTGCATCGGCTGGAACAATATCTCAGGCGGTATGCCGGGTAACCCAAAGAGCCCATCCTTTGGAATCGCCGAAAAAGGAGGAAACCATGACCATAAACGTACTGGTGCCCATCGCCGACGGCACCGAAGAGATCGAGGCGGTTACCATTATCGACGTATTGCGCAGGGCCGATGCCCAGGTGACGGTGGCATCGGTGGGAGCGCTTCAGATCACGGCGTCAAGGGGCGTGAAGATCGTGGCCGACTGCCTGATCGATGATTGCAAAGACGACGCCTTCGACATGGTGGTTCTGCCCGGCGGCATTCCCGGGGCCGAGCATCTGCGGGACAACCCGGTGCTCAAAGAGATCCTGATCCGCCAGAGCAGCGCAGGAAAAATGTACGGCGCCATCTGCGCCGCGCCCGCCGTGGTTCTGGAACACCACGGCCTGCTCGCCGAGCGTAAAGCCACCGCACATCCCGGACATGTCGAAGCGCTCAGCGATTCATCGGCCGCCGCTTCACGCGTGGTGGTGGACGGCAACTGCGTCACCAGCCGCGGGCCCGGAACCGCCATGGAATTCGCCCTCAAGTTGGTGGAGCTGCTGTTCGGAAAGGAAAAGATGGAGGCGGTGGCCGCCCCGATGGTCATTGCCTGAGGCCGAGGTCGCGCCGCGGCCGTACCATATGCCCTTATGCAGATTTTTATGTCCGGCCAGGGTTTACAGACCCCTTTCCGTCATTTAGATTAAGAACAGTACCTCTTGCACCCCGATGCCCGGATGGATGCTGCGGCACAATTCCGGCGCGATGACCGGACATGCTTCGCCGTTCGATTGCCCTCTCGAATTCGCCAGATACGCCTCCGCCACTCCGGACCCCGGTACATCGCAGCAGCGGCGTGGTGCCGATCCTCAGGCTGACAACTTTCCATACGAAAAGGAGGCGTTCATGTTCTCACTTAAGACCTTGCCCAAAGCGTCCATTCCTGCGGCCCTTAAAAAAGCCGAGCGTTATCGATTGCTCAACGAACCCAGCGAAGCGGAAAGCATCTGTCTGGACATTCTGCAGGCAGACCCTGAAAATCAGGAAGCCCTGATCACATTGCTGCTGGCACATACCGACAAATTCAAGGAGTCTCTCTATCCCGCGTTTGACGAAGCGAATAAACTTTTGAATCGGCTGGGTGACGCCAATTGCAGGCTCTATTACCGGGGCGTGATCAACGAACGGCGGGCCAAGGTCCATCTGCTGACCGGCGGTCCGGGTTCAGGCGAGTTGGCCCACGACTGGTATTCACGGGCCATGGCCGATTACGAGCAGGCGCTCAGCACCTGCGACCCGGGCAACGCGGATGCGGCCCTGCGATGGAACACCTGTGCAAGAATTTTGAACGAGAACCCCCACCTCAAACCGCTGGAAGAAGAACGGGCGGTGGAGGTGACGGACGGGTATGAGTAGAAAAGAACCGCAGAATATCGAATAAGGAACCGCAGAATTCAGAAGTGCGGAATCGCTTCGCTCTGCCGATTTGTATCATGGCAGGATACCATCCTTCGCCATTCAGCGGTTCCTTGTTCGATATTCTGCGGTTTTATTCATTCGTCTTCCAGGGGAAAGGTCAATCCCGCCCCGTACCAGCCGATGATGCCGATCAGTGGAATAAAGGAGAGGGAGCCGAAAAAGTAGAGGTAGCGGCTGCCTTGAAGATCCACCATGACATCCGGCACATTCCATCGCCAGATCAAACAGGCGACGGAGATCATGACAGTCACCAGCGTCAGGGCAAGCTTGATGGCGATGGGCTTCATCATCCGGGACATATAGTTGTACCACCAGGTCACATAGCCGGTGGCTACGGCTACGGCCAAAAATAGCAGGCCGGCCCAGAGGCAGTGATAGGCCGTGGTTTCGAACGACCGGTATCCTGTAAGCCAGTAGAGGAAATTGAAAGCCGGATTGGCCAGCATGAAAGCGATTGGAAAATGCACGGTCATGGGATGGGGGTGGCGCCGGAAAAACGGATTGGCGTCCAGCAGCAGGCCCACGAGGCCCGAAGTGGAGCGCTTCTGTGACCGTTCTTTCTCCAGAACGCCCACCTGGGGATAGCGATCGAGGACATCGGCCGCATGGGGAGCGGCCTGAATATCCGTGGTCAGGTCTTCGCCGGCATTGTGCCGTTTCATATGACGACCGCCGCGCCACATCCTGCTCTCGGTGACATCATACACCTTTCCATTGTGGGCAATATATGTCGGACGGCCGTCCTGTCCATTGAAGGTTGCCAGTTCCTCGGGAGTAAATGTCTTCATGTCGTCGCTCTCGGTTCTTGGTAAAGGCATGAATTCAACTGCGCCTCTATAGCACAGGAAACCAACGCGAATAAACGATATTCCGGCTGGATATCCGCTTACCGTCTCTTTGGCCCTTAGGGTTCGCGCGAAAATAAATTTACATTTTCAGGTGTTGAGGCGCCTGCCTGGCAAGGCGCCCAAGCGCAGGAATATCGAGATATTTCTGCGCTTGGGCAACACCGCCAGGCAGGATGCATCGGCGCATGAAAATGTGAAGTTATTTTTGCGCGAGCCCTTAGTTGGCCGCTTCCAAAGCTTTGTGAACGGTCACCCCCAGGGTCTCCATGGAGTACGGTTTTTTCAGGAATCCGAGGGCGCCCAGCTCCATGGCGGCGCGCAGGCGTTTGGTTTCCGAAAATCCGGAGGAGATGATGACCTTCTGGCCGGGTGAAATCTCCAGAATTTTTTTGAAGGTATCGAAGCCGTCCATGCCCGGCGCCATGATCATATCGATGATTACCAGGCTGGCGGTCTTCTTTTCCAGGTGGGCGACGGCCGCTTCGCCGCTGTCGACCGTGTCGACGCAGTATCCCATGTCGGTGAGCAGGGCGGCCGCAATGGTGCGCTGTTCCGCCACATCGTCCACCACCAGAATCCGGCTCCCGTCGCCCTGGTAGGCGGCCCGGGGCAGAGGCCCGGCTTTTTCAGGCAGCGTTTTTCGGCAGACCGGAAAATAGAGATCGAAGCGGGCGCCGTTGCCCGGCTCGCTGATCACATCGATAAACCCTTTGTGGTCGCGCACCGTGCCCCACACCACCGCCATACCCAACCCCGTTCCGCTGCGCCCCATAACTTTCTTGGTATAGAAGGGCTCAAAAATGCGGTTCACATCACGGGGGGCGATGCCCATGCCGTCATCCTGGACGCTGAGCTTCACATAGGCGCCGGCAGGGACATTGAAGGGGCTGGCCGCCTTTTGATCGACCTGCACGTTTCGGGTCTTAATCTTAATGCGGCCCGACGGCTCGAGCGCCTCAAGCGCATTGGACATCAGGTTCATCACCGTCTTGGTCAGATGCACAGCCGAACCTTCGATATGGTAAAGGTCCGGAGGCAATTGAACATCAATTGACGCTCCGGGGAAAAAAGAGCGCTGTTTCTTGTGCTCCGGGCTCACCAGGTAATCCTCGATCACCCGGTTCAGGTCGAGCACCTCAAAATTGGCCGAACCCCGCCGTGCGAGGGTCAGCAAGTCCTGCACGATGGTGGCGGCCTTGAGACCCGATCCGTGAATCAGTTCCAGCGGCTGGCGCAGATCGCTGTCCGGCGGAAGTTTCATCAGCAAGAATTCAGGATAGCTGGCGATCCCGCTCAATATATTGTTCAGATCGTGGGCGACGCCGCCGGCCAGGGTGCCGATGGCCTCCATTTTCTGGGCCCGGCTCAACTTGGCCTCCAACTCCAGCTTCTCGTCCATGGTCCGGATCAGGCGGGAGATGTCGGCCAATACCCCCAGGAGCCCGACTGTCCGGCCTTTCTTACGGATACGGCGGGCTGAAACCCTTACCCACACGGGGGAGCCATCCTTTTTCAGCAGCCGGTAATTGGCGGCTCCCATGTCGCCCCTCAGCGCAAGTCGCATGCTTTTCATCATCTTGGAATGTTCGTCTTCGGGGACCAGGGATTTGATGTTCCGCCCGATCAGCTCGTCGGACCGGTATCCGGCCAGCGCCCGGATTCGCGGACTGACGTAGTTCACCACCCCTTCCAGGTCTACGGTGAAAATCACGTCGTTGATATTTTCCACAAGTTTCCGGTAGCGCCGCTCGCTGGCGAGCAGACACGATTCAGCGTATTCCAGGGCGGAGATGTCCCTGGCCACCGTCACGGTCCCGGCCACACCTCCCTGGTCATCGGTGATCACCGAACTGGAAAGCATGACGGGCAACCCTTTGCCATTGACGCTTTTCATGCGAATCCGGATATTTTCAACGTCCCGCCTGCCGGAGGATCGACAAAAGGCGGCCTGGTTTTCACCACCGGCATCGTCTACAAATTCCAGCAGGGGCCTGCCTTTGAGTTGCTCCTGCCCTTGACCCAGTATTTTGGAAGCTGCGCGGTTCACCATGACGATCTTTCCCTCCGGGTCGCAAAGAACTAACAGATCGCTCATGGTATCCACGATGTTGTCCGCAGCCATGGCCGGCGAAATGGTCAGAAACTTATATTTGAACAGGGCATAGGCCAGCCCGGCGGCCCAAAGCAGGATTACCAGGGGGCCCATGGGCGGTACCCAATTCCATTGGAGCAAGGGGAGAATGGTATCGGTGATCGATCCGATCACCAGGCAGATAAAGATCAAGGCGAGAAGCATGCGGGAAAGCGATCGGAGCGTCCGCCGGGATGTACGGCGCTGAAACCGGGCCAGCAGGAACAGAGACCAGCCAAACATACCGATGTAGTAGATGCAAAAGACGGGAAACCATAAAGATGGGGTCCAGGTGTGGGTCCATCCGTAGGGTCGGGGCACAATTTCGTCAACGAGCAGCCAATTCCACTGGGCCAGAAAGAAGATGATAAACGGCGCGGTGGTTAAGGCATGATACCACCATTTCTTCAGTCGGTCCCCATTTCCGGTAAAGATATGGATAAAGGCCAGCATGGAACCGCCGATACCGGTCCATCCCAGCGAGCCGATATTGACCCAGAGTCGCGCTGTTTCGTAGGCCGTGTGCGGATGGTGGACCACCACCAGTTCCAGGCTCCAGATGAGCATGCAGAAAATGGCGGCCACGCAGGCGTGGTTGAGGGGTTCACGCGGGTTGATGGCCAGTACGTAAATGGCAAGATATAGATACGTTACGACTGCGAAAATATGCAGGCCGGACCAAAGGTACATCGTTTACCACAGGCGTTTAGGTTCAATGCAGGCGAAAGGTGACTCGGACGCCGATCTGTCAGGCACTACCCTTTTTGGCGGAACTATAGAATATCGCGCGTTGAATGACAACTCTGCAGCCCATCCCGTCCAATAAACCATGGTGGCGTTCAGCGGCCGGTTGCATTTGGCGTGCGGCGGTTTTTGCCCGGCCCAAGCGCCGATCTGATGCGTCGGGTCAAATCATGGCCCACCGAACCGACCGCACCGACCGAACCGCCCTGTCGGCAGAGCGTCAGACTTTGCGGGCCGATACCACCATGCGGTGGTTCATGAAACCCACGTCGCCGTCCCCGAGGAACGACCCGAAATCCTCGTGCAGCCGCACATCGCCAAACCCGGCATTGGAGACAAGCGCCCTCAGCGTGTCGCCGTCGTACAACCGCAGGCCATAGGTTCGGTCCCGAACCATACCGGACCGTTTATCGATCACCATCTCCCTCGCACAAACCAGATCCCCCTTCAGCTCCCGCTGGCGGCACACCACGATGTGCTCTCCGATCTCGTGCCAGGCATTGGGATTGAACTTCCGGCGCACGCGGCGGCCGTCGGTGACGTCAATGGCGATCCAGCCGCCCTTTTCCAGCAGGCGATAAGCCTCTTTGGCAATCTCAAGATCATCGCCGTCCTCCGCACTGTAACCCAGCGAGTTTCCCAAAATAAAAATATGGTGAAAACTGGCCGAGGGCAGGGTGATGTTGCGGGCGTCTCCCTTTACAAATTTCACAGACAGATTGGTTCGGCAGGCGGATTGCCGGCCTATCTCCAGCAAGGCGTCCGAATAGTCCAAAACCGTGCAGTTGGCGAATCCCCTGCGACAAAGCTCCAGCGAGTGACGGCCCTGTCCCCCGCACAGATCGAGAATCCTGTGGGACGGACGCAAAGGGAGCAGTTCCAACAACAGGTCCACTTCCCGACGGGTGAGGGCTTCGTCGCCGATGCTGCGTGCATCGGTCTTCAGATAGACCTCGTCAAATAGCGTCTTCCACCAGTCATGCGTCACTTCGATTACCATGGCGCCTCCGGATGGGCGCCGAAGCTGAAGAGCCCGTCGGCGGCAAATATGGCCGGGCTTCCGCGCCAGGGTTGGAGGCGGGCGATGGCCAGCTCTTCTTCTTCGATATCGATGTAGTCATTCAACTGCCCGGACAGCCACATCTGTTCCAGCAACAGGCTGTCGGTCCACATGGCCGCACAATACGTTTTCAACGCTTCCAATTGCTCCGCCGTGACCACGCGCGGCCGCAGGGCTATTTTGATCGGCCCCAGCAGGTACGTAAACCGTTCGGCGACGGCCATCTCTTTTTGCCCGTTTTCCAGTTCGCAGATATTTTCATAGCTCAAATCCAGCAGCGCCCGGTTAAGGCGGTCCACCGCCTCGCGCACCGACACCTCCGACCGCAGCACGGCAATGGGCTGCACACCGCCGCCGCTGCCCACATTGGTGGGCACGTCGCCGTATCGCGCCAGAAACCCGAACACCTCTTGAGGCCCCAGCAGGCATCGGAAATCCGTCTGGCGGCGCACCAGTGCGGTCCGCCTTCCGGCGTGATCGATTTCGGGTACATCCTCGGCCCACAGGGGAAGCGAGACCCGCTCCTGAACAATGTAACTGCCTGTTTTAAGCGCCGTCTCAATGGCCTCATCGGCATTGGTATGCACCTCGCCGACCTTGACGCCGATCCCCGAGTACCCCCTTTCGGGTTTGAGCACCAGACGGGGCCAGTTGCGCCGGGTCCACTCCACCAGGTCGGCAATCTCCTCGCGTTGGGGCCCGGTGGTGCGACGTTCGAAAAA
Organism: Desulfobacteraceae bacterium; assembly: GCA_050302315.1. Taxonomy (GTDB): domain Bacteria; phylum Desulfobacterota; class Desulfobacteria; order Desulfobacterales; family Desulfosarcinaceae; genus JARRKU01. The sequence goes on from JBNLAV010000104.1 coordinate 15,470, forward strand.
GCGGCGCGTCCATGGCGTGCGGCGCACTGTTTCAGGTTGGAACCGGCTGGATAAAACATCCGTGGTCATCACTTCGAACATACTCTTGACATTGATCGGCTCGGTGCCGCGGGGGTTGATCACCCGGCCTTCGGAAATGGCCTGAATCAACGGGCTCAAGTCGTGCCTGCGATGCAATTTGAGCAATATGTCGTTGTTGAAATCCATGAAGACCAGGGAGATCTCCCTGCCCTGGTGGCAGACCGCGCCATTTACGATTTCGAATTCATGGGGTGCGGACAGGATGCCGGTGACCCCGTCCGCCCGACCGAGGCGCCGGGCAAAGTTGATGTTCTCGGTCACATCTTCCAGGGTCTCCTCTTCCGCCACCACAGCGATGGCCCCGGGCCGGCCGTTGTGCCGGCGACGGTGCTCATCCAGCACCATGCGGGTGAACCCTTCAATTGGACGCAGCAGGGGGTGATCGAAATCCAGATCCACCCCCACCGGCTTCATTTGGTTGAGGGTCTGCCAACTCGCCTTGGCGATCTTCTGGGTGATGCGCTGATAGTCCCATCCGCCGGGGCTGCCCAGGTTCCACTCTGAATGGTATCCCAAAAAATCTTCCACCGTTTGCCTCCTTTTTTCACGGCTATGACGAGGATATCGCCCTATGCCATCACCACAGCTTTCATCACGCGGGCGCGGCCGCCGTGCCGCCCTTGGTAACGCCGGATACGGATTTACCCAACGTAGAGCATACGCTCGGCCAGGTGATCGAAGCCAATCTCACCTTCGGACAGGGCGTCCCGGACAAACTGCGCAGGGGTTTTGCCCCTGCCCAGATAGGCCGTATAGAGCTGCCTGAACTTTCGGCGGCCGATGGCGTATGAAAGCTGGTAGCCCGGCTTCAACGCATATCGCCGCGCCATGGCCTGCGCCTGCTCCCGGGAGACCAGGCCCACATCGGCCAACGCCGATGCCGCCTCCTCCAGGTGCCAGCGGCCGGTGTGGATATTGAACTCCGCCCGGCCCCGGTGGGCTCTCCAGAACCGGCGTTTGGCCATCATCAGTTGGTCCGCCGCGCCGGAGAAAAACTCCGTATCAAACAGAATTTCTTCGCCGAAGCTGGCCCAGCCCTCATAAAAGAGGGGAAATTCCAGGCACCTGCGTACAGCCAGAGGATTCCGCCACCGGGTGGTGTCCAGCAGATGGTGGCCTGGATAAGTTTCATGGGCGGCCAGAAGCATCATGTCCCGGGGAAAGGGTTGTTTGCCCGGCGGAAAAAGGTAGAACTTCCCTCCCCTGGGCGGGTGTCCCGGGGGCATGCTGTAGGCGGCATTGGCCCGCACGGGCATCATGTGGTCCGGAATGGTCTCTATGGACACATCGCTGCCGGCGAGGGTCTCGCTGTCCGTGAACCCGTTTTCCAGGCAATGGCGCCTGAGCTGGGCGATGCCGCCCTGAAAAAGGGTGTTGGCATGATCGCCGCGAACCTCCGGAACCGGCAGCGCGTTAAATACCTCCAGCCATGGCTCTCCCGGACGGATTCGGACGGCCGCCGCCGCCAGATCATGAGACGCTGCGGCGATTTCATTGTCCAGGTGCCACTCGATTTCGTCCAGCCCCATCTGGCTGCCCATATGATAGTCGGCAACGCGGGCATACAGCTCGGTGGGCAGACGAAACTCCGAGCCGCACGCCAACCGCGTCAAGCGAGTCGTAAACGTATCCAACGCCTCCAATGCCGCGCGCTTTTCTTCGTCGGTGGTGGGCAGCCCGCCCATCCAGGCGACGACCTTGGGAATCATCTCCAGGGCCAGATCCCTGAAGACCGCCGGAACCGCTTCAAGATTTGCTGCGGCCGCGTCCAGAAATTGCGGCATGTACCGGATACGCCGGCCGAAGACCTCGTAGTCGCCGTCCATGGAATCGGCCAGGCCAATGCTCAGGATGGTCAGGTAAAAAGACGGCTGGGTTTTATGGGGGCGCACCCGGTCCAGTTGTTCTTCCAAAGTGATCAACACCCGCGACAACAGATCGATGCTCACCGTTGCCGGTGAGGCGCTGGTGCCCGGCCGGAGCTCTTCCAGCCGGCTCCGCCATTGAGCCGAACGTGTCAGGAAGGTCTGCACGGCGCCGTCGGAGAAGTCGTCCCACGGAGGGCCATCCTGATGGTCCAGCTTGAAATGGGGGAAGAAGTGGAACTCGTCGCTGGCAAGGCATACCGGGAATTGCCCGGCCATCTCCGAGTAAATCTCGTTGGCCAGCCGGTCCAGGCGCGCGTGGGTTTTTTGATTTGGCTGATGATCGGTCACGGCAAGGCCCCCTGAAAATCGTTTGCGCTATCCGGTCAGGTCTTTGTGTCCCGCGCAGGTCTTCAGGCGACAATTGACCACATCAGCTTCCCAAATCAGCATCAAAGACCATCTATGCCGTCCACCCACTATAACACATTGACACAGCGGCAAAACAACCCCTGATTTTTCGGATTCAAATCAACGCCGCTTTGAGATGATAGGGCAGGGCGCCGGCGCCCGATATCCACGACTTGTCTTTACCGGTTGGCAAACACTTTTTTCAGGAGGTCCGTCACCCTGGCAGCCGGATCCCGGCGGATCTTGCGCTCCTCCCGGGCCAGCATGGTGAAAAGGCCGTCAAGGCCTTTGTCGGTGGTGTATTGGTCCAAATCAAAACTCAACCGGTCGGCGAAGGGAATCTTGGAAAGCCGGTTGTTCAGGTTCTGAAAGTTGCGCGTCACCCCCACATCGGCCATGGCCTGCTGAATGATGGGTTTGAACGTCTGCTGGAGCTTTGCGAAGGTGGTATCCTTGAAATAGGCGGTGGCTGCATCATCCGGTCCGTCCAGGATCCGACGGGCATCGGAAAAGCGCATCCGGACAATGGCGTCCTTAAAAATGTCCACGGCCATGGGCGCCGCTTTTTCGGCCGCCCGGTTCATGCTCAATTCGAAAGCGTCCACCTCGTTGCCGAAGCCCACATTGCGCAACAGGGTTTCCACTTTTTGAATCTTTTCCGGCAGCGGAATTTTTATCTCGGCATTGCTGAAATAACCGTCCTCTTTGGAAACATACGCCACCGTGTTTCGCGTGCCGACGGACAGGGCCTGTTTGAGCCCGTCAACAATCTCGGTGTTGGAGAGCGTTTCGCTCTGACCGAGGACGGATTTGAGATCATTGAGAAAATCACCGAACCCGGCGTGGGCCGCCGGCAACAAGCCCCACAAGGATAGTCCCAATACCACTGCAACCATACTTTTTTTCATTCGATTTTCCTTTTTTTCCCGGTGAGCCGGACCTTACGCCCATCTTGGTGAACCGTCGCGTAACTCAGACGGCTTTCATCTTCTCCAGCAGCTCTCCTTCCAGCAACGCGGTCTGCTGTTTCTGCGTATCGAAGATAACGAAGGTGACATCGGCATCGGCCACGGTTTCGCCGCTTTGTGCGTTGACCACCTCCTGGCGGATCACCGCCGAGCGCCGCCGCCATTCGGCAATACGGGTTTCGACCCGCAGCACATCGTTCATCAGGGCCGGCCGGCGGTAGTTGATGTTGATGTTCACGACAGTAAAGGCCCAGCCACGGCGGGCCATCTGTTCCAGGTCAACGCTCTTCTCGAAGGCGGCCCAGCGCGCCTCTTCGAGAAACTCCAGGTAGCGGGCATTGTTCACATGGCCGAACAGATCGAGGTGGTAGCCTCGGATCTTGATCGTGATGGTATGGAGCATCCTATCCCCTCTTGTCGATTTATCTGTTGCCTGATACCGAGGATCGATCATACAACCCAATCAGCCTCGCATCAACCATGGACGGCAATAAAAGGATAGAAGATGAAAGACGCAGAATTCCTGAGACTGGTTCAGCGTCGCCAAAGCGTGCGCGGCTACACCCCCAGAGCGGTGTCGCCCGAATTGATCGAGCGCTGCCTGGAGGCGGCCCGGCTGGCGCCGTCGGCGTGCAACGCACAGCCCTGGACCTTCATCGTGGTGGACGACACCGATCTGAAGAACCGGCTGGCCGACGCCACGGCCGACCGCTGGCTGCCGTTGAACCATTGGACCAAGCAGGCCCCCATTCATGTGGTGATCGTGGTTGAACGCGCCAATTTGACCGCGCGCATCGGCGCCAAAGTCAAGAAGCGTGATTTCTCCTGGATGGATGTGGGCATCGCGGCTGAGCATTTCTGCCTGCAGGCCGCAGCGCTGGGATTGGGCACCTGCATGCTCGGCTGGTTTAACGAAGGCACGGTCCGCAGCCTGCTGCACATCCCCGGAACCAAACGGGTGGGACTGATCATCACTCTGGGATACCCGTCGGAAGAGATGACCCGCCCCAAGATTCGTAAAGCAATGGACCGCATGGTGCGCTGGAACCGCTATTGAGTCCCCGCCACGCCGTGCCGCAGGGCGATCTTCTCGAACATCAGGACCAATCCGGTCGCCAGCACATAGATCGCGGCGATTGGCAGGCTCTTTTCCGCATGGGCATCGAAAAAGATGTTGAGATTGGAATCCATGCCGTCCTCCGGTCTCCAATAGCAAATCAGCATGGGCAGCTTGGGCAGGGGATGCAGCACCAGAGAGATGTCCGACTGGTAGTGGTTCTCCACCTGCCGCCCGTTGAACAGGCGCACCATGTCCTCGAACAGGTCGGTGTAGGCGTCCGCCACCTTTTTCATCGACTTTTCGACACGATGGGTAAAAAAATTGTTCCAATCCTTGCCGGATTCCAGCTCTCTGAACGGCAGCCAGCGGCCGCTGAGGGGGGTGTCTCCGCAATTCAGAATGTATTCGAAAAAGGGTCCGCTGATCCAGCGGTGGACATGAATGTCCGCGTAGAGTTTGCCATCGCCATCCACGCTGAAGTCCTTTCCCAGCACCTTCAGGGTAAGCTTGCCATTGGCGTAGCGCCCCCCGGTCCGCCGGGCGGCATCCTCGAGGTCGATAGCGCTGACGGCCGAACGCAATCGGGCCAGTTGTTCCTCCGCGTCCGCCTCCGCATCGCGTGTCGGGACGTCCGTTTCACCATAGGTTGCCAGGATATCCGGATCCAGGCGCGGACATTCGCCAAGGGACTTCTCCCCCTTGAGCACCCCGGCGGCAAAAGCCAGACAGGTCGGTGATCCGCATGCCTTGCAGTTGGATTTGTCCAGCAATTTGAAAACATCCATTGCATTCTCTGGCCACCCCATACCCTTACCTCCTTGCGGTGCTGCGCCATTGTCCATATCGTGATCCGGTTATGCCGCAAGTCAACCCCCTTCACATCCCCCAAACGGTGGATTTCTTTTTTTTCGCGGCTAACCGCCGGACGCGGAAAATTGATTGACCATTTCACACGACCGTCGGATAGTACCCCCCAGTATTTTGGATCGCCCAATGATTTCCGGGTGCCCCGTGCAAGGCCGGAAATCGATATGTTCACCTTAGATGCTTTCCGAGGACGGCCGATGACCTCAAATGAACGCAACGTGCTGATCACCACCTGCTTTGGACACTTTTTAAGCCACTTCAACATGCTGGTTTTTCCGGCGGTGGTGCTGCCCCTCTCAACCCAGCTCGACCTGCCGTTGTCGGAAGTGCTGGCCGTCTCCTTCTGGATGTACCTGCTCTTTGGCCTCACCGCCCTGCCGTGGGGCCTGGTCGCCGACCGCCTGGGCGCAAAAACCTTGATGGGGATCTACTACACCGGTGCCGGCATCTGCGGGCTGGCCGCCGCCCACTGGATCGATACGCCGGGTTATCTCACCGTCGCCCTTGCAGGCATCGGGCTCTTTTCCGGCATCTACCATCCCACCGGCCTCGGGCTGATCTCAAAACAGATCAGCAGGGTCAGCTACGGCATGGGCATCAACGGCATGTTCGGCAACCTGGGGCTGGCCCTTGCGCCCCTCATGGCCGGTGTGGTCACCTGGATCTGGGGGCCGCGTGCCGCCTATCTGGTCCTGGGCGGTTTGAACCTGGCCGGCGCCCTGGTCATGGCCGTGCGGCCCCTGCCGGCCGACACCCACGGGTCCAGCGCCTCCCAAAACGCCGACGGCGGCAAGGGATTTCTCATCCTGCTGGTGGCCATGATGCTGGGCGGCATCGCCTACCGCGGCGCGACGGTGATCCTGCCGGCCTATTTCGAACTGCGCAACCAGGGCATCTTCCAGTGGCTCACCGAACTTCTGCCCACGGGCCTGTCCGCCAACCTTGTGGCCACCACCATCACCTCGGTCATATTCCTGGTGGGCATGTTCGGCCAGTACCTTGGCGGACGGGTGGCCGAGCACCGTTCGCTGCAGCACAGCTACCTGGTCTTTCACCTGATCACCATCCCGGCGGCCTTTTTCATGTCCCGCGCCGCCGATATCCCGCTGATCGTACTGGCCCTGGTCTACTTCTTCTTCCTGCTGGGCATGCAGCCCATCGAAAACACCCTGGTGTCGCGCCTGACCCCGCCGCGCTGGCGCCACTCGGCGTTCGGCATGAAGTTCGTGCTCACCTTCGGTATGGGGGCGCTGGCCATCAAGGTCGTGGAGGCCATTGAAAAGGGATACGGCATCACCGCCGTCTACCCCGCCCTGGGATGCGTCTCCATCGTACTGGTGGGCACCATCGGCTTGTTGATTCTGAGGATGGGAAACCGGCGGAAACAGTCGGTTCGATGACCACAATCCGGTCACTCGATAATAGAAAACCGCTTTCTGGCTTCGGCCTTGGGCAGGCCGTTGAAGTGCCACCACTCGAAACTTAAAGGGATGAATCCGGCCGCCGTCATGGTATCGGCCAGCAGCTTCCGGTTTTCCCGCTGTGCTTCGGAGAGCTTCGCCCCAAGTTTTTTCCTGGTGTACTGCCAGTAGAGTTCCAGGGTGCTCTTGCGAAAGGGGGAAAACCCCATGTCGAGCTCCTCGCCCGCCTCATCCACGATGGTGATGTCCACGGCAACACCGTAGTTGTGCATCGACCCCTTGGCAGGGTTGGCCACAAACCGTTCATACCGGGTGCCTTTCATCTGCTCGTACATCTTCCGCGAAACGCTTCGCGGTCGGGCCGCGTCCAGAATCAGCAGGGCATGGCCGGGGCGTTTGGAGCCCAGGATCTTCCGGGCCTTCGACAGTTTCATGGCCACCTCTTTTCTCAGGTAGGCTGTTTTCAGGCCATGATAGAAATTCTTTCGGAAGTAGTTTTTTTGCGGATCTGAATTGACCAGATCGACCCGGATGGACGGATCGACGCGCTGCACATCGACAAGTCCCGCCTTGACAAACCGGGCCTCGACTTCGTTGGCCCGGGCGCCGGCGGCCGGCGCCATAAACGAACAGGCCAGTACGGCAAGGCCGATCGAAGCAGACCGCAACCACTTTGCCCAACGCCCCTGATATCTATCGGCAGCGGCTGCTATGCCGGACTGGACGCTCGTGTCACCCATTGGTCTCCTTTTCTCTGCACGCAATCATATAACGATAACCGTACTCCATCACCGGTTCATCGCGCTGGTTGCGCACCCGGCACTGCACCGATGCAAACCCCCGGTCGGGTTTGCTGCGGGACCTTTGGAGGTCCGCCCACCACGCCTCCACCGACAGCACATCGCCGGGACGCACCGGGTTGAACATCTTGACTTCGTGAAGACCGACACCGCTGAGAATGGCGATGCGATCCTGGGCATCCACCACCACGCGGGTGCAGGCCGCCAGGGTATGCAGGGAGGAGGCCACCAATCCGCTGAACAGAGATGCTTCGGCCGCCCGCTCATCGATATGGAACCGCTGTGGATCGAACTTCCGGCCGAAATCAAGGATCTCTTCCCGCGACAGCACCACCGGGCGGCACTTCAGGCGCTGGCCGTCTTTGAGGTCCTCGAAATATGTCTTCGCCTTCTCTTTCAGTCCCATATGCGGACCTGTCCCGCTGATGGTTTTAAGGGCGGCACAGGCGGCTTGCCATCGGTGCCGCCTCAGGCGCCCGGATGTGCCGCCTGGCGATACGCTGATTTATCCGATATGCCCACAACGATGAGCAGCACAATATTGACCATCAAGCCGAAAATACTTCCTATGCCCATCGCCATGACCATGAAGGACATGGAGGCCACCGAGACGGCCCCTTTTATGAGGGTCAGGCCGATGGCCAGGCCCAATGCCCAGTAGACGAACTTGACGGCGTAAGGTTTGACCTGAAGCAGGGAGATATAGGCGAACAGCCCGAAACCGCAAACCATCAGCTTTATAACGCCGAACAGGACCGACCACGCGCCGAACCAGACGGGGGTGTTCCACATCTTCTCCATGGATTCCGCCATGCGGTCGAAGTCTTCGTCGCGGCTGGAGGCGCTGCCGTTGCGCCGGGTCTCTTTTTCATGAACCTCTTGAATCTGCGAAAAGACCTGTTTCTGAAAACGCATCATCATGGGCATGGCGACGTCCTGTCCGGCCCCCAGCAGACCCAGAAGCGAAAGAATGATCCCCATAATGCTGATAACGGTTGCCCATGTGGGCCGATGTGTCTCCAAATGAATCCCCCTTTGCTTTTCTACCACAGAAATGCCACCGCGCGTTTGCCCAGGATGCGGTCGTCAAAGACCACCTTGGCCGGCTTCTCCGCCATCCCCATGCAGACATGGAGCGGCAGCAAATGCTCCTCCCGGGGATGGCAATACCGGGCAGCCGGCGCTTTTTCCCATTCCGTCAGCCGCCGTTCCCGTTCAGACGGCGACAGGCCGCCGGTGCAGACCTCCGCCAGCCAGTCCTGGAATGCGTCGTTGTCCGGATCCGGCGCACCCGTTCCATGCCATTCAAACGCCCGCATGTTATGAAAAGAAAAGCCGGAGCCGATCACGAGGATGTTCTCCGACATCAAATTGCGCAGCGCCTTGCCCAGGGCGATGTGCGCGGCAGGGTCCAGGCCGCGCAGCAGCGACATTTGAAAAGAGGGGATATCGGCCCGGGGATAGATCAACTTCAATGGAATGAACAGGCCATGGTCGAAGCCCCGCTGAGAATCGATCTCCGCCTTGATTTGATGGCGCCTCAACAAGGAGACGACCCGGTTGGCCAGGGCCGGGCTTCCGGGTGCCGGGTAGGTGACCTCGTAGGCCGCATCCGGAAAATTATAATAATCATACAGCAGCGGCGGGTTTGGGGCCGCCTGCACGGTGGCGATATTTTCCTCCCAATGGGCGCTGATGACCAGGATCGCCTCCGGCTTTTTCAGCCGTCCTGCCAGCCGTTCCATGAATTCCACCATGGCCCGATGGCCGGGATCGCCGAGTATGGGCAGCGGTCCTCCGCCATGCGACAGGTAGAGGACCTGGGCCCTATCCTTGGAATTGGCGGTTTCCATCCTTATGGGTCCGCTTCTTAAACGTGGTTATCTGCACATTAAATCCAAACGTTGTCTTCCGCCGTCATCTCTCCGCCGGCATCGCCGGTATTGATGGTGCCCGCCGGTTCCACCAGCATCGTTTTGCACTCCTTGTCCGCAAAGGGTTTATGTTCGACCCCTTTGGGCACAACCAACATTTCACCGGCTTTCAACGCCACCGTGCCATCCCGGAAGGCGATGGACATCTCGCCATCCAGGACGATGAAGACCTCATCCGTCTCATCGTGGCGATGCCATACGAATTCACCTTGAAATTTAACGACTTTAAAGTGGTAGTCGTTCATCCGGGCGATGATTCTGGGGGCCCAGTGTTCGGAAAGCCTGGATAATTTTTCATTGAAATTGATGGGTATTGGTTTCATTTTTTCACCGATGATTATCCTGATTATTAACCGGGTGTTATGATCTTAAACCCGCAATTTGAGCAAAGGCTCTCTCAAGCGGTCACGAGGTGCATTTGACCGGCTGACGAGGATCTGATAGGGTTGTAACTTAGAATTACCTTTACTGGCTGCAGTCTGGTACGTCAATGATATAATTCGTTATTCACTCGAAACTGATCCCGATTTTTCATAAGCCCCTGCGATCTCACCGCCCTTGCTCCGGCCTCAGCAATCGGTCTGCTGATCCGCAACAGCAGTGGTATGCAATTCCTGATATATGAATTGCCTCAGCACTGTCCCGTTTAAATTTAGAAAAAACTTATACTGCTTTGTTATATAATCAAATACGGTTCTCTATAAAGCTCAAGTTGGGGACATTTCATCGTACTCGTACTCGTAATCGTACTCGATGCCTTATTTCGATCACGAGGGACAAAACCGATTACGAGTACGCGTACGAGTACGAAAACCGCGGGTGGCACCGGCAACTTGTTGCCGGTGGCCGAAGGCCGGGAGGTATTGAGAAGACAGGGTGGGCAATTGCCTGTCCGAGGTTAGATTGGAAGCAAGTCCACAATCAACAGCTCAAGGCTTCTTGTTGCTGCGCAACACCGGCAACAAGTTGCCGGTGCCGCCCACGGTGTGCGATGCTTAATGCCTTCATCGACCATTTGCGCCATTTTGCCTTACATCGGCTGAACCTCTTCGTCGCGGTCTCCTGTTTTACATACAAATTTACCCGAATCTGCCCATGTTATGGTAGGTTTTAAGTGCTACCCCGGGTATTTTAAGTGGCAAAGGAATACACTATGGATTTGGATGATCTGCTGAAATTGAGAAAATTCATCGCGCCCGAGATCGTCTATGGTCCGGGTGCGCTGCGATTGGCCGGTCGCCATGCCCGCAATTTCGGGGCCTCAAAAGCGCTGGTCGTCACCGATCCGGGTATCCGCAAGGCGGGCTGGACGGCCAGGGTTGAAGCCAGTCTGAGTGGGGAAGATGTCCCCTATGAAATTTTCGACGGGGTGACATCCAACCCCAAGGACCACGAGGTCATGGCCGGTGCCGAACTATACCGCCGCCGGGGCTGTGATCTCATACTGGCGGTGGGCGGGGGCAGCCCCATGGATTGCGCCAAAGGGATCGGGGTCGTGGTCGGCAATGACCGTCCCGTACTGGAATTCGAAGGCGTCGACGAGGTGCCCAACCCCGGGCCGCCCCTGATTTTCATCCCGACCACCGCAGGTACCTCGGCGGATGTGTCCCAATTCGCCATCATCACCGACAGCGCGCGAAAGGTCAAAATCGCCATTGTCAGCAAAATGGTGATCCCTGACATCGCCATCGTGGATCCCGAGACCACCGTGACCATGCCCCCCGATTTAACCGCCTCCACGGGCATGGATGCGCTATGCCATGCCTTTGAAGCGCATGTCTCCACAGCCGGCTCCATGCTGACCGACCTGACCAGTCTGGAGGCTGCTCGACTGGTCCTCGGCAACCTCTATGGGGCCTACCGGCAGCCCGAGAATATGGCCTTCAGGGATCACATGATGATGGCCTCCATGATGGCCGGCCTGGCCTTTTCAAACGCCAGCCTCGGCCTGGTGCACGCCATGGCCCACAGCCTTGGAGGTATCCTGGACATGGCCCATGGCGAATGCAATGCCATTTTGCTGGCGCACGTGGTGCGTTTCAATTATCCGGCGGCGGCCGATAAGTATGCCCGCATGGCCGGCGCCATGGGCATCGATGTCATCGAAGAGAACCCCGAGCGCGCGGCTATGGCGCTTGCCGGAAAGATTGACGACCTGCGCAAAAAACTGGGCATCACCCGGCGGCTGTCCGAGCTTGGCGTCCGTGCGGCCGATCTGCCGCGGATCGCAGAGTTCGCAGCCCAGGATCCATGCCTGTCCACCAATCCAAGAACGGCGACCCCTCAGCAGATCGTCGAAATCTATAAACAGATTCTCTGAATGCATAGTGGAAGAAATATCGGAATAATTGCCATCGCTACCATAAGACTGCCATAATGACCGTTATGAAATCGAAACCATTTCGAACACCGCGGGAAAAATTAATCGGGCTGAGCCTCGAATCCACACGCAAGAGCTACTATCCCCAACTCCAGACCCGGATGGCGGAGCTGAAAAAGGCCGAAGAGCAGTATCGGCTGCTGTTCGAAAATGCCAGCGACGCGATCTTCATCGTCCAGGACGGGCGCATCAAATTCCCCAACCCGAAAACCCTCGATCTGCTCGGCCTGGATTCACGGCAGGCCGGGGAGATATCTTTTGCCGAATTCATTCACCCCAAAGACCGGGCCTCGGTGCTGGATAAGCTTGAGCGCAGACTGGACGGTGCGCGGGCCTTGCCTGCCACTGATGCCGCCCGCATCGTTGCCGGCGACGGCCGGTCTTGTGATGTCCAGATCAGCTCGGTGATCATTTCCTGGGAAGGCCGGCCCGCCATATTGGCATTTGCCCGAGATGTCACCTTCGAAAAGCAGCTGGAGGCCAATCTTCGACAATCCCAGAAGTTTGAAGCCATCGGCACCCTGGCAGGCGGCATCGCCCATGATTTCAATAATATCCTGATGGGTGTACAGGGCCGCGTGTCCATCATGCTCTCCGAACTGGACCCGTCGCACCCCCACTATGAGCACCTCAAAGGGATTGCCTCCTATGTGCAGAGCGCTACCAATTTGACGGGCCAACTGCTTGGCTTTGCCAAAGGCGGCAAATATGAAATCAAATCCACCGACATGAATTCCCTTCTGGAACAAATCGCCGAGATGTTCGGACGGACCCACAAGGAGATCCGCATCATCAAAAAAATGGAAGAGAATCTATGGCCTGTGGAAGTCGACCGCGGCCAGATGCACCAGGTCCTGCTGAATCTTTTCGTGAACGCCTGGCAGGCCATGCCCGGGGGCGGAGATCTTTACCTGCAAACCGGTAACGTGGTGGTCGACGAAAACTTTGCGCTCTCCAAAGAAATGGATGCCGGCCGCTATGTGAGAATCGCCATTGCCGACGGCGGGGTGGGCATCGATGCATCGATCAAGGCACGGATATTCGACCCGTTTTTCACCACCAAGGCAAAGGGCAGGGGAACCGGATTGGGCCTGGCCTCAGCATACGGTATCATCAAGAACCACTCGGGAAGCATCGACGTCTACAGCGAAGTCGGACAGGGCTCCACCTTTACCATCTATCTCCCGGCTTCGGAGAAAGAAGCGGAAGCGGAGACCGTTCCTGCACCGGCCTTGACCCGGGGCAGCGAAGCCATCCTGCTGGTCGACGACGAGCAGATGGTGCTGGAAGTCGGTTCGATCATGCTGGAAAAACTGGGCTATACGGTGGTCACGGCCGATTCGGGTCAAAAAGCGCTGGAGATCATGAAATCCCGTCCGGATGAGATCGATCTGATCATTCTGGACATGATCATGCCGGAGACCGGCGGCGGTGAAACCTTCGACCAGCTCAAACGCATCGCGCCGGATTCAAACGTCCTGCTGTCCAGCGGCTACAGCATCAGCGGCGAGGCTGTAGAAATTTTGAAGCGCGGGTGCAACGGTTTCCTGCAAAAGCCCTTCAATCTGCATTCCCTTTCGCAAAAGATAAGAGAAATCCTCGATCATTAATGAGGCTCCCAGCAAGATTAAAGCCTTCTCAAATAGCCGCAGAAATTTTTTTGCGATGAGCTACACGTTTACCGGAGCTCCTCGAAATCGAAATCGGTATCGGAAAGCTATGATGACGATTCCGATCCCGATTTCGATAACACCACAAAGGCATTCAGTCAGAATTACTGCAAAAGGATCACGGGGCTTGCCGTTCATCTCACCACCATGATATGCGGCCCTCGGCCCGAAAAACAAACCGTAGACGGGGAGCGATCCAAGCGTGCACAACAGGTTCGTTACCTGATACCGCCTTGCTCCGGAAACCACTGAGCATGCAGGCAAATACAACGAACACTGTCCAA
>JBNLAV010000105.1:0-17982 GCA_050302315.1 Desulfobacteraceae bacterium
TACTCTATAGCGCTCAAGTTGGAGGCCTTTCTTAGCGCCCGTACGCGTAATCGATGCTTTCTCAATCGCGAGGGGCAAAACCGATTCCGGGTACGCGTACGAAAACCGGATGGCTGCCGTCGGCTTGCGCTTCCTGGATAACCGGCTATTTTTTTTGGGATATACAGATTATTAACCGGTGTTGCAGATTCGCAGGAGTTGACGGAGTCTAGCAGGCGATGGATGGGGATGGGAAGATCTGCCGGAAACCACGCAAATTTTTCACTTGGAAAGAAATGCGTGTGTTTTCCAACATCGGAGCGTCATAAGTTTCGTGCCGCTTCTTCCCCCTCGGCGATGGCGAACATGAGGTGGCGGGCGGCTTTGGCGTCACCGATGACCTGAACGGGGCACTTTATTCCTTTCAGCAGGGGGAGGGCTTCGCGCACCGGTTCGCCGCCCTCGGCCACGATCACCGTGTCGAATCCGGACAGTCGGGCATCGCCGCCGGAGTGTTTGAAGAAGACTCCGTCTTCGGTAAAGGCCCGGACGGTAACCTTCTTGTATAGCGCAACCGATGGACGTTTGAGGCGCTCGCGAAGATAGAAACGGTCATTGGCGGACATTTCAGACGCAAAATGGGCGCCGCGGTGCAGCACTGCAACGGTTTTGCCTTTTTCCGCCAGCTCGTCCGCCAGGACCAGGCCGGCCTGGCCGCCGCCGATGATGATGGCCTTCCGGTGAACCGCCGCATCGCCATCCAGCACCTCCACCACAGTGCACAGGTGCATTGGTGTCTGAAACAAACCCTTGATGAGCGGCATCTTGGGAAGGCTGCCGCTGGCCAGGATGACGGCATCGGGCGCCACCTGCCGGATCAGCTCCTTATCGATCTTCCTGCCGAGTTTCAGGGGGACCCCCAACCGTGCCAAATCCTTAACGTAGAAGTCGATAATTTCATGGAGTTCCCGGCGGCCGGGAGGTTTGGCCGCCAGTCGCAGCAAGCCGCCGGGGCGTTCCTGCTGATCCACGACCAAAGGCGCATGTCCACATTGTGCGGCCACACGCGCCGCCGCAAGGCCGGCCGGACCGGCGCCCACGATCAGCACCTTTTTAGGTACAGCCGCTGGAGCGGTCTCCGTCATCAGATGCTCGCGCCCCACATCCGGATTAACCACGCAGCCGCCCGGTTCCAGCTGGAGAACGGCGTGGATGCACCCCAGGCAACAGCCGATGCAGGGGCGGATCTGGTCCAGGCGGTTTTCCCGGACTTTGGCGGGCAAGCCGGGGTCGGCCAGCAGGCTGCGGCCCATGGCCACCATGTCAGCCTTGCCCCGGGCGATGATCTCTTCGGCCAGGTCAGGCGCTTTGATGCGACCGACGGCCACCACCGGGACCCGGGCGACAGATTTAACCGCTTCCGCCAGGTGTACGAAACAGCCCGTCTTGACATACATGGAGGGGATGGTGAGCTCACGACTGCCGTAGACACCGGCGGAAACGTGGAGGTAATCTGCGCCGGCCTCTTCCAGCATCGGTACAAGACGGAGGGCGTCCTGCAATGTCCAGCCGCCTTCGATGTAGTCCTCTGCGTTGATGCGGGCGCCAACGGTGAAGTTTTGTCCGCACCTGCTTTTGATGGCATCGAGGACCTCCAGATAGAAGCGGACCCGGTTTGCAAAGGTGCCGCCATAGGCATCGGTGCGGTGATTGGCGTTGGGCGACAGGAATTGGTTGATCAGATAGCCGTGAGCGCCGTGGATTTCCACGAAATCGAAACCGGCCTTTTGGCACCGCAGCGCGGATTCACCGAAGGCGTCCACCAACTCCCGGATTTCATCCAGCGAGAGCGGGTGCGGTGTGCCTTTGACCACCGCAGGCGCGGGAATTGGGGATGGGGCCACTTTATATTCGTGATAGGATTGGCGTCCGCCGTGCATGAGCTGCATGCCGAAACGGACATCATGGGGGCGTATCTGCCGCACCATGTCGGAAAGGGCGGGTATGCACGCGTCGTCCCAGAGTGCCGGCAGGTCGGGCAGCTCCAATCCGGTGGGATCAACCCCGCCGCCGCCCACCAGCATCATGCCCACACCGCCTTCGGCCCTGGCTTTGAAGTAAGCCGTCAATTGATCGGTGACGCAACCCTGGTCGTCGACACCGAAATTAATGCTCATGGCCGGCATGAGCAACCGGTTCTTAACGTTCAAGGAGCCAATGGTGACGGGTGAAAAAAGATGGGGATAGTGACGGTCCGGCATGTTACCAATTCCTTTGGCTCAAGGTTACGGCCTGGGGCTCTTAAGGATGTAAAACACCCGCTCTCAAAAATCAACGAACCGATGTAACATAAGAAGGTATTGTGCGGTACAGTATGTCTTTAGGGCCGGCCAACCCGCCACACCGGCAAGGGCGGCAAGCAGACCGCAGGCTGGGCTGAGCCCGGCGACGCCCGACATCGGACGTGCGATCCCCCTGTGTTTGCCGACCCCGCTTATTGCGTCGGCGGGGTTAAACTGGTAAGGGTTTTGTCCGGCAGCGTGACCGCCAGGTCGCCGAGCCGGCGTAACTAATCAGTATGATAAGGAGTGGTACCCGTTTGAGTGACAAAAGACCCATTACACCCGGTTATGTGTTTTTTTATATTCTGTTCCTGCCGGATACCTGGCAGGTCCTTATCGGTGCGCTGGTGGCGTATCTGATCACGCCATCGATTCTATCGCAGGAGATGGCCCTGCCTGCCAAGGTCATGCTCTACATCATGATGGCCACCATCGGCTACGCCGCTTCCAGGGGCCCCGCCCGCGGCATCGCCCGCATGATCAAAAAATGGATTCTGGGGGAGCGGTACCCTAAGTAGCGCCCTTACATGAAGCGCCGTTTCCATCCGGCCCCCGCATTAATCGACGGTGTCGACCGTTGCGTTTTCTTTGCTGTCAAACTTGACGGTCATCGGCTCATGGGTCTTCGCATCCCGACCGCGCAGTTCAATATAGTGTACGCCGATGGGAAGGCCCAGCAGGGTGCGCGCCTTTGAATAGATCGACTCGATATCCAGGGTCCGGCCGCCGGCACTGGGACCCAGCGGCAGCAGGACGCGGGCGCGGCATCCGCCCCCGGCGGTTTCGTGGAGGGTGATGGTGATGGTATCTGATGGAAGGTCGTGAACCAGCTCTTTCAGATCCGCCAGCTTGACCTCGAACCCCTTCTGGTTATCGATCGGCTTCTGGGCCACAAACCTTCGCCGCGCAAGTTTTTTTATCAAAGGATGGGTGGGCTTGAAGCGGGTACCATCCATCAGCCAATAGAAATCGAATAAATATGACATCTTTCCGTAGGTCACCGGCTTGATCGTGCATTGCGGATCGGCCTGTGTATAGACCACCAGTATGTTTTGCGGGTTTTTGCTCTTCTCTACGACAAACAGCCGAACCTCCTGGGGGGCGCAGACGGCTGGACGAACGACGAGGAGAAGCAAAATTGTTATGAGCGCGCATAAGGAAATATGACATCTACCCAACGGCCATGCCGGAGAGGTGTCGTCCGTTGTCCGGCCGACCGATGCTGTGCGCGCACGTTCAGTTTTTATATTTGCTGGCATCATGGCGCCGACTGAAACCTGCGCATGAACCGGCGGTCGATCCAATCCTTGATCCGGAACGCCATGTGTCCATTGAGCATGATGCCCTCTTTGTAAAAGACACCGGCGCCATTACCCAGATTAAAGATGAGCAGATAGGCGCCTCCCGGCGAGAACTGCTTCAACGGCCGTCCCGTCAACGAGGCCATGAGGTTGTGATAAATAACCGGGTTCTGCCGCACGGCATAGACCCCCACTTTGTTCAGCGGGTGATCCGTGAAATAGATGCAGTCGCCTCCGCCGAAAATTTGGGGGTGACTTGGGCACTGCAGATAGGTATTGACGGCCAGTCCGCCCACTGGTCCGGTGGGCAGCCGGGATGCGGAGAATATGGGGGAAGGTTTTACGCCGACGGCGAGAAATATCAGGTCTGCGCGGTGCTGACGGCCCTCTTTCAGGGCGATATGGTGCTGACTGATGCGGTCTACCCGATGGTCTTCGTAGATTTGAATACCCCTTTTGAGAAATCGGCGCACCACCGCATTTCGGACCTTGTCCGGAAACCGATGGAGCAGTTTTTCTTTGCTGAAGATGGATATCTCGAAATTGTGCCGGTTGTAACCGCTGAGCAGGGACCATGCATTGCCGGCAACTTCGACCCCCGCCGCCCCGCCGCCGATCACCGCGATTTTGACATTTTCTTCGGTCTTCGCAAGCCTGACCAGGTTCTGCCGCGCCCGGATCAATCCCTCTATCGGCTTGACGGTATAGACGTTGCCCCGGTCGCCCTCGATCATGTAATCCGGCACCTGGCTGCCCGTATTGCAGGACAATACGTCATAGGAAAATTCATCACCGCCGGTCGTGAATACCCGTTGCCGGTCAGGATCGATGTGCGAGACGTGCGCTTTGACAAAGCGTCCCCCGCCTTTCTCCACTTCCCGTCGCGTGTCGAAGCGAATTTGCTCCGGCGTATAAGTGCCACCCAGCATACCCGGCCCCATGCCGGAATAATAGTGATGATCCGAAGGGCCGATGACGGTGACGCGGTGCCCCAGCTTCACAAATTCCCCTATGTTGGCAAGGGTCACCATGTGGGCATGTCCACCGCCGATTAGAATCAGGTCTCGTTGCATAGATTCACCCAGACTGGCCGCAGTTGAATTGGATTAGGTCCATTCTGCTAATAACGGCTGGGGGTGTCAAGTGCTTAGGATATCCGACTTTAAATCGTAACTGTGCTTGACCTGCAGGGGCGGTCATCTTACGTTGTGCCCATTGCCGCCGACAATCGATTGGCCGGCGAGCTGCTCCATTGACGCAGATCGGAACAACCATGGACGAACAACAAATCATCGAGGGACTGAAGCCTGTCTGCCAGTGCAAGGGCATCAAGAAGAGGACGTTGCTGCAACACATTGCTTCGGGGATTCATTCCATCGAGGCTCTCCAGCGCATCAGCGGGGCCGGCAGCGGTTCCTGTCAGGGAAAACAATGCACATCTCGCATAGAGGAATTGTTGAAGTCGAGTGCCGCCGAAACCGAAGATTGACGCATCCGGCAAAAGCAAAGATAAAAAAGGATTATTGCCTGGTCCAAATAATAGGACTTCAGGCAGGCAGCTCAATGATATCGCTGTGATGTCGAATAGGGGGATACCCCACCGGGCCGGCAGGGCAACAACGGAGATTACTTTTTCAGACTGTCCAGAACCTCCCACCGCTCATAGGCGTGGGTGATCTCGGCCTCCACCTCTGACAGGCGGTCTTGGGTCCCGGTGATGTCGCGCTTGCTTTTCTTGTAGAAGGATGGATCGGATACCGTGGCAAACAGCGACTGCTGTTCGCTCTCCAGCGCTTCGATCCGCTGCGGCAGTGTCTCCAGCTCACGCTGCTCGTGGTAGCTGATTTTTCTGGGGCCTTTCGGCTTTGCCTTCTCCGGAGCAGGTCGCTTGGCCTCGGGGGCGCTCTTGGCTGCTGCATCGGGCTTTGGGCGCTGATCGAGCCAGTCGTCATAGCCGCCGGGGTATTGCCGGATCACCCCGCCGCCTTCGAATGCCAGGGTGCCGGTCACCACGTTGTTCAGAAAGTCCCGGTCGTGGCTGACCAACAGCAGGGTGCCGCTGTAGTCGAAGAGCATTTCTTCAAGCAGCTCCAATGTCTCCACATCCAGGTCGTTGGTGGGTTCGTCCATCACCAGGACATTGGCCGGTTTGGCGAACAGCTTGGCGAGCAGCAATCGGTTTTTTTCGCCGCCGGAGAGAATGTGAACCGGCGTGCGGCACCGTTCCGGTGGAAAGAGAAAGTCCTGCAGGTAGGAGATGACATGCCGTTTTTCACCATTGAAGATAATGAAGTCGTTCCCCTGGCCGACGTTTTGCGCCACGGTCTTCTCCTCTTCCAGTTGGGCGCGCAGCTGATCAAAGTAGGCCACCTGAAGTTTGGTGCCATGCCGGATACGTCCTTGACCCGGGGAAATTCTCTTCAATAGAATTTTGAGCAGCGTGCTCTTGCCCGCACCATTGGGGCCGATGAGGCCGATTTTGTCTCCCCTCATGATAAGGGTCGAAAAGTTTAGAATATAGGGTTTGCCGTCGTAGGCGTAATTCACGTTATCGGCCTGAATCACCAGTTTGCCGGAACGCTCGACGTCCTGAAGCCGCAACGTCGCGTTGCCGATGGCCAGCCGCCGTTCCCGATACGCCTGGCGCATTTTTTTCAGTGCCCGCACGCGGCCCTGATTGCGGGTCCGGCGGGCCTTGATGCCTTGCCGAATCCAGGCTTCTTCCTGGGAGAGCTTTTTGTCAAAGCGCCGCACCTCTTTGGCTTCGCTTGTTTCGTCCGCCTGCCTGCGCTTCAGGTAGGTATCGTAGTCGCAATCATAGCGGATCAAGCGGCCGCGATCGAGTTCCATGACGCGGCTGGCGACGCGTCGGACAAAGGCGCGGTCGTGCGACACAAACATCAGGGTTTTGACATGCCGTTCAATATAATCTTCCATCCACAGAATGGTTTCGATATCCAAGTGGTTGGTGGGTTCATCCAGCAGCAGCAGATCGGGTTGCCGGGCCATGGCGCGGCAAAACAGGGCGCGGCGTTTCATTCCGGCGGACAGGGATTCGAACACCGCTTCCGGGTCGAGCCCCACCCGGGTGAGGGCCTGGTCGATCTGGCGCGACAGGCCCCAAGCTTCATGGGCCTCCAACTGCTGTTGGAGTGCGGTCATCTTCTCGGATTGCGACGGGGTGAGGTCGGCTGCGGGAATTGCGCTCAAGCGATGGTGATCGGCCAATGCCGGGCCAAGCTCGCCCATGCCGCGGGCCACCACTTCGAATACGGAGCCGTTTTGCGCGGCGGGGACCTCCTGTTCCAACACGGCAACCGAGACCCCCTGATTCTGCCAGACATCCCCCTCATCCGGGGCGACAATTCCAGCCAGAATATTGAGCAGGGTGGATTTGCCGACGCCGTTGCGCCCCAACAGGCATATCCGCTCACCGGTTTTGATTTGAAGCGATGCCTTGTCGATCAGCGGAGCATCTCCCAGACCCCAACTGACATCCCGTATCGTGATCAATGCCATTTCAATCCCTTTTCTCAACTAGTGTCCATTCAGAAATGGTAGATTGTGGTTCAGACCAAAACGCGAGAACACCAGGTTGGACCGCAAGATGCCATTTATGGATGGACACCAACTATCTCGGCAACCCCTTTATGCGGAATGGCGCAGTTTGTCAAAATGCGGAACAAAAGACTCCACGTTTGACGGCGACCGGCGATGCGTTGACTCGTCACTGATGATAGTTAATTTTGGAGTGTTCATCACCCAAACCCGCATGACAACCCATTGGCGCACGGAGGAACCGCATGAGCGAGGTCAAGGACGACATCATCGAGCAGACCCAGGAGGAGGTTGAGGACAAGACCGATGAGCCGCCCATGTACCGCGTGATCTTCTACAACGATGATTTCACCCCCAAGGCTTTTGTGGTGGAGATTCTCGTGCAGGTGTTCCAGAAGAGCGCGGCCGAGGCCACAGAACTGATGTGGCGGGTGCATCACGGTAACCGTGGCGTTGCCGGTGTCTACCCCAGAGATGTCGCTGAGACCAAGGTGGCGGTGGTCACTGCCCTGGCACGCGAGAACGGGTTTCCCCTCAAGACCTCCCTGGAGCCGGACAACTGAAAACCTACCCTTTATGCGCAAACGGCAGCTGCTGGTTCAGCGTTTCGATGTTGGAAGCCTCCATCCGGTTGACCTCTTTGATGAGGTGCTGAAAGAGGATCTCGAGGCGGGGGTCGTAGAACCGGTGCAGACTGGTATTGGCCACGGCCCGGAACCCCCGGTAGATCTTGTGGGACGAACCGGCGCCGGGATCGAAGGTCTGGATGCCGTGATCGATGGCCCATTCGATGGGGGCGTAGAAGCACATGTTGAAGTGCAGGTCTTTCACCGGTGCGGCGCAGCCCCAATAGCGACCGATGAGGTGCCGGTCCTTGGTCAGCAGCAGCGAGAGCGCCAGGGGTTGGGGGTCTGCGCCTTTGTACGCGGCGATCACCAGCAGGCGATGGCGGTAATTGTCGAAGATGCGTCTGAAAAAATCGCCGTTGAGATAGCGGGCCGCCCATAGTCCGTAGCGGGCGTTGGTGCGCAGGTAAAAGCGATACATGGTGTCGGCCGTCGCCGGGGTGATCGCATCGCCGGTCAGGGCCCTGAGCGCGATACCGAATTGCTGCATGCGTTTTCGCTCGCGCCGGATGTTGCGCCGCTGGGAGGATCTGAAGGCGGCCAGGTAGTCATCGAAGCTTGCATATCCCTGGTTCTGCCATAAAAAAGACTGGTGCCGCCAGCCGATGAAACCGTTTGCCGACCATTGGGAGAACCACGGCAGGTCCACAAAATTCAAATGGCAGTTGGAAATGTTGGAAGCGCGGCAGAACTGGTCGATGGCCGCGAGCATTTCAACCATCAACCGGTCCTGGTCGACGTCGTCGGCCATGAGGAAACGATACCCCACCGCGGGGGTGGCCGGGCTCATGCCCACCAGTTTGGGGTAGTATGGAATGGTGTACTCCCTTGCCAGCTGCGCCCACCAGTGGTCGAAGATAAACTCGCCCTCGCTGTGGGACTTGATGTAAAGGGGGGCGGCCCCCACCAGCGTGTCATGATCCCACACCGTCAAGTGGCACGGCTGCCATCCCTCCTGCTTTGTGATGCTGCCGGACGCCTCCAGGTCGTTCAGCCACGACCATTCCAACAGGGATGTTTTCAACGGCACGGCAAGCCGGTCCCATTGGGCCTGGTCGATCTGGGCCATTGCCGTGATCCAACGTATGCGTTTCGGATTTTTCTTGTTTGCGGGTATCATCGCTCTATTTTTTGCGCTGGGGGGAGTGCCTGCTGATCATTGCTCATCCCGTGCCGTGGCGAAAACCGCAAAGCTGCCGCGTTGTCACGACGCGTGACGCGCGAATGTTCGCTTCGAGCATGCCTCCCGAATCTGGTCAACGCTTTAAACTAAGACCTGCCGGCAATTTGTCACCGGGGCGCTGAGGATTACCATGCGGGATCGCCGCCGGTTCGCAGGCGCGGGGACAGCGCCAATCGATGAAACCCCACCGCCGGCAGGCGGGTCAAGCTTACGGTAAAACGGCCGATATAACCTTTGTGACGGAATCTAAAAATCGGGATAAGCGCCCATGAAGAGATTACATTTCGGTTTGGTTATGATGGTCGGATGGTTGGTCTTCGCCGGTACGGCGGCCGTAGCAGCGGCGCAGGAGCGGGAGGCCTCCATTGTCCTGCGGTTCAATAGCGGGAAAGCCTATCCCGGAAAAGCCCACAAAGACAGGCTGCGACAATTTTTTCAACGATATGAGACAGGCCCCCGGAGCAGGGTTTTTGTCGTGGGGTACACCGATTCTGTCGGAGACAAGCGCCGCAACAGCCGCCTCTCCCGCGAACGGGCCCAGGCCACCAGGCGTGAGATCATCAGCGCCTTCGGCTTGGAGGGCGCCGCGGTGATGGCCATGGGAAAAGGGGAGGAACATCCGGTGGGGGACAACCGGAAGGCATCGGGCCGCGCCGCCAATCGCAGGGTGGAAATCTATCTGGCCAATGCAAAGGTTCGCAAACCCAAGCGGGTCTATGGCCCGGGCGACCCGTACCTGCCGCAGATCGAGACCCTGGTGGGCGAGGCCCGGACCCTGATCATGCAGCGCCGGCTGGGGGAAGCGGTCAGGATCCTGAAGAAAGCGGGTGGATTGGGCGGCGATCACTACACCGACTGGCATGCCGCCTATGGCATCGCCGGATTTTATGCCAATGCGCCTGCAGCGGAGATCACCGCCCATCTGGCCACCGCCTTGCAGCTCGATCCATATAACGATATCGCCCGTGAATATCTGGCCCGAATGACGGCGCGTCAAAACGTGGCCCGCGGCAACGTCACCCCGCATATGGGCGACAGCCCGGCCACCGCCATACCGGTCGGCGCCCTGGCAGAGCAGCACGAGTACCTGCGGCTTTTCAAGGTTGAGCCCGTCGCGCGCCGGCAGGTGGGGGCCATGCCGGTGGATGAGTGGGTGTGCGTCGATGCACAAGGGGATCAGGTGACCTATTATTTCGACCACTCACGGGTTTATGGATGGGCCTTTGACAAGTCGTCTGCGGCGAAAACGGTAACTTTGCCGAAACGGTCGTCCGAACCCACCGCGCCGCAGTCCGCCGCACCGGTTTCGAGCGCAAAAAGCGTCACGGTCTCATCGATTGCGGAAAATCCCAAAGAAATCTGGAACTCCAAATACTTTAAATAACGTGTCGGCGCTTACGTCTAACCGGTTGATGGGCGAGCGGATTGCTTTGAAAAGCGCTTGCCTTGCCATGTATCCCGATCCGCCATCCGCTGCCGGATGAGGGCCACATTGTCGTTTTTTTCCAGGGCCCACCGGGGCGCCGCCAGCTCGTGGCGGTGGGGATCGCCGGTGAGCCGCAGGATGACCATCTCTTCGGGCAGCCGTTCCAGAACATCGCAGACCAGATCGATGTAGGCGTCCCGCTCAAGACAGCGATAGCCGTTATCGCGATAGAGCCGCTCCAGGGCGGTTCCCTTGATGACATAGAGCAGGTGGAGTTTGATGCCGTCGATGGGCAGAGCGGCGATGTAGTCGGCCGTGGCCAGCATCTCTTTTCGCGTCTCACCGGGCAGCCCCAGAATCATGTGGGCGCCCACTTTGATGCCGCGGCTGGCGGTGGCCATCACCGCATTTTCAAAGGACGCCACGCCATGGCCGCGGTTGATCCGCTCGAGGGTCGCGTCGTTGGAGGATTGCAGACCATACTCGATCCAGATGAGGTAATTGCGGGTATAGCCCTGCAGCAGGTCGAGCACCTCCTGAGAGACGCAGTCCGGGCGCGTTCCAATGGCCATGCCCACCACATCGGGAACCGCCAGCGCCTCATCGTAGATCGCCTTGAGCGTATCGACAGGGGCGTAGGTGTTGGTAAAAGATTGAAAATAGGCTATGAATTTTTTTGCCTTAAAGCGTTTGATCACCGGAGCCTTGCTCTTTTCCAATTGTTCGGTGATGGAGTAGCCCTTGGCCAGGTTACCGGTTCCGGAGCCTTTGGCGTTGCAGAAGATGCACCCCTTGGTGTCTATGGTTCCGTCCCGGTTGGGACAGGTCAGGCCGGCATCGATGGATATCTTGTGGACACGTCCGCCGTATCGGTTTTTAAAATAGGTGTTTAGGTCGAAAAATCGGTTCTTCATGATTAAAATTGGTTTCAGGTTTCTGTTTGCAGCAACCGCCTGGAACAGGAGCCGTGTGTGTCGAAAAAGACCATCGCCAAGCAATAAAGCTCAATGCATGCTCTTTTGTAGTCGGCGCCGCCACCCGGCAAAGGCCCTGGTTTTTGGAAACCAGAAACCGGAGACCATCCCCATTGACCTTTCCAAGGGACAACTATATTAGAAATCCCCTGAGGATAAGTAAAGAAGGAATCCATGACCAGTTACCTGAACAAATACGACATCATCGTAGTGGGCGGCGGCCATGCCGGATGCGAGGCGGCTTTGGCCGCAGCGCGCATGGGGTGCAACACCTTGCTCATGGCCATCGATCTGGACAAGATCGCCGCCATGCCATGCAGCCCCTCCATCGGCGGCATGGCCAAAGGTCAGTTGGTCCGCGAATTGGACGCCCTGGGCGGCGAAATGGCCAAGATCACCGACCAGACCGCCATCCAATACAAGATGCTCAATACCAAAAAGGGGCCGGCGGTCCAATCCTCCCGGACCCAGAACGACAAAAAGCGCTACCACATGGCCATGAAAGCGGTGATCGAACGTCAGGCCAACCTGGCCGTCAAGCAGGCCATGGTGGAAAAGCTCGTCGTCGAAAACGGCAAGGTCGTCGGGCTGGAGGACAACACCGGTTACGGATACCAGGCCGGGGCGGTGGTGCTGGCCACCGGCACCTTCCTCCGGGGCCTGGTGCACATCGGTTTTACCTCCATCGCATCGGGCCGGGCCGGGGAGTTCGCCGCGTACGGGCTGGCGGCGAGCCTGGACGAACTCGGGTTCGAACTGGGCCGCATGAAAACCGGCACGCCGCCGCGGCTGCACCGCAACACCATCGATTTTTCCAAGTTCACCGCCCAGGAGATGGAGGGGGTTCAACGTCCCTTTTCATTTTCAAATCAGAGCTTTACACTGCCGCAAAAGACCAGCCACATGGGGTTCACCAGCGAGCGGGTGCACCAGCTGGTGCGGGACAACCTGCACCTTTCGGCCTTGCACGGCGGCATGATCAAAGGGGTTCCGGCCCGCTACTGCCCCTCGTTCGAAGACAAGATCGTACGCTTTCCCGACAAGGACCGCCACCAGGTGATTCTGGAACCCGAGGGGCTGGATACTGAAGAGATTTATGCCAGCGGGCTGGGCAACAGCCTGCCGCTGGAAGTTCAGATCCAGGTGGTGCGTTCGGTGGAAGGGCTTGAAGAGGCCGAGATCATGCGGCCCGCCTATGCCATCGAGTACGACTACGTCAACCCCATCCAGCTCAAATCGACCCTGGAAACCCGCAAAGTCGCAGGCCTTTACCTGGCCGGGCAGATCAATGGAACGTCCGGCTACGAAGAGGCGGCTGCGCAAGGGCTATGGGCGGGCATCAACGCCGCGTGCGCCATCCAGAAGCGTCCCGATTTCCTGCTCGACCGTTCCCAGGCATACATGGCTGTGATGGTGGACGACCTGGTGACCAGGGGCACCCGGGAACCCTATCGCATGTTTACCTCCCGGGCCGAATACCGCCTGATGCTGCGCGAGGACAACGCCGATCTTAGACTGATGGAGATCGGGTACGAATTGGGACTGGTCTCCGCCGACATTGCCGGGGACGCCGCAGAGCGCAAGGCACAGATCGAGGATGAAATTCAAAGGGTCAAACGCACCGTGATCAAGCCGCTGCCCGAGATCAATGCCTACCTGGAATCCCGGGGAACCAATGCCTTGTCCAACGGTGTGCATCTGGATCAGTTGGTCAAACGGGCCGAACTGGGCTATGACGCCGTGGATGCCCTGGCGCCCGCACCGGATTCCGTCGACCCGCGCGTTGCCCGGCAGGTGGAGATCGAAATCAAATATGAAGGGTACATCAAACGTCATCTTGCGGAGATCGAGCGCTTCAAACACCTGGAAAAGATCAGGGTGCCGGATGATTTTGATTTCCACAGCGTCCACGGCCTCTCCAACGAATTGAAGGAAAAGCTCTCCGCTGTCCAGCCGGTCTCCCTTGGCCAGGCATCCCGTATTTCCGGTATTACACCGGCCGCCATATCGGTATTGATGGTGGCCCTGAAAGCGGCCAGCCGGGAGACACAACGTGTCGGCCGGGCTTAAAGTTGAAAATTTCGGGGTCCGCACGCTATCGGCCATCGATTTTCATGTTCCACCGGGTCGGATCATGGGACTGGCCGGCCCCTCGGGTGCCGGAAAAACCCTCCTGCTCAGGGCGCTGGCCGATCTCGATCCACACCAGGGGCGGATGTGGCTCAACGGTGTCGCCGCTGAACAAATGCCGGTGGATCAGTGGCGTCGGCAGGTGGGACTGCTCCCGGCTGATAGCGCCTGGTGGCACGACACGGTCGGCCCCCATTTTCAGCAACTGCACCCGCCATGGTTGACGGATCTCGGCTTTGGCCCCGAGGTGACGGACTGGCAGGTCAGCCGCCTGTCCAGCGGAGAGCGGCAGCGGCTGGCCCTGCTGCGGCTGTTGATGCAACATCCCAAGGCACTGCTCCTGGACGAACCCAGCGCCAATCTGGATGCAGACAACACCGCACTGGTCGAATCGCTCTTGCGCCGCTACCTGGAAGACCGGCAGCCCGCCATCATCTGGGTCAGCCATGACCCGGAGCAGCTCCGAAGAAACTGCGACAGTATCCGAGTGATTGAAAACGGGACCCTCTCACCCGCCAAATCGTCAGCCGTCTCACAGCGGAGGCCGGGATGACCGTCGTTTCCCTCACCCCGCTGGATTTGGCGATCGCTTCCGGTTTGATCGGCATTCTGGCCCTGCTCTCATGGCGCATGCGGTTAGGGCTTGGGCCAAGCCTGATCATCGCGGCGCTGAGAACCACCGTGCAGCTGCTTCTGATCGGCCTCGTGCTCAAGGCCCTGTTCGCAAGCGTCCATCTCGGCTGGATGTCGGTCATGGCCGCCGTGATGCTGCTCGTGGCCGGCAGGGAGGTCATGGGGCGTCAAAAGCGCCGGTTCGTCGGATGGTGGGGGTTCGGCATGGGGGCCATCTCCATGTTCGTCTCCTCATTTACCATCACAATCCTGGCCTTGAACGTGATCATCTCTGTTGAACCGTGGTATACGCCCCAATATGCGGTCCCCCTGCTCGGCATGATGCTGGGCAACACCATGAACGGCATCGCCATCGGCCTGGACCGGATGACATCTACCGCCTGGGACCAGCGCCCGCAGATAGAAGGGCGTCTTATGCTGGGGTATACGTGGAACGGGGCCATTGCCGATATTCGCCGGGAAAGCATCCGAAGCGGCCTGATCCCCATCATCAACTCCATGATGGCAGCCGGACTGGTCAGCTTGCCAGGTATGATGACCGGTCAGATCCTGGGCGGAAACCCGCCTATGGAGGCGGTCAAATATCAGATTTTGATCATGTTTCTCATCGCCGGCGGCACCGGGCTGGGCACCATAACCGCCGTCTGGCTGGGCTCAAGGAGGCTTTTCGACGAGCGGCAGCGGTTGCGGTTGGATAGGTTAAAAGGACCGTAGGTTAGAGTTCAAAGTTCAGAGTTCAAAGTTCAAAGTTCGAAAACCTATGCTTATCGTCTTTATAGACGCCTGCAGCCGGCAGATCAGAATCGGCAGGTTATGGTCAGTTTTGCTCCAGATCCCCAACTTTGAACTCTGAACTCTGAACTTTGAACTGCGAAACGAAGTTTCGCATCTTGACACTTGAAGGCCCACATATTATTTTTCAAGCGAAATTTAAATTGCTTTCGGATGGTTATGGAATAGCGCGCAATAATCAGGAATGTGAGGATACAAATTCATGTCAGCCACCGACTACTATAAATCCCTTGGCGTTGAAAAGAGCGCCAGTGATGCCGAAATCAAGAAGGCTTACCGCAAGCTTGCCATGAAATATCACCCCGACCACACCAAAGGGGATAAATCTTCTGAAGAGAAGTTCAAAAAGATCAGCGAAGCCTATGCGGTATTGAGCGACCCGGAAAAGCGCAAACAGTACGACACATACGGGTCTGCGGACTTCCAGCAACGTTTCAGCCAGGAAGATATTTTCAAGAACTTCGATTTCAGCGATATTTTCCGCGAGTTCGGGTTCAGCGGCAGCGGGGGCCCCACTGGCGACGGCGGATTCCGCTTTACTTTCGGCGGTGGAAATCCTTTCGGCGGCCGGCGTCAGCAGCGTGCGGTAAAAGGTTCGGACCTGGTCTATGAACTCCCCATCACCGTGCACGATGTGGCCAGGGGCTCGAACAAGCAGATCTCCCTGCAACACCAGGGCCGTACCGAGAACATCAGCGTCAAGATCCCCAAAGGCATGTCCGGCGGCAAGAGGCTTCGCTTGGCCGGAAAGGGAGAAGCCAGTCCCTACGGTGGGCCTGCCGGGGATTTGTATATCAAGGTGAAAGTCGTTGAAGATCCGGTGTTTAAGGTCGATGGCCACGATCTGCATGTCTACCGGGAGATCAAGTTGTCCCAGGCCCTGTTAGGCGCCCAGATCGCAATTCCGACCCTTGATGGCGGAGAATTGAACCTGAAAATCCCTGCGGGCACTCGCCATAAAACCAAATTACGACTGACCGGACACGGCCTGCCCATGATGAAGGGAGCAGGCAAGGGCGATCTATACGTTGTGATTCTGATCGACATGCCGAAAGAATTGACCGAAGAACAGAAAAAACTGGTATCGCAATTATCGGACGTCGGCCTGTAAGGAATTAAATTTATTGACAAGAGAGCCATCTTCATGTAGCTATCGTGTAATGATTGAAGCACTTGACCGGCCTAGTCATGCGATGCGTAATGGCCAAAACAAGGGCAAGGAGGAGGCATGGCGATCTCCATTGTCGGAAAATGCACCAGGACGACTAATTCTGCATTTAGACGATGCCTGAATTAATACCTGTTCTAGATAAAGAAAACATCGCTCAGAAGGTCGCCGATGTCGCCGAGAAGATATCCTCCGACTACAAAGACGGAGATCTGGTTCTCGTAGGCGTGCTCAAAGGTGCCTTTGTCTTCATGGCCGACTTGATCCGGCATCTTTCCCTTGATACCTTTAGCGTTGAGTTCGTGCGTGTCGCAAGCTACGGCAGCGGGACAGAGTCATCGGGAGATGTTCGTCTGGTGATGGACCTCAGCAGCGAAATTGCCGGAAAAGATGTTTTGATTGTGGAAGATATACTAGATACTGGCCGGACGGCGCAGTATCTCATAAAAATATTGAAGCAGCGTGGTCCTCGGACGTTGAAGTTCTGTACCCTGATCGAAAAGACGGAGCGACGCCAATGCAACATCCAACCCGATTATGTTGGCCATCGGATCGACAAAGGCTTCATCGTGGGCTACGGCCTGGATTACAACGAGACGTATCGGAATCTGCCAGGGCTCTTTCATATGAAAATGTAACTTATCGAAGGTGAGCCATGTATATTACATGTGAACAATGCAGCACCATCTTTCGTCTGGACGAAAATCTTCTCAAACCCACCGGCTCCAAGGTGCGGTGTTCCCAGTGCCGCCATGTCTTCATGGCAAGTCCTCCCGAGCCGGAACCGGTCATCGAGGCCCAGTCGGGTGCAGCGGCCGCCGCCTTCGGTCAGGAGGATCAGCAGCCGGTAACCTTCGACCAGGAGCTGGAAGGCATTGATCTGGCCGAGCTGGACTCGATTCTCGAGAATGAGAGCGCCCTGGAGGGCGGTGGTGAACTGGACGATATCGCAGAAGAACCCGATGCCGAAGAAGTGGTTGAATTCAACGAAGCCGATCTGGATTTTGATTTCGAGTCAGCGTTGGAGGGAGATTTTGACGACGCGCCGGAGCAGGCCGCAGGCCAAGCGCCGTCGGTCGAAGCCTCGAAGGCCGCACCGGTATCCGCTGATGACGAACTCGATCTCGATATGGACTTCGAACTGGATGCCGGCGACGAAGACATCGCGGATGAGCCGGTCGAAACTCAGGCTGCCGCCGGCGAAGACGAACTCGACCTGGACATGGACTTCGAACTGGACGAAGAACTCCAGGAACTTGCCGAGGCAGACCTGCCCGACGATGACTTTTCGCCGGAAGAGGACGAACTGAGCGAGGACGTCGAGCTGGCGCTCGATGATTTCGAAGAAGCATTAGGCGGGGGCAGTGGAGCCGACGAAGACGTTCCGCTGGCCGCAGCAGCGGCAGACGACGCGGCGGAAGCACCGGAAGCCGCCGGAGGTTCGGACGATCTCGACCTCGGAGACATCGACAGCCTGTTGGACGGGGTAGATGAAGAACTCCCTGCAGAAGATACGGCTGATGAAGACGTCGAACTCTCTCTTTCCGACGACGATGAGCTTGATGCGGCGTTGGCGGACGAGCCGGAGACTGTCGCAGAGGCGCCCGCAGAGGCCGTGGAAACGGACGGCGGCATCGACGATCTCGACCTGACAGGCGGTCTGGACGACCTGCTGGATGACGACGGGCTCGATGACGAAACCGAAGAACCCGAAGACGTCGAACTTTCACTGGACGATGATCTGGAATTGGAACTGGATGACGCATCTGAAATCGATATCGATGAATCCGGTACCGCGGCGGCCACGGAACAGGGCGGCGATGACCTGGACCTGGGAGATCTGGACGACTTGTTGGGAGGCGACGAAGCG
>JBNLAV010000106.1:0-34804 GCA_050302315.1 Desulfobacteraceae bacterium
CGCTGTGGTAATTATTCCGTGGCGGCTTCTACTTTCTTTTGAAACGGTTTGAAGGCGATTAACAGCTGAGGCAGGAGGGTCAGGGCGGCGATCATGGCGATCAGCATCGCCAGGCCGGTGAAGAGGCCGAAGTAGATGGTGGGCAGGAAGTTGGAAAAGACCAGGATAGAGAACCCGATGATAATGATCATGGAGGTGTAGTACATGGCGTAGCCGATGCTGCCGTGGCAGCGGTGCAGGGTCTCGGTGTAGCCTTGGCCGTTTTCGATCTCTTCCCTGAACCGGTGGATGTAGTGGATGGTGTTGTCCACGGCAATGCCGATACTGATGGCGGCGATGGTGATGGTCATCATGTCCAGGGGGATGCCCATCCAGCCCATGACACCGAGTACCGCTCCGGCCGAGAGCAGGTTGGGGTAGAGGGCGATCAGCGCCACTTTGAGCGAGCGGAAGAGCACCAGGAACATGGCCAGAAGGGCGAGGGCCACCACGCCCAGGGTCTTGATCTGTGAGGAAAAAAGGCTCTGCAGCATGTTGTTGTAAAGGACCATGGCACCGGCCAGGTGGACCTTCTCCTTGGGCAGATCCAGTTTCCCGGTGAGATCCGCTTTGATCCGGTTTAAAAGCGCATTGCGCTTCAATCCTTTCATGGAGTCCTTGATGCGTATCGAGTAGCGCACCTCGTTATGTTTGATGGAAAGGTAGGGCGCCAGGATCAGCTCCTTGAATTCTGCGGGAAGCTTTCTGTAGAGCACCGCCATTTCGATGCTGTCCAGGGACCGGCCTTTGTTGAGCTTGCGGCCGATCTTGAGCAGGGTTCCCAACGAGAGGACCTTTCCGGTTTCGGGCAGACCCTCCAGGTAGTCGTGCACCTTCTCCACGGTCCGCATGCGGCTGTCCACGAACCAGTACTGGTCCTTATTTTCTTTCACCCCAAGCTCTTCGGCAAAGGGGTCTTCCTCTTCTTCGAATTCTTCTGCTTCGAAGTCGTCGATCTCAATGGGTTCGAATTCAACGATAATGTCCAGCGGGGTGGTGCCCCCCAGTTTTTCGTCGATGATCTTCATGCCCTGGTAGATCTCTGTGGATTGCTTGAAGTAGTCGATGAAGCTGTTCTCCACCACCAGACGCGATGCCCCCATGATGCTCAGAACGGTGACGATGACCGTGAGCACCAGGATCAAGGTGCCGTTGCGCTGGGTGAAGCGTGCAAGGGCCGGGGTAAGCGAGAAATCACGGTCCTTGCCGCCGGAATTGGCAGCCGTTTTGGGCTTTTTCATCAGCACCATGGCGGCCGGGAAGAGCACGAAGGTGAGCAGCAGCGAGAAGGTGATGCCGGCGCTCATCATCCATCCGAAATTGATGACCGGCTTGATGTTGCTCAGCAGAAGGGAGCTGAAACCGGCGATGGTGGTCAGCACGGCATAGAGGCACGGCACGAATTTGGTGCGGATGGTCTTTTTGATCAGATCGTGCTGGCTCATCTCCGGTTGGGTCTTCTGGAATTCGCGGTAGCGTACGATCAGGTGCACGGCAATGGCAAGGGTGATGATCAGCTGCAGGGAGATGAAGTTGGAAGAGATCACCGTGACCTCCCAGCCGAAGAGCGCCAGGACCCCCATCATGGCGATCACCGACAAAAAGCAGCAGAGCATGGGCAGCACGATCCATCGAAGCTTGCGAAAGATGATCCCCAGCATGCCCACCAGCAGGATGAAGACGCCGAGGCCGAATACTTTCAGGTCGTTTTTGATGAAGGTGATCATGTCGTCGGCAATCATGCTGACGCCGCCCAGAAAGAGGTCGGCGTCGTCGCGAAAGCGCTCCATCACGGCACGGGCTGCGGCAATGTTGGCGTGCTGGGCGGTCCTCAGGAGATTGAGCCGTTGGCTGATCTGCTCCTGAACGGAGCCGAGCCGTTTCTGGTCTTCGGCGCCCAGCGGGCCCTGGGCGCTTTTTTCCCGCAGCTCTGTGCGCTGCTGGATCAGATCCCGGAAAAGGGTGTCGATCTTGAGATTGACCACGATGGCCGTGGTCTTCATATCGGGGCTGACGATCAGGTCACGGTAAAAAGCGCTCTCCTGGAGCTCGGTCCGTGCCAGGGCGCGGTCCGTTGCTTCGGATTCCAGGGTAGGCAGCTGACCGGAAAACTCGTTGTAGTCGATAGGCGGACTTTGCAGCAGCGGCACGTCCAGGATGGTGAGCACCGACTCCGCAAGGGCCAGCTTTTTGAGCTCATCCCTTAACCGCGCCAGGTGTTCGAGATTCTTCGGGGCCAGGAGGTCCCCCGACTTTGGCGTGTAGGAGACGATCAGGAAATCGTTGATACCGTAGCGATTGGCGACCTGGCGTGAGTATCGGAGATCTTTATCGTTTTCCAGCAGAAGGGTCTCGGTGGACGCGTCGATTTTGAAATCCAGGGCGAAGTATCCCAGCACGCCGATGCCGATCATCAGGAGGGCGATTACCAGGATGGGTTGGTTCAAAACCAGTCGATTGTATGGTTCAATGGCCGCATCGGCCAGGCGTTTGACATTTTTCATTTACAGGCATCCTGCGCGCGATTGACAACTATACGGATATGTTTCTGATTTGGCGTGATATATCGTTAAAATCGGCTCGGGGTCAAGCCAATCCTTGTCCCATGTCGCGCATTGGGGGCGGCCGGCGGAAATTATTTGTAAGCATTTTCCCCGGCGGCACACTAAAAGACCGAGCTGCCGGCGGAGAAAAAGAGCCATTCACATAATTTCCATTGACCGATCCATCATTGACGGCGGGGAGCACAAGATGAGCTTGAAAGAGAAAATCGATGCGTACAAAGAGGGATTCAGAAAAAGGGCCCCCAAAGAGGCGCAGGAGATCATGCGCCGCGCCACCGAAGCGCTGGAGAATTCACCGCAAATGTTGAGCACCATCAAAGTCGGCGACGTGGCGCCCGATTTCACGTTGGAAAACGGACAGCACCAGGAGGTGGCCCTTGCCGACCTGCTTGACAACGGACCGGTGGTGCTGGGGTTCTACCGCGGGCGCTGGTGACCGTACTGCAATATGGAGCTGGAAGCTCTGGCCGAAGTCGCAAATCAATTCAAAGAAGCCGGCGCCACCCTGGTGATGATCTCTCCCCAGCTGCCCGAACACAATGCGGCCTTTGCCGAGGAGAAGGGGCTGAAGATCGATATCCTCAGCGACCCCGGCAACCAGGTGGCATCACGCTATGGATTGAAATACCAGCTGCCCGGCGAGCTGGCCGCCATCTACGAAAAGTTCGGTCTGGACGTTCCCAAGCATAACGGGGACGAATCCTGGACTTTACCCATGCCCACCACCCTGATCATCGATGCCGACGGCATCGTCCGCCATGCCGCTATCAATGCGGACTACACCAACCGCCCGGAGCCAGAAGATACCTTGGCGGCGTTGAAGGCGCTTGCATAAACATTTTTGCGCCGGAGGTCCCGGACCCGGTTCGATCTTGCAAAGTGGATGACGTTGCATTATCTCTCGGGAACCGAAGGATATCGAACAAGAAACCCGAGTGTCCACCTGTTCATCGCGGCACGCCCTTCTCCTACTTGAATGGCGGCTTACCTTGCGCTGAACTTCTGCGGTTCCTTGTTCGACATTCGTAATTTCAATCTCGACGGGTCGAGGGGACGGCACCGGATGGCAGAAGATATCAGGGACAAAGCGTTTGTGACCCATGAAGATGTGGTCGATCTCAATTTCATCAACCGGCAAAGCCCATATTTCTTCCGGCGGCACCACAGGCAGGGGCTGCGGTCGCATATTATGGAAGTGCTGCGCCGCGCGGACCTGGCCGTAGAGCGCACCGGCACGGTCATAGACGGCGTCCGGTGGTTTCCCAGGGCCGAACCGGTGCGCGTTTTCAGAATCTTCAGGACCCGGCTCAAGACGCTGGACAATGCACTGAACGAGATCCGCCGCGTTAAGATCGTCGAGCAGTACCTTGCTCCGCGGTTTCTGGCCAAATCGAGTGAGTTTGTCGTGGACTATGAGGGGCCCTCCGGGCGGGAGCCGCTGCTTTGCGGTTTTCAGACGCACGAGAAGGGGGAGATCATCGATCCGTGGAGCATCCTGGGATTGACAAAACTCGCCGACGCTCTCTTCGATGCGCTGCAGGCCGCCATCCGCGATACGGCCATGGACCGACGACAATGGACCGCCTCGGCGCGGGGCAAAGCGGCCGAATTTATCGACCGCATCAAGGAGATGGTTCTGCAGACCGGGTATGTGCCGGATCTTGCCGGCATCGGCAACCTGGTCGTAACAGCCCCGGGCGACATCAAACTGGTGGACATCAACAATATCTCCAGGGTGGGATCCGATGCACAGATTCCGCTGGATGACCGCGGGTATCCGGTGGCCGATAAATCCATTGAGGCCCTCTACCTGCTTGAAACGAAATTGGCCGGAAGGGCCGTGTCGGAAGAAGACCCCGTCTACCGCGTCTTCTTCGACACCCGGCGCAGGAAAGCGGTGCGTGCGCACGAAGCGCAGTTCTACCGGAAAAAACAACATCTGAGCGGTTATCCGGATCTGAGCGGTTATCCGGCGCTGCAACCTTAGGACCGCCAAAGCTTGCCTTTTGCCGACCCTTAAGGTTATACGGGAAAGACCGGCGGGTCGTCCTGCCCATTCCCGTCGACCCCTTGCAAGGAGCGCCATGGTGCCATGGAATCCGGTTCATTGATACGAGACTGGCTGCGCCGCATGGATCGCTGGGTCATCTTCGAACCGGCCCGATGGCCCCGACGGGAGCTGATCAGCCGCGCCATGGCGTTTTCGATCATCCTGGGCTTTCTCGCCATGCGCATCGCCCAGTTCGACCACTTTCCCCAGACCTTCGACCATGCCCGGGCCTTTTATGCCGGATTCAAATCCGCATCCGGGCAGGCCGTGTATGCACCCGGACATATCGCCGTGCTGTGGGGCATTCGCCTGGCGGTATGGATCGTCGAAACCGCCATTTATCTTGGCTATATCGCCGCGTATGCCAGTCGGGCAAAAGCGAGGAGCGTCGCCGCCGGGTTCATGGAGACCGCCTTTCCCGTAATTGTGGCCGGCATCCCCGTCCTGCTTTCCTTCATGCCGTACAGCCTGCCAAAATGGGCGCCGTTCTCCTCGCCCGTTCATCTCTATTTCTATGTGGGCATCATGGCGCTGATCATGCTGGGCGGCGCGATCAACCTGATCGGGCTGCTGACCCTGCGACGGGCCTTTACCATCATGAGTGAGGCCCGGGAGCTGGTGGTCAGAGGTATCTTCAACTATATTCGTCACCCGCTTTACGCCGGCCACTTCATTATGTTCTTCGGGAGCCTGCTCTTGCGGCTGCATCCGGTTTCCGTTGCCATGTACCTGCTTTTTTGCCTGGGCCAAGTCATCCGTGCGGGGATCGAGGAGCGCAAGCTCATGCAAACTTTTCCCGAATACGCGGAATACAAACAACGGACGGGAATGTTTATCCCGCGCATCACCAGATGAAAGAATTTTTGCCGGCTTGAATTGGATACGGTCCCGGGCGCGACGATATGACAATGGGAGAGCCGCATGCGCTGCGGCGCCGGCAGGTGACGAGGTGATGTCATGTCGGTGTCGCCTTCGTGTCGTGTGGGTGTCGTGGCATCGACCCGGCCGATGGGGTATGAAACGGCATCACTTCAAAGAAAGGATGACGTATGATAATTCGAAAACTTCGCCGGGAAAGGGGCTGGTCCCAGGAGCAGCTGTCCGAAGTCTGCGGTTTGAGTGTGCGGACCATCCAACGCATCGAAAACGGCCAAACACCAAGCATGGAGACCCTTCAAGCGCTGGCGGCGGCGTTTGATACGGATGTGAGCCGTCTGACCGCGCCTTCATCGGACAGCAATACGCATGCATTGCGATCGGTGAGCGAAGACCGGGCCATTGCCCACGTGCGCCGCGTCAGAATGTTCTATCGGCACCTGTTGACCTACCTGGTTGTGATCGGTTTCCTGTTTGTTGTGGATCTGATAGCGTCGCCCCGCACTTTCTGGGTTCAGTGGCCGGCCATGGGGTGGGGCATTGCCGTCGCATTGCAGGGATTGAGAACCTACGGGAAGATGAAATTTTTCGGCAAAGAATGGGAAGAGCGCCAGATTCAGAAATACATGGAGCGAAAGTCTTAAGGCAATCCAAGGCGATCAGATCGCGGGGCATGCGGCCAGGATACCGGGCCGTAGCAAGAGGCGCCGGTAATTCTGCCGGCTAATCCGCCCTCTTGCAGAAGCCTTCCAGAGGCCCCTTCTGATTGCGCAGCCGGCGAGGCAGTTTCACCTCATAGCGCTCTTTCAGGAAGCGCTCCAGATCGCACAGCGCCTCGATCTGGCCGGCGGCGTAGGACCGGGTGGCTGAGTCCGCATCCCTGCCGGTCAGCCGGAGATTGATCTCGTCCAGGCGCTGTCGCAGATATTGGTAGGTATGGAAAAGAAAGTTGTGGGACATGATCAATAGTACTTTTGTGTCGACAGGTCGAAATGCTCGGTCAAAAAACGGCGCATCCTTTTCAGCTCGCCCAGCTTTCCATCCATGAAGGCCGTGCGATCCTTGTCCCGCCGGGATCGGGCGTCGGCCAGATCCTTGCCGCCGGCTTCAATCTGACGGCTAATGTGGTTGTGAATTTCCACCAGGAACTGGTTGGCCATCGGTCGGATTCCCCTTCAATTGCCCAGTATCTTGCGCCGCAGGGCGCTGATCTCATCGCGAATATCCTCGATGGTTTCTTTGCCCTGGCAAGCATTGCATAAAAAACTGCTGGTCTCGTCGTTATCAGCGCCGCAGTGGATGCATTTGCCTTGGTCGGCAAGGGCCTTTTGCTCTCTGGTCCATTTGACCGGTTCCATGGTGGGCTGGCTGCCGCTCTTGCGCCTTGCGCTCAATAGTTTCAGGTAGCTCATGGTTTTTCTTTTTCCTCTTGATCCGCCGTCACCTTCGGCAGGCGCTTGCGGGGAAGGCATATGCTGAAGGTGGTCCCTTTGTCCGGTTTGGACTTTACCTTGATCGTGCCGCCGTGCTCCTGGATGATCTTTTTGGTCATCAAAAGCCCCAATCCGGTACCGCCTAGGCCTTTGGTGGTAAAGAAGGTGGTGAAGACCTTCTTTTTTACCTCGTAATCCATTCCGCAGCCGTTATCGATCACCTCGTAAAAGATAATGCCGTTCTTTTCAAATGCACGCATGACCACCTTCGACCCGCCGTTGGTGCTGACCTGGCACGCGTCGATGGCGTTGCCCACCAGGTTGGTGAGGCATTCGTGCATGCTTTCGTAGTCGATGGCCGCCGGAGGGATGGCTGCCGGCAGATCGAGCTCGAGCTTGATGCCCAGTTTATCCGCCTTTGGACCGTACATCTCGAACACCTCTTCGGCGATCTCCGTGGGGTCGCTGAGCTGGGCGCGGATCTTCCTACCCTTGGCAAAGGTGAGGAACGCTTTGACAAACATGGAAATCCGCTTGGTGTTGCGGTCCAGCATGGTCATGCCTTTTTGAATGCGCTCCAGGTTGCCCTTTTCGATGCCGGTGCTGAGCATGTACATACCGCCTTCCAGGGCGGTGGTGAGGTTCTTCACCCCGTGGGCCAGACCGGCCACGGTTTGTCCCACCGCCGCCAGGCGTTCCGCCTCGAGTTTGGCATCTTCGAGCTGCTTGAGTTCGCTCAGGTCCTGAATGGAAAACGCGGCACCGATGGAGCGGTTGTCGATGGAGAGACGATGGCCGACCAGGCGCACCGGTTTTTGGCACCCGGCGGCATCTACAACGACCGTCTCCGGCAGGTAGAGGTGCCGGGGGCCGGTAAGGGCCCGGTCGAGAGAACCCGGGGGCAAAATGCCTTCCAGCTCCTTGCGCGAGAGCCGTTCATCCGGGCGGATGGCAAAAAATTTGCGGGCCGCCGGGTTGCACATGTTGACGTTGCCCTGGGTGTCTACGGAGAAGATGCCGTCCATGGAAGTGCTGATGATGGTCTCCAGAAACTCGTGGGCAAATTCCAGCCCCGATTGCAGCTCAAGGGTCTGGGTGACATCGACGGCCATCTCCATCACCATGTCGAAGGTGCCGTCCGACATGCGCAGCGGCACGGTGACCACGTGCAGGTGAACGGTTTCGCCGGTTCGTGTTTTCCAGATGTGGTGGCCGGTGTGCAGCTTGCCGTCTTCGAAGGTTTGGCGCGCCGTGCATTCGCTGCACTTGGTGTCCTGGCCTTTCAATCCGCTGTAGCAGTGGCGGCCCTCCAGGTCGCCGATCATCTTGCTGGCGCGTTCGTTGGTTTTGACGATGCGGTAGTCTTTGTCGATGATCAGCACGCTGCACGGTACCTGTTCGAAAAGCAGTTGGTACTCGCGCCGGATCTGCTCCGTCTCGGTGATATCCGTGCTCATCTCGATAAGGTAGGGGATGCGGCCCTGGTCGTCGAGCACCGGGATGGTGTGTTTGATATAGCGGGTGAGCACCCCCTCTTTGTTGTAGCCCACCTCTTCGCTGACCGTTGGTTTCCCGTCTTCAAAGGCTTTGGCGCCGTGGCATTGGTGGCATTTGGTTTCGCGGCCCTTGTAGATCTTGTAGCATTTCTGGCCATGCCAGTCGCCGAACATGCGTTCGAAGGCCGGGTTGGCGTGTACCAGATTGAATTGGGTGTCGATGACGGCGATGGACATGGGCACGGAGTTGAACAGATGGTCCTTGAGCCAGCGGGCCAGTTCTTTGGGTGGCTGTGTCACTGGGCTAGTCCTCGCACGGGCCTGTCATGCCAAGGGTACTGCGAATCATGGCAATCAGGCGGTCCAGGTTCATGGGCTTGTCGATGAAGCCGTCGGGTTGCGGCAGGCCCGGAGCGGCGATCAGGTTTCGAAAATTGCCGGACATGGTGTCGCCCTCCGGGGAAAAGCCGCTGATGATGATTACCGGTATGTGCCGCAGATCCGGCGTGGTACGCAGCTCTTCATAGATGGAGACCCCCGACCGTTTGGGCATCATGACGTCCAGCAGGATCAGGTCCGGGCCGGCCGATGCAACGCCTTCCGCCAGCGGTGTTCCCATGTCCAGTGCTTCGGCCCGCAATCCCTGGTCTTCCAGAACGGCCAGCAAGTAGGTCCGGATGTCTGACTCATCTTCAATAATCAGAACTTTTTTATCCATGAACCTATTTTAATATCGATTCAGCCTCTGGTCCATGGGGACCAAATTTTTCCCCA
The DNA here is from genome assembly GCA_050302315.1 of Desulfobacteraceae bacterium. GTDB lineage: Bacteria > Desulfobacterota > Desulfobacteria > Desulfobacterales > Desulfosarcinaceae > JARRKU01. The sequence continues at coordinate 9,233 of JBNLAV010000106.1, forward strand.
ATTACGTTTTTGACTTTTCAATCATACTCAAATAATATAGATAAATACATTCTATATTCAGAAAAATAGCACGCTGTTGGATCGATATCGGATCAGGGCTGCCAGGTCAATCCCAAAAGTGCCCGCGCTCCATACACCCCCGCCCAATGGCTCGTCGTAATTTCTGATAATAATTTTAGGCGCATTTGTGCCTTAGTTTTGTATCTTACTGTTATGAAGGAGGCGTTATGAAGAAGGTTCTTATCCTGGGTTCGGGTGCCGGCGGCACCATGATGGCGGCCAAGCTGCGCAAGGAGCTCAACGAGCTGGAGTGGTCCATCACCATCCTGGACAACGATGAAATGCATCACTACCAGCCGGGGTGGCTATTTATTCCGTTCGGCATCTATACCGCAAAAGACTGCATGAAGCCCAAGCGGGATTTTATTCCCAAGGGGGTCAACTTCGTATTGGATGAAGTGGTGCACGTGGATGCGGATAAACGTGTTGTAAAGGCCAAAAACGGAGAGTATGAATATGACTATCTGGTCATCGCCACCGGGTGCCGCATCGCACCCGAAGAGGTGGAGGGGCTGGAAGACTGGACCCCGGATCCCCAATCCAAAGTCCACACGTTCTTTACGTTGGAAAGTGCCGTGGCCCTGTATAAAAAATTGAAGTATTTCAAAGAGGGACGCTTGGTGTTCAACATCGCCGAGATGCCCCATAAATGTCCGGTGGTGCCTGTGGAATTCGTCTTCATGGCTGACTGGTTCTTCAAGGTCAACGGCGTTCGGGATAACATCAAGATCGATTTCGTCACCCCCAACACCGGTATTTTTACCAAGCCCATCGCGACCAAAGTGTTGAGCGTGGCAGCCAAGGAAAAGGGCATCAGTGTGACCACGGATTTCCATCTTTCAGGCGTCAACGAAGAAGAGGGGTTTCTGGAGTCGGCCACCGGCGAAAAGGCGGATTTCGACCTGCTGGTATCCACCATGCCCAATCTGGGCGCCGATTATGTGGATGAATCGGGATTGGGAGACGGAATGGGCTATGCCCTGACCGATAACCACACCCTGCGGCATGAAAAAGCCGACAACATTTACATTGTGGGCGATGCCACCAACGTACCCACCTCCAAAGCCGGGTCCGTGGCCCACTACGAGGCGGAGATCGCAGCCGAGAATATCCTGCGCGAGATAGACGGCCAGGAGCCCAAACCGGCCTTCGACGGCCACTCCACCTGCTTCATCGTTTCCGGTTACGACAGGGCCTACCTGTTTGACTTCAACTACAAGACCGAACCGCTGCCCGGTAAATACCCGTTCCCGGGACTGGGACCCTTCGACCTGGTGGGAGAGAGCAACATCAACTACTGGGGCAAGATGATGTTCAAGTGGGTCTACTGGAACATGCTGCTCACCGGCCAGGAATTGCCGCTGGAACCCCAGATGAACATGGCCGGCAAGACCTGGCCCAGCGTCGAGGTGGAATAGGAGGCCGACATGACCAACGAAGAGTTAATTTTGCAACGATTGGATGCCCTGGAGGCCAAGATCGATCCGATCATCAAACAGGCCAACAGATGGGGTGAGTTTGCCGATGACCTTGTTCCGCTGCAGCACCATGCCGTTAATCTGCTGATCGAACACCTGCAGGAGGTCGAAGCCGGGTTCCAACTCGAGGACCTTTTTGCATTGGTCAAGCAGTCCGCCCGCAGCGTAAAGAACCTGATGTATTCGCTCAAGGCCATGAACAACATCATCGAGTTCGTGACCGATATCGAGCCCCTGCTCAAATCCGCCGTACCCAAAGCCATCGAGCACCTGGACGAGCTGGAGCGCAAAGGCGTCTTCCGGATCATCAAGGCGATGATGGATGTGCGTGCCAAGGTGGCGGCGGAGTACGACGGTGAGGACATCGACCAGATCAGCGACGGCCTGGTGGCCATGCTGCGGCTGGGCAAGAAGATGTCCGATCCGGATACCCTCGCCTTTTTGGAGAGGATGGTGGCCGTTCCGGGTTCGGTGGATCTGGACAATACCAAGAAGGTCGGTCCATTCGGCATGCTGTCGGCCGGATTCAACAGCGAGGTCAAAGAGGGGCTGGGCGTCATGATCGCCCTGACCAAAGCCATGGGCAAGGTAAAGCACAGCGGCAATGGCGGGCAGGCGAAGCGCCTTCCGGCCCAAACCCTGGAACAATAGGCCCACGGGTCTGTCAACTTATCGTATTTGAAGGAGGCGATATGGCACTTGCATCGGAAAAGAAGGTTTTGGTGGTAGATGATGAGCCTGATGTCCGCAATTTTCTGGCGGCTTGCATCGAAGACGCCGGCTTTCAAGTGAAGACGGCCGTGGACGGTGCCGACGCCTTGGAGAAGTTGCAGGAGGATCCGCCGGACCTGATGACCTTGGATATGGTGATGCCCCGGGTATCGGGCATTAACCTGATGCGTCAAATCAGAAGCATGGATGAATTTGCCCGGCTGCCGGTGATCGTGATCACCGCTCACGCCCATGACGAGATGGGCAGCGACGATATCAAGGATTTCAATGCTTTCGCTTCCGGGATGCGGCCGCGCTACACCATGGAAAAGCCCGTCACCCCCAAAAAACTGGTCAACGCCATCAGCGACATTCTGGACGTCGAGGATGTCCAGGCGCCATCTTCGGACGGCGAAAACGACCGCATGGCCGTGATCGAGATGATCGGCAAGACCGATGCAGGCACCTTGAAGAAGATTCAGTCTCTGCTGGCCAACAAGTAGAACCGCTTCGCATCGATTTTGCCGAGGCGGAGCCACCCAACAATTGGAAGAGCCATGGGGCGCAGCCCCATGGCTCTTTTCGTCTAAAGGTGCCTGTCGAATTGAATGCCGAACGTCGAACATGGATCGCATCCCTTGCCGGGCGTTCGATGTTCGATGTTGGACGGCGGATCTTGACGATCACTCCTCCGTAGGCTGCTCGCAAATCAAGTCGGCGATGGTTATGGCATCCAGTTTTTCGTACATCGCCTCGGTGGCTTCGATCCAGACGTTTCTGACCCGGCAATCCCCGGCTCTCTGGCACTTGTCCGGGACGCTGACACACTCCACCAGGTCGGTTTGTCCTTCGAAGAGCCGGACGATTTGACCCACCGTAATGTTTTCAGGTTTCTCGTTGAGATGGTGGCCACCTTTGGAGCCCCGGACGCTGGTGATCAAATCGGCCTGTTTGAGGGTTCGGATCAGCTGTTCGAGATACTTGACGGGTATCTGCTGAACCCTTGCGATCTCGCTGACCTGGGTGGGGCTGCCGCCGTAGTGGCGTGCCAGTTCCAAGACAATTCGTGTGCCGTAGCGGCTTCGGGTAGATAACTTCATAGTTGGTGCGATCTTATCGTTTAAGTTGTCGTCAATGGGCGTACCCTATCGATTATGGTTCAAGCCGTTGAATGTCAACCCATTTAAGGGGTTTGGGAGATGACATGGCTGGCTTTTCACCCTCTGCCGGGTCCGGCGACCGGTCAACAACGGATCAACCGCATGGCGGCAAGTGATTAAATGTTCATATAATTATACTATTATGGTATGAATTCAGGCAGTGCAAGTCCGGATGTTCATTGGTTGTTTTCAAAAAAAATTTAGATTCGCAACCCAATAGTTGCCATCGCGCCGAAGGTGCCTTAAAAGATTGACATGTCCGAACCTGTTTCCATTGCGATCATTATTGTATTCGCCGTCCACCTTGTCGTTTTTCTATATGGCTATGTGAAACGCAGAAGAACCTATCTCCTCTGCCTGGCAGGGGCTTTTGTGTGCCTGATCCTGTATCAGGTCACCCGGGTATGGTGGAATGAGATCACATTGTTCGGCTATGCTGTCCACGCCTGCTTTCGATTGGCGGCCTGGTTGACGACAGGACTCGGTCTGCTGATGTACATCCGTTTCAGGCGCTTATCCTCAAAGCGGTCTTAGTCCCATCCCAATGTCGACGGTGAATCAAAGTTGATCGTACTGTTGCGGGGTGCACCGATACCCGGCCAAATGCGCTTCGACGAATCCATGCGGGTGAAGGATAAGGCGGTGCGGACGTTTGCCGGGTTTGGAAAAATCAAATTGACGCCCCATGAAAACGGGCGTATGTATACAAGTTCTAATTTCATTGCTGCGAGAGGTACATGCTGATGGGGAACTGTTCCAGCCTTCCACCCAATTTCGAGCAGGATATGCCGGCCATCATGAAAGCCGTGGAAAACGGCCGGTTGCTCACCATGGAGATCGAGTTCAGCCTGCGCTGCAACTTCAGCTGTCCCTACTGCTATGTGCCCCAACCCGATTACTTCGAAAATGAATTGACCCGGGGGGAGATCAGGGATGTGATCCTGCAGGCCAAGGACCTGGGTGCCCGTAAGATCATCATTCTGGGCGGGGAGCCCACCATCTACCCCCACATCAAAGAGGCCGTCCAATTCATCGCCGATCAGGGCCTTGCGGTCGAGCTGTTCACCAACGGCAGCGGTGTGGATGCGGATCTGGCGGGCTTTTTTCACTCCCTCGGCGTACGCGTGGTATTGAAAATGAATACCTTCGACCGCGAGCTTCAGGACAAGATATCCGGCAGAAAGGGCGCATACGACATCATCCACAAAGCCCTGCGCCACCTGCAGGACGCCGGCTACCCGTCCGACGACGCCTTCATGGCTGTGAGCACGGTGATCTGCGCACCCAACATCGACGAATTGCCGAAACTGTGGAACTGGCTGCGGGAGCGGCAGATCGCACCCTATTTCGAGATGATCACACCCCAGGCCAATGCCCTGGATAACCAATGGCTCTTTGTGGATTCCGAGCGGGTGCATGCCCTGTTCAAGGAACTGGCGCGGATCGATCGGGAACAGTACGGTATCGAGTGGGATCCCCAGCCGCCGCTGGTGGGCAACCGATGTATGCGTCACCTCTTTTCCTGCCTGGTGACCTCCAAGGGGGATGTCACGCCTTGTGTGGGGATCGATGTTTCGCTGGGCAATATACGCGAGAACAGCCTGGACGAAATTATTTCCCGCAGCCAGGTCTTGCGGGACCTGAAGAATTACCGCGAAACCATCAAAGGCCCCTGCGGCAGCTGTGACAAGGGCCTGCACTGCTACGGCTGCCGGGGTGCGGCATACCAGATGACGGGCGACTACCTGGCTTCGGATCCGCTCTGCTGGAAGCATTGCGGATAGGCGGCGCCCCGCAATTCTGACAGATTGTCATTTGCCACAGCAAGTAGGTTGGGCGCTGCCCACCATCTAAATTCCCTGATTTTTATTGATGCTCTATGGTTCGTGGGTGGCACCGGCAACTTGTTGCCGGTGGCCGAAGGCCAAGAGGTTTTGAGTAGACAAGTTGCCGGTGCCACCCACGGAATGTCAACGCCTGGATTTATCCAATCCCATGGGCGGCGTTCGTGTCGGCAAGCAGGGTGGGCATTGCCCGCCATTTAGCTACCTGCGGTCGGGCGCGTCGGGCAGCGTTTCGAAAAAATTCCAAATTATTTCAGCGGCGTCGAATCCCTTGAGCGGATGCCGGTCTTCCAGCTTGTCAGTAAAGTAGGGACCCGGCCAGATATGTCCCCAATCCTGCAGCACATAAAGCCAGACCGGCGCGTTGCCGGCGCAATCCGTCCATTTGGTCAATTCTACGGCCCCGTCGGACAACACCTGGGACTGTCGGGCTTCACGGCATTGATTATTTGCCCGCCAGAAGTCCGCTGATTGCGCAACACTCTGGTAGAAGCGCGGCTGGCCGCTGCGCTGGCTCTGTCTTCCGTGGAACGGCACGCTGTGATCCGCCGTGCCGTGCATGATCAGCAGCGGGATGGGGCGGGGCGGCCGGGGCATTTGCCAGGTCTTTTCGGTGTCCGGGGTGCGGCTGCCGATGGAGGCCGCCAGCGCCGCAAATCCGGCCAGCAACTCCCCCCGTTCGGCGGCGAATCGATAGGCGAACATCCCGCCGTTGGAAAATCCCAACATGAAAATCCGTTTCCGGTCGACATTGAGCCGCCCGACGGCGTCCTCGATGAACTTGACCACTACCCCGACGTCGTCAATCCGATCGGCCTGGGCTTTGCCGCAGCAATGACCGGCATTCCAGTGCTGCAGATAGCCCAGGATGCCGATGCCGTTGGGGTAGAGCACGATAAAATTTTCACGGTCGGCCAATGTACTGAAACGGGTGAATTTGGCCACGCCTTTGGCGTTGTCAAAAGCGCCGTGGACCACCACCACCATGGGCAATGCCCGACTGCCGTCATATCCCGGCGGAATGTGGAGGTGGTAGTCGCGCAGGAAATTACCGGTTTGAATATCCGTGGGAACCAGGTAGGTGCCGGGGCCGACGGTCCTGCCGGGCATCGGCATGCGGGGCATGCAGGCGGAAATGAGCAGGAAAACGCCGGCGGCTGCTGCCAGCAGGGGGCGGAGCTGCTTTTGCGCGTGTGAAAGAGCCATGGAATCTTCTCCTCAGTGGCGTGATTTCATGCACATCAACGCAAGGTGCGACAGGGCTGCGGGACGGTAAGGGCCGGGTCGCAGCGACCATCGGGGACGGCTAAATTTTTCGGGGTTTTTGGGCGACGATCCAGGCCATGTCACCTCGGACGCCGGAAGCGTGGGAACTCAGGACCGCAAATCCAGCCTTTTCGACGGTGTCAATGACCGCCGGAAGCGGTCGATGATACGGCGTTACCCCTTTGAACTTCATTCTCAATAGATCCAGCCGCCATGTCAAGGACAATGGCGGGGCGGGCTCCAGCACGATCCGCATGATCAGGTGCCCTCCCGGGTTGAGCCTGTCATGCAACCGGGAGAGGGTGAGCTGAAAGGCCGCATCATCGAGAAAGTGACACATATCCAGCATGAAGGCGATATCGGCCTGCCGGGGAATGTCGGGGACTCGCGGCGCGAGCCCCTGTTCCACCTCCCCGTCGGTTCCCAGGGCGAGATTGGCCACGCGCACGCAGTCGGGTTCCGGCTCGATACCGAATATTGTGGCATCGGGGTGACGCTGGAGCAACCAGCACGACGGGACACCATACCCGGTTCCGATGTCCACCACGGTGCGCATATCGTTCATTGGCGGCAGGATTTCCGGCAGCTCCTTGAACATGGTGTCGGTCTTCAATTTAAATTTAGCGAAATATCGGGGGTAGGGTTCCAGGTTCCGGTATCGCGCCAGGACGCCGGCATCCCGGTCGGCCTTTTCAGGGGATTGGACCGCCGGGCGTTGAAAGTGCCGCCGCAAAATGGGCGGCAGGATCAAAAATGCGCCCAGCATGGAAAAACCGATCCCCAGCATGGAGGAGAATCCGGCGCTCTGCAGCAGGGTATGCTCGGCCGTACAGAGCACGCCGAATCCGATCAGTGTCGATAAGGAGGCCATCAATACCGCCATGCGGATGAGGGTGAAATTGGGGTGGGCGGCCGATTGGTAGCGCTGGTAGGAGCGCACGAAAAATAGAGAGTAGTCGATGCCCAGCCCCAGGACGATGATGGCCAGCATCAGAACCGGAATGTCCAGGCTGCGTCCCATGAGTCCCAGCGTACCCAGGGTGCATGCAAAGGCAAAGCCCATGGGCAGCAGGCTGATGAGCGACAGCCGCCAATCGGCGAAAAAAACGAAGAGCAGCACCACCACGCTGACGCCGATGATCAGAAGCATGCGGCCAAAGGTGTTGAAGAGCCGGGCGCCCATCCTTTCGGAAAAGAGCTGGGCATCGAACACTTTGCCCAATGCGGCGAACTTGTCGTAAAACGCTTCACCTGCATAGGCCGGCCCGGGAATCAGACTGATAATTTGGCGCCACGTGCCGTCTGTATCGCTGCGGGAGATTCCCATCAGGTGGTAATAGCCGGCATCGATGGGCAGGACGGGGCCGTGGGCCGTCGCCGTCACCTGGTCGAAGAAGGGCGCAAATGCATGTTCCGCAAATCCATGCGCCGCTGCGGATTGGGCGACGTTGGCCTGCAGCGATTGAACGCGCTGCGGGGACCAGAAGGAGCGCCATGCCCGGAAGTTGGCCGCACGCCGGTCCGGCCCGGGAAAGAGGCTTGAGCTGACGAAAGCCGATCGAATTTCCCCTTGTTCCAGTGACGGCTCGATAGCGTCCAGCACCAGATCGCTTTTCCGCTGAAGAGCCCCTGCCGTGGGTGCTTCCGTCATCAGATAGATCTTGCTGAAGACATCTCCCCAGACATCGGAGAAAAGGCTTTCCGCAGACCGGGTGCCCTGGCTCACGCTGTTCATGGTGCTTAAATTCACATCGAAGTGGGGTTTGGCCCATAAGAGCAGGAGGCATCCGACAATGGCGGCAATCCACGCGCCTTTGGCCCCCAGATCGGCCAGACCGTCGGCCCAGCGCATCAATGGCTTGCGGCTTCGGGTGCGCGCCGGCGGCAGGTGTACAAAGATGCGCGGAAAGATCGAATGTACGAAGAAAAACGAAAAAGCGATGCCCATGGCGGTGAAGAGCCCCAACTGCTTGAAAATAAGAAATCCGCTGAAGCTCAGCACCAGAAATGCGCCGACGGTGGTCAGCACCGCCAACAGCCCCACAGACCATACTTCCGTGGAGGCGCTTTTTCCGGAACCCCCCTCGGGGCGATCCAGAAAGAGCAGGTAGGCGATGCCGTGGTCCACGGTAATGGAGATTACACCCCCTCCGAAGCCCAGCGCCATGATGGAGATCGACGAATTGAACAGTGAGAAGACAAATAGGGCCGCCGATGTCCCGGCCAGGGCCGGCAGAAGGGCGAGCAGGCCGATCAAGGGGCGGGGAAATGCCAGCAGCAGCAGCACGGCAATGCCGAGGGTGGCCAGGGCGATGGCCCGGTTCGCATCCCTTCGCACCATGGTTTCGTTGTCCAGGGCCGCCCGGTAGGCCCCTACCGGGGTGAGGGTGATGCCGACCCCGGATTGGGCGCTGAACGCCTGCATGCGGTCATCGACCTTGGCCAGTGCATCGGTAAGGCGGCGGGCAAAGGCGGTGTCCGTGCCCGAGCCGGTGGGCTGGGCCAGAATCATGGCGTGCCGGCCATCGGCGGAGATCAGCTTGCCCTTGTAAATTTGGACATCCTGCGCCGGTGCCAGGGTGGCGAGCGCTGCCAGTTTGAACTCGCGAAATCCCAGCGGATCGCGTGACATCAGGCCGGCCTGGCCGATGGCGTCGAATCCGGCCAGGCGTTGTTTAAGCTCGCTGAGCCGGCTTTCCACGGCCGAAGGGGTCAGCAGGGGCGCGATGTGATCCTTCAGTTCCGTTTCGGAAAACAGTACCGGCAGATGCTCGGACACATGCCCGACCAGGGCCGGAATGCGCTGTTGCATGTCATCCATGCCCACCCGCACAAACAGTCCGCTCTGCCGGAGCTGCGTCTCCACCTGGTCCGCCGCCGCTACCAGCAGATCCTTGTCCTGACGTTTCGGGGCTGTCTCGGGCCCCAGGCCGATATCGATGGCGATCTGATTTTGAATCGGGTGGTTTTTGAAAATGTAGACGGCATCGGCAAGGACCCCGTCATCGTCAGGCAGGCTGGCCGCAACGTCGGCGTCGATTTGCAGCCGGTAAATGGCGGCCGCGGCCAGCAGCGCGGTTACCAGAAGGACCAGTATCAACAAAGGGTATCGGACTTTTTTTTGCACCATGCGGTCAGTTCAATCCTGTTTCTTTTGACATGTGAAGCATGCAACGTTAGGGTGAAGTGCGTACTGGTTATCATATGCCCGAGGCGCGATTCAAACGGTTTATCGGCCGGTCGCCATGCGACGGGCACCAGCAGCGATGCATAAGGAGGAACGGATGAAACACCATCCATCCAGGATTATCGTAGCGGTTGTGTTGTGCTTGCTCTTTGCCGCAACGGCTTGCGTTCATGCCGGAACGGGCGAAGATGTCAAAGCCGGATCCAAGAAGGTCGGCGAAAAATTCAAAGAGGATGCGGTCGAGGCAGGCAAAGCCGTCAAAGAGACCGGCAAGGATATCAAAGATGGCTCCAAAGAGACCTGGGAAAACGTCAAAGAAGGCGTGAAAGGAGTGGGCCAGGGATTTAAAAAGGCCTATGAGGACACCCGTGATGCCGTTCGAAAAGAATTTTCAGGCCAGGAGAAACAAACTGAGGAGCCGACAAAAGACGATCCCTGAAAATAATAGTATTAAAAACGAGGACAAATGCGGCAGGCTCGCGGCGGCCGATCCGACAGCATCGACCTGCGGCGGGCCTGCATGACCCGGCCGTTCCAGATTTCGCTCATTCCGTCTTTTATCAGATTGCCCACCACCGCTTCGGGCTGACAATCGCAAAAGGTGACATTGCCGTTTACGTCAACGGGCAGCGTCTGCCAAGGTGACAAACACCATCGGTGTTTTACGGAGCGCCGTCCCAGTTCAGCCGGCGAGGTGAGCAGAAAACCGTGGTAACGGCTGGTCAGGCCCAGTTCTTCGATTCCTCTTACCGACAGGATGGGGACCTGATGGCGGTATGCCGTTTTGATGGCGCGGCCGATACTGTCCCTGAATCCATCGCACCAGTTTTTAGAGATGCTGGCTTTTCGGTTGGCTTCAAAGTTCAGGTCAGACACCATCCAGGCCTTTACGCCAAGTTGCGCCACCACTTCGGCCACTTTCGGCAGATGGTCAATGGTATTTGCTGAAACCGCGGAAAAGACCGCCGCAGGAATGCTGCCTGCGGACTGATCGATAAAACCGTCTATGTTGGCTCGAATGCGAGCTACATCCGAACCGCCGCGCACCGCTGCGGCCATGGCATCGTCCACGCAATCCAGACTGAAGGTGATGGACCGCAAGCCCGCCCGGACCAGTCGTTTCGACAATGCCTTATCCAGGGCCATGGCGTTGGTGACCATGCCAATGTGGTGCCCTCTGGCGGTGGCTTCAGCGACAAACGACGCCACCCGCGGATGCAGGGTCGGCTCGCCCAGTCCTACCATCATCACCTTGTAGGTATTGGGCATCAGATCAAGTAGGTATTCGAAAACGCCCAGATCCATGTCTTTGCCCGAACGTCGGCGCCGGGCACGGGCGCAATGATGGCAGGTTAAATTGCAGCGGGAAGTGATCTCGATATTGAGTTGGATCGGGTCGGTGGCGATACCCGGCGCAAATATAAAATCAGCCCCCTGCGCGCGCATCGCTGCCGGACTGTTGGACAGATGCCGCGCGCGGGTTGGGTCGGTCTCGATATAGATCTGGACACCTGGTTCAAGTTTCCCAAGGTGCCGTATGGATGCAAGTTCCGAAAGTGTCGGGTCCCGCAGGTTGGACAGGGCGCGGTAGATGCAATCGGCGGCGGCACGGCCTCCGGGACCGGTGAAGAGGTCGTGGCCTGCCTCCGGAAATGCGATATGCTGCACTGTCCCAAGGAGTCGGCCGCTGCGCCACAGGTCGACGCGCGCGGCCGGGACCAGGGTGTCCTTTGCACCCGATAGGAGCAGAACCGGGAAAGATGTCTTCCAATGGGTTCGCCCGACGCGGTTGACATAGGAGACCATGCGGGACACATCCCCCAAAGCAACAGGTTCGCGGTCCCTGCGGTGGTGCTCCCAACGCACCAGATCTTTCCCCTCGATGCGAGCAGGGGTCCCTGCAAGTACAAGCATGGCCGGAATGATGTTGTGGCTGATCAGACTCCCCATCGCCAGGCTACCACCCGTGGAGTGGCCGATGATCACTAGCCGGCGGCCCTCATTCCGAAGCGCGGCACACGCATCGGCCACCCTCGTCTCGAATCCTTCCGCATCAAAGCCGGGGGTCGATGTCCCCCCATGCCCGGGAAGACATACGCTCAAGACGGAATCATTTCCGAAGTGACGGCCCAGAATCCCGTCCAGAGGCGCCATCTCATCGGGGCTTCCGGTATAGCCATGCACCAATACGATACCCAACGGCTTCAAAATCAGCCCTCCTCCAATAGATCGGCGATCGTCTCGGTTGCCTGGTATCGGCTGACATGGTGTTGGGTCCGTCTGAGGCCCTCGGTCACAGCGCCATCGGACGACACCTGCATAATGACCTCTTTCACCTTCGCGTCGGGTTGCCGGTTGAAGGCGTCGGCATATGCCTGGGGATCGCCTTTAAAGGCAATGGGCGGCGCCATCCGGAGTCCGCATTTGATGCGTTCAATGCAGACCCCGTTGTGAGCCTGCTCAGGATGTGATGGGACAACCAGCACCGGAACTCGGTGCAGGAGGGCCTCAAAGATCGTCATCTGGCCACCGTGGCAGACCAGCAACTGCGCCTGGGAGAGGAGCTCGCGCAATGGTGCGAAGCGCCAGCATCGCATGCCAGACGCCTTTGACAAGCAATCGGATATGCATGGCGATCCGGCGCAGGCGAAAACCAGGTTAAAGCCGCAATCCAGAAGGCAGCGCGCAATTTTATCCGTCACCGCTTCTCCGGTTTGCCGGGTTCCCAAACTAAGAACCGCAAGTGGCCGCTCGTTATTGGAAAAAGATTTCGGGGCCTCGCCCCGGTCCGGCCACTTATTCCAAAGAAGCGGACCAACGTGATAGCGCTCGGCGACTTCGGGCAGGGGCATGAATTCGGGAAAATCCCAAAGGTAGGTTCGGTCGCCGATCAGCATCTGACGAAGATCCATCAGCGGTGGAATCCGCAAGGTCTTCATGGCGGCGGCCATGCGTTTGCCTGCAAACCGGAAAAAGTTATCGAGGTATAGGGCTTGATTCGCGATTCCCTCATCGCCGGGACCGTAGCCGAGGGTTTCGGTCGCATCCGGCATCATGCACCCGCACGATATGGCATGATAGGGTATGCCGAGAGCTGCCGTAGAGATTTTGAGGGTGAACCTGAAAACACCGATCACCCGATCGGGTTTAAACGCCTTGATCAGTTCCATTTCAGAACGGACGCACACCGACAGCAGTTCGGGTGAACGGAACCATGCCAATGACGGCAGCGCCCCGTCGTCGATCTCCTGGATATCCGGCAACACCGTATGGGCCAAGCCTATCCGCGTGGCAAACGCGCTATGCTTGCAGGTGACCGCCACCAGCACCAGATGACCCCGTTTGGATAACGCTTCCTCCAATGCCGCGCATTTGGCCACATGGGACAGCGAATTATTACCGGGAATCAGCAGAACTCTCATTGATCGGCTCAGTCGGAATCGAACGCTCCAAGCATTGTGAGGCTTCAGTTTCGGGAACTTTTGCTTGTAGGGCGACTATAAATAAGTATAAATGCCCTTGCAACCGAATAATGGATCAGAATAGCGATGCCCCCTGCCGGTTCGCAGGACAATCCGCTGAGGCGGCCATTGCCAGGGTGGATGGTAAGGGCGGGATAAATGACGATTGACGATATACAGGTGATAGAGCGGAATCAATTGGTGTGAAAACGATTTTTTACCGATACCTCGTGCGTGCCACTAAGCTGCTCGGGCCATGGTTTTTTCTTCTGATCGCCAAAGGCATCGCAACAGGATATTTTGTATTCTACCCGAAACGGCGTCACACGAGCCGTGATTTTTACGCGGTATTGTTTCCCGACCGGCACCGAATGTTTCATCTCCATTGTGCCTGGAAACAATTTCTCAGTTTTACCCATCTCTATCTGGACCGCTTCATCCAGCGAGAAGTCCGCGACGTCGCCTATACCATCGAAGGGCGCCATCATGTGGTCTCCGCCCATGAACGGAAAAAGGGCGGAATTCTGCTCATGTCCCACATGGGAAATTGGGAGATGGCCGCCCATCTGCTGACCAAGGTGATCGGCAACATCAAGCTGCTGCTCTACATGGGGGTCCGGGACAAGGAGGCCATCGAGAAAATTCAAAAACAGAGCATTCGCGGCGACGGTATCCGCATCGTCGCCGTCGATCAGAGCGGCGGCTCCCCCTTCGATATCGTGGAAGGTATTCGCTTCCTGCAGGACGGCGGCCTGGTCTCCATGGCCGGCGACGTGGTGTGGCGGGACGATCAGCGCACCGTCTCCGGCATTTTTCTCGATCGCCGGGTAAAGTTGCCCGAGGCCCCCTTCGTGCTCTCCCTGGTTTCAGGAGCACCGTTGATCGTATTCTTTGCGTTCAGAACCGATTCCGGCACCTATGAATTCAGTGCCCTGCCGCCCATCCAGGTGACCGCCCCCGCCCGCGATCGACGGCGGGAAGCGATCCGGGCGGCCGCGCAGCAGTACCTGTGCCACATGGAGGCCGCCTTGCGACGCCATCCCTTTGAGTGGTATCATTTCAATCGCTTCCTCGAAGCCGAAGAAAAACCCGCCTGACGTCTGTGAAAATCTCACATGGGGTTGGAAAAGACAGGAAATAAGCCTTGATCCGCAGGTCGCGTGTCCTTTATATTTGATGCACTTATCCATGATCCCGACAAACAGATATTGGATTGAATGGTTTTGTTGCGCTGATCTGCATTGAAGCCACTGCCCTTTAACAACTGACCTTTAGGCAAACAAAGGAGATGAAATGAGACGCGTACTTTTAATGACGGTCTGTATCGTTTGGTTGGCCGGATGTTCAACGACCCAGATGCTTCGACCTGAAAAGCCGCCTGAGCTTGCCGCCAAGCCTGATTCGGCGCTCCTGGTAATTGTCCGGGATGCCTGGATCGGAAACGCCATCGTTTTCTGGAATTATCTGGATGGAAAATTTATCGGCGAAACCAAAGGCAAAACCTACTTCGTAACCCAGGTCCCGGCGGGCGACCACTATGTCGTTGGCACCACGGAGAATACGGCGGTGGCCCAATTTGATTTTCAGCCCGGCAGGAAATACTTCCTGCGCCAGGGCGTGAGCATGGGACTCTGGCGCGCCCGAACCTCCGGATTCCATCCCATGACGGCCGCGGAGGCGCAACAAGCGATTCAAGGGTTGACCTATCTGCAATTGGATACGACCAAGGAGTTCCCGGATATGGATCCGGCGCTCTACAAGCAGGCGGTCGACGAATACCACACCGGGATCAAGGAAAATCCGGAGGGGTACAAGGACTTGCTTGAATATCGAGGCGAATAGCTGACGCACCACTCCAAACGACACCGAGAAAGCCCGGGCGGTTTCGCCCGGGCTTTCTATTAACTGCAATGGCGTGCAGAATTTTTTGATCAGGCCGCATAGCGGTTCGTTCTTCCGGGATGGCAGCCTTAATAAGCGAGATTTGCCGATGAGCCATCAGGCCATATCCACCAGTTGCGCCTTCCCCTGACCAAAGGACCAGTTTTCGGCCGCGGTATCGGACAGCACGATAATGATATCGTCGCCAGACAGGTCGGTGCGTTTTTCGATCAGCGCCACGACCCTGGCGAAGAGGCGCTGCTTGATATCGACGGTGCGGCCCGCCTTGGCGGTAATGTGGATGTAGACCAGGTCGTTGGTGTGGTCGATGCCGAGGAAATTGTCCGGGAAGATGAGCTGGTGGGATTTGACTTCGTTGATAACCTGGAACTTGTCCGGCTCGGGAATCTTGAACTCTTCGACAAGGGCCTGGTGAACCGATTCGGATATATTTTTGATATGGTCCTGGGATTTGCCTTCAATGAGCGAGATCTGAACAAACGGCATGGTATGTCCTCCTCTGGTCTTATGCCTGGTTGTTGGAATCGTCTACTGTTGCTTATTCAAAATAGGGGTCAGGCTCGGATCGTCAATTCCGATTTGTTTTTTTTCCCGGCTGTCCCTGCCACGCATCGATGAAGGTACCCGTTGTCGGTGCGGTTTGGTCGGTCATGCGCGGGTCCTTTGTGCGGGCTTGCCTTTCAATGGAACATACCGTCACGATACCGCAGATGAGAATCAGGACGTAATCACGCGATCGGTCTTATGGAGTACATCCGTATCGCTTTCTGCGCGGATGAAAACGAAAATCAAATAGAGAAGTGAAAATAGCGCGCCGAAATAGATGGTCGCCAGACCGCAAATTACGCCGACCACTTTCGAGTTTTCCCTGTAAAATATCCAGCCGGCCAGCAGCACGGTATGAATCCACAGATCGAAGTTGAACTGACCCTGCCAGGTGTTTTTGATCATTTCTCCGTAATAGTGTGCCGTGGGGCTGAGGTCGTGAGACTGCATGGCCAGAATGCTTTTAAACAGGAGCATCGCCCACAGTATGAAAAGTAACGCCGTCCATGATTTCTTATTCATGCTTCCTCCATGATGTTGATTGATCCGGTCCGGCCTTAAGGTTCAGACGTCGACGTCAACCTGGATCCTGGCGCGGTTTGGATGCATCTTTGCCGAAAAGGTGCTGGCCTCAACGGTTCGGTTGTCTTACAAACTGCTGCGAAATCATTTATTTAGAGGGCGGGGAACCCCGGAGGTGTCATCTGTATGGAACATGTATGCCGAATGAAAAGGCCGATCAAGGATTTTTGTCGGGATTGCCCAAAAAAACCATGCCGCAGATGGATGAAACGGTCTAAAGCACTATAAGTGAAAAAAGATGCCCGTTCAGGGCGGCATGGTGAGCCGTCCGTCTATTGCCGTCGATCGATAAGGCGCTTTCAGATTCTCCGACAGCGCCGACCTGCACACGCCGCCAGGCTTCGGCCAGGTTGATGCTTGCGGCTTTGGCGGCGGCTTCCTTGATAGACCAGATCCGAAGTGCGGCCAGGGCATCATCCATGGGGGATTGCCGCACGAGGGCCTGTTCCGCTTCGCTCATGAAAATTCGATCCGAATTCAAGGCCTTCGGAGAGATCACCTCTACGTCGACGCCCACGGGTGTGGGGCCGGCGACAGCGATGGCGAACCGCCGGTCGTGCGATACGGAACAATAAAGGTGCCGTGAGGGTTCGCTGCAATCGAGGCGGGGTTTCGGTGAGTCGCGGTAGACCGTATCGATCTGATCGGCTGCCGTGGTGACGGCCTCCGTGCAGCACTTGCGGCAGAGGCGCTTGAGCGCCAGGCGGGCGGCAAGAAAGCTGCGGCGGCGTTTATCGCCCATATTCTGATATCGTTTGTCTTCCCGGGGACTCAGCGCACGGCGGGAGAAGCCTGCCACGGCGTCGAGTTCCACAATGGAGAAGGCGTTGCCGTCCAAACCCAACGCATCCAGGGGCTCGTAGCCTTCCTGGGCGCAAAGCCACGAAGGCGGTTTCAGTCGGCCGCCGCTGACATCTCGCATGTGAACGCCCTGGTCCATTTCGCTGAGATTGCCATCTTGATCGAAGAGAAGAATGTCGAAGATGAATGTGTCACCCGAAGCCTTTTTGGGAAAAACCCGTGCAGAATACGTGCGTGACGGATCGGCGGGGTGCAGCAGGTATCTGCGGTCGATGGCCACCGGAAAGGCGATCACCCCGCGGTATCGCTGGGCCCAGACGCAGGCCGCGTGAAAGGCGGCGTCGAGGGCGTAGCCGGAACCCAGCAACAGGGACGCGTCATCATGGTTTGCCGGAGGGGTTTCGATTCTGGCCAGCGCGCCGTCCGGGCTGATATGCAGCGGTGCGGCGATGTTGCGAAAGGCCGGTCCGAAGGGAACCAGTTCCCTGTAGATCGCCCCCGGATCGACAACCGTGCAGACGCCCTCCAGGGCAGCGGCGATGTCCGTCGGCGGAGAGTCGGGAGAATTACCTGACGGCAGGAAAGTCATGCGCACATGGGTTTTGGTACGCGTAAAGGCGGCTTTGGGCGCCTTGGTGCGGGTCAGCAGCGTGGCCAGGATGGCGCCGCCTTCCAGCTGTTGGAACTCTGCAAAGGCGCCGAGGGTATCGGTGCCCGGATCCATGGGAAGAAATTTATCGAAGCGGGCGTCGGCGATGCGGTCGATGCGCTGTTGGGGGTAATTCTCCCTGGTACAGCGCGCAAGCGTCTCCATGGCTTGGACTGCCGGGTAAACCGGCTGTCCCTGGAAGTGATGGTCCATCAACACTTCAGGCGTGGGAATGACAATGGGGATACGGACCGGTTGGTCTATTGGGGAAAGATTTCCCATAGGCGCACCGTTTTCGTGTCAATCTCCACCGGCGTGCCGGCAGCGTTGGTGGCGCAGTGGCGGGTAAAGCCTTTGCAAACCAGTTCGCCGGTCTCGCCGTGGGTGATCACGTAGTCGAACTGCAATCGCACACGCTCCATTTCGGCGGGCCGGGTGTGGATGTTCATGGGATCGTCGTAGTAAAGGGGGCGGAAGTAATCGATGTCCACTTTGATAATGGGGTAGACGAAACCGCTCTCCTCCACCTCCTTGTATGGATAGGCGGCATCGCGCATCAGGCTGGCGCGGCCGAATTCGAAGTATCGCAGGTAGTGGGCATGGTAGACCACCTGGGAGCGGTCGGTATCGGCGTACAGCGTGCGCATTTCGCAGCGGTGCCATACCAGGCCGCTGGTTTTGTCGCGCACGTAATTGGGCTGGCCGTCGCAGGGTTCCGCGATAAAGGGTTTGGGTCTCACGCTACACCCCTTTGAACACGATACAGCAGTTGGTGCCCCCGAACCCGAATGCGTTTGAGAGCAGTATTTCGTGGTTGAACCGCCGCGCCTCGTTGGGGACCACATCGATGTCGCCCAATTCGGGGTCGGGGATATAGTTGGCGGTGGGCAGCACGATACCGCGCTGCATGCCCTCGATGGCCAGTGCGGCCTCGATGCCCGCAGCCGCACCAAGGGTGTGGCCGATCTGGGATTTGTTGGACGAGATCGGTATCTGCGGCAACCGCTGGCCGAAGACCTCCCGCAAACACTCCACTTCCGTTGCATCCCCTTTGAAGGTGGAGGTGCCGTGGGCGTTGACCGCTTGTATATCTTCCGGCGCCAGTTCGGCGTCGTAGATGGCCTGCTGGATGGACCGGATGATGGTCGCCTTGTGCGGCAGGGTGAAGTGGTTGGCGTCCGAGGTCCATCCCACACCCGCCACTTCGGCCCGGGGCGTCAGGCCGATGGACGACAGGGTCTCTTCGGCGGCCAGCACCAGCACGCCGCCGCCTTCGGCCAGGACAAAGCCGCGCCGGTCGATGCTGAAGGGACGCGAGGCCTGGGTCGGGTCCTTAAAGGCGCGGTCGTTGGGGCCCACTTTGACGGTGGCCCAGATGTTGGCGAATCCCTGGATGATCTCCGGAATCAGGCAGGTTTCGACCCCTCCCACCAATGCGAAGTCGCAATCGCCGTCCCGGATCATGCGCGCGCCCAGCGCTATGGCATGGTTACCCGAAGCGCAGGCGCCCTGGGGCGAATAGATCGGCCCGGTAAAACCCAGCAGCATGCCGGCCTTGCCGGACGGGACGTTGGCGCACAGATTGGGCAGCAAATAGGGGCTGACCTTGGTGGGGCCGTGGTTGACATAATTGTCCATGGCGATACGGTAGGCGTCGGTGCCGTTGAGGGCCGAACCGATGAGGCACGCCGTCTTTGGGCCGGTCTCATCGTTCATGATCAGCCCGGCGTTGGCCAATGCCTGTTTGCACAAGGCCATGGTTAAGAAAACAAAGTCGGCGTTCCAGTTGGACGCGTCTTTCTTGTCGATGAAATCGTACTCCGTTGCGTTCCAGTCGGGGATTTCGCCCACCACATTGGAGCGCGAATCCACCCTGCAGCGGGTCAGGCGGCGAAAGCCGGCCTCGCCCCGGACAGCCCGCCGCCATGTGGTCGGGAAATCCTTGCCCAGTGCGGAGGCGCCTTCGTATCCGATGACATATACCCTGCGGTTCTTCGGCGGTCTCATGATTCGGTGATCAATCCTGTAACATTATGGTCTTCATATTGGTATGGCGGGCTTATGTTTTACGGAAGCTTTCGAAATACAGCGCAGCTGTTGCATCCGCCAAAACCAAATGCGTTTTTTAACACATATTGCTGCGAAAGAGAACGCCCTGTTTCGGGGGCGAGGTCCAGTTCGATTTTCGGGTCGGGCTGAAGGTTGATGGTCGGCAGCAGAACCTGTTCCTCGAGGGACTTGAGCGTTAAAATGGTCTCGATGGCGCTCGATGCGCCCATGCAGTGTCCGGTCAGCGACTTATTGGCCGTCACCGGCGGGATGGCATTTCCGAACACCTCTTTCAAAGCGTCGTATTCGATCTGGTCGCCGACCCGAGTGGAGGTGGCATGGGCATTGACCGCGTCGACGGCCGACGGTGCAATGCCGGCGTCGGCGATGCTTTCCGCCATGCAGCGGCGTACGGTGTCGAAATGGGGGGCGACAAAATGATGGGCGTCGGCCGTCATGGACCACCCCGCCAACTCGGCTTTCGGGGCAAACCCGTGCACCCTGGCGAATCGGGGTGAGGCGACAAGGATGCATCCCGCCCCTTCCGAGATAACGAAACCGCGCCGATTGGCGGAAAAGGGCCTGCTGGCGGCCTGGGGCGGCTCTTCCGAAGCGCCCTCCTTGGGCATGTAGGCGCCGTTCATGGTGGCGAATCCCGCCACGATCGGTTCGGTGAGGGCAAAATCCACGGCGCCGCAGATGGCCAGGTCGGCCCGGCCCTGCTCAATGAGCATGGCGCCCGTGATGATGGAGGTCAGACCGGTGGCGCAGGCCGTAATGGTGGCGCTGATCGGCCCGGTGGCCCCGGTGAGCATGGAGACCTTGCCGCCCACCATATTGATGCAGGAGTTGGGGTTGACCCACGGTTGCGGCAGTTTTCCTTCTCCGATCAATCGCCGGTCCGCGGCAAGCAGGGCATCCAATCCCCCCACCGCAGTGCTGTAGGTGATGGCCACCCGCGGGGCCAGCTCGGGGGTGATATTCAGGTCGATGCTGTCCAGCGCCCGCTGAACGGTCAGCAAGGCATATCTGAAAATGGGCGACGGCCAGCGCGCCTCTTCTCGGGGTTTAAGGAAGGGATAGGGCAGGTGGTCGATATCTTCCGCCTGGCCGGCGATGCGCACCGGAAAGTCATCGGTCAGTTCAAACCGCGTGAGCGGTCCCACACCGCTCTGTCCGTCAAGGGCTCTGCGCCACTGGCTATCCAGATCAATGCCAAGTGGCGAGACCGCATCGTAAGCGATTATGACAGGTGCGTTGGAGGACATTGTTAGATTGAATGGCTGCTCGCACTTAGGATTTTCGAATCACTATGTTTTAATCGGACCGATGATCCTGCATAAGTATTAAATATGGCACTCTGATGCTGCAGGCGTCGACGGGCGCCGCCGCAGTCCAACCACTGCAAGGTTTTCGCACCGCCGGACTTGTAGTGCTCCTGCGCTTGCAGCAAAGAGTCGGAGAGCTCCAGAGCCAAGGCGCGGAAGGCGCCGCCGTAGTCCAACTACTGCAAGCCTTCCGCAACGCCGGATATGGAGCTCTCCGGCTCTTTGCTACCAGGGGATGAATTGGTAGAGCTTGGCAAACATCTCGTAAATCTCGATCCAGTTCTGCAGATCCTCGGTGCTGCGCATGTGGGCGCGCTTGTTCACCATGACCCAGCTCATGTGGGCCGCGCCGTCCTTGCAGGTGCTGCAGTCCCTGGTTTCGGAAGTGCAGCAGCGGTGCATGGTCGAAAGATCCGATGCCCAGCGGATGAAATTGGTCAGCCGCTTGGGCTGCGGATTCCTTTTATCCAGAGGCTGGGTGACCGACGGGCACTCCATCCACCCGAAATCGCGGTCGAGCATTTTTCCGCTGGTGATGATCCGGTGGTAATATTTGGAGGAGATCACCGTGTCGGGATAGCGGTCCAGCATGTCGTCCATTTCATCGCGAATGGCGGTCAGCTCTTCGGGCTTCCATGAAAACCCGTTGACCCCTTCGTCGTTGGAGAGCAGCTGCATGTGCACCTTGAGACCCACATCCTGAATCTTCTTGATGATCTTTTCGGTCTTGCCGATCTGCTTGGGCGTAATGGTGTAAAGGTAGTAGGTGTGCGGGTCGCCTTCGTAGTTCCGGCTGGAGATGGAAAAGGTGTCCTTGCCGCGCAGCACCTTTTCGTCCTCTTCGCTGCCCCACAGGGAGATGCCCACCATCATGTCCGGGAAACGGTCCCGGGGGACCTTTATGAGGCCGTTGGTAGCGCAGAAACTGGGCAGGCGCTTGTAGAACGCCTCCAGCCGGTCGAGGCACAGGGTCGGCTCTCCGCCGATCAGGATGGCCAGGTTGACGCCGCGCTCCATCTCCTTGTCGATGAACGCCTCCCACTGCTTGATATCGCGTTCTTCGTCTGCGGCCGTATGTTCATCCGAGGAAAAGAAAAAACACCCCTTGCAGCGCAGGTTGCAGCGGTTGGTGACATCGTAGATCGAGCTTCGTATATTGAGTTTGGAAATGCGCTTGTAGCGTTCGTACCAATTCGCATCCAGCAGGGAACTGACGGTCTTCATGACTTGCTCCTTCGCCTCAGGGCAGCTCAAATCCCGGGGGCGCAACCAGTTTGGAGATCAGGTTCGATCCTTTTTCATATCCTTTTACCCACACGGCCAGGTAGGTGTCGACATAATCCAGCCACGCGTTGAAGGTGTCCGGATCCACCGCGTGGCGGTAAAGCCGCGCCGTCACCACGGCGCTGCCCGCGGCGTAGTGGCGGCAGTCCACGCAGTCGGTGTCGGGTACGCAACAGGCCGCCTCGCGATCCCAGGTCAGGTCGGTGCGGTATTGTCTGAACGAACGCCCCAGCCCCACGTCGGTGGACGGGTTCTGGCGCGGATAGGAGCATCCGAACAAGTGGTGCAGTCCATGCCGGTGGGTGTGCGCCACGATATTGTAGTGGGAGTAGACCACATGTTCCGGGTATTGCGACATCAGATCCGCCATGACCTTGCGGGTGTTCTGCAGGGATTTGGGCGTGTGGTGCAGATCGCCGGAATACCCTACCGGCGCCGAAAAGATATTGAAGGTGACCTTGCAGTCGTGCCGGGCCAGGGTCTCCACCACTTGCGCCGTCTCGGCGATGTTATGCCGGGTAAAGGTGTAGACCCATATGGCGCGGGGGTCGCCTTTGTAAATCTCGATCTGCCGCTGCAGCATGTCCTTGGCCTTGCGCGTTTCGAGACTGGTGGCGTCGGTGCCCCAAACCGAGATATGGATCTTGTAATCCGTGGCGGCGGGGATCAGTTTCAGCCCGTTGGTGGCGATACACCCCATGGGCATTTCGTCATAGCATACCTGGCACAGCTCCGGGACGAGGGAGGGTTCGGCGCCGGCCAGCACCACGAAAGTAATGCCGCGGGCCTTCTCTTCGCGCATCAGTTTGCGCCACGCTTCGACATCCCGGTTTTCATTTGCGAACTGCTTTTCGCCCTTGTAGTAGTAGCAACCGTTGCACCGGATGTTGCAGCGGTTGGTCATGTCATAGGTCGATTCGCGCAAAAAGAAGTACTTTCGCACTTTTTCCCAGCGCTCCCGTACTTGCGGCGGTGCGATCAGGTCGGCGAATTTATATTCTTTTTGCTCCGCCCGGTCTTTTCTGTTCGGTGTGATGCGGGTTGCAGGCTCCACGGTAACCACAGTGCTCCATTTTCGGCTAAGCTGCCATCTTTTGGTGCAAATATTCGGCGATCAGGCGAACGTTGGTCAGTTTGGGGTAGTCGTCTTCATCGATGCGCACGCCGTATTCGTCGCGCAGCACCAACGCCACCGTCGCCAGATCCATGCTGTCGATACCCACTTCATCCACCAGATCCAGATCGGGGTCGAATCCTTCAGCCGTCACATCTTCCAGTTTGAGCTCGCTGATCATCACTTGTGCAATCCGTACAATGATACTATCGACATCTCCAGCCATCGTGTTCTATCTCCTTTGAATTATACTTGCGCCAGACCGAGGAATCCGCTGCAGGCCACTTCCGACCCTTTGAGCAGGCGAAATCCCCAGGACGGCGTATCGATTTTTCTGGGTGTGACCTCCACATCAATGCGCTCACCGGGTTTTATCGCCAGCTTGAAGCGAACCCGGCTCACATCGGCCACGCTTACGGGCATTCCCAGCGCCGCTTCCAGCAGCTCAACGACTATGGCGATCTGGGCCACACCCGGCAACAGCGCTGCATCGGGAAAATGCCCGTCAAACCAAACGGAATCGGAGGGGACGCGAACCGCAGCCGTTATGGTGCCGTCTTCCCTTTTAAGCTCCGATGTCCGATCGATGAATTTGCTCATATAACACATTGCGCCCGATGAATCTAATCATTAGCGAATTAAATATTCCCACAGCGGTCCGCTGAACCCCTTTTCGTACATGCGTTGCAGCACCTCGGCGGTTTCATCGCCGCCGGCGCCGATCACCCAGTTATGCCGACCGGCGGCCACCGCTTCCACCCGCTGCAGGATTTCGTCGCGGGCGATGGCACCCGACTGGTAAAAGACCGGGGCCAGCAGGCTCTGTTCGGGCGCCACAACCCCCTCTTTCACCGCCAGGTCATACAGCGCCGTGTGCGGATAGATGCGCATGCCGCAGAAAAGGAATAAAACGACTTTTTTGAGTTTGTCAACATGGGCCAGGGTGGTTTCCAGGGTTTCGGCGGTTTCTCCGGGACCGCCCAGCAGCAGGTAGTGGGCCACATGAAGACCGGCACGATTGGCCCGTTCATGGGCCTGGCGCACCTCGCCGCGCCCGAACGGCTTGCCGTAAGCTTTCAGCACGCGGTTGGAGAGCGATTCCGTTCCGAACTCGGCATGGGTCATACCGGCGCTGCGCATGGTGTCGAAATAGTGGGCCGGTACCTTGATGGGCGCCAGAAAGGCCCCCCATGGGATGGAGACCCCGCAGCGGCGAAACGCATCCGCGACGGCCAGACTGTGGTCGATGTCGGCGTTGAAGGCCGAGTCGGTGATGAAAAAATATCGGGCACCCGCCTCCTGGGCCGCTCTGGCGGCCGCGCCCACTTCCTGCGGATCCATCAGGCGGAAACGTCGGCCCTCGATGTGCGGATAGGTGCAGTAGATGCACCGGAACGGGCATCCGCGCTTGGTCTGGATATTGAGCATGCCGCCGCGCTCGAGGTAATACCCCAGATGCGGCCGTTCGGGGAGCAATGGGCGTCCGTGTATGCCGGCAATCGCCGCCGGTGGGCACAACGGGTGGTTGGAGGTAAGGACGCCGGGCAGGTGCTCCACCGGCCGCCGGTTCTCGATGGCACCGAGGAGCTCGGCCATGCGTTCGCCTTCTCCCACGATGCCGTAGTCGGCGCCAAGGGCGTTGAGGATTGTTTCGGGAAAAATGGAGAAACCGGCCCCGCCAAGTATCACGGACGCATCCGTGTGTTGGCGCACCACGTCGACCAATTCCTTGTACCCGTCGATAAAGCCCTGGGAGTCGGTGATATCGGTATTGTCCACGTTTCGAAGGGAGATGCCCACGGCGTCCGGTGCGAATTCGGCGATTCGCCGGCCCAGCGCTTCGCGGCCGATCAGGTTCATGTCGGCGATTTCGACGGTGTGCGCATCGTTCAGGGCCGCGGCCACGTAGTCCAGCCCAAGCGGATAGACCGGGTAAGGGGCGGTTACGGTATTGGCCGATATGAGCAGGACCCTCATCGTTAGGCTACCTCGATCGCCGTTACGGCCGCACCCAATCCCAGGATCAGCACGGCGCCGGATTGATCGGCTTCAGAAACGGCCTGTGGCCGGGGCACCCGGCCGGAATGGACCATGAAGGCGGCCAGTACGGCGGCAACGGCGGATGCGGTGGCGTATTCGCCGGTGAGCTT
>JBNLAV010000107.1:0-97580 GCA_050302315.1 Desulfobacteraceae bacterium
TTGAATTGATCCGCAAAAAAGGAATTGGGAGAGGCGCTCAATTCCTTTGCTTTGGCAATCATTTGTTGAATGAGCTCCTTGGTTGTGCGACCATCTTCGCTCTGGAGCTCAAGGACATCGGCCCCGAGGGCCCGCATTTGATCGCGCTTCTCCCGGCTGAATGCATCAGATGTAACAATTGATAAGCGAAAATCCATTGCAGCACACACAAAGGCGAGCGAAGTGCCGGTGCTTCCACCAGTGTACTCTACAACAGTACCTTCAGGAACCAACTCACCGCGCGAAACGGCTCCGCTGACGACGGCACGTGCCATGCGATCTTTCATGCTACCGGTTGGGTTGTGGCTTTCGAGCTTTACAAGTATACGCGCACAACCATCTGGAACTACACGACATAGTTTGATTAGAGGTGTGTTTCCGATTGAATTCAATATATCTGTTTCATTCCCCATAGCTTAAATCCTCTGTTTTCGTTCGGCCTAACGGTTGAACTCAGTAGCCGCAGGGAAGGAGAAGCAGCCTCCTGCGGTCTACTGCAGTGATGGGTTAGCCGATTTATCTTTAATGGGCTTGGGCAACCCAGGCCAGGGCATAAACCGTTTAATCTTTTTGATTGCACCCGATTTTAGTCCCATGTGGCCAAGATCCTCTTTATCAAAAATTCCTTCTACCAATATGTATTGTCCATTATACTCTGATAATTCTTTTTCTGTTTTACCTATAGATTCCCAATCAAGAGACATCCAAAGGGCGTTTTTTGTAACTCTATTTATAAGATGCTCCTTGCTTAGATAAAGCCCGTTGCTTTCAAATTCTATAAATGAAACACCTATAACTCTTACAAGTCTCCCATGGTATTTTTCAGGCTGGGCAATAAGATTGATTATGGAAACACCAGCCGGATCTTGGTTGGCGTCACCAAATCCCCAAAAAATAGGAATGAATAGTAGGATTGAAACGATTGATTTGTATTTATGGCTCATATCTTTTCCTGGCTAACTATATTATGATCGTGAATTTTTTCCGTATAGCGTCGATATTGGGATGATAGGCGGAAAAAATTCCGTATAACACGTAAATTAGGGGTGAAATGCCGAATCAAATTTATGTTTGGCTTTTCATTTATATAATGTAAAGCTGAATGTAAATATATGCGTGCGTATAGTTGGTATTATTTTATCATTTCTGTATCAGATCCTCGGTCACATCAAATAAAAACCGCTTTTCGTCGGTCTCTGTTTTTTCGAGCCCTTGTGGCGTGTGTTGCACCTTATTTCAATACGGAGGTGCCGCTGCGAACAGGTCGCCCCCATTGCCGGATCAGGTCCGACAACATATGCAGGCCCGCCATTATTGCTTAAAAACCGATAAAACCTGCATCATATGGAACAATCGCCATATTCGTCTTCATGGCGAGCGGCACCCCAAAGGTTTGGGTGTCAAAGAGTTCGAGACGTTCCTGAACCACCTGGCGCTACTCCAGGTCAGGGAAGTAATTCATGTGCTCCAGACGTTTGACTTCTTTTTCATAGCGGCCTTGCCATCCGATTTTGCGCAGCATGCGGTCGTAGCGCAGCTTCAGGATCGGTTTGAAAAAATGGGTCCAGATGGTGGTCCAGAGGCCATGGCTTCTGGCCTGGGCGGAGGGGTTCCACCACCCCAGGGTGACCTGGCGGTGGTACCAGAAGAGGTACTGGAGGCGGTCGGACGAAAGGTGTTTGGTGCGCACGTTGGCCCACAAACCGTTGTAGCGCTTGTAGTCGGATTTGTTGGTGACCAGGCCGAGTTCGATGAGCTCCTCTCGCATGCCGGTTTTGGGATAGGGGGTCAGGATCTGGCAGTAGGAGGCATCTGCGCCGATCTGCATGAAGAACTGGTAATTGCGAATGATGGCTTCTTCATCGTCATCGGGAAAGCCGAAGATCAGCCCGCCGATGACCATCATGCCGTATTTGTGGCATATGGCCACGGCCTCCTGGGAGGCGGTGACGATGTCGCCTTTGTGCCCGGAAGCCAGGTTTTTCTTTGAGACGTTTTCGATGCCGAGGAAAACCGTGCGGAATCCGGCCTGTGCCATCTTACCGACCATCTCTTCATTCCTGGAGATGGAGATGCAGTCGGCCTGGACCATCAGGTTGAGGTTGGGGTAGTTGCGGGCGATAACGGCGTCGCAGAAGGCCGTCACCCTGTTGGGGTTGAGCACCATGTTGTCGTCGACGATGAAGACCCATCTGGTCTTGCGTTGGTAGTAGATGTCGTCCAGGTCGGCCAGCACCCGATCCATGGGGTAGGTGCGGAAGTTCCGCCCGTACATGTGCTTCATGCTGCAGTAGTTGCAGGTGCGTGTGCAGCCCCGGGAGGTTTCCAGCACTTCGATTTTGTTGTAGAGAAGGTGGTAGCCCCAGGTAAGGCGGCGTTTGTCGCGCACCGGCAGTTTCAGTTTGCTTAAATCCAGCGGGCCCTGTCGCTCGTTGTGTACCCATCCCGTACTTGTTTTATAGGAGAGGGAGGCGATATCTTCGATGCTGTCGCCGCCGTCCAGGGCGTTGACCAGCCGGCGGCACGCTTCTTCGCCCTCTCCACGGATCATGAAATCGATCAACCGGGCGTCGTCCGATGCGGCGATCTCTTCGCTCATCAAAGTGGCGTGGTAGCCGCCGATGACGATCTTCACTTCGGGCAGTAATTTTCGGATCAACCGGGCAATTTTTGTGCAGGTTTCAAATTGCCATGCCATGGCGGATAGGCCCACCAGGTCGGGTTGAATTTTTTTCAACTGCCGTGTGAGGTATTTGCGGATTTTGCGGCGTTTGCGTATGAGGTCGATGATGAAGACATCGTGGCGGTCATCGATGTTGCCGGCGACGCAGGCGATGCCATGTGCCGGTATGTGAACCGCGGCTTCATGGATGATCAAAGGGGCGACGTCGGGCATGGATATCAGCACAACCTTCATAACATCTTCACTCCGCTCAATGGCACCGGGCAACGGCGGTGCCGTTTTGCTGCAGGTCCGTCGTTTCAGGATCGATAGGCGGCGCACGCGGATGACGGGTTTTTCAGTGCGTCGCGTACTTGGGCCATCAGTTGCTGCATGGAGAAATCGCTGCTGTCGTACTCCGGCATGATTTCGGCGATGAACTTCAGTTCAATGGTGTTGGCAGTGCAGGTGTGGAACAAAAATTTGCCGGGCATAAACAGCTGATCGGTGTTGCTTATCTTTAATACGTTGATCGGCGCCTTGCAATAGCGGGCGATTTTAAAGGCGCCTTTTTGCAGGGCGGCCACGCGGCCGTCACGGCTGCGGGTCCCTTCGGGAAAGACGATGACATTGCCGCCGACCTTGAGGGTGGCGGTGATGGTGTCCAGGCTGTTGATCAGCAGGTCGGCGAACCGCCCGCTCCCGCTGGAGGGGATGTAGCCGGAGAGCACCAGCAGCCGGCTGAAGACCGGTATGTGGAAGAGCCGGTCCTTGGCGATGGTGGTGTGCCGCCGGAACAGGGAGATCAAAAGGATCGAGTCGAGGTAGGAGACGTGGTTGCACACGACGACCGACGAGTGGATGTCGCGTACCGCAGGGTCGATCCGCCATTGGTGGCTTGGGATGAGGCATCGGCAGATCCGGAAAAATCCATCGTAGAACCGGCTGTTGAGGTTCTGGAATGCGGCGGTGCGCTCTTTGGCGAACAGGAAAGCGAGCAGGTAGAAGGGAAAGAAAAGCAGGACGAACCCGATGGTGAAATAGCCCCACAGCACCAGGGTGATGCCGACGTCCTTGAGCCACCGCGCCCACCTGGCGCCGGGCCTGCCTGCTGGGTCGCGGGTGTCCATGCTCATTCGAACTTTTTGATGAACAGCATGGTATTGACGCCGCCGAAGGCGAAATTCTGGATCGCGGCGGTGTGGATGGGCGCCTCTTCAACCGTGGTGATGTGGCGAATCATATTGCAGCGCTCGTCGATCTCCTCCAGGTTCAGGGTGGGGGCGATGAATCCGCGCTCCATCATGTAGAGCGTAATGATGGTTTCGATGACGCCGCAAGAGCCCATGGTGTGGCCCATATAACTTTTTAAACCGGTGACCGCCGGTTGTTTTCCGAAGATCCGGCCGATGGACTGGGCTTCCATCACGTCCCCCATCTTGGTGGCCGTGGCGTGGGCGCTGATATAATCCACCTGGTCGGGATCGATCCGGGCGTTTGCCAGGCCGGCGCTGATGGTCCGGCTGATGCCGTCTATATTGGGAAGGATCAGGTCTCCCCCGTTGTTGCCGCAGGCGAAACCGATCACCTCGCCGAGGATTTCGGCGCCGCGCGCCTTGGCATGCTCCAGTTCTTCCAGGACAACCGCCCCGGCGCCTTCGCCCACAACCAGTCCGTCCCTTTTTTTATCGAAGGGGCGCGGGGTCTTGTGCGGGGCGTCGTTGTAATCCACGGAGCAGGCCAGCAGGTTGTCGAAGACCGCCACGGTGGTGGTGTCGTATTCGTCCGCCCCTCCGCACAGCATGACGTCCTGCAGGCCGTATTTGACGGCTTCGTAGCCGAAACCGATGGATTGGCTGCTCGTGGTGCAGGCGGTGGACGAGGAGATCACCCGCCCGGTGATGCCGAACATCTTGGTAATGTTGACGGCTGTGGTGTGGACCATGGACTTAAGGTAGTCCACCGCGCCCACATTGTTAAGTTTTTCCGCGTCGCTGCTGAAAAAGGTGCGATAGATGTCGCGCTGCACGGTGGGGCTGCCGTGGGTGGAGCCAAAGGCCACGCCCAGGCGGCCCGAGGTGATCACCGCTTCGGAGAGACCCGATTGGGCCAAGGCTTTTTTGGCCACGTCGCAGGCGTAGAAGGCCACCGGTCCCATGGTCTTGCGATCGCGCCGTTTAAAGTCGAAGTCGATGGGGTAATCCACGGCGCCGAACACGCCGGAGTGTATGTGCTGAGTGAGCAGGGCATCGTCCTTGAGGGGCTTGACGCCGGAGACGCCGTTGGTCAGGTTGTGGACGATGGTCTCTTCGGTGTTGCCGATGGGGGTGATGGCCGAACTGCCGGTGATGACAACTCTTTTTTCCATATGGCTGGATCCTGTGGGTTGCGAAAAAGGAGGTGGAGCGTGATCAGGGAATCATCAGGCGGCGCGCTGCTGTGCCAGGTCCGCGACATAATCCACAACCTGGTTGATGGTGCGAATGTCCATCGCCGCTTTCTTTTCTTCGCGCGTCAATTGCGTTTTGAGCAACACTTCGATTTCCCTTAGCAACTCGATGGCGTCGATGCTGTCGAACTCGTACACCTCTCTCAGATCGTCATCCAGCGAGGGATTTTCGATTTCGAATTGCTCATTGAATATATTGAGTATCGCTGATGTGATGTCCGATTTGGTCATGAAAGCCGGTCCTTTGTCATTCTGAATACATTGAATGGCGACCATACTATATAATGCAGCCCAATTCAAAATGTTAATTTGCGCTCTCTATTCAACGGCATGTTTTGTCCCGGGCCGGTGCGCTCTCCTCTTTGCCATATCGGCAAAGGCATTCCGTGTGTTTTGTCGTGGCGCCGCACACCTGTGGCTATGGTCGCCGGTGCCGGACAAACCAGAGCCTCGGCGTAAAGACCCGGCGGACGATCAGGCGGGTGAAGGTCTGGCTGTTGCGGTTGAAATCCCGCCAGGGATGAAAGTGGGAGATCCGCTTGCCGCCGGGGGGGTAAGAGACGCCCACCGGCGCTTCGGCTATGGGGATGCCGGCCCAGGTGGCCTTGGCCAGCACCTCGACCTCGTATTGGTACCGCCGCGCCTTTACATCCAGGTTCAATGCCTCGGGCAGTGGATAGATGCGAAAGCCGCTCTGGGTGTCGTCGAGGTGGACGCCGCAGGAGGCCCACACCCAGAAATTGGAAAACTTGCGACCGAATCGGCTGGTCCAGGGGGCGGATGCCATCATGGCCCGGCGGCCGATGACGATGGGACGCTGACCGGCCGGGATGGCTTGAATCAAGGCCGTCATCTCGGCCGGATCGTGCTGGCCGTCCGCATCCAGGCAGACGGCCCACTCGGCGATTTTAGCGGCTTCCGCCATGCCGGTGATCAGGGCGGCGCCCTTGCCCCGGTTTTGGTCGTGGCGAAGGACTTTGATGCCCTGAACCGATTGAAGCTGGTCGGCCGTCGCGTCGTTGGAGCCGTCGTCCACGACGATGACCGGAAAGCCCTGGCGGCACGCATTGCGGGCCACCTCGGCCACGGTGCCGCCATGGTTGTAAACCGGGATGACGATGGCGAAGCGGCTGGATTTTATTGCTGAATTTGTGTTCATTTTATGTTTTCAACGATACGAACGATAATCCAAGTTTGATGAAGTCGAGCAAATCCAATCGACCGTCAGACCGGCAAAAGGGTGGCACCGGCAACCCGTAGCCGGTGGCCGAAGGCCATGAGGAATTAAAAGACAAAAGCCTAAATAAACGATTGAATTTAAATCCCTCTTGTTGCTTCGCAACACTGGCAACAAGTTGCCAGTGTCACCCCGCGGGTGAAGCCGTTGTCCGCCTACTGCGCGCCCGCGGCAACACTGGATCTGGCGTCCACCGGCATTTTCAAAAACGCCACTGCCCAGGTTCCCGGACCCATGTGAACGCCCGAGGTCAGGGACATGGGGTGTTCGCTGATGCGGGCATTGGGCAGCAATTCCCGGATCAGGGGGCGGATTCGGGAGCATACCCGGTCCTGGTTGTCGGTGTATTGCAGCAGCATCTCCACCGGAGCCTGCCGGTCCAGATGCTGTTGCAGATATTCGCGCAGAAAAGTTTCCTGTTCGACTTGTTTTTTGACCACGCCGACCTTCTGGGCGCCGTCGGCTCCCGGACGGATGATGG
Organism: Desulfobacteraceae bacterium; assembly: GCA_050302315.1. GTDB lineage: Bacteria > Desulfobacterota > Desulfobacteria > Desulfobacterales > Desulfosarcinaceae > JARRKU01. The sequence continues at coordinate 6,869 of JBNLAV010000107.1, forward strand.
GTTTGATTTTGAGCAGGTCGCCGAAAAACCCCCTGGATTTGGAGATGCGCCCTCCGGCGGCCAGAAATTTGAGCTGGTTCAGAAAAACCAGTTCATCGCAACGGGGGGCGATTGCTTTTGCATATCCGACCACCCGGACCGGATCCTGGCCGGTTTCGGCATACTTGGCGACCTGCCGGGCGATCAGTCCCAGTCGTCCGGACGCCGCGCCGGTATCGAACACCGTCATGCGCCCCGCGTCCGGCTGGCCGTCGGTCCAGCGGCGTGCGGTTTCGTAGTTGCCCGTATAGGCCGAACCCACACAGAGGTAGAGCAGGTCGGAATAGCGCTGGGTCAAATAATGGTAGTGCTGGTGGCGCTCAAAAACAGAGGCCTGGGCGGTGGTGACCTTGACCCCCTTGGACATGGCGTCATAGAGCTGTTCGGCGGACATGATGGACTCCGGAAAATGCCGATCTCCCATGATGATGTAGCTGTCCAGCAGGGTGATGCCCAGTATTCCAGCCGCCTTGCGGGTCAGCGAGCCGGCCGCATCGGTGACGATATGTACGGCGGATGAGGACCGGGGCTGCTTCTGTGCGCTTTCAATCTTTTCGCTTTTCCACTGGAGCATTTCACCCACCGCCGCCACACGTTCCTTGGCGGCCGTTTCGTCGACCACGTGCAGGTGCACCTTCAGGCGCCGGTCGTCGGCAATGGTAACCACATGGTCACCCATCGCAGCCAGTTTCTTGGAAGCGGTGTCCGGGTCCGACGGCTCGATGACGGTATCGATGCAATATTCCTCTTTCCCAGACGCTTCCACTTTGCGGGCCAGCTTGATTCTGGCGCCGAAGAGCTCGAATGGATTGCTCAGGGCATCGGGCCGACCGGCCAGGCTCTGAAAAAAGCCTTCGAAGAAGAGAAATATGCCCAGGGCTCCGGCGTCCACCACCTCGGCCCGGCGGAGTTCGGGCAGCATGCCGGTGGTGGAGAGGACCGCGACCTTCATCTGCTCCAGCACCAGGTCGGATGTGGACAGCGCATTGTCAAGATCGGCGGTGGCCAGCACCCGGGCCAGGGCGTCGAAGACGGTGAGAACGGTGCCCGGCTTGGGGTCCTGCAGGGCAGCCCATGCGGCTTCTCTACCGGCCGTGGCAGCTTCCAGGAGTGTCGAGGGCATTGTCGCCTGGGAGAAGCGGGCGAAAAAAGCATTGGCGATATTGCCGGAGTTTCCGGTGGCGGCCATGAGGAGGTGTCGGGGCAGGTTTTCGTCCGGCATGAATTTCAAAGGCGCCAGACTGATCCGCAGGTTGCGGCCGGTATCGGCGTCAGGAACCGGGTAGACGTTGATGTCGTCCAAAAGATCGGACCAGGCGGCCATTCGCTCATACCCTTGTACAAAGGCCGCATGTAAGCTTTCATCCATCAGATCCATCCCAAGCTTTGAGATTCAGTGGGGTTAAAAGATTTACGGTTCCGGCACTTTGCTTCGGCAAGCCTTGTGCTGCTGATGCGGGGCAATTGCTGCCTGAATATGGCAGAAGGGGCGTGGGGTGTCAATATGGTGACTGTTCGCGTGCGAGACCGCTTTGGTGGAAAAATATCGACCGGCTCGCAAGGGGCCGGACCTTCATCGCATCCCATGCTTAGGGGACGACCGGCGATCGGGGGGCGTGGTACTATTCGGCGGCCGACGGACTCGTCTCGATGCCCAGTTGCTTCAGCTTTTGCGCCAGGACCTCTTTTTTGATCGGCTTGGTAATATAGCCGTTGCAGAATTTGGAGGCATTGAGCACATCATCCGCATCCGCGCTGCCGGTCACCATGATTTTCTTGGACGACAGTTTGCTGCTCCTTTCCTCCAGCATGCTGAAAAATTTTAATAATTCCAAACCATTGGCATCCGGCAGGCCGATATCGATGGTGATCAGGTCGTAGGGTCGGCCCGCTTTGATCGCTTGGACGAAGAGCTCCTTTGCCTGGCCGGCGTTGGTGGCCGCATCACAGTCGCCGTGCTCGGAAAGCAGGACCTCCAGTTTCTTGAGTGCGGCAAATTCATCGTCGATTACCAGAATACGCATGCTTTTACTCCTCGTTCGATATGCTGCGGTGTTTCGCCCATCGTGTTATTGCATCCCTTGCATGGGTTGAGCATCACCAGGTCCAACTGACCCGAATCATCCCTTTGTATTATGCCTGCTGGGACAGAAACGCCTCCAGCCGGTCGAGTTCGCCGTCAAACCGGTCCAGCAACGGGCCGATGGTGGTGAATTGCCCGTCCTTGCACAGGTGTTCGATCTTCTCGGCCAGGTCCCCGAGGGGGCGCGCTTCGATGGTCCATGCGCCGCCCTTGACGGAGTGGGCCTCTTTGCGAATGCGTTCGGACGTCTGCTGTGCGAGCGCATCGCGCATGACCCGGGCCTGCTGCCGCGCATTGGAGAGCAGTTCATTGGCCACCTCCAGAACCAGGGGTCTGTCGCCGAATTCATGGACTGCGGTTTCGAGGTCCATGGGGTGCGGCGCGGCCTCGGATGCCGGCGCGGGGTCCAGTTCGGGCCGGTCGCACGCGGGTTGCATCCGGCGAACGCCGCCCGCCCATTGGCTGACGGTCTGAAGCAGGGGCTGCCGCTTGATCGGTTTGGTGAGGAAGTCATCCATACCGGCGGCCAGGCATTTTTCCCGATCCCCTTTGAGGGCATTGGCGGTCATCGCAATGATGGGGATTCGTCCCCGCCGGGCGTGCCCATCGTCATGGGACGCTGCCGCCTGGCGCTCGAGGTCACGAATGGCCCCGGTGGCTTCGTAGCCGTCCATGATCGGCATCTGGACGTCCATCAGTATGAGATCAAACGGCCGCTGACGATAGGCGGCCACGGCCTTTTGACCGTTTTCAGCGATTTCGACCTCGAATCCAGCCGCCGATAAGTGCATGAAGGCCACCTGCTGGTTGGTGGGATAGTCTTCCACCAGCAGAATCCGCCTGCCTGTGATATCCGGTGAGGATGCGTTGGCGCTGCGATCCGGTGTCGGAGCGGCCGGCGCACGATCCGCTTCGACGGTCTGCCGGTCCAGGGCAAGGGTGAATCGGAAGGTCGTGCCCGCCTGCTCCCGGCTTTCCAGAGAGAGACACCCGCCCATCAACTCCACCAATTGCCGGCTGATGGTGATGCCCAGGCCGGTGCCGCCGTATTTGCGCGTGGTGGACTGGTCGGCCTGGGTGAACCCCTCGAAGATGGCTTCCTGCTTCTCCTTGGGGATGCCGATGCCGGTGTCCTTGACCGAGAGTTCGATGTGCGGCCGACGGCCGTTTTCCTTCACCACGTCACCCGTAATGCGGATCTCTCCCTGATCGGTGAATTTGAGGGCGTTGCCCGCCAGGTTGAGCAGCACCTGTTTGATTCGCATGGCATCGCCTCTAAGGCGGGTGGGCACCTCCGGGTGGAGATGGGTCACCAGTTTCAGTCCTTTTCTTCGTGCCTGGGGCTCCATGGTCTCCGCCACTTCATCGAAAAGGCGGTCCAGGTCGAAGGGGTGTTGTTCGATCTCCATCTTGCCGGCTTCCACTTTGGAAAAGTCGAGAATATCGTTGATGATGCGCAGCAGGGAGGTGGATTCCCGGTCGATAATCTGCACCATCTGGCGCTGGCGATCATTCAATCCGGTTTCCAGGGCGATCTCCGCCATGCCGATGATGCCGTTCAATGGAGTGCGCAGCTCATGGCTCATCTTGGCCAGGAAATCGCTTTTGGCCCGGCTGGCCTGCTCGGCTTTTTCAGCCAGTTCTGTGGCCTGGGTCATGGCGGCTTTGAGTTGGCGCTCGGACCGGGTCAGGGCTTCGGTGCGAATGGCCACCTTTTTTTCGAGAATATCTTTCTGGTTCTGCAGAAAGTTGTAGTACTCCCGGTTTTCCAGTGCGTTGGATACCCGCATGAGGACAATCGACAGCAGGGTCAGGGCGGTATCGGCGATGACATGCTTCTCCTCCGGCAGCAATCCAACGAACATGCCCCTGATGCGGTTGTCGCTGCTGATGACGTGGAGGAGAAATTGCCGGCTGTGATCCCGGGAGGTGGTCGAAACCCCACGCTTTTCACGAACGGCCCAGGCGAAAAAGCCCTGGTCGATCATGAATTCAACTTCATTTTCAATTTGCGCCAATTGGTCGGGGGCGTCACAAAATTTCGGCAGGAAAAGAAAGTTCTCCTCGTCCACCAGGTAAAACGTGCAACCTGTAAAAGGGATGATGCCCTTGATTTTGCGTGCGGCCTGATCGAACAGATCCCGATGGTCTTGCGGGTCTGCGTCGGCCGTGCTTTGAAAGTCTCCCAAAGAGAGCACGGTTTCGAGCGCATTTTGGATGTATCGTCGGTTTTCTTCCAGGTAGGCGATGCGGTCCTGGAGTTTTTCCGTCTCATGCCTATCCGTCATGTTGGGCACTCTCCTGAAACGCACTTTCCAGATATTCGAGTTGGTGGAGGGTCTGCGCGATGACGGTTTTAAGGCTCCCAGGTCCAAGGCGCAAAGTCTCAATCGCGGTCTCGTCGAGCGGCGGGACCACCTGCTCGCCGCTGGCTCCCAGTCCGAGGCCGTGAACGCAGATGTCGGCCAGATGGACCACTGCCGTGCGGCTGACCTCCCGGGCTTTGGATGGGGTATGGTGGTAATGGATGCAATTCTCCAGGCTGTAGGGCAGTTTCCATTTTCTGAACAGATCCCGCCCCAACTGGGTATGCCGGCACCGTAAAGTTTCGAGTTCGATATCGTAGAGCCGTTGTCCGGACGAACGGGCATGGGCCAGCATAGCGGTGGCCGCTGTCGGAAAGTATTTGAATACAATCACGCGGCCGATGTCGTGCAGCAGGCCCGAGACAAATAATTGTTCCGTCTGGCTGATATTGAGGTGGGCGGCCAGGATCCTGGAGAGAATGCCACAGGCCAGGCTGTGTTTGAAAAAGGCGCTGACATCGATGATCTCCCTTGGAATCTCGTCGAAGAGGCGCATGGTGCTGATGCCCAGGGCGAGGGAGGAGATCTCCTTGGAACCGATGAGTGCTACCGCCCTTGAGATGCGGTCGATCTTGCCCGGAAAACCGTAGAAGGCCGAATTGACGATGCGCAGCAAGAGGGACGCCAGGCTGGGGCTCTTGTTGACCACCTGGGCGATGTCATCTGCCGATGAAAACGGGTCGGCAATCACCTCGTTGAGCTCATACACGATGGAGGGGATTTCCGGCAGTTTGATTTCCGTCCGTTTCAACCGCTCCCGGATATCGGTTTTTATATCTGCGGTTGCATTGCACTCTGCCGCACGGGGGGACGGTTCCTCATCCGTGGGCGGATCCTGCTTGGCGCGGTGTTGAACCGACAGGGCGAACAGCTGCTGGATGACCGGTTGGTTGAGATCGTTGAGCCGGAAAAGGGGGGTCGTTCGACGCGCCACGGACTCGAAGCGGGCGGGATCGCTGTCTGCACCCGATGCCGTGTCGGCGGCCACATTGCCCCGCACGCGGACCTCTCCCACCCCCCACATCTTAAACATCCGGATATGTTGAGCTTCGACGGTTCCACCCTTTTTCAACAGAAGGCGTGCATTGACATCCAGGACATCATCGGCCAGAACCATTCCCTGTTTCAATTGGTCGACAGCAATTATTCCCATTGGTACGCTTTCGTGGCATCCTTTGCCATTGTCGTTCAAGTCGTTGACCCGCGTCCGGTCTTGGATGCGGTCATCCATAGTCATCGGCAGATTTCAAAATTGCTTTAAACGGCCCGGTATTAAAAACACGGTGGATTCATTTGGTTTTGGGCGGATTACGACCTTGCGTCCGGCCTGATCGGCGGACCTTGAACGCTGCGGGTTGCGATGCGGACCGGAACGGTATAAAACAAGGTGCGGTGAGTGTTGACACGCTAACACCTTCTTGACATACTCGCTTTCGCGAATTTCGCACGTAACGGTTACTTCTGAAAGGCGTGTCGACGGTTGTTCCATGGCTCTGGGGGCAATGGCCATGTTCGATCGATATTAACGGACATATGAAGATATTATTAATCAACCCACCCAATTGCGGAAAAAGCATTCCCGAAGAACGCTACGGCATCGATTCGATCAAGATGATATTCCGTGGCGAACCGCTGGCTTTGGAAACCCTTGCCGGGAATCTGCACGGCCATGAGACGGTCATCGTGGACCTGAAGTCCGACCCGGACGGACTGGCCGACGATGGTGCGGCTTTTGGACCCGATCTGGTGGGCATCACCGGGGTGACGTGCGAAGCCAACACCATGCTGGCCATCGCCAGGCGGATCAAGGAGCGGCTGCAGGTGCCGATGGTGGTGGGCGGACATCACGCCTCGAGTGATCCCGGTTTTTTCAAACATCCCTTTGTCGATTACATTGTGATCGGGCTGGGCACGCTCAGTTTCCGCCAATTGGTGGACGCTTTGGAAGCCGGGCAGCCCGCCGCGCCGATTCCCGGCGTGATGTGCAACCGGGTCGAGGAGGGAACGGCCTATATCCCCAGAAAATTCACCAGGGACGATCTGGTGGATCACCGCACCCCGCGGTACGATCTGGTGGCCCGGCATCGGGACCAATATGTGATGAGCGGCGCCGGCGGCAAAGTCGGTTTCGTGGCCTCCGCGTTCGGATGCACCCACGACTGCTCCTTCTGTTCGATTTCCAGCCTGACCGGCTCGAAATATCTGGCCCGCAGCGATGACGCCGTGCTGCGGGATATCGATCAGCTCCCCGACGTTCCCGTCATCCGGCTGGTGGATGCCAACACCTTCGGCCATATTGAAAACGCCCGGCGGTTGGGCCGGCGGATCATCGATGCCGGTCTGACCAAACGGTTGGTGGCCGATGTGCGCGCCGACACCGTGGTCAGGCATCCCGAGCTGTTCGAACTGTGGAAGAGGGCCGGGCTGGCCATCGTGGTGATCGGGTTCGAAGAGATCAGCGACGAACGCCTCAAGCGCTTTCAAAAGCGCACCACCCACCAGGTCAGCCGGGAGGCCATCGGGATTCTGAAGGATCTTGGCATCCGCATTGTCGGCGACTTCATCGTCTCACCGGATTATGGTCCGGAGGATTTCGAGCGGCTTGTCGGGTTCGTCACCCGGAGCGGTATCGACCTGCCCATCCCCTCTATCTTGACCCCGATCCCGGGAACCCATCTGCACCGGGCGATGAAAACCGAAATCATAAACCATGATCTGGATTACTATACCTTTACGAACGCCGTGACACCGACCCGAATGCCGGAGCACGATTTTTACGAAACCTATGCTGAGATGCTCAAGCGCTTTCTGGCGCCGCTGCACCAGGCACCGACCGAAGGAACACAGTGATAGATGGATGTCTTTATCAACGACATGGCGATGTTCATGCCCAACGAGCCGGTATCCAACGATGAAATCGAGCAGGTGCTCGGCAGGATCGCCAACCTGCCGTCCCGCGCCCGGCGCATCGTTCTGAAGACCAACGGGATCAAGCAGCGTTACTATGCTATCGACCGCCGGACCGGCGAGATGACCCACACCAGCGCCCAATTGGCGGCGGAGGCGATCCAGAGGCTCAAGCCGTACGATGGTTTCACACCGGCCGATATCGAATGCCTCTGCTGCGGCACCACCTCACCGGATCTGCTCTTTCCCGGACATGCCCTCATGGTCCAGGGGGAGTTGAAGCTGCCGCCCTGCGAGACGGTGACGACCTCCGGCATCTGCCTTTCCGGCATAACCGCCTTCAAATATGCATTCATGAACATCGCCACCGGCATGTCGTCCAATGCGGTGGCCGTCGGTTCCGAGCTTTCGTCATCCTATATGCGGTCCCAGTTCTTCACCCCCCCTTGCGAAGCGGCACCCGGGCTGGAGAAACGTTCGGCGCTTCCCTTTGATGCCGATTTTTTAAGATGGATGCTCTCCGACGGCGCCGGGGCGGCCTATTTATCCAACCGCGCCGCTGCGGACCGCATCTCGCTGAAGGTCGATTGGATCGATCACATCTCCTATGCCGGGGAACTGGGCACCTGCATGTTCGCCGGCGGCGTCAAGACGGACGACGGCCATGTGGTGGGCTGGCGCCAGCTCGACCGCTCGGCTACCAACGGAAACGGACATATCATGGCTGTCAAGCAGGATGTCCGCCAATTGGATCAATACATCGTGGAGTCCATGAAATGGGCTCTGAAGGCCAGCATCGCAAAGCATGACCTGTCGGCCGACCAGTTCAACTGGTACCTGCCCCACTACTCTTCGGATTATTTCAGGGAGCGTGTCTATCGGGGTTTGCAGGAGATCGGTTTTGAAATCGGGTTCGACCGCTGGTTTACCAACCTGTCCACCATGGGCAATACGGGCAGCGCGTCCATCTTTATCATCCTCGCAGAGCTGCTGCATTCCGGCAGGCTGAACCCCGGCGATAAGCTGCTGTGCTTTATCCCCGAAAGCGGCCGCTTTTCCCATTGCCATATGCAGTTGACGGCCGTGGGCGCATCAGACCGGCGATAGGCACCCATGTCGCCTGAAATGGAATTGGTGCAATCGAGGAATCAGCCATGAAGATCGACGATGTTCCGCAGGACAAAGGCGTGATCGATGGCGATCTGACGGAGATCTGCTATGCGGTGGATAGCCAGGGGCGATATGTTCTCAGCCCCAGCCGGGGATGGGACCCGAAAAACGTGGCCAACCGGCAGGCCTGGGATGTGATACGGAAAGAGATCCATCACTCCCTGGAAAAGATACGCGCCGGCAAGCTGAGCCCACTGGCCTATCATATGGTGCGCAACCAGATGAACGTGGGACTGCTTTCCAAATATGTTCCCTACAGCCGGCTTCGGGTCAGGTGGCATCTGCGGCCCGCGGTCTTTAATCGGCTGACATCCGAGCAGCTCAAGCCCTACGCAGACCTTTTCGAAGTGGCGCCCCAGGCCCTTAAAGAGGTGCCGGAGGCCGCGCCTGACTGCGACCCTTCATAGATATGGAGAACAGCGCCGGTGTGCGCGACATCATATGACCGCCATCGAATTTGCCCATAACCAATCTTCCCACTGCGAAAGCGGCGTCACGGCCAATCTGCTTTCCCATCATGGTCTGAAGCTCAGCGAAGCCATGGCCTTCGGCATCGGCACCGGGCTGTTCTTCGCCTATCTGCCGTTTGTCAAAGTCAACAAACTGCCCCTGACCACCTATCGGTGTGAATCCGGCGGTATCTTCAAACGGGTGGCCAGGCGATTGGGCTGCAAGGTGGAGACCCGTAAATTCAGCGATCCTGAGCTGTCCATGGAAGCGCTGGATGAAAAGCTGGCCCAGGGGATACCGGTGGGTTGCCGTACCAGCGCGTATTGGCTGCCTTATTTCCCGCCGGCGTTTCGGTTTCATTTCAATGCCCATAACCTGGTGGTGTTTGGTAGGGAAGAGAACACTTATTTGATCAGCGATCCGGTATTTCCGGAAATTGAGCGCTGTCCGCGCGAGGCGCTGATGAAGGCGCGATTCGGCCAGGGCGCCCTGGCGCCCAAAGGGGCGATGTTCTGCATGGCCCACGTGCCTTCGGCGGCGGATATGCCGGCAGCCATCGTCAAGGGGATCAAAGAGGTGTGCCGGCGCATGCTCAAGACCCCGCTTCCCATCGCCGGCGTTCGGGGGATCGCATTTCTGGCCAACCGGCTGGAGAAATGGCCCCGGAAGTTGGGCGAGCGCGATGCGATTTTACATGTGGGTCAGCTGATTCGCATGCAGGAAGAGATCGGCACCGGTGGCGCCGGATTTCGCTTCATGTATGCCGCCTTTTTACAGCAGGCCGCCGAAGTGTTGGAAAAGCCCCGATTGGAGGAACTCTCCGGGGAGATGACCGCTACCGGCGATTTGTGGCGCAAGTCAGCCGTGATCGGCGCCAGGATATGCAAGGGAAGAGCTTCGGTCGATGAATCGTATGGGGCCATGGCTGAACTGCTGCGGGAGTGCGCGGGTAGGGAAGCCCGGGTTTACAGGGAATTAATGAAGACGATCTGATGCGGGACGATTGAATATGACCGATACGACATTGAAAATGAAATTGAAACAGCTCATCATCAAGGAGCTGAACATCCAGCACATTGCACCCGAAGAGATGACCGACGACGAACCGATCTTCAGCGATCGTCTGGGGTTGGACTCCATCGACGCGGTGGAGGTGGTCTACCTGGTGGAGAAGAACTTCGGGATTGCCATAAAGGACATGAAAGAGGCCAGACCTGCTTTGCAGTCCATCACTACGCTCGCGGAATTCATCGAAGCACGGCGGTCATTGGATTTAAGCCGTCAGGATTTGGTATAAGGCATGCCCATGGCTGATACCCTTAAAAATGCTGTGGTGATCGAGAACCTCTCCAAACGGTATGCTGCGACGGAGCCGCCCGCCGTGGACGGTTTGACTTTAAAGATCCGCCAGGGAGAGATTTTCGGACTGCTGGGACCCAATGGCGCCGGTAAAACCACCACCATCTCGATATTGAGCACGCTGCTGCCGCCCAGCAGCGGCCGTGTTTGGATCGACGGGATCGACGGCGTCAAATACCGCAAAAAAGCCCGGCAGCAAATTGGACTGGTTCCCCAGGAGATCGCCCTTTATCCTGAATTGACGGCCCTGGAGAATCTCTCCTTTTTCGGAAGGCTCCAGGGATTGAGGGGAAAAGAACTCCAGTCGGGGGTTCGGATGGCGCTCCGCGCCGTGGGGCTGGACGCCCATGCCCATCGAAGAATATTGACCTATTCCGGCGGCATGAAGCGACGGACGAACCTTGCGGTCGGTATTGTTCACAACCCGCCGATACTGCTCCTCGATGAACCCACGGTGGGGATCGATGCCCAGTCCCGTCAGTTGATCTTGGAGAAGTTGACGGATCTCAAGCGCGCGGGGACCACCATGGTGTACACCACCCATTACATGGAAGAGGCCCAGCAATTGTGCGACCGCGTGGCCATCATCGACAAGGGCCGTATCCTGGCCGAGGGTTTGCCTGAGCGGTTGATGGCCGACTATCCCCATTGCCAAAACCTGGGAGAGCTGTTTCTTGAACTCACCGGAAAGGATTTAAGGGATTAACCGACGTGAGCCGATTTTTTGCCGCAACATTTAAAGAACTGCTGCTGCTGAGACGAGACCGGTCTGCTTTGCTGGTGCTCTTCGTCATGCCGGCGGTGCTCGTGTTGGTGATCACCCTTGTTCAGGAAAATGTGATGAAAACCATGGGGGAGAGCGATACCCGCATCCTGTTTGTCGATCGCGACGGCGGGGCGGTAGCCCGGCAAATGGAACAGGTCCTTTCCGAGGCGGACGGGGTTCAATTGACCAAGGCGCTCAACGAGCAGATTCCGGAAAAATCAACGGCACTGAGGGCGGTGGCCAAAGGCCGCTATCAGCTCTGCCTGGTGATTCCGGAAGGCATGACCGCGTCTGTTCGGGTTCAGGCCCGTCATTTCGCCGTCAAAGCCCTCAACATGGAAGACGAAGCGTTGGACGCAGCGTCGCCGTCAGCGGTGCTGGAGGTCTACTTCGATCCGGCGGTGACTGGCGGTTTCCGATCGGCAGTTCACAACCTGCTGCAATTGATGGTTCTGCAGATCGAAGTAAAGGAGAAGATGGCCCAACTCTCCCAGCTGCTTCCCATTCAAGTTGAAAGGTCGATCCAGGCCGCCCTCGGTCCCATGGCCGAAGGCATGGCGGGGGATTCGGCGGCCGCTCCCGCTCTGCAATGGCCTGCACAGCCGATATTTAAGATACGGGCCTCATCGGCTACGGGAACAACCGCAGGTAAAACGCCCAATGCCGTTCAGCAGAACGTTCCGGCCTGGTCGCTGTTCGGCATCTTCTTCATCGTACTGCCCATGGCCGGGTCCTTCATCAAGGAACGCCTCTCCGGCGTGGAGCAGCGACTGCGCACCATGCCGGTTTCCTACCTGGCCATCGTGGGCGGAAAGGTCGCCGCCTACCTGCTGGTGAGCCTGGTTCAGTTCGGCGTGATTCTGCTGATCGGCAAGTGGATTCTGCCCCGTCTCGGAACACCGCCGTTCGAAGCAGGCCAGGCACCGTGGACCCTTCTGGCGGTCGCCTTGAGCGCTGCCCTGGCGGCAATAGGATATGGTATCCTGCTGGGCACGCTGGTGAAAAGCTATGAGCAGGCCTCCATGTTCGGCCCCATCTCCATCGTAATCGCCGCCGCCCTGGGCGGTATCATGGTCCCTGTCTACGCCATGCCGGCGGCAATGCAGAAGATCAGCGTTATCTCTCCCCTGGGGTGGGCCCAAAATGCTTTCCTGGAATTACTGGTGCGGGGGGGAGACCTCTGGACCGTGGCCACCCCCGTTGCCTTGCTGCTGTTTTTTGCCGCGGCCTGTGTTGGCGTGGCCTGGGGATTGTCACACAAGCGCTAAGTTATGCATTTTAATACCCGAGCACGAAACTATGACGCATGGTCTATGCCGGCGGGCACGGAGGCCCGCCCTACGAACGTCGTTTAATTACACGCCTGTTGCGGCTCAGGCCCTCCATGTGTGGCGTCTATGGTATTCGTAGGGCCGGGCTCCGCACCGGCCGGGGCTTTTTTTGAACATCGAACATCGAACGTCCAACGTAGAACAAGGTGTCCCGCCGGTTCATATCATGACGGAGCAAAGCGACTTCATGCGTTCGATGTCGGGCGTTGAATGTTCGAAGTTCAACCGATGTTACAGGCGCACTTCTCTTTCGAACCGTTCGGCTCCCACGATGAATTTGGTCGTGGCAAGCGAGCCGAGGATCGTTCCCAGGATGCCGGGCGCCATAACGCTTTGGCCGGCCAGGTAGAGGCCTTTGATGGAAGTGCGGTTGAGCAGGGCCGCCGACAGCATCTGCCGATGGGATTTCATGACGCCGTAGGCGCTGCCGTCGGGGCTGTTGACCCAGTCCCGGATGGTCAGCGGCGTGTACGTGTCGATGATGTCAAGGCCGTCCAGGTTTCCGATATGCGGCCGGACGTCTTCAATCAGTTGGCGCGCCAACGCCAACTTCTGCGCTTCATATTCAGCCCCCCTGCTTCCGCTACGGGTCGCTTGCCAGCGCACCCACCGCTCATCATGGCCGCGTGTGATCAGCGCCAGCGCCAGTTTCTCCGGATGGGAACTGGGCCGCAACTGGGTATAGATCACATCGCAGATGCTGCCGTCTTCCTCGGCTTGCATCGTAAAAAGGTTGTAGGGCATGGGGCGGCGGGTATTGGCCGGCAGCGCAGCATGGACGGCAAACATGCCGCCGGTATTGACCAGTCCCCGTATTCTTCTACGATAGGAGGGCTTGACCTGTTGGGGGTCCAACATCTGCATCACAACCCCCGGATGGACCGCGCCGATCACCAGCGATGCGGCATGCGTCTCCCCGTTTTCAAGGGTGAGGCCGGCGACCTCACCCTGCCGGACATCGATGCGCTCCACAGCACTTCCGCAGATGATGCTGCCCCCCAAATCGGACAGCCGCCGGGCCAGCGCTTCGGCCATCAGTGAACCAGGGCCATCGATGCGCCAGGCCGAAATGAGATAACTGGCCAGGGTCATGGTGTGGTAGAACAAAGGGCATTGGGCGGGCGGCACGCCGAACCATACGGAAGGAACCCCTAGTACGCTCTTCAAGCCCGGAGAACACCCCAGGCGGTCCAGCACTTCCCACAAGGGTTCGGTCTGGTCGATGAGGTCGGCCGTCGGGCGTCTGCCATAGAGAAAATTGAGCCGGTCCAGGTCACCGGCACTTTGACGCAACAGCTTCATGAAGCCCTCTATGGGCTTTCGTTCTGAGGGAAAGGCCTCGATCAGATGGGATGCATAGGCGTCGAATCCGGTCGGCAGATCGAATTGCAGGCCGGGGGCTGCGGACCGTGTGAAGTAATAGCGGTCCACCGGACCATCGATGCCCATCTGCTGAAGGGGCATGATGTCGGCGATGCCCAGGTAGCCCAGCAGTCGCCGGAGCACCTGTCCTTCGCCCATGGCCCCGAGGTAGTGCAGGCCGACGTTGCAGTATACCCCTTTGCGTGCATAGCTTCGCAGCATCCCGCCGGGCTTCCGGTTCTTTTCTACGACGGTAACGGCATAGCCTAGCTTGGCCAAAATGATGGCCATGCTCAGGCCTCCAATGCCGGAACCGATAATCATGGCGTTGTCCTTGTTGCGCGAAACGTGATGCATTGCCGTCATTCCTTCAGCTTGCCGAACGTGGTTCGGCACAATTGTCTTCGCTGACCGCATCCTTCTTGATATCTTCTGCCATCACCGGGCGGTCGATGAGATCGGATAATGGGACGATGCGCAGGTCTCGCTTTCGGATGCCGGTGAGCAACCGGTCGACCTGCCTCAGCCACGCTTCCGGGGTCTGGCTTTTGCGCGGCGGGATATCGTGCAGCATGATGATGTCGCCTGATCGAAGCTTGCCGAGGATGCGGTCCGACAGATCGTGAATGCGCCGGTTCCCTCTGTCGCCCGCCCGGCAGCTGAAATTGACGGTATACATTCCCATCTGCTTCAACACCGGGCCCAGTCTTGGGCTGGTGACGCCCACCGGCGGCCTGAAAGTCAGTGGATGGACGGACAGCGCTTGCAGGGCGTGCTGGGTTCGCTCTATTTCGCTGTGCAGGGCCTGGGTGCTTTTAAACATAATCAAGTTGTCGTGGGTATAGGTATGGTTGCCGATGGTGTGTCCCCCGGTGGTCATTTGACGGATCAGCTGCGGGAATTGCGCGGCCCGGTGCCCGTTGACAAAAAAGGTGGCCCTGACCCCATGTCGGTCCAGCAGGTCCAGCAGCGGCGTCGTGGACGCCGGATTGGGCCCGTCGTCAAACGTCAGTGCCACGGCCTGCTTATGTGATGGGCCGCGGCTTATGATGGGCAGAAAGAAGCTGAAACCGGGCAGGAGCGGCGCCGTAAAACAGAGGATAACATAGAACAGCAGCGGGACGACCGATGCCAGCGGGTGAACCAGGGCGGCCAACACGGCGATCCCGATGGCGGCCATGCCGGTGGTCTTGGCCGAAATCACCTGCTTCGGCGGCGGCGGAAGATGGCATTGCGGCTGGTGTTTCATCATAGCACGGTAGCCCATAGCGCCAGTAAAATGACCACCGCATGGGCGCCGATGATCAGGCCGCGGTGGCGGTGGTAGAATTCGTTTCGTTTTTGAATCTTTTCGAGCCCCCCCAACCAGCGTCTGATCCGATCCAGGGGAAGATAGCGCTCGTTGTCCGATCTCGAATCGCTCTGGAAGGCGATGGACGGGTAAAGGGCGTAGGTCTCCGGGTCTTTGAGAAATTTCAAAAAATCATCGTACGGTACATCCTTCCACGGCTGCCGGACAATGGTTTCCGCCAGCCGCCGGTGGATCACATAGGCATGGGTCAGGCTTCGATACCGGACCCGGCGGATGGAGGGGTGCTCCGTGGCGCTGCTGTGGCTGATCAGCCCGCCCAACAGCAACATGTGCCAGGTGTTGTGGGTGTCGAGAAAATCAAGGGCGCGGGCCACGTGTTCGGGGGTTGTGCGGTCGAAGATCACATCGTCCTCGAAAATCAGGATTCGCTGTGCGCCGGACGCGATACCCTTCTGCATGCAGAGCAGATGGGACTCGTAGATGCCTTGCTCGATATGGCGGGGATGCTTCTCGACGATGACGAATTCGACCCGATCCGCCAATCCCACGGCGGCGAAATGGCCCCGGGCTTCCTTTTGACGATCAACCCTGTTCGCCAGCGAGATGCAGTAAATTTTTTCGATGCCGTCCCAGGCCGCTTGCATAATTGATCCCAAGCAAATATAAAATTAGGGTTGCCGGGCACGCATGCCGGCAATGTTTGTGTACATGGCGACACGCTAAAATTCAACCTGAATGATGGGAGCAACCGCCCCGATGTTCCAACGACTGATGCAGCGTTTATCCCGAACCCAATACGTTCGATCCGCTATTGAGGACAGGGCCGGGCTGGAGTGCTTCAAGCAGAAGCCGACGCCGCGGATGATCTGGGGGTTGGTGGTCATTGGCATCAGCTATACCATCGGCTGGCCGGTCATCGGGCTGTTGGGCATCTTGGCGACGGCATGGGGCAAGCCCCTGCTGCTGGTCGTGGGCGGCCCCGTCGTCTATGGGATCTCCCATTTGACCTTTGCCGTGGGGGCTTGGCTGGCCGGTGCGGAACATGCCAAGGCGTTCCTCCGGTGGGCCACCCGGGTCGCCATACTCAAATTGACAAACAATCGATCAGCCTCATAAGGTGTCGCCTTGAAAATCGTACTGGTTCATCCCGCCGGCTCCAATTGGCTACCCGGCAAAAAAGATGTCGCCGCCGTGGCCAATCGCATGGCGCCCCTGGGCCTGCTCTCCATAGCAGCCTTCCTGGAAAATCAGGGCCACACTGTCGCGGTGCACGACTGCCTCGGTCCGCTTGCCCCTAAGGGCACCCGGGAGACCGTCCGCCATATTTTAAGCTTAAAACCAGATGTCGTAGGGTTTTCAGCCACGACATCCGGCTTTCCGGACGGGTACGAGCTTGCCACGGCCATTAAAGCCGAGGCCCCGGGCATCCGGACCATCTTCGGCGGTGTTCATATCTCGGCGCTGGGCGGCGAACTGCTGGAACGGTTCGAGCACATCGACTACCTGGTCATGGGTGAGGGTGAGGTCACCATGGCCGAACTGGCCGCCGGGACTGCCACCGGGGAGATCAGCGGTCTGGTCTGGCGGGACAACGGACGGGTGATCACCAATCCCCAGCGGCGGCACATCGAAAATCTCGATGACCTGCCCTTTCCCGCATACGAAAAGCTGGTCCGCTTTCCGCAAGGGTACCGTCTGCCCCTGTTCAGCTACATCATGACGCCCGGCGCCACCATGGTTACCAGCAGGGGGTGCCCGTTTCAGTGCTCTTATTGCGATCGCTCGGTATTTCAACAGGGATTCCGGTACAACTCGCCCGAGTATATTTACGAACACATGGCCTATTTGCGCTCGCGGTTCGGTATCCGCCATCTGAACATCTACGACGACCTGTTCACCCTGAACCGCAAGCGGATCGCGGCGCTGTGCGAACTTTTGACGGCCAAGCGGTTGGGGGTCCAGTTCAATTGCGCCGTGCGGGTGGGCCACGCGGACGACGAGCTGCTGCACATGCTGCGGCGGGCCGGTTGCCTCATGGTCTCGGTGGGGATCGAAAGCGGGGATCCCGATCTGCTGGAGGTGCACAAACCGGGCGTCTATCTGGACGAGGTGCGGGACACGGTGCGTCGCATCAAAGCCGCCGGTCTGCGGGCAAAGGGGTTGTTCATGATGGGGCTGCCGGGGGAGACACCTGAATCCATCCAGAAAACCAGCGACTTTGTCCTCTCCCTTGGTTTGGACGATATGAACATGTCCAAGTTTACACCGTTCCACGGCGCGCCGGTTTGGAAGACCATCTCCGAGCAGGGGACGCTGGAGGAAGACTGGCGATTGATGAACTGCCTGAACTTTGTCTTCATCCCCCATGGCATCGATTCAAAGGAAGCCCTGGACCAGCTCTACAACACCCACGTTAAACGCTTCTACTCCGACAAGACCTGGCGCCGTACCTTTATGAAGCGCCTGTGGCAGCATCGCCGAAGCCTCTGGTATCTCTTCAAACATCTTCCCGATTTTTTATACGCCATGCGCACCTTCGAGCCGGAGAAGAATTAGGACTTGACTGTCTACAGGTGTTTTACGGGGCGTTGAAACCAGGCTCTATAGATCCGAAAACAACAACGTCCCGTATTGGCAGTGAACGGGGTGATCGTCTTTATAGGACAGCGCATTTTTGTCCTTGTCGGCCTGGAGATACAAAACTATAGTGGTCACTATAGACTGTGGCGGCGCAGGCTGCCCCATGGCGGTTTCGAGAAGGTCTCTGCGGAGCATATACGCAGGACATCCGAATATGTGCTGACCAACCTGGTTTCGCATGCTTCCCGGGCCATTCAGAACAACCGGTACGATTAGATGCAGCTCCAATGGTCAAGCCCATTTGACCGGATCGCAAACCATCTCGAAGCGGTCTTTTAACCCGATTGACTCCATAGAGGCAAAACGCAGGACCTGCAAGGATGGTGAAATGGCGGCTCGCAGGAAAAGCCGATTCAATCTGCTGCAATCCGTTAAATGGACGGCGAAGTTTCTCCCCCTGGCCCGGTCCACCTCCGGATTCCATATTGTCGATGTGATCCATGCGTATGTCTACAGCCATTTTCCATATTGGTATATCGGTGTCATCACCGGGGAACGCGCGCCGAGAGGGCTCTTCAAACCCATGGTAAATTTGCTGTTCGATTTAATGAATCGATTCCCCGCCGACCGCCCCCGGTTTGATGAGATGGGGATCCATCCCCGTAATGGCAGGCGTCGGCTTCTGCGCCGGTCCGCCACCTTCGCGGATACCTACCACGGCAAAGTCGTCCGGCCCGATGAGGCCGGGAGGTTGATTTCCATCAATCAAAACATACGGCTCGAAAATCTCGAGGAGGTGATCCCCTATTCCACCGCCCGCGATCTCATCCTCGAGAGCCCGGACCATATCCTGGCGGTCGACTGCCCCTGCCGGGCGGCTCGCCCGAATCCGTGTACGCCCATCGATGTTTGCCTGATTGTCGGAGAGCCGTTTGCATCCTTCGTCGCCGAATATCATCATACGCGTTGCCGATGGATCGATCGTACGGAGGCCATGGATATTCTGGCCGCCGAAGCCGAAAGGGGCCATGTTCATCATGCCTTTTTCAAAGAGGCCATGTTAGGGCGGTTCTTTGCCATCTGCAATTGCTGCGGGTGCTGCTGCGGCGCAATTCAGGCCCAGCGTAACGGCATTGCCATGCTGGCCTCTTCGGGCTACCTGAGCAGGGTCAATCAGGATCTATGCTCGGGATGCGGCACCTGCAAAGATCTATGCCAGTTTGCGGCAATATCCATGGCCGGAAACCGGGCCGTGGTGGATCCGGCGACGTGCCTGGGCTGCGGTGTCTGCGAATCCCATTGCCCCCGGCACGCGATACGATTGCAGCGTGATCCAACACACTCCGCGCCGCTCGATTTGGACAGGCTGATGCAGGCGCAATCGCGAAAAAAGAACTAAAAGCCGAACCTTCAAAGCTGGGATCCGTAGATCTATACAGTGCGTCGAACCATGTCGTCGATGACGGGTATTTGTCTAGAGCGCAAAAGACCTATCGCGGCAAAACGATCATGTGCCCCTTGATGGCAGCCCCGAAGCGTCAAAACCAATAAGATGGCATGTCGAAACCGCTTACGGCGTTCCGGACCGGGTTTTTACTCCTGCCGCATGGCATCGAACAACGACTTGATGAAGGGTTGTACCACATATTGCGCATTGGCAGTGATCACCTTTCCGGAGACCGATACCGAGCCGCCCACCATGTCGCGCTGGGCAGGCAACCGATAGTCTATAAGTCCGGAATTGACCAATACCGCCTTCCCGATGTCGATACCCGCCAGCACCTTGTTCAGCGCCAGGGCCTGGCCGATGACGTCGTTGGTCCTCTTTTGGTTCGCAAACTCTGTATACAGAGTGCCGCCTCCGGCAAAGACCAGTGCGTCGAAGGCGCTCATGTCCACCTGGCCGATGGTCATCTCCACCTGGACCGTCTTGTCGCCCTTATTGGGGGCGGCAATGCCCATGCGAGATGATACGATGGTGACATCGACCCCTTTGGCGCTGAACGCCGCCATAAGCTCTTCGTGCAGGAATCGATTGTACCTGGCCGATGGAATGACCAGGGCAACCTTTCTGCCGCCAAGGGCAGAGCGCGGCCTTTCGTTAGGGCCTGCGGCTTTGGCCGGCAGTACGACGGCCATCAGGCAGATCAGGATGAAAAGGGTGCGGTGCAGGGCAAAAAGCGAAGCGGTTCCTCTTAGCATGGCGTTCTCCCTTGTTTGATGGTTGGGTATGCGTTTGGTGCAATCCATGGATGGCACCATGGTGATTGATGATGAGAATTGTTAAAGATAGGGCTGAAAACAAGGGTATTTTCGCCGGTAGGACGGTTTGTTCGTCAGTGGGAGCGGTTGGTTCGCCAGTGGGATCGGCATGCGCGCCAATGGTGCTGGATGAACCTGGCGGGGGTGATAGCGCGCAGAGCGCCCCGGCTTCTACCGTGGGCGCTCGTTCTGGGCGGTCGAGGATTGAATCAATTGAATGGAGCGATCGCTGAAATTGCGGTTCAACCTGATGTGAACGGAGTATTCCTCCAGCGGATGTCCTTCGACGCCCTGTACGATCCCGGTAAGGTTGACATCCTTGTAGGAATCGCCAATCAACAGACTGAAACTGACCCCAAGGGTTCTGCCGATCAGCCGGCGGACGGCATCGCGGTTTTTGGATCGGAAATAGAAACAAAGTCCGGTCTTAGAGATGTCCCAAAGTTCAGCGATCAAAGGACGCCGCATGGCCGCCTTGGTGTCCGACGAGAGCAGTTGCACCGTAACTTTGGTTTGCAGGTTGATACGCCGGTACGATCTGCGATCGATACCGCGCATGCGCATCCGGTCGAATGTGGTCGCTCCGGATAGACAGACTTTTTCAAGATTGGTTTCCAGGAACTGCAAAGCGTTTTTCAGGTTTTCCAGCGTCTTGCGTTCCAGGTAGCTGACCCGGACCGGCGATAAAGTCTTGACCGTCGCGGTGCACACGTTCACGGAAAAAAACGTGTCCTGTCCGAAGATGTCCCCGCTGCCGAGTCGCTGGATGAGCATCTCTTTTTCCTGGTCCCGGTAGATGACTTTCAAGCTGCCTTTGTGGACCAGATAGAGTCGGTCGTTGTGCTCCCCTTGCCGCAATATCACCTGGTCACTTTCAATTTGCCGCTCTTTGAGCGCGAAAAAAAAGCTCCCGGCTTCTTCCGAGGAGAGGCCTCGGAAAAACGGCTCCCACATTCTGCGGATATTGGGTGTCAGGGCCCGCTGTTTCTCAGACTCAATCACTTCGTTGACTTCGAGAATGCGTGTGAGCGCCATGCTGT
The DNA here is from genome assembly GCA_050302315.1 of Desulfobacteraceae bacterium. Taxonomy (GTDB): domain Bacteria; phylum Desulfobacterota; class Desulfobacteria; order Desulfobacterales; family Desulfosarcinaceae; genus JARRKU01. Next base: position 27,896 of record JBNLAV010000107.1, read on the forward strand.
CGACTTCATACAGTCTGTCGCGATAGGCCTCTGCATTGATAAAATCCTTGTTTTTGGCACTTTGCAGCGCCAATTTATAGAGCAGGTCGACCGCCTTCTCTTTTTCGTCATTTTCGATGTACTGATCGATCAATACGGAACTCCGTGTGGAATTTGAGTCTGTCACATTTACCTCCGGCGGCGTTTAGACGCTATGAATGGATAGGACGCGTTCATTGTGCCGACTGCCTATTTAGAATCCGCTTATCATGTCAAAATGCCGATGCATTGCCCTTCTGATGATGGCATGGCAGGCATCCTTTCGTCCGTCGAAGGGCATTGGTCCAAAGAATCAATGCCCAAGCAGCGATATCGGCTTTTTGCGGGCAATCCTTGAACAAATCCTTTTAACCTTCCTACGATCCTGGGGGTGTTTTGGTTCCTTTGCGGGTCAAAAGCGCCCAGGGCTTCGATTGCTGCAGTTGTAACCGGGTGCATGGCATCCGGCTTGAGTAAGCAAACCAAAACAAATCGAGCGGCAGGATCGTACCGAAGGAGATCATACGCCGGTCTGGGCCGCGAGCAGCCATTTAAGGATGGCACAGACGAACCATCGGCCCCCTGTTGAGGCGCTCTACCAGGCGGCGCAATGTTGTACGTTCCTGTAATTAAGGCGTTTGTTGGATGATTTGTCAACAGCGATTTCTGAATTCCCCTGGCCCTGAGGCTATTTCGCCAGGCAAACGATTTGAAACCGAGACCTCTCTCCTAACGCTTCGGCTCATTGCGTATCGCGCCGTGCATGGCCCTGCTCACCCTTCAGTGGGTTTTCCGGTTTGATTCTCGTATTTGAAAAATGCCTCGATCGCCGTGCGGCGGTATTTCCCGGTGGAGGTAACCGGCATTTGCCGGGTCACTTCGATGCTGCGCGGTCGGGCATGCGGAGGGAGCCGCCTGTGGACGGCATCATTCAATTGGCCGGTCGTAGCGGTGCCTTCCACCAGCGCCAGAATCTCATTGCCGCGTCCGCTTTCCACCGGTTGAGCATATACGTAGACATCCTGTACGCTGTCCACGTCCATCAATATTTCTTTGATCACCGCCAGATCCACCCTTTTGCCGCCGACTTTCACGACGCCGTCGGAGCGCCCCAGCAGCGCGAAGGCAGACGAATCGATCCACTCGGCACGGTCGGCCGTTTCGAAAAATCCGTCGTCGCCTTTGGGCAATTCAGCGGATAGGAACGGTGATTGAACGTTCAGGTGCTGGTTATCGATGCGAATTTGAGCGCAATCGAACGGATTGAGCGCTGTTTCTCCTTTGGCCCGGGTACGCTGTGCAATGCCGCCGGTTTCCGTCGATCCGTAAATCTCTGTGACGGCGATGCCGGTGGCCGCATGGAAATCCACGGCGTCCTGTCTGGGCAACGGGCCTGCCGAGGAGAAGGCGATGCGCACCTGATGGTCACGGATGGGCGTCTCCTTCAACGCCCGGTAGTGGGCTGGAATGCTGACCAGAACGGTGGCCCGTTTTGTCTCAAGGGCCTCTGCGATTTCGTGGGGAAAGGTTGGCGTCGCCGCGCAGACGCCGGCGCCGGAAATCAGCGGCAGGAGCAAGCCGTACAGCATCCCGTAAATATGATTGGTCGGCACCGTTGCCAGGATAGTGTCCGCGGGGGAGACGCCGAATGTGCCGGTCAGAAAGGCCGCCTCGGCCAGCAGATTGCAGGGCGTTTTGGACCAGATCTGAGGTGTGCCGGTGGAACCGCCGGTAAACAGATAGAGCCAGGGCGCATGCCAGTCCAGTGCTTTGTCCGCGTGCATTTCCTTCTGCTCCCCGGCGTCGGGCCGGGTGACCGCCGTCACGCCGGCCGGCAGGGGGCGATCTCTATCCACCACGGCGTGCGTATAGCCCATGCGGTTTTTTGCCTCTGCCAGCGTTTGATCGTCAAACGCATGGGGAACGATCAGGGGCACCCCCTCTATCAAGGCGGCCAGCAAAGTCGTGGCCACAAGCCCTCTTTCTTCAGTACACAGGCATATGGGGTCGGCGCTGTGCCGCAATTCACGCAGCCGATTGCCCATGGCACGGGCCAGACCGTAGAGCTGTCCAAAAGTCATCTCACCGGCAAGAAAATCATCAGTGGGACGTCCCGGGCCGGCCAGCAGGGACCAAAGGGTATTTTCTCCCGATCGGTCCGAAGGGCAGGGATGTGAATCATTGTCCATTTGATCTGCTAATCCTCGATGGTGGTAAAGGCGTGCCGGGCGACAGAATATGCCGCCCGGCCGCACCTGTCAAGGAATTGAATGGGGGCGACGGGTACGTATAACGGTCCGGGACGGGACGATGCGCTCATGCGGTCGTCGAAGTCGCCCGATGCGGTTCGGACACAAACGAGAATGTTCATGGGGTTGTCAGATTGTTGCTGGAGTTTGCACCGCAGCTGCCGATAACACAGGCAAGATCCGGTAATTTTTCCGCGGCCGCCAACCTGGGAGATAGAATTGCCTCCTTGCTATTTTCAGTAATTAGGAGTACCGTCGCTTGGAAAAACCTCGGGGAGCCGTTCGGCAAATCACCAAGATGGACCTGAATTACCCCTCGCGGTTGGGCCACATTGCAAGGCAGTTGGATTGATTCAAATGGTTTGCCCCGTTTCCCCAGGACCATTTGCCACTTGCCGGACGAGAACAGCTTATATTGGCCGCTGCGACCAGTTGAGCGAATGACAACATAAGGGGTATTTGCATGCAGTTTCCATCGTTAACCATTGGGGATTTGGTGAGCCGAATTCCTATCGTACAAGGTGGCATGGGCGTCAACATTTCCTTGTCGGGATTAGCGTCCGCCGTCGCCAATGAAGGCGGCATCGGAGTGATCGCCTGCGCCATGCCCGGCATTCACGAGCCGGATATTAAATCCAACAGCGTAAAAGCCAACCTGCGCGTCCTCAAGCGCGAAATCCGCAGGGCCAAGCAACTCACCAAGGGTATTCTGGGGGTCAACATCATGGTGGCCATGACCGATTTCAGCGAACTGGTCAAAACCGCCCTCAAGGAGAAGATCGACGTGATTTTTTCCGGCGCCGGACTGCCCCTGGACCTGCCGGGCTATCTCAAAGAGGGCATGAAGACCAAGCTGGTCCCCATTGTCTCCTCCGGCAGGGCCGCCAAACTGATCTGCCGCAAATGGCTCTCCAAATTTGATTATCTTCCGGATGCATTTGTGGTAGAAGGCCCCAAGGCAGGCGGCCACCTCGGGTTCAAGGCCGAAGAGCTGGAGGATCCCAAGTTCTCCCTTGAGAATCTTCTGAAGGATGTGCTCCTGGCAGTAAAAGATTTTGAAGTAAAAAAGGAAAAGAAAATACCGATCATCGCCGCCGGAGGTGTGTTCACCGGAGAAGATATCCTCAAATACATGAAACTGGGCGCAGCGGGCGTTCAGATGGGCACACGATTTGTGGCCACCCATGAGTGCGACGCCGATCCGGCATTCAAGCAGGCCTTCGTAGACGCCACCATAGACGATGTGGTGGTGATCAAGAGCCCGGTGGGGTTGCCCGGCCGCGCCATTCGCAACGCCTTTATCGACAAGGTCATGAACGGCGAGACCAAACCGTTCACCTGTCCCTACCATTGTATCAAAACCTGCGACTACAAAAAGAGCCCCTTTTGCATCGCCATTGCATTGGGCAGCGCCAAGAAAGGCCGCCTGAAGAACGGCTTTGCCTTCGCCGGGAAGAACGTCTTTCGCGTCGACAAAATCGTCTCGGTGAAAGAGCTGATTCAGTCTTTGTGGCGGGATTACGTCAAGGCGCTGAAAGCCTAGCGGCGGTTGTGGGGTAAAAGCATTCACGAAAGCCGGGGAGCGTCAAGCTTCCCGGCTTTTTATGTTTCATCAGATTCGGTCGCCGTGGTGCCCGGATCTTTGCTTTCGGATTGTGGGATAGATCCGGTCCAGGTGCTCCAGCGTCAGTTCTTCGATCGGGATGGGCGATCGCAGGAAGGATGGCGGGGTGACGAATTTTTGCATCACGGCGATGAAGTGCGCCGAGTCTTCAAAACTGGCCCGTGGGTAGCTTTTCAAAAACCTCAGGCCCTTCCGCCGGCTGATCTGGAAAAAGCGATAACGGGCATCGTCGATGACGCATCCACGATACCCGTTGCCGTATGTCCTCAAAAAGAGAAGTTCCATATCTGCCTGCCGCTACATGTGGCCGGCATTGATCCACAAGTGGCACAGGATACTGGCCGCATAGCCCAGCATGATCACCGGTGTCCATTTGAGATGGGCGCCAAACGTGTATTTACCGCGGGCCGTACCCATCAGGGCCACGCCGGCGGCTGAACCGATGGACAGCATGCTGCCGCCCACACCGGCGGTCAGGGTTACCAGCAGCCACTGGCCGTGCGACATCTCCGGGTTCATGGTCAGTACGGCGAACATCACCGGTATGTTGTCCACGATGGCCGATAGGATGCCCACCATGACGTTGGCGAAGGTGGGGCCCATGTCATGGTAGGCAAAAACGGAAATGGCATTGAGGTAGCCGAATTGGGCCAGGCCGCCCACGCAGAGGATAACACCGTAGAAGAACATCAGGGTGTCCCACTCGGCACGGGCGATTTTTTCCATGATGTCGAAGTGGCGGACCTCCTGCTGCTGCTCCGTGAAATCACGAATGACTTCAACGGCCCCCACCAGGTTGCCGTCCATGTCTTTGAGCGGCGAAGCTGAAAAGGTCAGCCATTTGCCTTGCTCCCCCATGTCGGGGAAATAGCCGGTGACATCGAAGGTGTCTTCGATGTGGGGATTGCGGCGAAAGCGATCTTTATACTGGGCTTCAATGGTCTTTTCAGGCATGTAATTGAGCACATGGTCCGCCAGGACCGGCCGTTCGGTTTTGTAGAAATTGCGCCAGTGATCACTGCTGCCAATGGCGTCTTCGGCCTTGATGCCGGTGAGTTTTTCCATGCCGCGGTTCCAATGGGTGATACAGTGGTTGGTGTCGATGACAAATACCGCATCTTCAGAATGCTCTATGACCCGATCCAGACCTTTCTTTCCGCGGATGATGTTTTGCAGCGTGGCGGTTGTTTCGCGGGCGCGCGCGCCGAGCAGGTTGTCGTACTGGTGCGACCGGCCTTCGTATCGTTTGATGCGGTAAGAATAAAGCCCCAGCAGTCCCAGCCCCAGCATCATGCCGGCGGCCGGCGGCAGGTGCAGGAAGTTGTGAAAACTCACGGCCGTGGCAATGGTCACCAGAAAGAGCCCGATGATCACATAGGCGCCGTACTTCAAGGAGATTTGTTCGTCGAAGGTCTTGGGCTTGTCCTTGCCGATGGCCAGGCTCATGATAGTGGCCGGCAACATCCAATTGACCAGCGACGGCAAAAAGATGGTGAAGAATTCGTGGAAGTCCACGTGGCCCTTTTGCCACACCATCAAGGTGGTGATATCCCCGAACGGTGAGAACGCACCGCCGGCATTGGCGGCGATGACCACATTGATACACGCCAGGGCAACGAATTTGGAGTTGTCGCCGCCAACGGCCATGACGACGGCACCCATCAACAGGGCGGTGGTCAGGTTGTCCGCAACGGGTGAAATGAGGAATGCCAGCAGGCCGGTGACCCAGAAAATCAGGCGTAGCGAAAAACCCCGGGAGACCAGGAATGCGCGCAGGGTCTGGAAGACATTGCGCTCTTCCATGGCATTGATATAGGTCATGGCGGCCAGCAGAAACAGAAACAGTTCGGCGTACTCCAGAAGGCTGTGCTTGATCGCCTCATGGGCGCTGTGCGTGTCTCCGATGCGGATGTAGGCGATGGCCAGCAGCACCCAGATGACGCCGGCTGCTAATAAAACCGGTTTGCTTTTACGGAGGTGGATGTTGTTTTCAAGGGGCACCAGGCTGTAGGCCAAGACGAAGATGATGATGCCCGTCCACCCCCAGAGCGTCCCGGTCAGATCGGCCGGTGCAGCTCCAGCCTGTCCTGATGCCCATGCCATGGCAGGGGTCATTGCCATGCCGACAAAGAATAGAAATATTCTCATAACGCCTCCCTTAGGATTGATTGAGATTTAACATAGGGGGGCCCCGGGATATCCATTTGCGATTTGATATGGGGAAATCGCCTTTTTCTATCCGGTGCAATCGGCCGTGCGTCCACTTTGATCGCATGCCTGACGGGCGTCTATCACGCATACCGGTCGGGAAACGCTTGTCGGAGCGGATTTGCAGCGGTCCATTCCATACCCAATTCAAAAGGGCGAGTTTGCCTTTGATGGCGGCTCAGGTCAAGAAAAAACGGATAATTGATCATACCCCGGGCCGATAACCACGGCGTGCGTGTCTTTCGCCGTTCAACCATAATCACCGGCGGCACCAACGGGAACGGTGCGTCCGGTATGGGGTTTTTGGAATAAATACGACTGTCTGTAGTGCGTGCTGTGGATATTGTACCGGGCAGGTTTAAAGTTTTAAGTGCTAAGTATCAGGGGATGGATAGGGTCCATTTTGAATTAGAATCGATAGAATACCTTTACTTGACGCTTCATACTTAACACTTAAAACTGATTTGGTGTTCAAGGTCCCCCGCCTAACTCATTCTCAGACTGGTCAGGCTCGGCGCCATTTCCACCTGGAATTGCTGATGGTACCGGAGAACCTTCTTGATATAGATGCGCGTTGCCCGAAAAGGGGGAACGCCGTTGTACTTGAGCACATACCGGCTGCCGGCATTGTAAGCCGCCAGGGCCAGCTCGACATTGCCGTCAAAGCGGTCCAGCAGTTGTTTCAGATAGCGGACGCCGCCGTCGATGTTCAATTCCGGATTGAAGGCGTCCTCGACCCCCAGCCATTTGGCCGTTATGGGCATCAGTTGCATCAGCCCTTTGGCGCCGCGATTTGAGACCGCACGGGGGTTATAGCTGGATTCAACCATGATGACCGCCCGGATCAGCGCAGGTTCGACCTCATATTCCTCGGACGCTCTTAAAATATAGCCGTGATAGGGTGGTGGCTGCGGCGCTTCGGGAGGTGACAGCAGTTCCCTTCCCATGCCCGGGACCAATGCCAGCGTAATCTGATCCTGTTTCAGTTCGAATGATGGTTTGAGAAGTTCGGAGATCAGGTCTTGCGAGGTGGCTGAGTATTCATACACGAGGGGTTGATGCGAGCTGCTGCAAATACCGGCTGGAATGGTGACCAGAATCACGACCAGGTATAAGACCGCGCCATATTTAATTTTTTGTTGCAGATCGAGTTGTTGTACGAATTTGATTTTCTCCATTTTTTCGTCTTCTTGTACATGTGTCCTCTCTTTAGCGTTGGTATTCTTTAGATCAAGAAGCATGCCATTGGTCGCGCGTATCATTTTTGTTAATATATTAGTTAGATATGAGATAGTGGTGTTTGGGCCTGTGTAAAGACCCCCATAATTATTGGGTAAATGGATGCTGTGATGTGTAATCGCCTTCATGGTCTCAATCCTCCGTTCAACGTGTTGCCAATTCTTATGAGCAATCGGCGTACCAGGGATGAGACGGCAAGGTATTTGGTGTGGATATATAAGGGTTACGATGGTTTAATGTGTTGATGGCGGATGGTCTGAGGCCATTGCTTCCGTCGTTAACTTTCAAAATGATAGCCGGGTGCGGCAGATGGGGGCCACATGATTTCATTTTGATAGAGCGCATGGGTGATGGGAGGAGAAGGGATGAACAAGCGGTTGTGTCAGATCACTGTGGGCCAATACCCCATGATATGGAGAATCGCGATAGCGCCGGGTCGGCTGGTGCCCTGTCCTCTGGTTGATGATGACTTCGGCGCAATTGCCGCAACCTTTATTGGGTGGGGGATAGGTCCGCAAGAAAAAGGGCGCTCTTGAAGAGCGCCCGGACGGCATTCCAATTGTTGTTCGTGATTAACGCATCCCATTCAGGTAGTCTGAAGCATCTTTGTCGCCCATCTCAGACGCTTTTTTGAAATCGTCAAGCGCCTGCTCCTTCTTACCGGAAAGCAGCAGAACGCGGCCGCGGCCGTAGAAATAGTTCGCCTGGACGGGGTCGATGGCGATGGCTTTGTTAATATCCACCAGGGCCGAGGGGTAATCCCCCAGTTCAGCGTAAGACAGCCCCCGGTTGAAGAAGGCCTTGCTGTTGTTGGTATCCAGGGTGAGCGCCTTGTCATATGCCTTGATCGCTGCGGCATAACTTCCGTAAGTGGCATAGAGGCCGCCCCTGTCGATCCAGAAGGCCGGGTCATTGGTGTCCGTTACCGACAAGTTGGTATATTCGGCCATTAGCGGCGTTGCCATGGCAAGAAGTACCGCCATGCAAATGGCCATGCAGAGGGCTTTGGTTTTATAATTGTGGGATCGATCCATGGATTCCTCCTTTAGGGCAACGGCCACCCATGGCAGATGGTGGCGTTCGGCCCCGGCGGGTCAGATCCGGCACAGGACCGCAATTTGGCTATTTTCGAATTCGGAGCCACATTAATGGCCCGGGTATCGACGTTGAGCTGCTCATCGCCCTCCATTGCGTTTTCTTTTTGTGCGTCGATGGTGTTCAAGGCGATGAACCGGTATCGACAAGGGCAGCCATTCATGTGGACGATTAATTTATGCCATGGATTTAAAGCGGTTGGCAACCATCATTTGTTATCGGAACTGCCGGCGCTGTCCGCCGGTGTTACCGCAGGACCCCCCGCAGAACAGTGGAACCTGGCAAAAGGGGGGGCAGCCTTGGCTGCGCCCCCCCTGACATGGAAGGTGCGAACGGGCGCAAGGCGTCGGGAATACCGCCGAAATTGCTTATTTTAAGGCCGGGTGCGGCGAACGCATACGGTCTATAAGGTTTTTGGTGAATTTTGCAAAAGTATAGGTGATGCCGATGGTGACAAAGGATAAGACAAAGCACACCACAAACATCACTCCCACGAAGAGCGCACCCGCAACTATGAAATCGATCATGCTATACATCTCCTTTCTGCTATTGCCCGAGCTTTCAAGGAGCAAGGAACCTGCCAAGATCGTCGACTTGATGCCGGAAGTGTTCTATCCTATTACAATTAAACGAGAATTTTATCCATGCGCCGGTGCGGACCACAGCGCGTCGGTATGGTTTTGAATCGGAAAGATAGAGATCAGGCCATAAATTTTAAGCATTTCATTTCATATTGAGAGGTCGCTTTCCCACTGTCGCACATTCTCGTAAAGGGCGATGCCGACCGATGTGGATAGATTGAGGCAGCGAATGTCTTTGCGAATGGGGATGCGATAGGTTTGGGCCGGATAGGCTTCCAGGATGGATGGCGGCAGGCCTTTGGTCTCCGATCCGAAGACCATGAACGACCGATTCGATCTGGGCATCTGCCAGAATTGATGGCGTCCGTTCTTGGTAAACAAGGCGACTTCGACGGGTTTGACCTGCATCCGGTCAAGGAACTGGTCGAAATCGTTCCAAACCTTCAGTGAGACCCTGGACCAGTAATCGAGACCGGCCCGCTTGACCTGTCGGTCTTCCAGAGAGAAACCCAGCGGGCGAATCAAATGCAGCATCGCTCCCGCTCCCAGGCAGGTGCGACCGATATTGCCCGTGTTCCAGTGCACTTCGGGAGCCACCAGCACCACGTGCCGTCGGCTCGCATCAGGTTCATCGCTGCCGGCTGTTTGAATGTTTTCTATTGGATCTACCATTTTATCTGTGAGGGGCTGAATGCGGCAATGGCTTCCTTACCAAATGCTGCCGTTGCAAGGTGCTCTGGATGCACGGCATCGCCAAACCGTCCGAGTGTCATTGTTGTTTTTTGATACGGCCCCACTCCACCAGGCGGTTATAGGCGTATTGGGCATTGTCCCCCTGGTTAACGGACTGCAGGTACGTGTAATAGTGATCGCCGGCGGTCTTCCGGTCGCCCTTGCCCTCGTAAGCCAATCCTTTGAAAAATGTGGTGCTCACATTGCCCGGCAGCATTTTGTCATAGGCGTTGAACCGGGCGATGGCGGTGTCGTATGCTTTCTTTTTCAACTGCACAAATCCGTCCAGATACTGGGCTTGGCCCTCCTGGGGGTAGACCTGCCGGGCGGTGTCGAGATACCGTTCGGCCGCATCGATCTTTTTCTGGGCCAGTTGGCATTTGGCCATGAGCACCAGGCCGGTATAATCTTCGGGCGCCTGTTTCAAGGCATTCTGGAAAAGCCCCTGGGCGGCCGGGTAGTTCTCTTTGCCCATATCGGCTTCGCCCTTCTGCATGGTCTCGATGGCGCCTTTCATGCGTCTCAGTCGCGCCGTATGATCCATATAGCGTTCGCTGTATAGGGGCTGGCGCCTGGCCGCCGCATAGGTGGAGCGCGCGGTGTTGACAGCGCTGTCGTAGCGTTCACTGCTCATGGGATGGGTGGAAAAGAGCAGTTCAGCATACCCGTGCCGCCCCTTGTTCATCTGGTTGAGGATATCCATCAGGCCCACCATTCCGTCCGGACCGTAGCCGCCTTTGACCATGTATTGCATGCCCAATGCGTCGGCTTGTCGCTCGTTGTCCCGGCTGTACGACGCCAACAAGGCGCCGCTGCCCAGCATGCCCAATTGGGATGCCAGGCCCCCGTAGCCGGCGGATTGCCCGGCCATGGCCAAACCGCCCACCACAAGATTGGTGAGTTGGCTCTTGGACAGGATTTCGGCTGTATGACGCGCATTGACGTGGCCGAGTTCATGGCCGATAAGGGCCGCCAGTTCACCTTCGTTGCGCATCTTGAGCAGGATGCCCCGTGTGATGCCGATGCTTCCGCCGGGAAAGGCATATGCATTGACGTAGTTGGCATTGACCACTCGGAACGAGTAAGGCATGTGCGGTCGATGGGTCAATCCGGTCATCCGGCGGCCGGTCTGGGCGATGTAGGCGTTCAGTTTCGTGTCTTGGGTGGTGCCGTAATCCGCTGAAAACTGATGGGGGGAGTTCGTTTTATCCAGGCTGATCTCCTGGTTTTCGCTGACCAGCATCAGCTGGCTTTTACCGGTGACGGGGTTGGTGGCGCAGCCCACGGCGTAACCGGCGACGGTCAGGGAGGAGAGATACAAAAATTGACGTCGGTTGATCAAACGGGGGTATAAGGGCTTCATTCAGACACCTCGTGTTAAGGGTTTTCCCAGGTTTTGATGCTGTAAACCTGCATGCGCCTTATTTATTGAACTGTTTTGTTGGTATAAGGCGTCATTGACGCTGGCCGCAATGGGGGCAGTACCGAAAATCGGACGACAAGGTCCGGCCGCACCGACGGCACATGGGTTTTTGCCTGCCCGCCGAGGGCGGTGTACCGGATCCGGTGTCCATTGAATCTACCGGCTGATCGCACCGCTGGCAATACAAAAATGGCTCTCCCCGTTTCACCCGGATCAGAGGAATGAAAAATAAGCTGATATAGTGGTCGACCTGACGAAGCATCGCCTGATGAAGGCCGCAGCGGGGGCATCTCCTGGGCGTCTTGTCGAGGGTACGGGTTTTGGGTTGCACGCCGGCAATGACAAAACACATCGGGTTTTCCTTTTTTCCGGATGGGCACTAGTGGGCGTTTTTGAACTCCCTCGGTTTGCAGACAATTTCCCGAATGCGCATGTCAAAAAGATTGGTCTGGTGGGCGGGTTTGAGCACCAGTGCCGCATCCGCACCGCGGGCCGTTCCGCCGATGGCGACAACATCCTCTCCCGACAGGGCCCCGGCATCGGCCGCCATGATGGAGATCTCCACCGCCACTTTGGTGCCCTGGCCGAACAAGCGCAGGGTGTCTGCGATGAGCAGCGCCGGATAGATGCCCCCGTGCTTTTTGGCCACCGAACGCTCCACACCGGACAATGCATGGGTGGCCGAGACCACGACGGCGCCCTTGGATTCCAGCTCCGACCGGGTGGACGCCGGCAGCACCGATTCGAATGGCTTTCGAAACCCGCAATGGTAGGTCACCACCACAACTTTGAAGCCCTGAAACATATCGATGGCCTGTCGGGCGGTATCTCCTTTGGTGGAGGCGACCACCACTTCTTTGAGACCCAATGCCTTTCCTCTTTCAAAGGCGAGGGCCAGGGTTTGCGCAGTATTTTCCTTGCCGGGTTTGTCGAAGTACATGATGAACCTCTCCTTTGTGCGTCATCCCGGCGAACGCCGGAGTTCGAAACTGCGGGTGTCCGGGGCCCCGGGATCCCGTCCGAGCTGGGCTCCCTCCGGACCCGATCCGGGGCCGGAGTGTGGGATGCAGGGGGATGCCGATAGATTGGACGGTATCCTATCCTTACCTGTTTGTAAAAGGGGTGCTTGCTAATTTCATCCATATTTAATAAGAATTTCGCTACACGTTCTCCAACAAGGTTGTTCGAAAAGACTGATGATTATCGACATCCACACCCATGCGTTTCCAAAAGCGGTCCGGCATCACCGGGAGCGGTTTTTTGACAATGAGCCCGCTTTCAAGCTGCTTTACGATTCTCCCAAATCCCGATTGGTGGGGGTTGACGAGACCATCGCCATGATGGACGCACACGGAGTGGACAAAAGCGTCATCTTCGGATTTCCCTGGTGCAGCGAGGATTATTACAAGCTGAACAATGATTATATCCTGGAAGCCGTAAACCGCCACCCTGAACGGCTGATCGGATTTTGCTGCTTGGATCCCCTGCATCCCGGCGCCGCCGGCGAAGTGGAGCGCTGTTTGTCTTCCGGGCTTTCAGGCGTTGGGGAGTTGGCTTTTTATACATCGGGCATCGATGCAACCTGTCTCGAAAACCTGGAGCCCATCATGGCATTGGCCGAATCCTTTGACCGGCCGGTAATGCTCCACACCAACGAACCGGTCGGTCATCAATATCCGGGCAAGAGTCCCAATACTCTGGCCCAGATCTATAAGCTGGTTCAACGGTTTCACGACAATCGCATCATCCTTGCCCACTGGGGCGGTGGTATTTTCTTTTACGCCCTTCTGAAAAAAGAGGTTCGGGAAGCGCTGGAGAATGTCTGGTTCGATACCGCCGCATCCCCCTATCTGTACCATCCCCAAATCTATCAACTCGCCCTCACCCTTGCAGGTACCGACAAGGTGGTCCTGGGAAGCGATTTCCCGTTGCTTGAACCCGGTCGGTACTTGAAGGAGATGGAAGCGGCGGCCCTGTCTGCAACCGACAAGGCGGCTGTCCGCGGGCTCAACGCCGCCAAACTCCTCAACCTCTCCTGAGGTCCGTATCTGCCCGACCGGATTCCTGAAAAAATCTAAAGTTTGTCCCCGATATGTCGATCATAAGGTCAGCAAAGGTCCATTCGTGCATTCATCGGTCGCTCCACACATCCTGTGATGCCTGCAAAAACTGCTAAATTTCAAGCGGTTAACTCTAAGCGGTCATTTGATTTGTTCTGGACATCGTCCGGGGCAATTAACCCTTTAACCAGAGTCAGGAGCGTTTATGCGGATCAGAAAGCTTCTTTTAATCCATTCCGGGCGTTCTACCAGGGCTTTGATCAAAAAGTATATTTATTCCGAGCTCTCCGATACTGAAATTAATGAAGCCGACAGCGGGGAATCCGCGCTGTCGCAGATCGCGTCAGGCCAGTTCGATGTCATCATCACCGCCGAATATCTCGATGACATGGGATTGGACGTCTTTGCATCCGAATTGGAGACCATCAAACCCGATGGCCGCGAATTCTTGATCGTCATTTCCGACAGCGAAGACAGCCAGGCGCGCGAAGACCTTGTCCAACAGGGCTTCGAGCACGTGGTGCAGACCCGGCTGCGGCCGTCCGATTTGATCAAGCAGGTCAATGCGGTGTGCGATCCGCGCAAGTGGCGCAAGGACGCGCGCTATCATATCCCCAATGCGGCCGTCACGATTTCAACGCCAATTCAGAAGATGGACGCAACCTTGATCAACATCAGCATGGGCGGCCTGTATGTTGAGTTGACCACCACAGAACCCTCCGCTCTGATGAACGGCGGCCTTACGTTGACGCTGCAGATCCCGCTGCCGGGCACCACGGCTCGGATCGGGGGACTGAAAACCAAGTTGCTGCGTGTTGAAGCGGTGGCATGGACGAAGGGCCATCTTCTGAATACCATGCGCGCCACCTTTGTTTTTGTGGACCTGGAGCCCGGCACCGCAAATAAACTGGAAGAGCTGATTCAGATGGCCAAGGAAGAAAAACTTCACGCTACCGAGGTGAAGGATTAACGCGGTTCCATCCATTATTTCTGGATGGCCCCCTACGCGTGCTATACTGGTACGCCCCTCGAAAGAAGTGGTGACGAGAATTTACACAGGACTCTGTTTATGCATAGCCGATGAACCCTGAGCCCTTAACTTCGAACTGTCGCCCAACTGTCCGCACGCGGCCATGATGCCCAACCCCTTGGAGTTTCTCAGCCGGACAAATATCTTCTGATCGATCAAATCACGATGAAACCGCTCCACATCATCCTTCGCCGGTCCCTGGAAGGGGGACTGGTGTCGTGGATTGTATGGGATCAGATTGAGCTTTACCGGCAGGTCGCCGATGATTTCGCGCAGCTGGCAGGCATGCTCCTTCAGGTCATTGACCCCTTTGATCAGGACGTACTCCATGAAGATGGCATTGCCCCGGGCCAGTGGATAGCGCTGCAATACCCGCATCAGCTGGCCCAGCGGAAATTTTCGGTTGATGGGCATCAGCTCGGACCGCAGCGTGTCATTGGGGGCGTTGAGCGAAAGGGCGAGTTTGAGCTGGGGCCACTGCAGACCGGCCAGTCGTTCGATTTGATGCGGCAGCCCCACTGTCGACACGGTAATGCGGCGTTTGGCGATATTGAGCCCGCGCTGGTCCTCCAACACCCGGACCGCCTGGACCACCGGATCGAAATTATCCAGAGGTTCCCCCATGCCCATGAAGACCACATTGCGTATGTCGAAGCCCATGACAACCTTGACGGTATAGACTTGGGAGACGATCTCCTCTGCGCTCAAATTTCGAATCCATCCCATCTGGCCGGTCTGGCAGAACCGGCATCCCATGCGACACCCCACCTGGCAGGAGATACAAACCGTGGCGTGATTGGCCATGGGGATCACCACCGTCTCGATGTTGTGGCCGTCCATGAGCCGGAAAACCAGTTTGGTGACCCCCTCTTCCGATGACTGTGCCACAATGGCCGGCCGGGAGATATCCAAGTCCGATCGCAGTTGGCCCCGGATTAGGTCTGAGCCTGAAAACGCTTTGATATCATATGGCGCATGGCAATTTGAGCCATAAAAACCCCGGTAGAGAGCGGCGGCGTGGAATTCACCCCGACCGTACCTTTCACGGAAGACGGATACCAATTGGGAGTATGTCAGGCCAAGCAGGTTCATCGACTCTCTACTACGATGCCGGGATGGAATCTTCAACCCGGAACCCGATTTTTTTCCGATTTTGCTTGACATGCTGCATTCAGGTGTAATACTTGGTCCATATATTTAGATAGATTAAATATTATTCATATTAAATTTTATTAAACCAATATTTAGGTGACAAAGTTTGTGAAGAAAGACGAGACCATCGAAAAGGCCCAGTACATCTGTGAAACCGGAAAGGTGATTCACGACCGGATCGTTGAGATTCAGAGCGGCTATTTTTCATCAAGCAAAAATGGCAAGTTGAATGATCTTTCCATCACCCAGCTCAATGCCGTCAAAACCCTTTGGGATTCAGGCGAGTTGACCATGAGCGAGCTGGCCGATCGACTGGGTGTTTCACCCCCATCGGCATCGGTTATGGTGGATCGGCTGGTTGAAAAAGGGATCTTCTGTCGCGAGCACAGTACAACCGACCGACGCAAGGTGGTGGTGCGTGTATCGCCTGAAGCCGAAAAAATCGCCGAAGAGATCACCTCGTTGATCTTCCAGTTTTTTGTGGACCTGGTGGAACAAATCGGCATCGAAAATGCGCAGAAGTGGTGTGATGTTCTCACGCGAGTCAAAGCTGCGCTTACCGATGACCCGGTTGTGCGCATCCCATCCACGCCGGCATCGATCTGATCCGAATAGATCCTGACACGCTAAACACCGGTGGGCCGGTTGCACTGGGCCGATTGCGTCAACACCCCCCCCCGCAAAACGGGTGGCTTGGAGTTCCGGCCATAGGCCGGAAAAACAAAAGCACAAAATGCTGTATCGTTGCAGTGGTAACCGGGTGCACAGCACCCGGTTTGAGACAACGCATCAACCCTTTTCAGAACAGAACATCTATCGATAGGTGCTGTCATGACCAACCTTTCAAGGGAAGCCGAAACTGATAAACGGCGGGACATCAGGTTGCGCATTATCCTTTGCGCCATCATTCTTCTCGTCGGCGTGGGTGGATTTATGGCCCTGGCCAGTCTTAAAAAACCGCCGGCAGAGGTGGAAGACGGCGAACGGGCGCTCAAGGTGGATGTCATGGAGGTGACCGCCAGACCCGTCTCGGTCCGAATTACCGGGTACGGGGAGGTGCGCGCCCTCAATTCGGTCAAAATTTCGGCCGAAGTGGCCGGCCAGGTGCGATCGATCCACCCGCGTCTGGAAGTGGGCGAGGTCATTCCGGCGGACGAATTGCTATTTGAAATCGATTCCCGGGATTATGCCGCAGCCGTGGCCCAATCCAAGGCCGAGGTGGCCCAGTGGACTTCTTCCCTGCAGCGGTTGCGAAAGCAATATGCCATCGACAAGGATCGGCTGAAGACCATCGAGCGAAACCGCGATCTGGCCAAGGCCGAATTCGAACGCATCAATGACCTGTTCTTGAACCACAGCGTCGGAACACGATCCGGCGTTGATCGAGCCGAGCAGGCCTACAACGCAGCCTTGGACCAGTCGGATCAGATGGCCCAGTCGGTGGCCGTCTTTCCCATCCGCATCAAAGAAACCCAGAGCAGTCTGGCCGGTGCAGAGGCGCGTCTTCAAAAGGCCGAGGCCAACCTGGAGCGATGCCGTGTATCGGCACCTTTTACCGGTCGTCTGACCCAGGCGGCGGTGGAGATGGGACAATACGTGGCTCCGGGACAGACGCTGGTGACCATTGCCGACGATACGGTGCTCGAGATCCAGGTGCCGCTGGACAGTCGTGATGTGCGTCAATGGCTTCAATTCAAGAACGCGGGCAGTTCGACGGCAGGAGCCTGGTTCGGCCAGCCCGATGCGGTGACATGCAAGATCCGGTGGACGGAAGACAAGCAGGGCCACGTGTGGAAGGGCGACCTGCACCGGGTGGTAACCTTCGACCAGAAGACCCGGACCGTTACCGTGGCGGTCCGTGTAGAAGCGTCGGATGCACGATCGGAAAACAAGGGGCTGCCCCTGGTGGAGGGCATGTTCTGCGAAGTCGAGATACCGGGGCGCACGCTGGAAGGGGCGTATCAGGTTCCCCGGGCGGCCGTCAGCTTCAAAAACACGGTCTTCACGGCTACCAAGGAGCAGCGCCTCAAAACCATCGACGTCAAGGTCGCCAGGGTGGACAATGACTTTGCCTATATCACCGGGGGGCTCAGCGACGGTGACCGGGTCATCACCACCCGCCTGGTCGACCCTCTGGAAAACGCACTTCTGGAGATCCTGAACCGCAAGAAGGAGCTGACATCCAACTGATGTCGGGAGTTACCCCATGAAAAAAGCACTTGCCGCATTTGCCCGCAACACCGTGTTTGCCAATATCATGCTGGTGCTGATCTTCCTGGCCGGTTTGCTGTCGATGGGATCGATGACCCGGGAGAGTTTTCCCGAGTTCTCCCTGGACATGATTTTGATCAATGTGCCTTACCCCGGAGCCGATCCCGAAGAGGTGGAAGAGGGGGTCAGCCGCAAAATCGAAGAGGCGCTGGAAGGCCTGGAGGGGCTCAAGCTCATCGAGACCACCTCGATGGAGAATGTCAGCATCACCCGCCTGGAGGTGCATGAGAATTACGATACCGACAAGGTGATGGAAGAGGTGCGTACCAAGATAAACGCCATCTCGACTTTTCCCGACGATGCGGAAAAACCGGTTATCGAAGAACTCAGCGTGCTCGACCCGGTGATGCTGCTTTACGTATCGGCCGATATGTCCGAACGGCGCATCAAAGAGTGGGCCGAGCAGATCAAGGACGAGATCCAGCAGATACCGTCGATTTCCAAAGTTTCCGTTTTCGGAACCAGGGAATATGAAATCTCCATCGAAGTCTCGGAAGAGCGCTTGCGCCAGTACGGCATCACCTTCGACCAGGTCTCGGCAGCGGTGCGGCGGGGCAATCTCAACCTGGGGGGCGGTACCATCCGCACCCAGGGGGAAGAAATCCGGTTGCGCACAATGGGCCGCAAGTATACCGACAAGGAACTGGCCTCCATCGTGGTCCTGGCCGGATCTGACGGCCAGATCATCACCCTTGACCGGCTGGCGGAAATCAAAGACGACTTCAGGGAAGATCCCATCCAGGGATATATCAACGGCGACCCGGCAGTGATCATCTGGGTTTCCAAGACCCCCGACGAAGACGCATTGGCCATCGCCAAAGATATGCACCACTATGTGAAACAGCGCCAGGCGCAGCTTCCCGACGGCGTCAATCTCAAGGTGCTTTCCGACCTGACGGTCATGCTGCGCGACCGCATCGATTTGATGGTGAAAAACGGCATCATCGGCATGGCCATCGTGTTTTTGATGCTCTACATTTTTCTCAATGCACGCCTCTCTTTCTGGGGCGGCATGGGCATTCCCATCTCCATTGCCGGCGCGCTGGTGATTTTGTGGGGCATCGGCGGAACCATCAACATGGTTTCACTCTTCGGATTCATCATGGTTCTTGGCGTGGTGGTGGATGACGCCATCGTGGTGGGGGAAGCGATTTACGTACATCGAAAACTCGGCAAGCCGCCTCTCAAGGCGGCCGTGGACGGGGTCAGCGAGGTGGGCATGCCGGTGATCGCCGCGGTGCTCACCACCATCGTGGCCTTTATTCCGCTGCTCTATGTGGGCGGCATCATGGGCAAGTTCATCGCCATCATGCCGGCGGTGGTGATCGCCTGCCTGGCGGTCTCGCTGGTGGAGTGCCTGTTGATGCTGCCGGCCCATTTGAGCCACCTGCCGGATCTGAGCAAGGAAAACGGCCAGCTGAATCCGGTGACCCGCCGTCTGGAACGCATCCACCGGGCCACATCCGCGGGGATGGAGTGGTTTGTCCACCGGGTTTACAAACCCGTGTTAAGCAAAGTGCTCTACTGGCGGTATATCTCGCTCTGCGCGGCCATTGCGGTTCTGTTGTTGAGCCTGGGACTGGTGAAAAGCGGCATTTTGAAGTTCGAAGTCATGCCGGAGATCGACGGTTTCATCATGACCGCAAGCGTTGAATACCCCAACGGAACACCTTCGGATGTCACCGCTGATACCCTTTCGTACATTGAGGCGGCGTTGCTGCGTCTGGAGAAGAAGACCCGGACCCTTTCCGGCGACCCCATGCTTCAGGATCGTGTCAAAATGATCGGCCAGACCCTTGAGGATCTTCCCCGGAGAGGACCTCACGTCGGTTCGGTGCAGGCCTTTTTGCTGTCCTCAGAGAAACGGGGCGTGACATCCAAAGAGTTGATGACCCGCTGGGAAGAGGAAATCGGCCCCATTCCGGGCGTCAAGTCCCTCACCTTCGCCGGGATGAACACCGGCCCGCCGGGTGATCCCATCGAGATCTGGGTTCAGGGGCATCATATGGAAGAAATTCTGGCGGCATCCAAAGAGTTGATGGCGCGTCTCGATAAATTCGAGGGTGTGTACCAGATCCGCTCCGACCACTCGGCCGGGAAAAATGAGATCCGGCTTTCCCTTAAACCGGAAGCGCGGACCCTTGGGCTGACCGTAGAGGACCTGGCCCGGCAGATTTACACCGGTTACTTCGGTGATGAGGCCTTGCGCCTTCAGCGGGGACGAGACGACGTTCGCGTCAAGGTCCGTTACACCGCCGATGAACGCCGTCGTCTCGCGGATCTGGACCAGGTGCGCATCCGCACCCCCAACGGCTTCGAAGTGCCGTTAAGGTCCGTGGCCGATGTGATCTATGCTCCGGGGTACGCTGAGATCGGCAGGGTGGACGGCATGCGACGGGTGGTGGTCAGCGCCGGCGTGGACACCAGCAAGGCCAACGCCGCCGAAATCTTCGCTGAGTTGAAAGCGCATTTCTTTCCCGAGCTGATGAACAATTATCCCGGTCTGAAAGTGGCACAGCAGGGAGAGCAAAAAAAGATGCGCGAAGCGTTTACACCATTGGCCGTCGGCTATCCCATGGCGCTTCTGGGCATCTTCATCGTCATCGCCACCATCTTTCGTTCCTATGCGCAGCCTGTCGTCATCATGTTCACGGTGCCTTTCGGCATCATCGGCGCCATTATCGGTCATCTGCTGATGGGATACGATCTTTCCATGATCAGCATGTTCGGCATGGTGGCCCTTACCGGAGTGGTGGTCAACGACGCCATCGTCCTCATAGAACGGGTGAATGAGAACATTGCCGAAGGCATGCCCTTTTTCGAGGCGATCATCGCCGGCGGCGCGCGCCGGTTCCGGGCCATCGCCCTGACCACGGTCAGTACGGTAGGCGGATTGGCGCCGCTGATCATGGAGACTGATTTTCAGGCCCGTTTTCTCATTCCCATGGCATTGTCATTGGCAGCGGGCGTGACCTTTGCTACAGTGTTGACGCTGGTCCTTGTGCCCAGTCTGTTGGTCATTCTCAATGACTTTCGGCTGCTCACCCACCGGATGCGCAAAGGTTATTGGCCCAAGCGGGTCGAGGTCGAACCGGCCCGGGACCGCCATGTCGATTTGATGGCGGACGACCCCGACACCCATCAGCAATTGAGCTACAGGGCCATGGATAATTGAAGACAAATTCCATCCTGATGGCGGGAATGAAAATCAAAACGCCGAACAACCACATGAAAAGGTCTCGATGAAATGCAAACTCTGTTAAGAATGTTTCGAACGCGCCTTGTCTCATGGACCATTCTTTCATTTTTACTGCTATGCTTCCCGGTGGCGGCGGCAGAAGAACCATCGGCCGGCAGCATCGAACTGGAGAAGATCGAGGTGTTGGATCTGCAGACCGCTGCCCGGATTGCATTGGAGGGGAATCCATCCCTGGCAGCGGCACGGGCACGGGTCGGACAGGCGCGCGAAGTGGTGCGGCAGGCGCGCAGTTTTTACTGGCCAAGGTTTGACCTGACAGCTTCCCAGACCCGCGTCGATCTATCGGACAACGCCTATCAATCCCAGCTGGCCACCACTCAGGCACTGTTTGGGCCGGGCGCTACGGTACCCAATCCCGAAGATTACTACCAAGCCGGCATCGCTGCCAGCTGGCTGCTCTTTGACGGGTTTACCCGACGGTTCAATCTGATGGCGGCCAAATACGGTGAGCAGTCCAGCGAGGCGGCCCGAAACGACGCACAGCGATTCCTGCTGCAAGCGGTGTCCAGCGCTTTTCTGTCGGCTCAGCTGGCCCTTGAAAACGTGGCCATCGCCAAGGCCGATGAAGCCTTCAACCAGCGCCAGCTCACCGAGGCCAGGCTTCGGCATGAGGTGGGTACCGGCGCGTTGAGCGATGTCCTCAACTTCGAAGTCAAAGCCAACTCCGCCAAGTCGGAGCTCATCGTGGCCGAAAGAACCTATCAAACATCACGGATCGGCCTGGCCGCGCTGCTTGGGGCTGAAAGCGCAAGTCTGCCGGAGCCGACCCAGTTGGAAAACTTGAGGGCCACTGAGGACGCAGAACTTCAGGCGCCCGAAATGGACCAGTTGATCGAAACGGCTTATGCCGATCGGCCTGATTTGAACCAGCGTGATTGGGGGGTTCGCCAGGCCGAGGCGGACGTCAAGGCCAGGCGTGGATATTACTTCCCCACGGTGTCCCTCAACGCTTCCTACGACGGCGAGAGAACCGATGATTTTGGTTTCGAGAGCGAGGATATCGGCTCTGCCGTCGGCATCAATTTGTCCTACAACATCTTTGCCGGCGGGCTCTTTCACGCTCAACACCAGGAGGCAAAGTTGCGGCTGCATGAAGCGGAGAAGAACAGAGAGAACCTTAAGAACAATGTCACGTCCGAGGTGCGAACCACCACCCAGCGCGTTCTCTCGGCACAGAAACAGCTTCTGCTTCAGCGCAGTAATGCCCAACTGGTCCGGAAAAACCGTGATCTAGTGGAAAAGGAATATAAAGCCGGTGTCGGTTCGCTGGTGCGTCTCAACGAAGCTCAGCGGGACCTCACCGCCGCTCAGGTGAGTTTGGCGGCCGCCCAGGTGGCCCTGCGGCAGGCGTGGTATGATTTGTGGAGCGCCACCGGCCAGATCAAGGCTAAACTGGTGCAATAGGCCGGCTGTCGGCATCTGCCCCCAACCGGCCCGATCGACGCGCGCAACCTGGCCGCCGTCCGGAGAGCCCTGGAATCCGATACCTTCCGCCGTGGAGCCGGCTTATTCGGTGAAGCCGTAGTGGTAGATTTCGTACTGGGTCTGCCCTCCCAGCAGGTTATCGATCTGCCCCTGAATCTCCTGCCGTTCGGCACTCTGCAGCCACCGAACCCACGCCTCGGAAGATTGCCAGTTGCTGATGACGATAAAATCCTCCGGATCGTTCATGTTGCGCAGCGTCTCCCCGGCAATGTAGCCTTCCTGATTCATGGCGAGCGAACGCATTTTCCTGAACAGCGGAATCATTTCGCGTGATTTGTCTTCGGGAACGCGGCGCTTGATGATGACTTTTACGGCCATACAAACCTCCTTGTGTCCATTAAGGTTTATCTCGTTAAATCTTATCCGTGAACATTGTACCGCCGTCCACAACAGCAACGGTGCCTGGACCGGCGATTGGTTTCCTGGAGCATGAGAGGTTAACAATTTGCGTCCTGTCTTTATTATAAGTTCAGCCAGGGCGCGGAGTCAAAGCCTATCTTTCGCGTGTTTCAAAGAATGGGATCTTGATCATTGGGTTGAATTTACATAGTATTGTACCATTGCGGAAACCGGCGGCCCAGAGGCCATGATCGCCGCAGCGCAGGTAATAGACCGCGGAAACGGACGGCCCATGGCGGGGACGGAACCGTCATGATGTCTGTTCGCATCCAGTTGTACGCAACGCGAGGAGAATGATGATGCAGGTACTGGTGCTCTATTATTCCAAGGGAGGCAATACCCGGCGGCTGGCGGAAGCCATTGCCGAAGGGGTGGGGCAAGTCGATGGTGTTGAGGCGGTGATTCGACACACCAAGGACGTGTCCCGGGAAGACTTTGGCAATGCCGCCGGTGTGATTGCCGGATCGCCGGTCTATTTTGGGACCATGGCGGCAGAGATGAAAAAGGTGCTGGACGACTTCGTCGGTTTGCGCCGGCAGATGGAGAACAAAATCGGAGCCGCCTTCACCACCTCGGGAGATCCCACCGGTGGTAAGGAGACCACCATGATGTCCATCATACAGGCCCTTCTGATCTACGGGATGATCATCGTCGGCGACCCCATCGCCGCGACCGGGCACTACGGCGTGGCATGTGTCGGCGCACCGGACAGCGGCACCCTGGAAAATGGACGCAAGCTCGGGGCGAGGGTCGCCAACCTGGCCCTGACCCTGCACGGCAGTTAAGCCCTGTTATCAGTTCGTTTCCATCCCGGCTGCCGGGATCAGGGGAACGCATGCTTTTGATCGATGCGGGCCGTGTGCCCGTGACAGCATCCGCAAGGTGGTGAACCATGGCGCACGAAAGGACATCATCCATCGATACCTACGACGTCATTATCGTCGGCGCCGGTCCGGCCGGATTGTTTGCCGCCTATTTCCTCTGCGAGCACTCCGACCTGCGTATATTGATCATCGAAAAGGGCAAGACCCCCCAGCGGCGCAATTGCCCCATGAACGACAAAGTCCGGTGCCAACACTGCAAACCTTGCAACATCCTCAGCGGCGTGGGCGGCGCGGGGCTCTTTTCCGACGGCAAGCTCAACTATATCCACAAGCTGGGCAAGACGGATCTCTCCCAATTCATGTCCGTGACCAGAGCCCAGCAACTGATTGACGAAACCGAAGCGATCTTCAACCGATTCGGAATGGACGGGCCGGTCTATCCCACCGACCTTGCCGCGGCGCGCACCATTCGCAAAACCGCCAAACGCCATGGCATCGATCTGTTGATCATCAAACAGAAGCATCTGGGCAGTGACCGCCTGCCGGGTTATATCGCGGCCATGGCGGACCATATCAAGTCGCGCGGCGCCGTGATGCACACCTCGGAAGAGGTGCGTGACATCGTGGTCGAGAACGGCCGTGTAACCGGCGTGTCCACCAATCGCAAGCACTACCGCGCACGGCAAGTGATCCTGGCTCCCGGCCGCGCCGGGGCCGACTGGATGGGGCAGCTGGCAGCCACCCATGAATTGGGGGTGAGCCAGCGCGGCATCGAGGTCGGCGTTCGGGTCGAGGTGCACAACGATATCATGCAGGATCTATGCGAGGTCATCTACGACCCCACCTTTTTCATCCAAACCGCCAAGTATGATGACCAGACCCGTACCTTTTGCACCAACCAGGGCGGGTATGTGGCCATGGAGAATTACAACCGCTTCGTCTGCGTCAACGGCCACGCTTACATGGACCGAAAATCGGAGAACACCAACTTCGCACTTCTCTCCAAGGTGGTGCTCACCGAGCCGGTCACCGACAACCAGGCCTACGGCGAGTCCATCGGCCAACTGGCCACCCTGATCGGCGGCGGTAAACCGATTCTGCAGCGCTTCGGGGACCTGAAACGGGGACGGCGCTCCACCTGGCACCGGATCCAGAAAGGGTACATCACGCCGACGTTGAACAATGTGGTGTGCGGCGACATCGCCATGGCACTGCCCGAACGGATTCTGACCAACCTGATCGAAGGGTTGGAGAAGCTCAACCGTGTGGTCAGAGGCGTTTCCAATGACGAGACCCTGCTCTATGCGCCGGAGATCAAATTCTTTGCAACCCAGGTCGATACGGATCAGCATCTCGAAACAGCGATCAGCGGCATGTTCGTGGCCGGAGACGGCCCCGGAGTGGCCGGTAATATTGTTTCCGCCGCCGCTACCGGATTGATTCCCGCCAAAGCGGTCATCGAAAGAGTCGGGTAAGAGAAAATGGAAAGCCAGACGCTTCGAACCTCCAACAAGGATTTTCGCCGATCGATGTCGAACGCTCGAACCGCCGGACGTTCAGCCTGACAGGGATCCCGCTCCTTTCCGCCAGCCTCGCAAAATTCAAGTCGCCTGCGCAACCGGCCGATAAGGTCGGTATGGCCGTCACCACGGCTCAATGCATGGAACCCATTTAAACGGAGGGGTGAATCTTGGCATCTGATAACATAAATTCCGAATGTCGCGGCAAAGTCCGCGATGAGACCCATACCCCCACTCCATTGGAAAAGGCCCTGCGGCGGATCCGCCGCACACGCGAGTTCCCGGCCATTTCCAAATATGTTATTGAAATCAATCAAAAACTCCAGGATACATCCGTACATGCTTCGGCATCCGAGCTGGCCAATGTGATTTTGAAGGACTATGCGCTGACCAATAAACTATTGAAGCTGGTAAATTCAGCCTTCTATGGTTTTGTTGCCAGCAAAGTCACTACGGTCACCCGTGCAGTGGTGCTGCTTGGGCATGATAACATCCGCATGGCCGCCATCAGCCTGGTGCTCTTCGACCACTTCAAGCGCCGGACGACGGCAAATGAACTGAAGGAGGAGATCATTCGGTCATTCTGGTGTGGCCTGTTGGCCAGGGAGATCGCCAGGACCATGCCCGCTATCGATTCGGAGGAGGCGTTTATCTGCGGCCTGCTGAATCGACTGGGACGGCTGTTGACGATCTATCACATGGATCATGATTACCGAAAAATTCAATATCATGTCACCCAGCAGGGTGAAAAAGAGGAGCAGGTCGTCAAGCGGATACTCGGACTGTCCTATCGCTCTCTGGGAATGGCCGTGGCCAAAGAATGGAATTTTCCCGAGAGCATTTATGGAAGCATGGCGTCCGTTTCCATGGATGACTTGAAGGACAGACGCCGGCGGATTGACCCGTTGCTGGCGATTACCGCCTTTACCCACAGTATCGCCCGGATTGTCTCTGATATTGAGCCGGCCCGGCAGAGGGCCGCAGCCGAAAAACTGCTTCAACGCTACGAGCATTACATCCGCCTTTCATTCCGCCAGGTTAAGACGATGATCGGCGATTGCCTGGAAAGGATTCACAGCCACGCCGATGCGCTTCAATTCGATGTGCATGAAAGTGTGTTTCTGTCCAAGTTATGCGGTGCGGCCGGTGGCGCACAGGTACCGGATGCGATGGGTTCCGATGCAGTGTCGGACTCACAAGCATCAACGGCCTACCAATTGATGGGCGAGGAAGATTTGAAGACCCCGGCGACGGAAGCGGCAGGGCAGAATGCGGTGGAGATCCTCATGGGCGGTATACAAGAACTGTCCGGTTCCATGGTGGGAAGCTTTGATCTCAATGATATCGCTCTGATGAGTCTTGAAGTGCTTTACCGGGCGCTGGATTGCAATCGCGCGATTCTTTTCATCCACGAGCGTCAGCGCAATGCCATGCAGGCCAGATTCGGTTATGGAAAAGGTATTCAAAACATTGCTGGAAAGATTGAATTCGAATTGTCGGCATCCGATGACCTCTTCAACCAGGCCATTGCCATGGATAAGGATCTGGTTGTAGAGGACGCGCGCAATCCCGAACTCTATCCCCTGATTCCCGAATGGTATCGCAAAGCAATCGACGCCCAGTCGTTCGTCTTTCTGCCGGTGACCTATAAATCGGTTTGCGTGGGCGCCTTATATGCTGATATGGAATCCGCCGGATCCCTCATCAATCCAATGGAGCATCGCTATGTCGCCATGCTGAGGAACCAGATCGTTCTGGCGATCAAGATGGGACGCTAACCCGGGTTCCGGAGGGTATTTTCCCAATTGTTGCCGTTGGTGTCGGCGTCGAGGTAGTCGATGATCGCCTGGACGGTGTCGTTGAAATCGGTGTGCTCTTCGATCATGCGCGCCATGGAGTTGCCATGCATGGCCCAGTCACAGGCGCCGCCTTCGATGTGGAGGTAGAAACCCTTGGGATTGTCATCCAGGTGGTTGATGGCAGCCATGGCCATGTCCACCAGGGTAGGTACAGTGGCAATCATCGGATCGCCGTCCGAGTCGTTGCCGGGATTGACCGGCGCGGCGCCCAAGTCCATGTTGGCGCCTGTGGCCGGATGCTGGTTTCCGATGGAGCCATCGCCATCCCAATCCTGTATGATATCACGTTCATACTGCAGTGTACCCCATACCTTGGGGAGCAGCATCAACTTTTTCCCGGGGTAGGTCGTTCCGCTGCCGAGGGATTTGATGGCATCTTTGTCATCCACCATTTTCCACTCCGAACCGTTTACGGTGTATTCATGACCGTCGACGGTGGTACGACCGGCCGTTCCATTGCTGTTGCTGATGACATCCCACAGCGGCGCGTCAAAACGGCTGCTGGTCAGGTTGGGTTCGCTGCGCATGGTGCCGTTGCTGTTGTACCAGGGATGGCCGGGACCGCCCATGACATCGAGAATGCCGGCCCCGAACATTTCGTAGGAGATGTCGATGTAGTTGTTGCGGCTGATGTTGTGGGCGCCGCCGCCGGCGGCCGGGGTGGCGTGGTTGTAGCGTACCGAGCTGATCGAACCGCAGGATTTGCCCTTTTTCTTGGCGATTTCAGGTACGGTGCGCAGCGGATTGCCGTAGCCGTCGATATTGATGCCGCCGCGGTATACTTTCCGTCCGGTGACAATGGCGCTCATGGTGCCGGCCGAATCGGGGTCCGTGCTTTGCAGCCATTGGTAGCCGGCGAAGTAATCGAGATAGCCGTCGCCGTCGTCATCCGTACCTTCCGGAAGGGGCGTGTCGTCCCAGGCCTTTTTCGGATCATACACCAGTTCAGGATCCTGACTGTTATCCATGGGTGCCGTGCCGTCCGGTCCGCCATATCGCAAGTTGTAGGTGGCCACTGCATACTTGGCAAAATTCGCATTGTCATACGGTTGCTTTGCGCCGTGCCAGTATTCTGTGGCAAGGTGCGTATTGTAGCCCGCGCCATCACTGATCATGATGATGACATTTTTTACCTTCCCGAAAGCTTTGCCGTGTTTGGCAAGCGCCGGACCGGTCAATGGGCCGGAGACGAGTCCTATGGATACCAGACAGATTAAAAACCTCTTCATTAAAGTCATTACATCCTCCTTTTGGGTGCCGTTCTGAGTGATGGGGCCACGCCCCTGCGGTTGCTTCGTGGTAACCCGAAATTGCTAAGTTTCTATTTCAGAAGGGTGAGAATACGGTTATTTTTGATGCATGGGTTATCGGTTCGGCGCAATGGTTGCGAGTGGCACAAAAATTGATTGTTTTCATCTATTGGAATAGAATCGGGTAATTTTTACCCCTTTTGGCGGCGTTCAATGCCTTGCCTTGTTTATAATTTACACAATCGGGATAAATCTACACCCATGAATCTGAAGAAGGATTATATCCGCCTGGGAATGAAGACCTCTCCCTGGATCATCCTTGGGACGACAGCGATCCTGGTCGCCGTGGTACTCGTTTTAGCGGTCCAGAATATCCGGCGCGAAAGACGCCATATGAACCAGGTGCTCAGCGCCAAGGGCGCCGCGCTGATCCGGGCCGTGGAAGCGGGGGCCCGCGCGGGGATGCGGGGATGGATGTGGGGTGGCCGTCAGGTTCAGCAGTTGTTGGAAGAGACCGGCCAGCTGCCGGATGTCCGTTATGTGGCGGTGATTCAACCCGATGGGGTCATCGTGGCCCACAGCGACCCGACACGGCTGGGGCAGCCTTTTCGCGAAGAGGGGCGCCTGATCCATATCGGGCCCGAGCTTCAGGAGAACCATGAACTCGTGAACCTGGAAGACGGCGAGAAGGTGTTTGAAGTGCATCGTCATTTTCGGCCTTCGATACGCCGAGCACCGCTGCATCGCCAGCGCATGCATCATATGATGGGACGTATGGGGGGGCCGGAGTCGGCACCCAACCGGGCGCCTGAGAAACAGGACTGGCTTGATCCCTCCCAATCCCCCCCCTTGTTCATCATCGCCGGATTCGACGTGACGCCTTTTGAGGCGGGCATACAGGGGCAGCTGCGTAACACCATTGTGCTCTCGGCGCTGCTGTTGTTGCTGGGGTTTGCCGGCCTGGTGTCGCTTTTCTGGATGCAGAGTTATCGCGCGGCGCGTCGCTCTTTGCAGGACACTTCCGTTTTTGCAAGGGAGATTGTCGCCCATCTGCCGGTGGCCATGATCGCCACCGGCGCCGATGGCCGGATCGCCTTTTTCAATGCCGTTGCCCAGGAGATCTTCGGATTGACGCAAAACAGCGCATTAGGAAAGATGCCGGATGAGGTGATGCCCGCCGGCATGGGCAAATTATTCAGCCAGTTGGATCGCGGGCACACATTGCGGGATGAGGAGATGGTTTTCGATTTAGGTCATAAATCCGACATACCGGTCAGCGTGAGCGCCACCCGTATTGTAAATGAACTGGACCAGATGGTGGGACGCGTGCTGATTCTCCGGGACCTGACCGAAGTACGGCGTTTGCAGGAGACGGTTCAGCGCCAGGAAAAATTGGCGGCACTGGGGCGTATGGCAGCCGGTGTAGCGCATGAAATTCGCAATCCGCTCAGTTCGATTAAAGGCATGGCCACATACCTCGCCGGCAAGATCGGCCCCCAGGATGAAGACCACCAAGCCGCCGAAGTGATGGTGCAGGAGGTGGACCGCCTCAATCGCGTCATCAGTGAACTGCTGGATTTTGCCCGCCCCTCCGACATTTCACCCCAGATGGTGGATCTGGAAGAGTTGCTGCGCCACTCCATCGAACTGATCCGGCAGGACGCTTTGGCCAAATCCATCGAGATCGATCTGAATCTCCAAGCACCGGCAGGTCGGGTGTCCATCGATCCGGACCGGCTTTCCCAATGCCTGCTCAATCTCTACCTCAACGCCATGGAAGCCATGCCCGATGGCGGCCGGCTGTCGATCGGTTGTTCGCACAATGGCGCTGGGGAGGTCGTTGTCACCGTCTCAGATACGGGCCCGGGCATCCCGGATGAAAATCTCTCCGAGATCTTCAACCCCTATTTCACCACTAAAGCCTCGGGCACCGGTCTGGGGCTGGCCATCGTACATAAGATCGTGGAGGCGCACGAGGGGCGCATCAGCGCAGTGAACACCCCTTCCGGCGCTACCTTTGCCCTGACCTTACCCTTCAGCAGCCGAGGTGACGATGTTAAATGAACAATCGAATCCGATCCTCGTGGTGGATGAAGACCGCGGCCGGTTCAGATCGAGATCGCTCTCTGGAAGAGATCGAGAAGGAGGCCATCTTCGCCAGATTGAAGGCAACCTACGGCAACAAGGTCGAAACGGCACGCCGGCTGGGGATAACGCGCGAAACACGGCACAACAAATTAAAGTGCTATGAAAGGTGACGTGTCGCATCGGGTTTTGGTCCGCAGCGGGTTGCATGCGTGCCCAGGTTCGGTCAGGACGAAGGTGCGGATTGTGTGATGGGGTGGTCGTCGGGCATTGACAGAAGCTTGTGGATTTCGCCCGATAGCTGATCCCTGGAATACGGTTTTTTGAGGCATCGGCTGCATCCGTCGGATAGAATCTCTTCCAACCGGCTTTGGGAGGTGTTGCCGCTTGTGACGAGCACCCTGAGATCAGGGTTGATTCGACGCAGGGCTCTGTATACGGTCAGGCCGTCCATCTGCGGCATGATCATGTCCAGGACCACCAGATTGATATTCGCGTGGTGTTGCCGATAGATGTCGACGGCCTCTTTGCCGTTGCGGGCCGGCAGCACGTCAAGATCGAGGCTCTGTATCATCTCCTTTGAATATTTGAGAATGAGCGGCTCATCATCAACCAGCAGAATCTTGCCGCCTTTTTGCAGCTTGCCGACCTGCTTCGGGGGCGTTTCCCGGTGAACCGGCTCCGTTGTGGTGGGCAAATTGATAATGAAGGTGGTGCCTTCCCCCTCGGTGGATTCGACCTGGATTCGGCCGCTGTGGTTCTGGATTACACCGTAGACCGATGCCAGCCCGAGGCCGGTGCCCTGTCCCACCTCTTTGGTGGTGAAGAACGGCTCAAAGATGCGTTTCTGGGTGGCCGGATCCATCCCGATACCGGTGTCGGTGATCCTGAGTTCGCAATATCGATCGGTCCGGCGGGCTTCCTTTAAATAGTCCTGTTGATCGATGTATCGTGTTGCCACCGAGAGCTTTCCGCCTTTGGGCATGGCATCCACGGCATTGACAAAAAGATTGAGCAGGACCAGTTCGATCTGCCCTTGGTCCGCTTTGATCAACACAGGGGTTTCGCAGAGCATGGGTTCGATCGTAACGGCTTTGCTGGTACGCGCCAGGATCGCCAGGGCCTCTTTGATCAGCCGGTTCAGATCGACGGTGGTGATCACGTACTTGCCTTTGCGGGCATACCCCAGCAACTGCCGGGTGAGATTGGCGCCTGTTTGAATCTGATGTTCGATGCGCTGAATCTTCTCTTTCAGGGTCGGGTCGGCGGTAGGGCTGAGGTGCATCAGGGAGAGGTTGGCCTGCATGCCCATCAGTAAGTTGTTGAAATCGTGTGCAATACCGCCCGCCAGCGTGCCGATGGCCTCCATTTTTTGGGATTGAAACAGCTGGCATTGCAGATCGTGCTCTTCGGTAATGTCCTTGGCCATTCCGATGACGCCGGTGACCCGTTTCTTCGAATCCAGATTGGCGGCTCCGCTGATGTTGAAGAGCCGTTTGGCGCCGGTCTTTTGATAGAGCGTCAGGTTGAGCTCGGCAACGCCAACATCGCCGCAGATCAGTCGATGAAAGGTGTGCCGGCAGGCTTTGCGCTCTCGATTATCGATCCACTGAATGAACGGCTTGCCTATAAATGATTGCCGATTGAGGTTTAAAATTTTTTCGAACGCCGGATTCAGATAGGTGATGGTCCCTTCCGGGTCCAGGGTGAAAATGATGGCCGGCGCATTTTCGCTGAGAGACCGGAAACGCTCCTCCGAGCTTCTCAGCGCTTCCTTTGCCATCAGCGCTTCGGTCACATCGTGCAGGGTGATCAGTTGGCCGGTTTCTCGCCCGTTGCAATCGAGCGGCAGGATTTTGGGCCGGAACAACCGCCGCCGGCGCGCCTGGTAGAATTCGACAACCGGCAGCTCGCCCTGGGGCATCGAATGGCCGTCGATTTCCAACTGGCGCCACCATTCGAAAACCGACTGGACATGGGCGCCGATCAATTTCGATCCGGTCGGTGAAGCCAAGCGGTGTGCTGCAGGGTTAAAATTTAGAACACGCTGCTCGTTGTCCAGTACGATGATGGCGTCATCGATATTTTCGATGACGACCTCCTGGGCGATGGGCACCACATCCAGCAACTGAAAACGGACAATTCCCACCATGAAAGCCACGCCGCTGATGGTGAACGCAAAAGGTGTCAGATCCAGATAGGGATAGGGTGTCAGTTCCAGAGTGAAAGCGATATTGGCAACCCAGGGAACCAGACCGCCGACCAGCAGGGTCGCAACCTGCCAGCGATAGTGGGTAGGCGCATCGATAAGGTGCTTGGCCATGAAGAAAAACCCTAGAAACAGCAGAATGTAGGAATAGCTTGCGTGGATCCAGAACCATGGCCCGAATTGGCGCACGACAAAAACGTTGGTTCCGCTGTGCTCCATCTGCAGTGAAGTAAACATCAGGCCATGGTAGCGATTGGTGGCCACCATCAGCATGGTGATCGCCGGGATGATACCCAGCAAAACGACTTGGGCAATGGACAGTTCCCTTAACCGGTTTGAATAATAGAGGCCGTATACAAACCAGGTGATGGGTACCAGTACTATGAAGAAATACTTGGCGCTGTAGGCGAATATTTTGATCTCTAAATTGAAAGCGCAAACTTCAAACAGGGACGCGAATGCCCACAGCCCGATGGCCGCCTTCAAGGATGCGAAAGCATATACCCCCAGCGTTCGCTTTTGCATCAAGACGGCGACGGCCATGCTCAGGGATATGATCACCGAGGCAATGAGCGCAAGGGAATATGGATGGTCAATGGCGAACACGGGTCAGCTGTACCCATTTGTTTTTGGAGTCAATCGCAATATCAAGAACAGTCGTATCAATCTATGTAATAAAAATCTGCGGGGGCAAGAAATATTAGTACCGGCGCGGATGCGATTTGTCAAATTGGGTGCCGATCCTGCCTGGCTCCGGATCTCTTTACGCCTCCATTGCTGTGCTATGATCCGGCAGCCTCGGAGAGCGGGTATCGCTCTCCGAGCAGATCGCCAATGGTATTGGCCAGGTCCTCACGGGTATACGGTTTTTTAAGGCAGGCGTGGCGACCACTGGAAATCAGGGCTGAAATTCGGCTGTCCATGGCATACCCGGTGGTGATAATGGCCTGTGCGCAGGGATTGATCGCCCGCATGGCTTCAAATAAAGAGATTCCGTCCATCTTGGGCATCACCATGTCCAGAATAAGCAGGTCGATATCCCTGCATTTGGCTTCGTAGAAGAGCAGTGCCTCGTTTGCATCCTGGGTCGATATGACTTTCAAGCCGAGGCTCTCGGCCATTTCATGGCTGTATTTGAGGATCAACGTATCATCATCCACCAGCAATACCGTGGTGCCCTCGAAGGTGGCGGCGTTGCTCTCCGATCTGAGCGGAAACTGGCATTTGATGGTTTTCTCCGCCGGAAGCTGCACGGTAAACGTGGCGCCCTTGCCCGGCGATGATTGGACGTCGATGCGACCGGCATGGTTTTCGATGACCCCGTACACCGACGCCAGGCCAAGCCCGGTGCCCTGTCCCATATCCTTGGTGGTAAAAAAAGGTTCGAAAATGCGGTGCATGGTGGTTTGGTCCATCCCGATCCCCGTATCCCTGATCTTCACTTCCACATATGCTTCGTCGCCGGGCGGGGCGCCTGGGTTGTCGCTTCTGCTGCGGGACGCAACGGTCAGTTCGCCGCCATCCGGCATGGCATCTACGGCATTGAGAAACAGGTTGAGCAAGACCAGCTCGATCTGTCCCTGATCGGCACGAACAAAAGCCGGGTTATCCGACAGAGCGGTCTTTACGGTGATATTCTTCTGGGTGCGTTTGACCACGTTCAAGGTCTCCTCGATCAACACGTTCAAATCGAAGGAGGTAACGGCATATTTTCCCTTGCGGGCATATCCCAGCAGTTGCCGCGTGAGAGAAGCGCCGTTCTGAATTTGATCTTCCACCCGCTGAATTTTTTCTTCTACGGACGCCCTTCCGGCGGTCTCCAGACGGATCAAGGAGAGATTGGCCTGCATGCCCATGAGCAGATTGTTAAAATCATGGGCGATGCCGCCGGCAAGGGTGCCGATTGCTTCCATCTTCTGGGATTGAAACAATTGTTGCTGCAGCCGCTTTTCTTCGGTGACATCCTTGGCCAGACCGATGATACCCGTCACTCTGCCCTCCGAGTCGGAATTGGCGGAAACGCTGGTTTCAAATATGTGCGGTGAGCCGTCCTTTCGCGTGAGCTGCAGATTGATTTCAGCCGTCACGATCCGTCCGTCAATCAACTGGTCAAAGACCCGCTTAACATTGGGTATCTTGTCCGGGGGAAGGAAGTGATCCAATCCCTTTCCCATGGCTTCAGCTCGTGTATAGCCCATCAGGGATTCCCAGGCCGGGTTGACGTAACTCAATGCCCCGTTCCCATCCAAAGAGAAGATAATCACAGGAGCGTTTTCGCTAAGGGACTTGAAACGCTCCTCGCTTTCGCGAACCGCCTTTTCAGCCATTTTTGCGGCTGTGACATCCTGCAGCAACAGCATATACCCCAATGGCTTATTATTGTTGAACAGCTCCGAGCGGTTGAGCTGTATCAGGCGATCTTCACCCTCCACAGGGAGTTCGAGAATTGCGGGCCGCGCATCTTCATCGTTTGCAGCGGCCATTCGCTTCCAATCCCGCCACCACGGAATGATCGCTTCGGCATGTGCACCGATGATATTTTGTGCCTTGATCCCGGTGAGGGATCGGGCCCTTTGGTTGAGATCGATGATGTTTTCCTCATCGTCAATGACAATCACGCCATCGTACATATTTTGGACAATAACGTCCCGGGCGATGGGAACGACATCCAGCATCCGATACCGCAAGAGGCCAAACAGGAAAGCCGCACCGCTGATACAGAACGCCACCGGGGTCAGATCAAAATACTTCAGATCGCCCACCCTCAAGATGAACAAGATATTGGAGAGCCATGGGGCAAGGCCGCCGACCATCAAGTAGGCCGCCTGGCGTCGGTAGTGGGCCTGGGAGCCGACAAGGTGTTTGGCCAGGAAAACAAACCCGGCCAGCAGCAGCGTGTAGCTGTAAAGTACATGTAGCCAGAACAACGGTCCGAAATGGGGATAGAGCAAGCGGTACCCGTTGGTCTCGATGAGTTCGAACCGGGTGAACATCAAATGATGGCTGGCGTTCGTTGCCACCATCAACAAGGTGGCGGCCGGGGCGATCAGCAGGATCAGCAGATATTCAACCCGAAGTTTGCGCATCCGGTTGGAGTAGTAAAGGCTGAAAGTCAGCCACGACATCGGTACCATTACGATGAAGATATATTTGACCTGATAGCTGAAAATCTTGGTGCCGCGGTCAATCGCGCTGGCTTCGAAAAGTGAAACAAACGCCCATAGGGATACGGCGACCAGCAGCACCGAAAAAGACCTCGCGCCAAGGTTGGGGCGATGTCGCAAAATAAGGCCGGCCAGAACAGCTGACAGGATTGCCGCGAAAGCGAGCAGCAGGGTATAGGGCTGGTTGATGACGGGCATGGTCAACGCGTCCGTTCGGGAGTCTGCATCCAATTGTCGCTTCAATGCGTGTTGAATCTATGTGTCTTTCCTATATCCCGATGACGAATTTGTCAAATTTAAAAATAATTGAGGGGGTTGAAGAGGCGCTCGACCGATAGCGGCATGGACCGGGAAAAGACCGTTTCAGGGCTGGAAATCTCCGGCAAGGTGATGATAGCATCACCGTTGAGGCCCGTTTCTTCTCAAACGGACCGATCGTCCATAATTCGGAAGGTCGGAATCGCAAGTCCGGTGACAATCGGCCGGTGCGGCAGCCTGTTCAATTGAGTTGGCCTGGCATACTGTAATCGTTTGAGCGTGACATCCAGGAACCATTTTCGAATATACAGCGCCAATGCGCTATAGTACATATCGGGTGGTGCCCGACGCACTTTTACAGAAATGTGATATGCTGCCGCATAGACAGAACATTGCTTTTTCCCTTCATTTCTCAGCGGGCGCTTGACCTGAAAAGCCCTCTTAGTTGATCAACCATGTTTGTTATAGGATCCAAAACATTCGAAAGGAGTCCAAAATGAGCCAATTATCAACAATTTTACAGACAGGAGAGGAACACGCCGTTCCAACTCAAAACCATGAAGCATATGCAAGGGACGCTACGAAAGACATGCCGACCGTATCGCATCTGCTGCGGCAGATCGATGTGGTCCAGCCTGGTACTGATCTTCAGAGAACCCATGACGGGCTTGCTCGGGAAAATGACAGGGGGCTGATTAAGGATCTGATGCGTCATGGAATTCGGGATGCATCGGTGGTCATCATTCCCAATGACAAAAAGGACGGCCTTATACGGATGCTGATTGTCAAAGGGGACAGCATCGATGGTGAAGGCGAACACATCACCGACCTACTGCCTCACCCCAAAAGTGCTTTCGATTGCTTGTCCATGTCGGAGCTTCACGAAACCATGGCCCTCAATGATGAGGACACTGAAAAAATTAGAACGGTTGCGGCCAAATTCCCCATGAAAATTCCCCGTTACTATGCTGAGCTGATGCAGCAACATCCTGTGTTGGAGCAGATCGTGGTGCCGTCATCCCGGGAGCTGATCGAATATGAAGATGACGCCACAACGGATGTGCATGCAGATGAAAGCCAGTACCAACCGGTGGAAGGCATCGTCCACCGTTATCCCGGCAAATTGCTGTTTTTCCCAACCTTGGAATGCTTCGGGCATTGTCGCTTTTGCTTTCGAGCCGGGCATCGCGTCAAAGCCTTGAGCCGTCGAAAGCTGGATATCGCTTTGCAGTATATCCGCGGCCGCAGAGACGTGCGTGAAGTCCTGGTCACCGGTGGCGATCCTTTGGTGCTCTCACCGGCGGCCTTGGATGACATTTTGGGACGTTTGAGGGATATCGATCATATCGAGATCATTCGCATCGGGACCCGCGCTCTGGCATATGCGCCACAGGTGATCACACCTGATTTCGTGAAAATGCTTTCGAAGCACAAACCAGTATTTATGACACTGTCATTTGTGCATCCGGATGAAATTACACCCTACTGCGAAGAAAAGTTAAATATGCTGTCGGACGCCGGTATTGTCATGCTTCAGCAGGGCCCTATCCTGAAGGGCGTCAATGACGATCCGGAAACCTTGATCCAGATGTATGAAAAATTGGCCCGCAACAGGGTGCTTGCCTACTATGCCATTTACGGCATTTTCGCTCCCGGTGTGCGTCACTTCATCGTCAACCGGGAAGAGGCCAAAAAGGTCTTTATGAAAATGGAGAACAATACATCCGGGCATTGTCTGCCGCACTTGATTACATTGGATCAGAATGACAATAAATCCAGATCGGTGCTATAGAAAAGATGACGGCCGTCGGTGTGCCGGCGATGTGGTGTTTCAATGGCGGGCGTTTATCAATGTCTTCATCGATTCTCTTCCGCCTGATCCAGGAGGCGGCGTGTGGTGGTGGCAATATTGCTCAGAGAATAGGGTTTGCGGACGAATCCGCTAGGTCCGAGTGCCAGGGTATGTTCGATACGATCCGATTTTGAATGGCCACTGGTGATGATGGCCTTCATTGCGGGATGAATTTCCAGGATTTGCCGGTAGGTATCGTAGCCGTCCATACCCGGGTCCATGACCATGTCAAGAAGCACCAAATCTACGGAATGGTTCATGACATAGGCCACGGCCTCCTCGCCGCTGGCGACCACCTCGACGTTGTAGCCTAAGCGGGTAAGGATGCTCGCGGCAAGCTCCTGCAGTTCCTTCACATCATCGATGACAAGGATTTTTTCTCCCTTGCCCATGGGGATTTTAACAGGCGGTCGACTTTCAGCATCTTCCGGTCGATATTTCGTAGCCGGAAAAAAAAGAGAAAAACGGGTGCCTTTTCCTACGGTGCTGTCAATTTCAATGTGGCCATCGTGGTCTTTCACCGTTCCCCAAACGACAGCCATACCCAGCCCGGTGCCGCTGCGCCCCATGACTTTTTTCGTGTAGAACGGCTCGAAGATACGGTTGAGATCTGTCTTGGCAATACCGTATCCCGTGTCGGCCACTTCTACGACGACATGATCGCATGGCTGAAGGTGAAGCGCGATCCTTGTGGGATCGTCCACAGGACAATTCCGTGTGATGATGGTCACCGTGCCGCTGTTGGCCATTGCTTCGGCGGCATTTGAAACCAGGTTCATGAGGGTTTTGAAAAGATGAATGGGTGATCCCATGATATGGTTCAAGTCTGGGGAGAGATGCCGGTCCACTTTGACGCTCTGGTGGTTTCTTTTCAGGCGGTCAAACTCCGGAGACGACAGGTATTCATCGATGATGGCGTTGAGGTTCACGACTTGTGTCGGCGCTACGCTGCGCCGGGCCAGGGTCAGCAGATCCAGTACAACTGCGGCCGCCTTTTCACCAGATCGTTTTATGGTGAGCAAGGGATCTTTCATGGGGCTGTCATCGGGGATGTCAAACAGGAGCAGTTCAGGGTAACTGATCAATCCGCTGAGGATATTGTTTAGATCGTGGGCGACGCCGCTCGCCAATGCGCCTACAGCTTCCATTTTTTCCGACTGTCGAAGGCGATCTTCAAGTTTGCGTTTTTCTATCTCGGATCTTTTGCGTTCGGTCAGATCATGGACCGTGGCAAGAATGGCATCACGGCCGTTGAGGGATATTCGGCTGGCGAAGATCTCTACGTCCACGATGCCGCCGTCTTTGCGGATATCTCGTATGGCATAGCCGTGATTTCCAATTGCAGGCCACCTTCGCCTTCTTTTGTGAAGGATATGGCGATCGTCCGGGTGGATGACTTCGATGATATCCCGACCGGTGATTTCCTCTATTGATTCATAACCGTGTAGGTCGAGCCATGCGGGATTGACGTCGACAATGCGGCTGTCCTGGATGAGACTGATAGCGTCCGGAGAATCTTCGAACATGGTGCGGTATTTTTTTTCCGATTCTACCAGCTCTTTTGCCGTGCGCTCATTTTTTTTGATTTCGCGCTTTAGGGAGGCATTGGCCATGGTCAGCGCGGCAGTTCGCTCGATGACGCGCTGTTCCAGTTCATCGCGTGCCTTCTGAAGCTCGGCTTCCGTACGTCGGCTTTTGGCGATCAGCCGGGAAAGGGACTCGGTTTCCCGCAGGCGGCTGATGCCACACTCGGCCGCAATGCGCTTGTAATAGGCAATCTCACGCTGCCGGTTGGTTGAATTGCCGAGCGGTTTCGAAGGGGGTTTTTTTGTCGCCATGGTGAATTCAGGCGGCCAGGATCATCAGCACACTGGTCCAGTCCAAGCCCCTGCTCTTTCCCATAAAAGGTGCCACTTCAACACCCGAGTAGAATCCGAACAAGGGGATTTTGTGCTTTTCCAGCTCCGCGATGATCTGGTCGGCCTCCTCCTCGAGCGTTTCGGAAAATCTGGCCGTTCGTCCAGCACAATCCATATAGAAAGCCAACAGGGGACGCGTGCCATCCGCTTTGATGTCGTCCATCATATTGGCGGTATTTTGCCGTGCGGAGCGGATCATGGCATCTGCATCGCGCAGCATGAAAAGCACTTCAGTGCCTTCCGACAAGTCGGGTTCGAAAAGGACGATGCCGCCGCGATCGGGCAACACCCCGGCGATCAGTCGGTTGACGAAATTGTTTTCATCGAAGTCACCGAATTTTTCACCATGGTTGACCCCTATGGTCAGCCGCTTGACCGGCATCTGCTGCTGCCACTCCTTGTGCCCGTACATTTCGTCGATCCAGTCCACGATGGGCCGGCCATCCACTTCGTATACCACAGCGCCCTTGGACCGCGTAATCGTATGATAGATGCCATCCTGCGGCGTACATCCGTGCATGATGCGCGAGTAGATCCGGATGTCGCCACTGATGGAAAGGCCGATGGCAGATTGTTGGGCGATGTGATGGCCGCAAAATTGATAGGCGGGGCCGAAATCGTATCCGCCCAGCAGGCCGGCTCCATAGATCGGGGCATGGTGGGGCAGTGCGCTCTCAATGCCCTTGATCAGTTTCAGGGACGCATTCATGATGGGCGGGCTATCGGCCGAAGCGGCTTTCTGGATCGAGTCGTAGAAGACCATCATCAGGCGCGCGGCCATCTTCTTTCCCATTTGTTTCGCCAGGGAACGCCCGGCGGCCTCTTCGTCCCGGTCGAGGTGTCCGACACTGTGGACTTTAAAATTTACCGCATCGGACTCGACGATCATGGCTCCGGAGGAGTAGCCCTCGTAGGTAAGGCCGGCATGGGAGATTACGCCGATGGCCGAACCGCCGATAATCGGGGGATGATCCCCCACTACAGTGCGCAGGCCGTTGTAAAAGGCCTCATGGTCAACGCTGTCCGTACAGAAGGCAACAACCAGATCCGCCCTGTCTATGCGACCCGCTGCCATGGCTTCCCGGGCAATCAGCTTTCCGCTCTTCACGGCCTCGGGGTCCTTTCCGTATGCGACGCCGACTTTAATCATGATAACCTCACTGATCCTCCATCCCGAAGCGCTTGTCCCGGTTCGTTCCCAACCGCCGCTTATCACATGTGGATGCATTGATGCCCATATTCGACATCAACTGCATAAAGGGAAGTCGGTGGTCTTTCGGCGAGCCTTTCTATGGAGGGTGGAAGCGGGTAACGCCAATCCGGGCCACACAACGGCAGTCGGTATTGGTCTCCAAACTTCACAGATTGCCGGTACTGGAGGATTGCAAGGGTGCGCACGGCGATCTCAGCCCCAAATTAATAGATGTGGTCGTCAATCTCAATCCGCTCTGTCGCTGGCCGAACCTGAAACGTGAGATCGAAACGATTGTGCGCTGGCCAATACACTATGTCCTTAATCTCATTAGTAATGCATATGGTTATCCAGCACTGTTTGTCAAGAAGGGATTCTGGAGCAGGGAGGCCTTGCCGGCGTGAAGGCCGGTCTCATCGGTCCGGCGTTCTACCGCAGGCTTGTCTTTGACGGCCCAATGGCCGCCTGCCGGCTGCAAAGGGTTTGCCGGCAGGCGGTTGCAGTTGTGTTGCGGGTTTAAATCAATCGGTGGCTTTGGCCATGGCTTCACCGACCAGTCGTGAAAAGCGGGCCGGGTTTTCCAGTTTACCGCCTTCGGCCACCACAGCCAGGTCGAACAGCATCTGGCTATAATCCTTAAGC
Source organism: Desulfobacteraceae bacterium (assembly GCA_050302315.1). Classification (GTDB taxonomy): domain Bacteria; phylum Desulfobacterota; class Desulfobacteria; order Desulfobacterales; family Desulfosarcinaceae; genus JARRKU01. The sequence continues at coordinate 69,495 of JBNLAV010000107.1, forward strand.
GCGGCGTTGTTGCGGTCGTTCTCGAACAGCGTGGTGATCTTTTCCATCAGCGGGTGGGCCATGTTGAGTTCCAGCACCCGTTTTGTCTGGGGCGCTGACTGTCCCGAGGCCTTGAGGATTTTTTCCATATAGGCACTCATGTCGTGGTCCTCGCCGGAGAGGCAGGCCACCGAATCCTTGAGCCGGGCCGATGCTTTAACCTCTTTGACCTTGGATTCAAGCAGGCCTTTGATAAAGCCGAACAGCGCTTTGTGGGACTCTTTTTCATCGTCCTTGTCTTTTTCATCCACGTCCAGGTCGCCTTTTTCGGCGCTTTTCAGCTTTTTGCCGTCATACTCGGTAAGGCTCTGTACCGCCCACTCGTCCACCGGATCGGTCATCAGAAGGACTTCATAGTTTTTCTCCTTGAGCTGTTCGAGGTGCGGACTGTTGAGCAGGGCGTTGATATCGTCCCCGGTGATATAGAAGATCTCCTTCTGGTCTTCGGGCATGTTCTTGACGTATTGATCCAGCGAAATCCACTTGCCATCCGATTTGGTGCTCTTGTAGCGCGCCATTGCGGAGATTTTGTCCTTTTTGGAGGGATCGGTGTAGATGCCCTCTTTGAGCACCTGGCCGAACTCCTCGTAAAAGGCCTCATACTTATCGGTATCCATTCCCGCCAGCTGGTCGAGAATTTTTTTAACGATGTTTTTCCGGATGTTCATCACCAGGCGGTCTTGTTGCAGAATCTCACGGCTGACGTTCAGATTGAGATCCGGAGCGTCGACAACGCCTTTCACAAACCGCAGGTACTCCGGCATCAGCTCCTTGCAGTCATCCATGATGAATACCCGTTTGCAATAGAGCTGAATACCGTGCCTGCGTTCCGGCTGGAAGAGATCAAAGGGGGCTTTGGAGGGGATGTAGAGCAGGGCCGAATATTCGGTGGTTCCCTCGAATTTCATGTGCAGCCGGTCCAGCGGCGGATTCCAGTCGTGGGCCAGGTGTTTATAGAACTCTTCATGCTCTTCTTCGGTGACCTCGTCTTTGGGCTTGGACCAGATCGCCTTCATGGAATTGAGGGTTTCTTCCTTGATCACCTTGCGGGTGGTTTCGCCGATGGGTTTGCCATCCGGGTCCTTGATGATCTCTTCGTCGGGAAGGGGTTCGTCCTTCTCCACATCCATCACCACGGGATAGGCTACAAAGTCGGAGTGCTGTTTGACGATCCGCCGGATCTGCCACTGGTCGGTATAATCGGGGTCGTCTTTGCCTCTCTTTTTAAGGCTTAATATGATGGTGGTGCCCCTCGATTCCTTCTCCGTGGACTCGATGGCGAATGAGCCGTCTCCGGTGGACTCCCATTTGACCGCCTCATCTTTGGAGGCGCCGGCGGCTCGCGTGGTCAGTGTGATCCTGTCCGCCACCATGAAAGCACTATAGAATCCCACGCCGAACTGGCCGATGAGTTCCGGGGTCAGCATGTCGGCATCGTGCGCCTGTTCCAGCATTTCCAGAAAACCTGCAGTGCCGCTTTTGGCGATGGTGCCGATATTCTCCATCACCTCGTCATAGGTCATGCCGATGCCATTGTCGCTGATCTCCAGCGTCTGTGCGATGCCATCCGGACGTATTTTGATCTTGAACTCCCCATCATTTCCCAGGATATCGGTGTCGGTTTGGGATTTGAAGCGCAGTTTGTCGATGGCGTCCGATGCATTGGAGATCAATTCTCGCAAAAAGATCTCTTGGTTGGAATAGAGCGAATTGATAATCAGATTGAGGACTTGTTGAACTTCGGTTTTAAATTGATGGGTTTGCTTGTTCGCTTGCATAAACTCTCCTTGCGACTCAAATTGTTATCGATATGGTGGCGGGTCGAACGACCCTGCGGTTTTCATCATGAAAATAATCTGGTCCGCTCCCGGCGCTGCTGGTGCGGCTGTTCATCTGATATCGCTCTTTCTTCACCACTTGGCGCTGACATTCGCGTATATAATGGGGGTCTTTTATAAAATGTCAAGGCGGGATTGGAGGGATTGGCAGGCGCTTAGAGAAGGTAAGCCGAGCAAAGGAAGCCTCGATTCCGAAATCGTTGTGCCACAGGCCGATTGAGTGCGTTTTCTTCTCGGTCAGGCCCAGCTTCATACCATCGGTAAAGGGTTGAGGGCGGCTGCACAGTCGGGTGCCGAGGGGTTTGACGGCAGCAACGATGGCGCTGGTGCATGCTGTACGGCGTGGCAACTCAACAAGACGGGGTAGGCAGTTGGATGCAGGATCACGAGCGCCTGCCAAACTTAACCAACCTCATACATCCTATTGGGGTCTGTGTCAATGCAAAATACAACATGTTGTGATTTTTCTTTTTCAAATTGACTCTGGAGGGGGCGCAGGGATATGGTTCAGCTTTAGCAGTTGTTTATTTTCAAGCCGGCAGGGACGCATCCGGCTGCAACTGCGACGACCGAAGCACTGGCGTGCTTTTTGTTTTTTCGGCCTGCGGTCCAAAGAATCCAGGCCATCCGCCATGCGAGTGGTCGTCGACTCAATTTCAATCCGATAAAGGATGTCTATGCAAGCAGTCGGCGAGCGCCAATTGAATCTGGGATTATTGCTGATGCGGTTAGGGATTGCGGCCACTTTGCTGGTTAACGCCCTGCCGAAGTTATTGGGGGGGACAAGACAGTGGGCCGTGGTGGGCAAGGATCTGCGCTTTTTGCAGGCGGACTTCCCCTTTCAGATCGCAGGAGCCATTCTACTCCTTTTTCAGGTGCTGGGCAGTCTGGGGATGATTACCGGGGGGTTGTTTCGCGTGAGCGCCGTTTTGCTTACCACAGTATATACCCTTTATTTCATAAATTTTTTTACCATCGGGTATAAAACCCTGCCGCTGTATGCGGCGGCCCTGGCCTGTGTCTGCATCGGCCTGATGATCACCGGTCCGGGGCGGTTTGCCGTGGCCGTGAAGATCGAAAAAAAATAATCCAATCACCGCCGACCTGCCGGATACGCCGGCGCGATCCCTTTTCGGAGCCTTTCATTGACCATGGCCACTGCCGCATCACCCGCTGACGAGGTTCGCCTTTACAATCGTCAAACCCAAAAGATTGAAACCGAGCAGGTCCCCGGCGGCAGCTTTCTGACTTTTTTCTACGGACGTACCTGGGGCCGGTGGGTGGCCCGCCGGGTATGGAGCCGGATTCTGTTTTCGCGCCTGTATGGCTGGATTTTCCACCAGCGGGTCAGCCGACGGCAGATCGACCGATTTGTGCTTCAACACCGGATCGATATGTCGGAAGTCCAGGTTCCGGAAGAGGGATTTCATACCTTCAACGATTTTTTCATTCGCCGTCTCAAACCCGGGTCGCGCCCCATCGCGAATGACCCATCGGCGTTGATCTGCCCGGCTGACAGCCGGCTTAAAGTTTTCCAGCTGCAAAACGACACCATATTGCACATCAAAGAGGTCAGCCTGACCGTTACCCAACTTCTGGACGGGGAGACCCTGCCGGATCAATTCGCAGACGGACTTTGCCTGCAATACCGACTGGCTCCCCGGGACTACCACCGGTTTGGTTACGTCGAAGACGGCATCCAATCGCCGGTCCGCGTTGTCGGAGGGCGCCTCTATTCGGTGAGCCCATTGGCGTTGCGCCACATGCCGGGCATTTGGGCGGAGAATCACCGCCACTGGTGCATCATCGAGACCCGCACCATGGGGCCGATCCTGCAGATCGAGGTGGGCGCCACCGTGGTCGGCTCCATCATCCAACACCGCCTCCAAGGCGGTTACTGCGCCCGCGGAAAAGAGAAGGGGTACTTCCAGATGGGCGGTTCCACCGTGCTCATCATCATACCGTCCAATCGCGTGGAGATCGATAAAGACATCCTCACCCACTCGAATAAAAATATCGAGACACTGGTGCGATACGGCGAAACCGTGGGACGCATTCTAAACTAACGCAGTACCACAAGATCGCTGCACTTTTCCTGACAGGCGATATGGAGTTCGAACCGGTCTTTTCCCCCGATAGCTTCCTGCACGGCTTGCAGGGCCTTTTCCGGGGTGTTGTTGGTTTCGCTGAGGTGGGCCAGGATGACGTGGCAGAGACCGTCATGTTTAAGCTCTCCCAGCAGGTCCCGGGAGTCCTGGTTTGAGAGGTGGCCGTTGCGGCTTTGGATGCGCTGCTTGAGAGGCCAGGGGTATGGGCCGTCCTTAAGCATCGCCGGGTCGTGGTTGGCTTCCAGCACCAGCAGCGAGCACGCCTTCAGGTGCTGCTTGACCATGCCGGTGGCGATGCCCAGATCGGTGGCGATGCCGATTTTCCGGCCATAGCGCGAGACGGTGAATCCGGCCGGATCCTTTGCGTCGTGGGAGACGGCAAAGGGATGGATGGCCAGATCTTCTACGGCAAAGGGGCGGCCGATCTCGAAATGGTGCAGTCGGTCGATACGGCCGAGTTGGCTTGAGGCGGCCGTCGCCGTCCCCCGGGTCATGTAAACCGGCAGATCATACCGCCTTGCCAGCACTCCAACCCCGCGCACGTGGTCGCTGTGTTCGTGGGAGACCATGATGGCGCTGAGCTCTTCTATGGCGAGGCCGGCTGCTGCCATGCGGCGCTGGATTTCGACCCCTGACAACCCCGCGTCAATCAGGATATGGGTGCTCCCGTCGCTGATATGGATCGCATTGCCCTTGCTGCCGCTGGCCAGCACGCAGACGGAAAGTTTGCATGCATTGGATATTGGATCTGACGTCATCGGTGATTACAACCGGTCATTCTGTTTTGAGTTGAAGCAACCGGAATTATGAATTTCGATTAAGGAATGTCGAATATCGAAGTCCGGTATCGCTTTGCTCTGCCCCTTCTTAAAATCGGCAGAATACCACATTCGATATTCTGCGGTTCGGCAATCGATATTCAAAGTTTCTTCTACGCTCCCGTACTTCCAAATCCGCCGTTATTGCGCTCGGTTTCATCGAGATGGTCCACCTCCCGCACCCGGGCCTGACAGACCTGCTGGATGATCATCTGGGCAATGCGCTCGCCCCGCTGTATGGTGTATTGCGCCGCCCCAAGGTTGATCAGCCCCACTTTGACCTCTCCGCGGTAGTCGCTGTCGATGGTGCCGGGGGAGTTGATGACCGTCACGCCGTGCTTGATCGCCAGTCCGCTGCGCGGGCGGACCTGGGCTTCGAATCCATGGGGAAGGGCCATTGCAAAACCGGTAGGGACCAATTTGATTTGGCCGGGCGCCAATGTCAGCGCATCCGGCACCGCGGCACTGATATCCATCCCCGCTGCGTGGGGTGTCATGTAACGGGGCAGATCGATGTCGCTGTCGCGTCGGGGATGCAATCGTTTGAATTCTACAATCGGTTCTTGGGTCATCTGTACTCGGTCAATTGGCATGTATGTGTTGTGGTGCAGTGCAAGTCGGGTGATCGTCACGGGATTACATTTTAAGGGCCGATTCCAGATCAACCGCCGTGTCCACCGGCCCCAGCAAGGTCAAGGACGCTTTATCAGGGTTGAAGAGCTGGCCGGCCAAGGTCTGAATTTCTTCAGCCGTTACGGCTTCAATGCGGTCAATGACCGATTGGACGGGGATGTAGTCGTTAAAGTGAATCTCATTCTGGGCCAGGCGAACCATTTGATTGTCCACGCTTTCAGAGGCCAGGTAGAGATTTCCCTTGGTGAACTCCTTGGCGTCCATCAACTCAGCTTCCGAGACCGGCGCGCGTTTGAGGTGCTGCATGGCCTCGACCAGCAAACCAATGGTTTCCATGACAGCGTCCGGGTTGACCCCGGCATAGATGCCGAACATACCGGTATCCACATGAGAAGCCATGTAGGAGTAAACCGAATAGGCCAGCCCCCGTTTTTCGCGGACTTCCTGAAAGAGGCGGGAGCTCATGTTCCCGCCGAGAATGGTGTTCATCAGCGAAAAGGCAAATCGTTGCGGTGCGGTGACGGACAGGCCCAGCGTGGAGAGGCAGATATGGGCCTGCTCCAGGTCCCGGTGAAGGGCCTGTTGCCGCGGTTTGATGCTGGGCAGTTGCCGCTCCGGCAGATCTTGACCGTTATGAATGGTGCCAAAGGCCGGCCCCACACGCCCGACGATTTGCTCGTGGTCGACATTACCGGCCACAGCAACGAGAATTCGCTGCGGATGGTAAAACTGATGGAAAAAATCCTTGATGGTTTCGGCTTTGAAATTGAGGATGTTGTCCCGGGTGCCCAAAATGGATCTGCCCAGCGGATGGTCGCCCCAGAAATTTTGGCTGGCCAGCTGGTGAAGGTACTCCTCCGGAGAGTCCTCCACCATACCGATCTCCTGGAAGATTACCGGACGTTCACGCTCCACCTCCTGGGGATCAAAAACGGAATTGAGAAAGATGTCCGATAGAATCTCCACCATGGTGTCCAGGTGGGTATCGAGCACCTTGGCATGGTAGCAGGTGTACTCCATGGAGGTAAACGCGTTGGTGTGTCCTCCGATGGCGTCAAACTCTTTGGCGATCTGGTAGGCCGTGCGGCGGGCGGTCCCTTTGAAGATCATGTGCTCTATGAAGTGGGACAGCCCGCTCTGGTCGATTGTTTCGTCGCGGGCCCCAACGTTGACCCAGACTCCCATGGAGACGGATCGAACGTGGGGTATTTTTTTGGTGATGATTTTAACACCGTTGAGAAGAACGGTTTTGTTAATCACCTTTGTTCGTTTCATCATTCAACGCTGCTTTGAGGCTCAAACGAATGCGACCGTCCTTGGAAACTTCCAACACCTTGACCTTGATGACATCGCCTTCTTTGACCACATCGGTCACTTTGTTGACCCGCCGGTTGGCCAATTGGGAGATGTGCACCAGGCCGTCGGTCCCCGGGGTGAGCTGGACAAAAGCACCGAAGTCGGTGGTCTTGACCACCTTGCCCTCATAGATGGCGCCTTCTTCAGGCTCCATGGTGATGGCCTTGACCTGCTCCAGGGCGGCTTCGCCATTTTCCTGGTTGGCGGCGGCGATCTTCACCGTGCCATCATCATCGATATCGATCTTTGAATCGGTTTCGCTCTGGATGGCGCGAATCACCTTTCCGCCCGGGCCGATGATGTCGCGGATCTTATCGGGATTGATCTTGATGGTGATGATTTTCGGTGCGAAAGGCGAGATCTCTTCACGCGGCGTGTCCAAAGCTTCCATCATCTTTCCCAGGATGTGGATGCGGCCGGTGCGAGCCTGTTCCAAGGCTTTTTGCATGATCTCTTTTGAGAGTTCCAGGATCTTGATATCCATCTGCAGGGCCGTGACGCCGTCCCGGGTACCGGTGACTTTGAAATCCATGTCGCCGAAATGGTCCTCGTCTCCGAGGATATCCGACAGGATCACCACCTGTTCTCCCTCCTGAATCAGCCCCATAGCGATACCGGAAACCGGTGCTTTAATCGGCACACCGCCATCCATCAGGGCGAGAATGCCGGAGCAGACCGTGCCCATGGAGGAGGAGCCGTTGGACTCCATGACTTCGGAGACCAGCCGAATGGTGTAGTCGAAGTCTTCCTTGTCGGGCAGCACGCGCTCGATGGCGCGGGTGGATAAGCCACCGTGCCCGATGTCGCGTCGGCTGGGAGAGCCAACCCGTTTGACTTCTCCCACCGAGTAGGGGGGGAAGTTGTAATGCAGCATGAACTGCCGCATCTCTTCGCCGCTCAGGGTTTCGACACGCTGCTCGTCCTGTCCGGAGCCGAGGGTTAACACGCCCAGAACCTGGGTCTCGCCCCTGGTGAACAGAGCGCTGCCGTGAGGTCGCGGCAGTGTGCCGACTTCACAACTGATGGGCCGGATTTCGTCAAACCGGCGGCCATCGATGCGGCGGCCTTCGTTGAGAATCATGTTGCGCGATATCTTCTTCTGGATATCGCCGAGCAGGTCGTATACATCTTCCTTGCGCTCTTCGTATTCCTCTCCCAGGGATTCGAAGATTTCCGCTTTGAGCTGGCGCATGGCGGCGTAGCGCGCCATTTTTTCGGGAATGACCAGGGCTTGGGAGATGCGTTCGGCGGCCAGGTCGGAGAGCTTGGCAGCCAGCGCTTCATCTTTGACGGGCGGTTCGAAATCGCGTTTGGCCTTGCCGCACTGTTCCACCAGCTCTTCCTGGATGGCGATGAGCGGTTGCATAACTTTGTGGCCGAAAAAGATCGCCTCCAGCATGTCGGCTTCAGAGGCCACGTCCGCGCCGCCCTCCACCATGACCACACCGGTCTTGGACCCGGCGACGATCAAGTTGATGTCCGCCGCTTCGGTTTGTTTGATGGTGGGGTTGGCGATCAATTCGCCGTTCACCCGCGCCACCCGGACACCGGCAATAGGGCCGGCGAAATGAATGTCTGAGATTGACAATGCCGCCGAGGCGCCCACCATGGCCAGCATGTCCGGATCGTTCTCTTTGTCCATGGACAGGACCGTGGCGATCACCTGAGTTTCGTAACGCCATTGTTTGGGAAACAATGGACGAATGGGGCGGTCGATGAGCCGCGCCGTCAGGGTCTCTTTTTCACTGGGTCGCCCGATTTCGCGGCGAAAATAGTTGCCGGGAATGCGTCCGGCGGCATATATTTTTTCCTGGTATTCGACGGACAAAGGCAAAAAACTGGCCGCACGCTCTTCATTGGCGGCGACCACGGTTACCAGCACGACGGTATCGCCGTATTGAACGACGACCGAGCCGCTGGCCTGTTTGGCAACTTTACCCGTACGGATGGTCAGGGTCTTGCCCCCCACATCCGCGCTAACAATTTTTTCCATTTTTTTCTCCTCGTTGTCGGCGGCCTGATTTCAGCAGGATGATATATAACGGCCGGTGTTGTCCACCATCATGGGGCCGGTAAATGGTACACCGCGTCGTATTCCGGGTACTCGTATCCACAAGCCCGGTTCGCGGGCCGCCTGATTGGTCCGCAGACCCCTATCGGGTCTATCGACGCAGTCCAAGCGTCTCTATGATGGTGCGGTATCTTTTAACGTCGTTTTTCTTGACGTAGTTGAGCAGGCGTCTGCGCCGCCCAACCAGCATGAGCAACCCTCGGCGGGAGTGATGGTCCTTTTTATGAACCTTCAAATGCTCCGTCAGGTATTGAATGCGGTGAGAGAGCAGCCCGATCTGAACTTCGGGGCTACCGGTGTCGTCGTCATGCAGCTTATATTTTTCAATCAGCTCTTTTTTGTCTTGGGTCGATAATACCACTTTACGTTTCCTCCTTAGAATGTTCACCTTGCCGGGATCTTGCAATGGATTAGTTAAAAACACAACAATAATCGTAGGCCTTGCCGTCCGGCGATAATTTGAGCACGGCTTTTAAATTCAGATCAGCGTCGACCAGTTTCAAATGGTCGGCCATCTTGTCATTTGCCGGTCGTTGTATCAGCGCCGGCGAAATGCGGGATAGTTCCAGTCTCCGTCCATGGACCACGTCTTGCAGCAGTTCATCGCCTGCGATGAAGGTCGGCATTTGGCTGATGGCCGTGGCCGGGGCAATCAGCGTTCGCACCGGTCTTTGCCCGGGGGCCATTGATTCCAGCGCTTCCAGTGTAAAAGCGCTCTCAATGGAGAACTCGCTGCTAGCGGTTCGCCGCAGTTGTTTCAAGTGGCCGCCGCAGCCGATGGCCTGCCCCATGTCGGCGCACAATGTCCGAACATAGGTTCCGCTTGAACAGGTCACCGTAAAATGGACATCGGGCAGCGCGATTTGCGTTATGTCGATGGCCTTCACGGTGATGGGCCGTGCCGGTTTCTGCACAGGCTTTCCTTGCCGCGCCAACCGGTACAACGGGGTGCCCTCGTGCTTCAGGGCTGCATAGACCGGCGGGGTCTGCATTTGCTCTCCCTGGAATCGGCCGACAACATCAGTCAGGCTTTCGCGGGAGATCTCAGGCAGCTCCTTCCGATGGGTCACCCGTCCGGTGGCGTCCTGGGTGTCGGTTTCGATGCCCAGGTGCAAGACCGCCGCATAGGACTTTTCTCCATGTAGAAAAAAGCGGGCCAGGCGCGTGGCCTGGTTGATGCAGCATATCAACACCCCGGTGGCGAAGGGATCCAGGGTGCCGGCATGCCCGGCTTTTTTTGCCCCAAGCAGTCGCTTGACCTTCGACAGCGCCTGGGCCGACGACATGCCCGCCGGTTTATCTAATATCAACACCCCGCTCAATTCATTTCGCATAAGCCGGGAGTTGTTTCCGATAGTTCGACAATTTTGTTCTTAAGGTCGGAGAGCGTGGCTTCCACACTGAAACCGGCGGCGTTGGCATGACCGCCCCCTCCGAATTGGGCCGCAATCAGCGCCACGTTAACCTCGCCGTCAGACCGGAGGCTCACGTGGTATTGGCGGCGCGCCCGCCCGTTGCCCGCAACCTCGTGAATGAGGGCCGCCACTTTGACGTCCTCGATGCGACGGGCGTAATTGATAATACCGTCGATATCCTCTTCCTGGGTCCGGGTCATGTCCATCATATCCTGGGTGAGGGCCATGATGGAAATTTTTCCATTGGGGGATATCTCCAGCGAATCCAGAGCGAGGTTGAGCAGTTTGATGCGGCCCAGAGAGTAGTGGCCGTAAACATGCTGGGCCACCTCATACGGATTGGCGCCATTTTCGATCATGTCCGCGCAGATGGCAAATGCCTGCTGGTTGGTGCTCGAGAAACGAAAGGAGCCGGTATCGGTCAAAATGCCGGTATAGATTGCGGTGGCAATCGGGCAGTCGAACGTCAGCTTTAATTTTTTGATCAAACGGTAGATGATTTCCGCCGTGGCGCAGGCATCGGCATCGATCCACTGCAGGTCCCCGAATTGGGTGTTGGTGATGTGGTGGTCGATGTTGATGATGGTTTGCCCTTTGCGAATCTGAGGCGCCAAAGTGCCGACGCGCTCGATGGATCCGCAATCCAAAATCATGATGGTGTCGTAGGTCTCGATGGGGTCGAACACATGGCCGATCTGGCGGACCGACGGCAGAAAGCGATAAACGGCCGGAATGGCGCTTTCATTGTACATGCAGACATCTTTGTGCATGGATTTGAGGGCCAGGCCGGTTGCCAGCAGGGCGCCGATCGCGTCACCATCGGGGTTGGCGTGGGATGCCACCAATACCTTCCGGCTTTTTATCAGCTGGTCAATGATCTGATTTATCATCTTCTTTCACCAGTTTTATCAATTGCTCCATGCGCGCACCCCGGTCGATGGCATCGTCATAAAAAAACTTCAGGTCAGGCATATAGCGAAGTCCCAACCGCTGGGCCAGCTCCCGCTTGACGAAACCGCGCGCCCGGTTGAAGCCTTCCATCGCTGCCTCTGCCGCCCCTTCTTTGCTTGCCGTGGCGAAATAAATTTTGGCGATGCGCAGGTCTCGGCTGACCTTTACTGCGGTGATGGTCGTTTGGGAGAGCCGTGGATCGCTGATTTCCGTCAGGAGAAGTCCAGCCAGCACTTGCTGAATCAGACCGCCCACACGGTCGCTTCTTGAATAGGGTTTCATTTCAATCAAGTTCAAGGTTCAAAGTTCAAGGTTCAAAGTTATGCTCTTTCGTCCAGCTCATTGTTTTCGAACTTTGAACCTTTTTAGTTTAAATATGTATAATCTCTATCTCGGAGTCCACCATTTCGGCCAGTCCCAGGTCTTCCACAAAGTTAAGCATCTTATCAATCTTTGCATTAATGACCTTGTGATCCGAACCTGCCAGTGTAAACCCGATTTCCGCCCGTTGATAGATATCATTGGCCCCGACTTCCGCCACCGACGCATTAAAATGGTTCCGTATCTGGCTGATCAGGGATTTCACCACCGATCGTTTGGCCTTCAGGGACCGGCATTCATGCAACCGGAAGATCAAGATGCCGATGCCCGCTACCATGTGGGGGCTGACGGAATTGCGTCTGGACATTAATCCATTTCCGGGCGGATCTCTTCCAGATAATAGGCTTCGACCACATCACCCACCTTGATATCGTTATAGTTCTCCAGGCTGATGCCGCATTCGTATCCGCTTTGAACTTCCTTGACATCGTCCTTGTAGCGCCTGAGCGAAACATTCTTCCCATCATAGATGACAATGCCGTCGCGGAGCAGGCGGGTTTTGTTGCCGCGCTCGATTTTGCCGTCGGTTACGTAGCAGCCGGCGATGGTGCCCACTTTGGGCACATGGAAGGTTTCGCGGACATCGGCCCGGCCGAGAATGCGTTCCTCGAAAGTGGACTTCATCAATCCCAGTATCGCATCCTTGATCTCTTGAATCACGTTGTAGATGATATTGTGATAGCGTATATCGACATGCTCTTCGGCGGCCATCTCCTGCACCTTCGCGTTGGCGCGGACGTTGAAGCCGATGATGATGGCCTCGGAGACCGCCGCCAACGAAATATCCGATTCGGTGATGGTACCGGTGGCGGCGTGTATGATGTTGATGTTGACCTCTTCGTTGGAGAGCTTGAGCACCGAATCCCGAATGGCCTCCATGGAACCGTCCACATCGGTCTTGATGATGAGGTTGAGATCCTGCAGCTCACCCTCTTGCATTTTCTCGAACAGTTTGTCGAGGCTCAGGCGGCTGGTCTTGGCCAGGTCCTTGGAACGCTGCTTCTGGGTGCGGTGCTGGCTGACCTGTTTGGCGTCCTTTTCATCCTTGACGGCCACCATCTCATCGCCGGCCATGGGGACGCCGGAGAGGCCGATGATTTCCACCGGCATCGAAGGACCTGCCAGGTCGACATTGCGGCCCATATCGTCCAGCATGGCGCGTACCTTACCATGGTGTACGCCGCAAACCACCGGATCGCCGGTTTTCAGTGTGCCCTCTTTGACCAGCACGGTGGCCACGGGACCGCGGCCCGAATCGAGTTTGGCCTCCACCACGTGGCCGACGGCCAGCTTGTCGGAATTGGCCTTCAGTTCAAGAATCTCCGCCTGGAGCAATATCATTTCCAATAGATCGTCCAGGCCGGTCTTTGCCTTGGCCGACACATGCACGAAGATGTTCTCGCCGCCCCAGTCTTCCGGGACGATACCGATTTCCGACAATTGACGGGTGACCCGATCGGGATCGGCCTCCGGTTTGTCCATCTTGTTGACAGCCACGATGATGGGCACATCGGCCGCCTTGCTGTGATTGATGGCTTCAACCGTCTGGGGCATAACGCCATCGTCGGCCGCCACCACCAGGATCACGATGTCGGTGACCTGGGCGCCGCGATTACGCATGGCTGAAAAGGCCTCATGGCCCGGGGTGTCGAGAAAGGCGATATCGCCTTTCTCCGTAGTTACCAGATAGGCGCCGATGTGCTGGGTGATGCCGCCGGCCTCGCCGGACGTGACGCTGGATTTGCGAATGACGTCGAGCAATGAGGTCTTTCCATGGTCGACATGCCCCATGATGGTGACCACCGGCGGTCGCGGTGACAACTTGTCGGGATCGTCCTCCTGGGTGACCTGCAGAATTTCCGCTTCTTCGAAGGAGGCTTTTTCGATCTCATAGCCGAACTCGGCCGCCACCAAAGTAGCGGTTTCGTAATCGATGGTCTGGTTTACCGTCGCCATGACGCCCATGCCCATCAACTTGGCGATCATATCGGCGGCCTTGATGCCCATGCGTTTGGCCAACTCGGCCAGAATGATGGTTTCATCGATTTTAACACGACGCTTAATCGCTTTGGCTGTGGTGATCTGGGTTTTCTGGCCCGTGGCAGCGGCCTTACCCTTTGCCCCTTTTCGCCCCTTGCGTCCGCGCTGGCGACTGGAGTAAAGATCTGCTCCTTCAACCACGGATTTTCTCTTGAAGGACGACTTTTTCTTGGCATAGCGAAGATCTTGCTCCTGTCCCTCCCCGCGGCCGCCCTTTTTCTTCCCTTTGCGTCTGCCGCGCTCATCCCCTGCCGGCATGACCGGCGGCGCAGGCGGCACCTGGCGCAACGGCGTCGGGCCGTCCGGGCGCTGTGATCTTTGATCCGCAGCCCCAGACCCCCTGACGGTCGGCGCCACAGGCTTGTCCGGCAGTTTGATGATCTTTGCCGTGTGTTCAGTCTTCTTTGGTTTGGGCGCCGGTTTTGCCGGTGCTTTTTTGATATCCTCCTTCGGCACCGGTTTGGCGGCGGCTTCAGGTTCTTCAGCCGGCTCGACCGGTTCCGGTTCCACAGGCGGTTCTTCCGCGCTCTCGGCCGGCGCCTCAGGCGCTTGCGGTGTCTCTGGTTCTTCTGTCGGCACCTCCGGCTCCGGTTCGGTCTCGGCTTGGGCCTCAACTTCACTTTCCGGTGCCGCTTCGACGGCCTCATCTGCTTCGGCCGCTGATTCCGGCTCGGTCTCGTGCGCAGGCGCTTCATCTGCAGCAGGGGCTGAGGCGATTTCTTCTGCTTCGGCCTCCTGGGTTGCGGTCGCATCGGATTCGACTTCCGCCTCCTGCGCTTCTTCCGGTTCCGCTTCAGGTTTCGCTTTAACGACCTTGCGGCGCCGTCGAATCACTGTCGGCTTGACACGTTTTTCGACCAGAGAAGGTTCCATAACACCTTGAATAAATTGACGGATTTTGTGCTCGGTATCGTCATCCAGGGTGCTCATATGGGAGTTCAGGCCAAGATCGAGCGAGCTGATTCTTTCCAGCAGCGACTTATTGGTCATATTGAGCTCTCGCGCCAGCTCATACACTCTTTTCTTGGGTTGTGTCATCCATCCCCCTTAGTAGGAAAATATTTTTAATTGGCGATCTAACCGGCGGCCGGTTCATCTGCTTCCGGCTCGTCCTCAGTCTGCGATGCATCAGCCTGTGAATTTTCTTCAGTCCCGGCCGATGCCTCGGCTTCATCTGACCCGTCTTGAGCTTCATCTTCGGCTGCGGCTTCATCTTCTTCCGCTGCTTTCTCCGCTTCGGCTTCGGCTTCGGCGATTGCCTTTGCCTCCGCTTCGGCCGCTTCTGCTTCCGCCTTGGCTTTGGCCTCGGCTTCCGCAGCTTCCCGTTCCGGGGCTGCGTCGACCCACTCCTGGGCGCTGGCGATGATCTGCTTGGCCTTCTCATCTCCAATGCCGCGCACTTCCACCAGGTCATCGATGGCAGCATTGGCCAGCTCTTCAGCCGAGTACAGGCCTTTCTCAAATAGGGCATCGGCCATGGAGGCGCCGACACCGCTGATCTGGACCAGCGATTCATAGCCTTTTTTCATGGCTTCGTCATATTGGGTTTCGCTGTTGACGTCCAGGTGCCATCCGGTCAATTTGGACGCAAGGCGAACATTCTGTCCCCGCTTTCCGATGGCCACCGACAGGAATTCATCCGGCACGATCACTTCCATCAACTTATCCTCTTCATCGATGATCACGCGCGCAATTTCAGCCGGTGCCAGAGCATTGCAGACAAATTTGGCAGCATCCACATGCCATGGGATGATGTCGATTTTTTCACCCCGCAACTCCTGCACCACGTTTTGGACCCGGCTGCCCTTCATTCCCACACAGGCGCCCACCGGATCGATATCCGAATCCTGGGAGGCCACGGCAATTTTGGCGCGTATGCCCGGCTCCCGGGCGGCCCCTTTGATGTCCACAATTCCTTCTGAAATCTCGGGTACCTCGGTTTTAAAGAGGATCACCAGAAAATCCGGGTGGGTGCGGGACAGGATAACTTGCGGTCCGCGGGTTTCATAAAGCACATCGAGGATCAATGCGCGGATGCGGTCGCCGCGCCGGTAGCTCTCCCGGGGGACCTGTTCGCGAACCGGTACGATGCCTTCGGTGGTCCCCAGGTTGACGATGATGTCGCCCCTGTCGAAACGCTGGACGATTCCGTTGATGATTTCACCCTTGCGGTCGATGAAGTTGGCGTAAACGGCGTCTCTTTCGGCATCTTTGAGTTTTTGGATAATGACCTGTTTGGCAGACTGAGCGGCAATGCGGCCGAAAGTGGTGGCATCCATTTTGGTGCCCAGACTGTCGCCGACTTCGCATTCAGGGTCCAGCAGCCGCCCTTCGGCGATGGAGATTTGCAGATCCGGGTCTTCGATTTCAGAGACCACCTCTTTGAACTGGAAGACCTCAATTTCACCACTCTCGTCATTGAAGTGGGCTTCGATGTCCACCTTGGCACCGAATTTTTTGCGGGCCGCTGATCGCAGTGCTTCCTCCAAGGCATCGATGAGGATCTGCCGGTCAATCCCTTTGTCGCGACTGACTTGTTCGACGACGCGCTTTATGTCTGCTATAAACATGCCTAATCTCCATTCATATGAGTGATATGCGCTTTGGCAATGTCGGTAAATGCTATGGCAACGGGTTTGCCGTCCACATTCAGATGAACGGTCGGTCCGTCGACATGGGTTAAAATTCCCGTAAAGTTTTTCCGGCCGTTGATTGGCCGGGCGGTTCGGATTTTGACCTCTCCGCCGCTGTAATGTTCGAAATCATCGATCCTGCCGATGGGTCGCGGCGTTCCCGGAGACGAAACCTCCAGCCGATACGCCCCCTGGTCGTCGAGTCCCACATCAAGGATGTCGCTCAACTGGCGGCTGATTCCGGCGCAGTCGTCCAGCGTGATGCCCCCGGATTTGTCCAGGTAGATCCGCAGGGTCCGGCCACCGTGCTCCCGGCCGAATTCCACGTGGATCAGATCCACGCCTTCGCCCCTGCAAAGGGGTTCGGCCAGTTGCCAGACCCTGCCGATGACCGGGTTTTCTGCCGCACCTACAATTTGTGGCGTTTCCGTTTCCATTTAACCGCTTGCCTTTTCGGCCTGTCCCTCCGATACGAAAAACAAAAACGGGCTTGAAGCCCGTCCGCTCGATGGAACTAATCTTAAGTACTGGATACGAGTATCCGCTAGTCGGAACCCGTCATCTGAAACACACCTCAAACCATTTCCGCTAACAATCGCTATCTGCCAATACGGTTCAGATGAATACCGGACTTAGTGGTGGAGCGGGCAACGAGATTCGAACTCGCGACACCAAGCTTGGGAAGCTTGTACTCTACCAACTGAGCTATGCCCGCCAACCAATGGACCTATATAAGACAACCGAATTTGCATGTCAACTGGTTTTAGCGTCTCCGGCTCCAGGTTGTCTTGTGAGACCGGTAGCTTGTTCCCAAAAGCCGGATGCGGCACCCCGGCCTTCTCCGGGTTGGTGATGGGATGACCGCAGCGAAGCCCAAGATTGGGCTATTTCAGCAGCTCCCGAATCTCTTCCAACTCACTCATGATGTCCTGGATTAGGTCGGGGCCGGCGTTGGGGGTTGTGTTGCCGCCGGATTTGAGATGCTGGCGTGCGCCCTTGATGGTGAATTTTTTTTCGTAGAGCAGGCACTTGATATCGAGGATGAGTTCCACGTCCTTGCGGCGGTAGATGCGTTGTCCCGAATCGGTGCGGCGGGGATTGATACGCGGGAATTCACCTTCCCAGAAACGCAGGACCGACGCCGGCACCCCGGCGATACGACTGACCTCGCCGATGCGGTAGAAGAGTTTGTCGGGTATCTCGGGTCTTGGTGTGCTCATAGGCGTTCCAAACCGTTGATCGCTTCAGAAATGCATTTTTCAACGCTATACCACAGATCGAGCCCAAAAGGCCAATCGTTTGCCCTGTCTTTGCATCTAAAGAAGATCGCAAAAGGTTAAAAAGATCTGTGAATGCTGTGTTGCCAACATCCTGTTTCGCACCTTCAGGGGCTATGCGGGTAGAGCCGCATCGAATTTTTCGACCAGCGATGCGGTGATCTCCTTGTGGAGCTGATTGATGGTATCGTCTTCCAGCGTCCTGTCCGCGGAACGGTAAATGATGCGCAGCGATACGCTTTTGGCGTTCTCCGGCACCGGTTTCCCCTGGAAGACATCGAACAGTTGGACATCTTCCACCAGGGGCTGGTCCAGTTGCCTTACCGCAGCCAGGATATTATCGGCCTCCAACCGTTGATCCACGATCAGCGTGGCATCCCTGGAGGTGGAGGGAAATTTGGGTAAAAGCTGTGCGTAAACCGCATCCGGTATCAGGTCGATAAGCCGCGCCAGATCCATTTCGAACACGAAGGCCGGTTGTTTCAAGCCATAGGCATCGAGCACCGTGGCGTCGATTTCGCCGATGAGGCCCACCGATTGGCCGGCAATGCGGACATCGGCGCCTATTCCGGACCGGATATAGGGGGCGCCGTCTCCGGACAACCTCGTAAACTGCGCTTCGGTGATCTGGAGGCTTTCCAACAGGTTTTCCAGGCTGCCTTTCAGGTCGTAGAAGTCGCAGGCAGCCGGTTTGTCGAACCAGCCCGAGATGAAGCGGTCTCCCGTCCACAGGGCCGCCAGCATGTCGTACTCATCCGGCAGATCGTCGCGTCCCTTGCTGATAAAGCTTTTTCCTATCTCAAAAATCTTCAACGTCCTGGACTGTTTTGAGATGTTCCGCTGCATGGTTTCGAGCAGTCCCGGAATCAAGCTGCTGCGCAGCACTGCCTGTTCTTCGGTCAGCGGGTTAAGGATCTCCACCACATTGCGGCGGGTGTCGGCGTCCGCAAGCCTCAACCGGTCACAGGATTTTTCGTGGATGAAGCTGTAGTTAATTGTTTCCGTGAATCCCAGGCCGCACAACTGCTCGCGGATGCGCTGGCGTTGGACCAGCGGCTTGGGCGCCACCGTTCCGTCGGCCGGGATGGCGGCAAATGTCGTGGGGATATTGTCATAGCCATAGCGGCGCGCCACCTCTTCCATCAAATCCTGGGGCCGGCTCACATCCACGCGGAAACTGGGTGCGGCCACCCGGAGCGTGTCGTCGTCTATGGGAGTGGTTTCAAATTCGATGCTGTTGAGCAGTTTGGCCATCTCATCCCGGCCCAGATTGATGCCCAGGGCGCGGTTTGCAGCAGAGACCTGCAACTCGATCACCGCCGGTTGGGGCAGGTCGACCTGAACATCGACAGCTCCCTCCATGAGTTGGCCGCCGCCGGTTGCCACCATCAAAGCGGCGGCTCTGTCGATGCATTCAGCGTATTTTGCGGATCCACGCCCCGCTCGAATCGGTGCGACGCATCGGTGTTGAGCCCCAGGTGTTTGGCGGTTTTCCGCACGCTGATAGGGTTGAAGTAGGCGCCTTCGATGAGCACCCGGGTGGTCTGCGGTTCGATCTCGGAGTTCATGCCGCCCATGACACCACCGATGGCCACCGGCTTTTCACCGTCGCAAATCATCAGCGTCTGTGCGGACATCACCCGTTCTTTCTCATCCAGGGTGGTGAATTTTTCGCTTTCCTTGGCGGTGCGCACCACGATGCGTTGCTCGGCCAATTGGTCGAAATCAAAAGCGTGCAGCGGTTGACCGGTCTCCATCATCACGAAGTTGGTAACGTCCACCAGGTTGTTGATCGGGCGCAGGCCCACGGACAACAATCGATCCTGCAGCCAGAAGGGAGACGGCTTGACCTCTATCCCCGTGATCAGGCGCGCCGCGTAGCGCGGGCAGTGGTCGGGGTCTTCGATGGTCACCGATGTGAAGCGGTTGATATCCTCTGTGCCCTTGGGCAGTTCGCTGGCCGGGAGTTTGATCGCATTTCCCTGAATGGCGGCAACTTCCCGGGCGATGCCGATGATGCTCAGGCAGTCCGGCCGGTTGGGGGTCAGATCGATATCCAGCACCATATCGGAAAGGGAGAGGGCCTTGTTCAGCTGTGTGCCGGGCTCGAGCCGCCCGTCGAGTGCCATCAGGCCCGATGCGTCTTCGCCGAGTCCGAGTTCTTTTTCGCTGCACAGCATGCCTGCGGATTTTTCGCCCCGGATGGTACCGGCGCTCAAAATGGTGCCGTCCGCCAGTTCCGTGCCCGGCAGCGCCAAAGGCGCCAGCATCCCCTCGGCGGCGTTGGGAGCGCCGCAGACCACGCCATAAGTTTGCCGTCCGGCCTTTACCTGGCAGATCTTGAGTTTGTCCGCATTGGGATGGGGCGCCACAGCGGTGATACGGCCCGCCAGCACCGAATCGAGGAAAGCGTAGCGATCGTAGACCGCGTCCACCTCCAGCCCGGCCATGGTCAGGGCGTGGGCCAACTGATCGATCTCCATCTGTATGTCAATGTAAGTACGGAGCCAGGAAATGCTTACTTTCATGGATGCTGCCTCTAAGTCAGAACTGTTTCAAAAACCGGATATCGTTGTCAAAATACTTTCGGATATCGTCGATGCGATATTTGAGCATGGCGATGCGCTCCACCCCCATGCCAAATGCGAAGCCGGTGTAACGGGAGGTGTCGTAGTTGACATTTTCAAACACCGCCGGGTGAACCATCCCGGAACCCAGAATCTCCAGCCACCCGGACTTGGAACAGACCCGGCACCCTTTACCGCGGCATATCACACAGAGAATATCGACTTCCGCGCTGGGTTCGGTAAAGGGGAAGTAGCTGGGGCGGAACCGTACCTTGGTCTGGGGATCGAACATCTGGTGCACGAAGCTGGTCAAGCAGCCTTTGAGATCGCCGAATGAGATGTTCTCATCCACCAGCAGTCCTTCGACCTGGTGAAACATTGGGGTGTGGGTCAGGTCGGAATCGCAGCGGTAGACCTTGCCCGGGGCAATAATGCGCACCGGCGGCTGCTGCTTTTCCATCACCCGCGGCTGGGAGGGTGACGTATGGGTGCGCAGCACGATATCTTCGGAGATGTAGAAGGTGTCCTGCATCGCCCGGGCCGGATGATTTTTCGGGATGTTGAGCGCTTCGAAATTGTAATAGTCGTTCTCGACCTCCGGTCCCTCCACCACCGAAAATCCCATGCGGGTGAAAATATCGCAGATTTCGCTGGTGACCTGGGTGATCGGGTGCAGCGTCCCCCTCACCGGTACCCGGCCGGGAAGGGAAACATCGATGCCCTGGGCCGCATCGTCGGCTGCCGATGCGATGCGGGCCAGGGCATCGTTGCAGGCGGCTTCGATTTTTTGTTTGACCTGGTTGGCTGCTTTCCCGGCTGACGGACGCTCCTCCTGGGGGAGGCTCGAGATGTTGCGCAGGAATTGGGTGATCACGCCTTTGCGGCCCAGATACTTGGTGTTCAAAGATTGAACTGCTTCGGCGGTGCCGGCCGCATCAATCTCCTGAACGGCTTCCGTATAGATTTGATTGATGGTCGAGTCCACGTTCAGTCTCTATCTGATGGTTTCAGGTATGGTCGGCGGCCGCAATATGCGGCCGCCCCAAGCAGGCTGGTTCGCAACGAATTAAAGCTCGCGCGGACTAATTTTGTGAGGCCAATGCGGTGATCTGCGCAAAACCGGCAGGATCGGAAATGGCGAGTTCCGCCAGAACTTTGCGATCCAGCGCGACATCCGCCTTTTTGAGACCGTTGATCAGACGGCTGTAGGTAGTGTCATTCATGCGGGCGGCAGCGTTGATGCGCGCGATCCATAAACGGCGAAATTCACGTTTGCGCTGGCGTCTGTCGCGGTACGCATACATGAGCGCCTTGTCTACGGCGTCGGCGGCGGTGCGAAACAGCTTGCTGCGTCCACCGCGAAAACCTTTGGCCAGTTGTAATACCTTTTTCCGACGTTGCCGCGCCTTATATCCTCTTTTAATACGCATTGATTTCTCCTTTTCTCCTCCCGGCGGTAGACTCAGCCATCGTTTTTGCCGGGATGCCGTTTACCCGTTGGGTAACAACCGGCGGATTTCCTTCATGTCACTGCCTTTGATGATTTGCGCTTGTCTCAGGCTCCGTTTACGCTTGGTGGTCTTTTTGGTCAATATGTGGCTGCCGTGGGATTTGGCAAAGGCATATTTGCCGCTACCGGTTTTTTTGAATCGTTTGGCGGCTGACCGGTTTGTTTTGATTTTTGGCATTCCATTTTCTCCTATCATTAAGCTTAAAGTGCGTTGTATTCCGTGTGTCACATGCGCGTGTTTCAGCCGGTGCATGAAAAAACGATTGGCGCGAGCGCTAAACCGAAGTCAGCCCACGCCAATCGATGGGTTCGCAACGTGTTTTCGCAGTCTACAATCAGGCCCTATTTGGGGGCCAGGATCATCATAATGGTGCGACCTTCGAATTTGGGCATCTGCTCAACGGCGGCGATATCTTCAACTTCTGACGCGATCTGTGCCAGAAGTTCCCGGCCGCGACTCGACAGGGCGATCTCCCGTCCCCGGAACATGCAGGTCACCTTGACCTTGTCTTTGCGCTCCAGAAACTTGCGTATATGCCCCAGCTTGGTTTGAAGGTCGTGCTCACCGGTTTTGGGGCGGACCTTGATTTCCTTCAGCTGGAAGGTCGTTTGTTTCTTTTTCGCTTCATGCTGCTTTTTGGTCTGCTCATATTTGTAGCGACCGTAATCCATGATCTTGCATACCGGTGGCCGGGCATTGGGCGACACCTCCACCAGGTCAAGTCCGAACTCCGCTGCCGCAGCAAGTGCTTCCTGGATCGGTATAACACCGATCTGATTGCCGTCAGGATCAATGACGCGAACTTCGCGCACACGGATGTTGTTGTTGATCCGGATCCTCGGTTCCTGTGGATATCTTGCGAATCGTTTATGAGCTATGCGAACACCTCCTGGTTTATACGTTAAAAACGGGAACACCCGTTCCACCCGATTCGTCAGCTGGCCGACTGAAGACAACGGTTTCGCAGGTATCCTGAATTTTAAACTTTATCTCCCTATATAAAGGCCTTCTGATTTGCAAGCAAAAAATGATCTTTCAGGCCTTTATGGTCTATATGGATACCACATTCACCGCGATTGTTCCAGTGTATACGCTTCCAAATAGCTGTTGCGCCAGTAATCGATGTGGGGTCTTGAAAAATAATCCTGAAACAGCGCAAGGCTCTGCTTCCGCAATACGCGGGGTGTCACCTGCAGTTCGCTGTTCCGATAGAGGGGCGGCATCCGGGACCTGTCGCAAGCGGTGCCGCCGCCCATGGCGTCCTCGTAAGCATAGACCAGCGAGCCGATGCCGCCGATCAGCAGCGCGCCAAAGCACATCAAGCAAGGTTCGAGGGTGGCATAAACCGTAATTTTTTTCCGGTCGACGGGATCGGTCAACGCTTCCAGCCTGCGCAGGGCGATCATCTCGGCATGGTCGATTTCGCTGGGAACGCGGCGCCGGGTACCGAGCCGTTCGCCTTGGGCGATGATGCGGTCCTGGTAGACCATGATACAGCCAACAGGGAATTCGTCGCGGTCAAGCGCCTGGCGGGCGAGGGTCAGGGCGTGTTGCATGTAGTGTTCGTGGGGGGTGGTCACTGGTCGTTCCTAAGGGGTAAAAGTTCAAAGTTCAACGTTCAGAGTTCAAAGTTCAACCTTCGATGGGGAAAAGCGTTTATTCGATTTTACATGTGCTGTCATCACACGGGCATTTGTCGTCTATCTCGTAGGCCATGAGGATGCGGGATTCCATCTCCTTGCGTTCCGTGCCAATGGTTTCCCACTGGTGCCGTCCGGTTATTTCCTTCAGGGCGTCCATATCGGGAATCATGTCCAGCCCTGTCTCCATGACCGTACCATCCACGCCATTGAGAATATCGGCCTCCAGTCCATTGGTGACCACCACTACCGGTACCTGGTAATCGGCCACCAGGCGTGACATGGCCAGTGCGGGGCGATGCCGTGTTACCAGGCTCCCCGGGCCGTAGTGGATGAGCATGGCGGTGCGTCCGTTGCATCTTACGATATAGGTAACGAGAATCCGGGCACATTTGTCCCCCACACCGAATCCCAGTTCATACCGTGGGGTGATGTCTGATTTTGCATGGCCTTTTTGTTCCATCAGCCGTCGGCCGATCTGCTGCCGATAGCGTTCGTCCAGGGTGTCGTCCAGGATCTCGCCGTCGATACAGTCGGTCAGTTCGCCGAGTACCAAGTGGTGGCCGCTCATGGTGTTCGTCCCCGATCGGGTAAAAATCCGGTTGCCTGCCGGCTTGTAATGCGTTACCGTGGTGACGCGCCGAATTTATACCATATCGGGCTGCCGCTGTTAACACGCAATTGCATCTTGCCGCGGTGGAGAATGTCCGGTGGTTGTCGGCATTGAGTGGTGAGCCCCATGATACCGAACACCAAACAACGATTCGCCAAAAACCCCGCTACCCTGCGTGAAGAGTTCGAGAAGCGCGAGGCCAACTTTATTTCTCCCTATGGCTGCCTGAGCGCCGAATCCCGGGGCCGCTCCCGGCCGGAAGCCCCCTGTTCCATCCGCACGGCATTTCAGGTGGACAAAGACCGCATCCTGTTCAGCAATGCGTTCAGGCGGCTCAAGCACAAAACGCAGGTTTTTCTCAATCCGCTGGGCGATGAGTACCGCACCAGGCTCACCCATACCCTGGAGGTGGCTCAGATTGCCCGCACCATCGCGCGCGCCATGTTCCTCAATGAAGATCTGGCGGAGGCCATTGCGCTGGGGCATGATTTGGGGCACACTCCGTTCGGCCACGGTGGTGAAACAGTGCTCAAGGAGATTTTTTCAACAGGTTTTTCCCATCAGGCCCAGAGCCTGAGGGTGGTCCAGCTCCTGGAGCGGTTTGGCGAAGGACTCAATCTGACTTACGAAGTGCGCGATGGCATCCTGCGGCACTCCAAGGGGTACGGCAAAATCATACCGGACAACCCCAAGGAGGTACCGGTCACGATTGAAGGCCGCGTTGTGCGGGTGGCCGACATCATGGCCTATCTGAATCACGATCTCGACGATGCCGTGCGATCGGGGGTCATCGGGAAATCGGATACGCCCCAGCAGTGCGTGACGGTATTGGGCCGCACCCATGATGAGCGCGTGACCACCATGATGACCGACCTGATCGCCCACAGTCAGCCGCAAGGCGAAGAGATGGTTCTCAACATGAGCGACCGGGTCTTCGGCGCCATGACCGAGCTGCGGGAATTCCTCTACGAGAATGTCTACCGCTCTGCGAAGGTGCACAAGGAATTCGTCAAGGCCAAGAAAATCATGTCCGAACTCTATGCCCATCTACTGGAGGATCAGAAACTGCTGGCGGATGAACTGAAGAAGATGCGCCTGCCCGCCCTGAACTCCAACGGCTCCTCCAAGGACCGGCGGGTGTGCGACCTGCTGGCCTGCATGACCGATCGCTATGCCCTTTCCCTGTATGCGCGGCTCTTTTTTCCGTCGCCCACTGTCTGATCGGTTGCTGCCATGCCTATCCCGTCACAACTCCATCGTCAGGCCGTCAAGCTCTTCGAGCAAATGGACCGCGCATACGATACGGCTGCACGTACAGCGGGATTCATCTGCAGCGGCTGCAAGGACAATTGCTGCATGTCGCGGTTTTTCCACCACACGCTTCTGGAAGTCCTCTATTTAAAGGAGGGTCTTGCGGCGCTTGCACCGCAGGTGTTGGCCGGGGTAATGGCCCGGGCCGAATCCGTGGTGGCGCAGACCATTGCATTGGAAAAGAGCGATCAACCGGTAAGGCTCATGTGTCCCCTGAACGAAGCCGGTCGCTGTATCCTATATGCCCATCGCCCCATGATCTGCCGGCTCCACGGTATCGCCCACATGCTGCGAAGACCGGACGGTCAGGTCCAGACCGGCTCAGGTTGCGACGACTTCTACCTCCAGTGCGGCCCTTCGCCCGGGGGCAGACTGGACCGGACGCCGCTGTACGTCGCAATGGCGCAACTGGAACGGCAGTTAAGAGCGGAATTGAGCTTCAGCCGGAAGATAAAAATGACCATTGCGGAGATAATTTTAGATGACAGATCAAGCGATAAGCTTGATCGTTCTAAACCCGGCTAAACTGCGTGCCGCACGGGCACTGCAAAATCAAGGTTCGTTAAGCAGAAATTTATGAAATATATCGATGAAGATCAAAAAAAAGGAATCGTAAACAAGGCCTTGGCCCCGAATGAAACCTTCAGCTTCCAGTGCCACGCCGCCCTGGCCTGTTTCAACAAATGCTGCCGCAATCTCAACCTTTTTCTCTACCCCTACGATGTGCTGCGCCTGAGTCGGCGTCTTGACATCTCCACCGATGCATTCATCGAAGGATATGTGGATGTTGTGCTGCGTGACGGGCATTACTTCCCGGAAGTATTGCTGCGTATGGCGGACAATGAAGAAAAAACCTGCCCCTATTTAACCGGCGAAGGATGCAGCGTCTATCCGGACCGGCCCGATACCTGCCGCACCTTTCCGGTGGAGCAGGGGGCGCAATACGACGCCGCCCGCAACACCACCACGGCCGTCCATTTTTTTCGTCCCCCTGACTTCTGTCTCGGGCAGCAAGAGGAGAAACAGTGGACCGCAGAGACCTGGGCCGATGACCAGGAGGCCGAAAAGTACCATGAAATGACCCTGCAGTGGGCACAAGTCCGCCGACTTTTCCAAAGCGACCCGTGGGGAGCGGAAGGCCCCAGCGGCGCCAAGGCCAGGATGGCTTTCATGGCCACCTACAACCTCGACCGTTTTCGGGAATTTCTTTTCAGCAGTACCTTTTTCAAGCGTTACCGGATCAAGCCGGGCCTGAAGAAGCGGTTGCGGATCAACGATAACGCCCTGTTATTGTTTGGTTTCGAGTGGGTGAAATTTTTTGTATGGGGCCTTCCCAGCAAAAAAATTTGTAACCCACGCTGATGTCGATGTGAAGACCGGATGCATTTACCTGTTGACATGATCCGGTAATTGATTTAGTAATTAAGCATATACTTATTTAATGGCGGATTGCATGGTACTCAGCAAAGCTGAAATGTTCAAAGTTCTCGGCGTAGAAAGCCGAATCCGAATTATCGATCTGCTGAAAAATACGGGCCCCATGGGTGTGAACGAGCTTTCCGAATCTTTGCAGATCACCCCTTCGGCCGTGTCTCAGCATTTAAAGATTTTGCGCCATGCCGGATTGGTGCGCAGTGAACGCAAGGGGTACTGGGTGCCGTACGAGATCGATGAGGATGCCCTTGAGGGATGCCGGAAACAGCTTTCCGAGGTGTGCTCATGCGGTTGCCAGGGGGCCGGTCGGTTTCGGGAAGGGGAGTTGGCGTCGGCTGAGGATAAGTTGTCCCTTTTGAAAAAGTGGGAGAGGGAACTGGAACGGGAGCTCAAAGCTGTGCGTTGCCGAATGGAGGAGCTTGATAAAGATGAATCATAGAAACAACCGCGTAAGGGGGCGGGGTAGTGCTTTGAAGCGCCAAATCCCGATAAAAAGGGGCTGCCCTGTCGGTGGAAGGGATGGAGATTTTTTTTGGGTCCATGATTAAGTATGTGCTTAAAAACTGAAATCAAGGCTCATTTTTGAACCGCTGAAGAGGATGCGCATCAACGGGGCAATGGAATTCATCGTGAAAGGAGGTGAGATCAATGCCTGATAAAGAAAAGCGCGGCAAGGGTGAAAAGAAGAAAGACGGTTGTGGATGTGGTTGTCTTGGAACTGCTGGAAGTGGTGCCGAGAAAGTAAAGACGACGGCTGAAAAGACCCGGAAGTAAGCGTTGTGAAACGGCCGGGATGCCGTAATGTCGATACGGTATCCCGGTTCCGGATTGGTGGATACCTCAGACCACCAAACTGATGACGGAGAACAGGGCGATAAGCATCAGGATGGGGTCGCAGCTTTTGATCTTTCCGATAAACAGCTTGATCAGCACATAGGAGATGAACCCGAAGGCCAGCCCCTTGGCGATGGAGAAGGAAAGCGGCATGAGGATGAAGGTCAAAAAGGCCGGAATGCCCTCTTCAAATTTATGGAAGTCGATGGCTTCGATGCCCCGCATCATGAAGATGCCTACGGCGATCAGTGCCGGTGCCGTGGCATAACCTGGAATTGCGCCGATGACGGGGGTGAAAAACATGGCGAGCAGAAACAGCACCCCGGTGACCACCGATGCCAACCCCGTGCGTCCGCCTTCGGCCACGCCTGACGCGGATTCGATGTAGCTCGTGGTGGTGGAGGTGCCCAGCAAGGAACCGGCCACGGTGGCGATGGCATCGGCTTTGAGCATGGCCGGCAGTTCCTTGATTTCTCCTTTGTCATTGGCCAGCCCGGCTTCCCTGCATACGGCCAGCATGGTTCCCAGGCTGTCGAAAAGATCGATGAACATGAAGGAGAAGATGCTGGCCCAGAGCGAGAATTTCAGAGCGCTGACGATGTCGAGCTGAAAGGCG
>JBNLAV010000108.1:0-2440 GCA_050302315.1 Desulfobacteraceae bacterium
CCATCTGGCGGTCCGCGGGCTGATCGCCTACAAAACCAGGAGCCTGCTCACCATGCTTGGCATTATCATCGGTATCGGCGCCGTGATCATCATGATCAATGTCAGCCGCGGCGCCAGTGCCGGCATCCAGCAGCAAATCCAGAGCCTGGGCGCCAACATGCTGATGGTCTATCCCGGATCGAGCCGGAAGGGCGGCGTCCGGGCGGGCTTCGGAAGCAAGGCCACCCTGAGAAGTCAGGACGCCGAGGCCATCGTCAAAGAATGTCCATCGGTCCTGAGAACAGCGCATATAACCGCCAGGAGCGCTCAGCTGGTGGCCGGAGACAGCAACTGGAACACGACCGTCTCCGGGACCACCGCCGATTATCCCCTGATCCGCGACTGGCTGATGCAGGAAGGAGAATTCCTGACATCGCACCATATCCGCACGGCAGCCAATGTGGCCGTGCTGGGCCATTCGGTCAAGGAGAATCTCTTTGGGCCGGACGCCCGGGTGATCGGCCGGTCTATCCGGATCAACAACGTTCCCTTCCGGATCATCGGCACGCTGGCTGTCAAAGGCAGCGATCCCCGCGGCCGGGACCAGGACGACACGGTATTTGTTCCCCACACGACCTTTGCGCGCAAGCTGCACGGCAGCCAACTGCCCGGCCGTGTGCATATCATATGTCTGTCGGCCATATCCAAAGAACGGGTCGAAGCGGCCAAGTCCGAAGTCGAAGCCCTTCTCCGGCAGAGACACCGCATCAAAGCCGGCGACGAGGACGATTTTTCGGTGAAGACATTGGCTGAATATGCCCAGATGGCGGACAAAACCATGGGCATCATGACGATCTTGCTGACCGCCATCGCTTCTGTCAGCCTAGTCGTCGGCGGTATCGGCATCATGAACATCATGCTGGTATCGGTCACGGAACGCACCCGCGAAATCGGGATACGGCTGGCGGTGGGCGCCAGAAAAACCGATGTGCTGGTGCAGTTTCTGATTGAATCGGTCACGCTCAGCATCGTGGGCGGCATATTCGGAATTTTGTTCGGCATCGGCGCCTCCGCGCTGATCGCCCTCTTCACCGGCTGGCGGATTCCCGTTCAGACGGATGCCATCTGCCTGGCCACCCTGTTTTCGGCGGCCGTGGGGATCTTCTTCGGATACTACCCGGCGCGCAAGGCATCCGTGATGAATCCGATTGAGGCGCTACGATACGAGTAAAGGGCCTGGAGAAAACAAAATGACCACATTACGTAAGTATATCATGGCAATGCCGATGCTTCTTCTGATGATCACCGATGCCGGAGCGGCGGCCGCCGATCCAAACATGAATCGATACCTGACGCTGGAGAAAAGCATCCAGATCGGTCTTTCCGAAAACAAGCAATTAAAAGCGGCGCAGGCACGCATGATCCAGGCCGACCAGGTGCGGAAGCAGGCCCGCTGCGATTTCTATCCAAAATTTTCCATGACCTACGGGTACAAAAGAACCGATGCCCCTGAGACCATCAACCTGGACCTGCCCCGTTCCGGTCCCGTCCGTATCGATACGTCGACGACGGATAACTTCCAATGGGCCGGTACGGTGCACCAGCCGTTGTTCAAGGGTTTCGGGATCCTGGGAAATTACCGTCTGGCCGCTCTGAGAGTCGACCGGGCAAAAGCCGAGGCCGCCCTGGAAGAGATAGATGTGGCGCTAAGCATCAAACAGGCCTATTTCGATGTCCTGGCGGCCGATAAAGCCGTTCAGGTCGGAAAGCAGGCAGTGGCGGCACTGAACGCGCATCTGAAGACGGCTCGGGGTTATTTCGAACTTGAGATGTTAGCCGTCAACGACCTCCTGAAAGCCCGGGTTCAATTGAGCAACACGCAATACGAACTGATCAAGGCAATCAGCGCCGCCCGCCAGACCCGCGCCGCGTTCAATACGCTGCTTGCACAGCCCGTCGATACACCGATCTCCCTTGAAGACATCCTGGTCTATACGCCCTCGGACGCCCCGTACGACGCCTGTGTCGCCCAAGCCCTGAAACAGAGGCCGGAGATCGAATCGATTCAGCTCGCCCTGCGCCAGATCGAGCAGCAAATCGTCGTGGCGCGCAGCAGACGATATCCCGATATCGGCCTGCAATACCGCTACATCAAGGAAGGCGACACATTCAATGTCACTGGAAGCCGGTTTCACGAACCCGACCGGTGGGAAGTTGCGGCAATATTGTCCTGGACCATCTGGGAGTGGGGCAAAACCCGCTATGCCGTATCTGAAAACAGCAGCAAACGGGATGAACTGCAACATCTGAAAACCGCCCTGGAAGACAACATCCGTCTGGAAGTCAAAAACGCGCTGTTGAAACTCGAACTGGCCGACAACAACATACCCACGGCGGCCCAAGCGGTCCAACAGGGCAAAGAAAACCTGAGGGCCAGCCGGGAGCGCTTCAACGCCCGCGC
>JBNLAV010000109.1:0-4500 GCA_050302315.1 Desulfobacteraceae bacterium
GCTGAGCGTGCCTTTTTCCCTTACCGGCGGTCTGTGGCTTATGTACCTGCTGGGCTACAACATGAGCGTGGCCGTGGGGGTGGGCTTTATCGCCCTGGCCGGCGTGGCCGCCGAAACAGGGGTGGTGATGCTCATTTACCTGGACCTGGCCTATGAAAAGTTCAAGGCGCGATACGGCCGGGCATTCAACCGACAGCATCTCAATGAGGCCATTGAAGAGGGCGCTGCATTGCGGGTGCGACCCAAGATGATGACTGTGGTGGCCATCATGGCCGGCCTGATGCCCATCATGTGGAGCCAAGGGACAGGTTCGGAGGTGATGAAGCGCATAGCGGCCCCCATGGTGGGCGGCATGGTCAGCGCCACCATTCTGACCCTGGTGGTGGTGCCGGCCATTTATGGACTTTGGAAGGGCTGGCGGCTGCCAAAGGAAGCAACCGGGGCGGCCAATTCTTCCGTTGAACGTTCAATTGTCGAGCAAGATGCCGGCAATCTTAACTGAAAAGATATCTGTACCTGCCCGCAGGTCTTAATCCGATCTGCGGGATGAAGAACTGTAAACTGAATTATAGGCGAAACCCGTCCGGATGTCTGGGCGGGTTTCCATCCCAAAACTACTGAATCTAAAATGAGAGGATTGTCACCCATGAAATCGATCGCAACCTTATTGACCATTGGAATCGCAACCTTGCTGTTATCCGGTATGCCGGCCCTGGCCGCTTCCGGCCATGGAGGCGCCGGCCATGCATCGACATCGGCCGATACCGGTAAGGAGGCTATGGGGTTCAAGCACCAGGACGTCGTAGATGGTGTACGCTCGGAATTCCAAATCATGAGCCTGGCCAGCATGAATATGAAGGATGATCAAGGGGCGACCCATCATGTCATGGTTAAACTTTTCGATGAAAAGGCCCAGACCGAAATCAAAGAGGCTGTCGGCAAGATTAAAATCATCAACCCCAACGGCAGCGAACAGGAAAACACCTTGCAAAATTACAGTGGTATTCTGGCGGCTAATTTCAGCTTCGATGCAGCCGGAAAATACGGTGTGATTTGTCTTGTCAAAATGGCTGACGGCCAGAAACGGGTGGTCAAATTCTGGTACAACCATAAAGCATAGAAAACGAGGTCGGAGCAGCCAATGCTGCTCCGACCTGCAAAAGGCCGTCGGAAATGACTTGGCAGCAAAACTATTCTGGTAAAATGATTATCGGCATATCTGTCGTCGGTATATCCATGCTACACTTTTTCCCCCTTCCGGGCTGGGTTGGAACGCATTTGCTTCACAGGGAGCTTTACTTTTTTCCTATTCTTATTGCAGGCTTCTGGTTCGGTGCGATAGGTGGACTGATCACCGCCATGGGGGTCAGCATGGCTTATACGTTGCAGTTTGCCGTGTCCGGATTGCTTTCCTAGGTGATGGCGGCGGTTGGATTCCAGGTAACGGTGTTTATTACGGTAGGCCTTTTTCTGGGCTGGATGGTCGACCGCCAGGAACGTCGGCGCAAGGAGAGGGATGTAATCAATGAGGCATTCGGTCGCTACGTTCCCCGTGAAGTAAGGGATGAAATCCTCAGCGGTCGAATCCCATTGGATGGAGAGCTCAAACAGGTCACTGTGCTGTTTGCGGATCTTCGTAACTTTACCGGCCTCGTGGAAAACGAAGATCCTCGAATCGTCGTTCGACTGCTCAACCGTTACTTCAGCGAGATGACCGAAGCCATTCGCAACAATGAAGGGTTGGCATTACAATTTGTGGGCGATGAAATCGAGGCGGTTTTTGGTGCACCCATTTCCACGGAGCGGCATGCCCAAATGGCTTTGAGTGCGGCTGTGGAGATGCGGAAACGGCTTGCAGACCTCAATAAGGCATTGGATATTGAGGGGGTGCCGCCCCTTCAACATGGCATCGGCATCCACACCGGACCTGTACTGGCCGGCAACATCGGCAGTCCGGATCGACTCTCCTACGCCATGGTGGGAACAACGGTTAACCTGGCTTCTCGCGTTCAGGAAGTCAACAAGACTTTCGGTACGGACATCCTCCTTACAGCCCAAACCCAGTCAGCCTTGGGTGGAGGATTCAATGTAACCAAGCTGCAGCCCGTAAGAGTTAAGGGGTATTCAGAACCAATCGAGCTTTATTCTTTGGAATCAGAAAAAGAGAGCAATAGAATAAACACTGCCATGATTCATCCTTCTATATCCGCAAGTATTCGATCAGTAAAAAGTATTATTTGAAATTGCTTTAACGAATTCGTGTTGATCATGGGTCGAGTCGAGCTTGCACGGGTGCTTCCTCGCTTAAAACCGAATCTGTACACCGGCGCCGACGCCATACTCGGAGTGCCAGCGTCCGACCATGGATATCTTTTTTCGGATCATATAGGACAGCCCGGCGCTGCCTTCCCACCCATCGTGGGTATCATATTGGGCTTCTCCCATCAGGGTGATCCGCGGTGTTAATTCAAATTCTTTTCCCAAATTGACCCTGGCTCCGCCGTCGGTATCGACCCAAACCCTGGATTCCAAATTGAGCGGCAACAGGTAGATAAATCCGAGCACGCCGCGGGTATCCTCGTCGCCGTTGCCCTCATCCAGATGATCCACACCGGCAAATGCACTGAAAAAGCGCTGAAAATAACGATTCCAGGTGATGAGCCCTTCCCATTGGGTGTCTTCGACCTTCTGCCAGCCGGCCTCCCACTCCGCTTTCAGCGCATTGCGGGTATTGGAAAGCGTCAGTGCGCCTTGCGTCATGTTGCTCAGGATGTCGGCCTGCCCCCAGAAATACCATGGATCTTTTAGAAGGTCAGGCCGCAAGGCCTGCAACTCCTGGTCAATGGCAAAATCTTCGTAATGGACGACGCGGGCCATGCCGCTTTTCATATGGTAGAGCAAGTGGCAGTGGAAGAACCAGTCTCCGACTTCGTTGGCATCAAACTCGATGACCGTGGTGGACATGGGGGCCACATCGACGGTGTGTTTCAATGGCGCATGGTCGTTCTGGCCGTTGATCACGCGGAAAAAATGCCCGTGCAGGTGCATGGGATGGTGCATCATGGTGCGATTGACCATGATAAAGCGCACCGCTTCGCCTGAGCGGATGCGGATTGTATCGCTTTCGGACAGCGTCCGGTTGTTGATAGACCAGACGTAGCGCTGCATGTCGCCGTCCAGGGTCAGGCGTATCTCGCGTACAGGCTTGTCCTTGGCAAGGGCGGTCGTTTTGACGGACCGCAGTTTGGCATAGGGCGCCAAAGGTCTTTGATCATCCCTGCCGTCCACAGCAAGGGTTGCGGCAGCCGACACATCCGCTGTGAGTAACCCG
The DNA here is from genome assembly GCA_050302315.1 of Desulfobacteraceae bacterium. Classification (GTDB taxonomy): domain Bacteria; phylum Desulfobacterota; class Desulfobacteria; order Desulfobacterales; family Desulfosarcinaceae; genus JARRKU01. The sequence continues at coordinate 3,332 of JBNLAV010000109.1, forward strand.
AAGTCGTTGCCGTAGTTTTTAATGGATGATGCGGCGCTTTGGCTTCCGGGCATCGAATCGGCCATAGGTGGTATGGCCTGGATCTCGGAAGCGGAACCTTGGTTCATCGGCATCTGATGTTCCTGAGATGCGGCGTGACCGCCGGCAGAATGTTCCTTGTCATCCATGGGCATTTCGGCCATGGCGGCGCCATGGGGCATGGGCGCCATTTCACCCATGTCCATCGAGCCCATGGGCATCATGCCAGGCCGGTCGAACCGGCCGGCGCGTACCGCATCATCGGACATGCCCATGGCACCTTCCGGGGTGAAGGCAAATATTTGTGACAGGCTCAGATTCCCCATGGATTGATACAAGTTCGGTTTGGGAACCTCCGGGGCGGGATGGGGCTGGCCGGAACCGATCCAGACCGACGTGAAACCGGATCCGTCGTGGGCCGTGGCGCGCAATTCATATGCGCCTGCCGCCGGCACCTGAACGATAATATCGTAGGTCTCGGCCACTGCGATCAGAAAGCGGTTCTGCTGGACCGGTTCAACCTGCTGGCCATCGGCGGAGACAATGGTCATGGGTCCGCCGGCAAACTGGAGGTAAAAATAGGTGGTGGCCGATCCGTCGATGATGCGCAACCGGACCGTCTGCCGGGGATCGGCCATCAGACGCTGATCGGATTTCCCGTTGGCCAGAAAGCGGTCGTAGGCCACATCGGCAATGTCCATGGGCGGCATGCGCTGAAGTTCCCGCTTGTAATAGTGGCCCAGCATGCCAAGGCGTGCTGCGCCCAGGATGCTCTGGGCGCTGCCTTTTTGCAGGGCGTACCAATCACTGCCGCGCCTGAGGGTGCGGTTGACGCTGTGGGGATCCTCATCGGTCCAGTCGGAAAGCAGCACCACATAATCACGGTCAGCTTTGTGGTTCTCTATTTGCGGGTCAATGACGATGGCACCGTACACTCCGCTTTGTTCCTGCAGGCTGCTATGGGAGTGGTACCAGTAGGTGCCGCTTTGGCGGATGGGAAATTCGTAGGTAAATGAGTCGCCCGGTTTGATGGGGGCAAAACTGATATTGGGCACCCCGTCCATGCCGGGCGGCACCAACACGCCGTGCCAGTGGATGGAGGTGTCTGCCGCCATGGCGTTGTGCACCCGGATGCGGGCGCTGTCGCCTTC
>JBNLAV010000110.1:0-50390 GCA_050302315.1 Desulfobacteraceae bacterium
CCAGAACCTAGCGGCCGGTCTGAGAGGGTCCGCTGGCTGACCTCGCAGGAATGACGGTAACAGCGGCGCTGCCGGTGATGCTCTGGTCCGGCAGCGCTTAAGTCGTTGCCGACCTGCCGCATCGGGTGTTTAACGCCATAGATTTGGCGTTGCCCTGTGTCAAATCACCGTCGAAGTCCTGATCGCAACCCCTGCCGCGATCGCTTAAACCGCAAATATCGTCCCTTCATACTCATAAATGGGATGCCGAAGGCTGCATCACCTGCAGCAAAGGGTGAAATACCCGCATATCCGGCACCATGGCCCTGATATTGCAGCTAACAAATCAGGTTGTTTTGCCGGGATTCGAACGATTGCGCGGTCCGAACCGTTTCCTGTTATCGCAAGCGTCTGCAGGCCAGAGAGTTCAAAAGGTCATATGACACAAATTACGCCGGTGGCGAATTCAAGAGCGCCACACGAGATCAATATCGAGACGGGAGCATCCCTGTTGTCCCAGGGTCTGCACAGGGAGGCCGCCCGAATTTTCCAAATGGTGCTGGACCGGGATCCAGGAGATGCTCTGGCGTATTACAATTGCGGTATCGCGCACTACTTTCTGGGTGAATTTGAACGCGCCGTCCATTGCTATAAAAATGCCCTGGTTTATCTGCCCGACTGGATCGAAGCTTACCATAACCTCGGACAGGCCTTTGAGGCGCAGAACAACCTGCCGCAGGCCGTCGCCGCCTATGAGGCTGTCCTTCAACGCAAACCCGATTATTTTCACTCGGCCTATCGCCTGAGTCTCCTTCACCGGCGTACCGGCGACGACCAAAAAGCCATGGCGGCGATCCAGGTCGCAGTGAAGGCCAGGCCGGATTCCGCGGAAGCCTTATGCACCATGGGAATGCTTTTCAGGGAACGCAACCGCTTCGACGAGGCCCTGGTCTGCCTGGACCAGGCGTTGTCCATCGATCCGGATCTGCCCCAGGCGCTCTACAACAAGGGGGTTGTGCTCCAAAAAACGGGAGAGTTCGCGCTTGGAGCGGATCTGTACGCCAGGGCCGTGACCGCCGATCCTTCGTTCGCTCCTGCGAAATGGCTGCACCACCTCTGCCTGCCCATGATCTATGGATCCCCGGAGGAAATAGAGGCGCACCGGACCCGTTTCCGCCACGGCCTCGACCGTCTCATCGCATCAACCCCGTTGGAAACGGATGAACACCGAATCCATGCATTGAAGGGCGTCGAGACCACCACCAATTTCTATCTCCAGTACCAATGCCGCAATGATTTGAACCTGCAACGCAGGTACGGCCAATTCGTCTGCAAGGTGATGCAGGCCAACTATCCCCATTGGACACGCCCCCTCCGGATGCCGCCCCTGGATCGCGGTACAAGAATTCGAATCGGATATGTCTCCACATTCATGTATGACCATACCATCGGAACCTTTTTGTCGGGTTGGCTGGAACACCATGATCGGGACAAGTTCGAAATACACGGCTACCATGTGGGGCGCAAGGTGGATCATTTAACCCGTACCATTCAAGGCCGCTGTTGCCATTTCCACTATTGTGCCGGCGATATGCAATCGGCGGCGCGCCGGATCCATCAGGACGGCCTCCACCTGCTGGTCTTCTCCGACATCGGCATGGCGCCCATCACGCTCCAGCTTGCGGCCATGCGTCTGGCGCCGATCCAGTGCAAGGGGTGGGGTCATCCGGTGACCACCGGACTTCCCACCGTAGACTACTATTTAAGCAGCGATCTGATGGAGCCGGCAGATGCCCGGGACCACTATTCGGAAACCCTTGTCCGACTGCCCAATCTGGCACTGTGCTACACGCCGCCACGACTGCCATCAGCCCCGAAGTCCCGGCGTGATCTGGAATTGCCCGAAGACCGGTTTATCTACCTTTCAACCCAGTCGATTTTCAAATATCTTCCCCAGCATGATGATATCTATCCCATGATCGCCAAAAAGGTTCCCCTTGCGTGCTTTGTTTTCCTCGGCAATGAGAGTCAGTCGGCCACCGGTAAATTCAAAGCGCGCCTGGAGCGGGCATTTGCAGCTTTCGGTATGAATTCGGATCGTTATTGCCATTTCAGCAAGCGGTTAAACTTCAGTGATTTCCTGAGTTTGAACATGGCGGCCGATGTGCTGCTGGATTCATTGGAGTGGTCGGGCGGTAAAACGACCCTGGAGGGACTCAGCAGCGGCATTCCTGTCGTCACCCTGCCCGGCCGATTCATGCGCGGCCGGCATGCCTATGCCATGCTGAAAATGATGGGAATGAACGAAACCATTGCAGGCGACAAGCGGCAATATTGTGATATCGCCGCACGACTGGCCGCGGATCCGGAATTCTTCACGCACGTCAAAAGACACATCGCCCTGAACCGCCACAAATTATACCGGGATCAAAGTGTGGCTGCCGCCCTGGAATCCTTCTATCGCTCTGCAATTTATCAATACCGCTCACCCAGCGATGACCATCTTATGAACCAACCTTCCGGCTGGCCCAATTCAGGTGGTGGTTCCTGAACCGCCACCATGGCGAAACTCGATTCTTCATTCCTGCCCCTATCCGTCAGCCGCTCCTCGCCGGAGAGTCAAAATGCTGACAGAATCAGCCATTCGCCATAAAACCGCGCGCGCTTTAAATAATTATTCGTATTTTTTCAACATGTTAAAAATTTATTTGCTGGTATGTTTTTTGCTGCACCTTATCGGGTATCAGGACTGGCCCGAAATCGTTGACGCGAGATATTGAGGAATTCGATACCCCCGACATGCACTTGACACGACATAACCATGAAAGGATTTGCCCACATGGCAGTCGCGCCGGATCCGTATCCTTGGACCGGGCATGGCGCTTGCGCAACCAGGGGCAATTCAAGGCAGCGGAAGGTTTGTGCCGTTCGATGCTGGCCAGGGAAGAGAACTGTGGGCAAGCCTGGCACATGTTGGGGGTGCTGGCCATGGATCAACAGTGCCCGTCTGAGGCCGTCCGATATCTGAAACAGGCCATTGACCTTGAACCGGACCAGGCCGTTCATTTCGGCAACCTGGGGGTTGCCCTCAATGCCCTTCACCGATTCAGCCAGGCGGAATCCTGTTTGCGAAAAGCATTGAAAATGGCGCCCGATTTCCATGACGCCCGCTCCAATTTGGGACTGGCGCTATACTTTCAAAACCAGTTCAATCAGGCGGCGGCGTGCTTTACCGAAATCCTTTCCCGGGTTCCGGATCACGAAGCAGCGCTGGCCAATCTGGGCATGACCCGCCTGGCACAGCAAAGGTATGCCGAAGCGGCCGATGCCTATGAGAAGGCGATTGCAGGCTCTGGCGACCAGGCGCGATGGCATGGGAATTTGGGCGCGGCCCATATCCGCATGGGAAATTACGACGAAGCAGCCCAATGCTACGGCAAGGCAGCCGCCCTGGCCCCCTCCGCGCTGGCATTCGAAATTTACGAGAGCATCGCCTTACGCGCGGCAGGTAAGCTGCCGGAATCGATCCGGCTGTTGCAGGGCGTGATCGACAAGGACCCCGTCCGGTCCATGGCCGTTGCCCATTTGGTGACCGGTCTGGAATACACGTGCCAATGGGATCAGTTGGAGCTGTATCATCCCATGTTGCACCAGGCTACCCGGGGTGCCTTGGACGAAGGCAGGCGGCCGGATGAAGACCCCATGCAAAATATCCGGCGCTGCGACGATGTCGCCGTCAACCAGGCGGTCGCCCGCGCCTGGAGTCATCACCTTCAGGACAAGGCACGACGTTCCGGCATACCGCCGGCATCCTGTACTGTACGGCCGCGTCCCGCGAAGCTCACCATTGGTTACCTTTCATATGACTTTCGCAATCACCCAGTGGCGCACCAGATTTTCCCGCTCTTTGGTATGCATGACCGCGACCGCTTCAGAACAGTCGCTTTTTCATTGGGACCCGATGACGACAGCCATTTTCGACGTAAAATTGAAGCCGGATGCGATGAATTTTTCGATATCGGCGCATTGGGATTGTCGGAGGCCTTCCGGGTCATCCACGATTGTAAAATCGATATATTGGTGGACCTGATGGGCCATAGCCACCATAACCGAATGGAGATCCTCGCGCTTCGGCCGGCGCCGATTCAAGTCAGCTATCTTGGGTTCTTGTCGACAACGGGCGCACCGTTCATCGATTACCTGGTCGCCGACGCAAAAGTGGTTCCCAAGGAGCACGAACCCTATTTCGATGAAAAACTGCTCCGCATGCCCCATTGCTACCAGTTCAGTCACACGGAACTGATTTCAGGAGAACCCGCTTCCCGTAGAGCGGACTGGGGGCTGCCGGCCGACGGTTTTGTATTTTGCTGCTTCAATACGGTTTACAAGATCGATCGGCAGCTCTTCGATGCCTGGATGCGCATCCTGATGCGCGTACCCGATTCGGTTCTCTGGCTCAGCGGCGGCCATCAAACGGCCCGGCAAAACATGCGATCACGCGCCCGGATGCTTGGCATCAACCCGGACCGGTTGATTTTTGCGGATAAGATCCCTCTGGAAGACCACCTCAAGCGCATTCCACTGGCGGATCTGGCGCTGGACACCATTCGCTACAATGGCGGCGCCACCACGGCCAACGCCCTGGGCTGCGGTGTGCCGGTGCTCTCGGTCATGGGACGTCACTGGGTATCGCGAATGTCCGCCAGTCAACTCATCGCGACGCATATGCCGGACCTGGTGCTTCCGTCGATGGCGGCATACGAGGACGCTGCCACGGAGCTGGCGCTGAATGCGGATAAACTCGAGGGTATCCAAACCCGATTGCGCAACAATATCGCCGATTGCCCCTTGTTCGATCACAAGGGGTTTGTCCGCCGGCTGGAAACGGGATTCGAGATCATATGGAAACGGTTCGAGGATGGACTAGGGCCGGAACATGTTGACATCCCAGCTATAGAGACACGAGACGCAAATGGATGAAAAAGAGAAATACCTGAAGCTGTACAGCCCTCTCGAAGCGGGAGCAGCCCCAACCGAGATTCTTCCCGGCCGCATGGGCGGTGGGTACGGACGCATATGCTGGGGGGAGAACATGCTCGAGCCCCTTAAGGAATGGAAGATAGCCTCCCTTTTGGATGTCGGTTGCGGCTATGGCAATTTCTGCGATGCCGCCGCCCTTTTTGTTCCCCGGGTATACGGTTTGGACATTGCCTCCGTAGCCACCGGCAATGTCATCGACAATCCTGAGATCACCTATCTGGACGGTGAAGCCAAAGCATTGCCCCTGCCGGACGGCGCTGTTGAATGGATCACCTCATTCGACTGCCTGGAACACTGCCTGGAACACGACATCGATAAAATTTTACAGGAATTCAATCGAGTGGCGAGCAAAGGTTTCGTGCTGTCCATTTCGTACCAGCCGTGTGAGGCGGATGGAATGCCCCTGCACATGACGGTCAAACCGGAAGCGTGGTGGATAGAAAAACTCAGCCGCTACGGAGAGGTCACCAAGGAAGGGCATGCGCCCATCACCGAAGCCCCTTATCTGATCTGTCGAAAGCCGGTGGAAAGAACCATGGTTTGCTACTGCGCCGGCAGCATCGGCACGCGTTTAAAAAACATCGCCTGGACCCACCGACTGGCACGCCGAACCGGCCGGCGATTCTCGCTGGTCTGGCTGGAAAACGACCCGCTGTGCCGCTGTTCATTTTCATCCCTGTTTACCAATTCGATCCCCTTGATCCCGGAAAAGGAACTTCTGGGTCTGTCTGCCTGTAAAATATATGCCCATATCAAAGACGTCGCCGACCAAGCTCTGATCAGCGGCGGCAAAACATTGAGAAAGGCCGTCCAGAAATGGGGGATATTCAATGCGAGCGATATCTCAATGGATGACCCGGAGGATCATGTCATTGTCTACGCACCGAAATGTCAGATCGAAGGACTGATGGATGATCGCGATAATCTGCTTTTTCATCTGACGCCGGTTCCTGATCTTCAAGAACGCATTCAGGAAGCTGAGACGCGCATGGCCATCGGCAAAAGCATCATGGGCGTGCATGCGCGCGGTGGTGATTTTGGCGTCCCGCCGGATGTATACGCGCGCTTGATACAAAAGGCCCTCACGCTTAACCCAGATCAGCGCTTTCTGGTGTGTTCCGACGAACAGGGCCACGAGCAAAAGTTGAAAACCGATTTCCCTCAAGCCGTAGCCGTCCGTTCCAAGCCGGCGTGGAAGCAAAAGAAAGATCCGGACTTGCCCTGGGCGCTGGGCAATGTGGACACCTGCCCGGACGCCGTTCACCAGTCGCTGGTCGACCTCTACCTTCTCGCGCGCACACAATTTGCCATTTACCATGAAGCGAGCGCCTATGCCCAGACAGGCGCCCTGTTATCCCAGGCAGAACCATCTGCTTTTAAGAGGAATAACGGTGAAAGTCCCGAAAATTGCGACTTGGAAACCCCGGATGAATCTCCTGCCCGAAGGGGCATGCGGCCGGAAAAAACCGCCATTGATCCGCCTTTCCCGACCCGGGGCCGACAGGCTCAAGGCAATACCCCGCATTCCATCTACTATTTTTGCCCGGACATTCAATGCGCATCGGCCGGCATCCGGAGGCTGTACCGGCATGTCGCCATTTTGCACGAGGCCGGATTTCCGGCATTCCTTCTTCACGAAAAGCCGGGTTTCAGCCATCCGGGCATGGACCGGGTACCGTCCACCGACTTAAACCGGATCGATGGTGATCCCAATGCGATTTTCGTGCTTCCCGAAGGGATCCCCCGGATCATGCACCTGCTGAAAGATCATCCGGGACGCCGCTTTGCCATCGCGCTGAGTTGGACCTATGTGTTCAGCACCCTGCCCGACGGATTGGACTGGCGCAATTTCGGAATCGAGCGGGTGCTGGCGGTCTCGCCGGCGATCGCTGACATGATTCACTGGTCCATGGGACTGCCGGTTCATCTTTTGCCTTCCGGTATCGATCACAATCTTTTTTATTACGATCCTTCGATCAAACAAATGCAGATCAGCTACATCCATCGAAAAGCAGAACAGACTGCACGAACACAGGCCCTGCTGGCTTCCCGTAATCCAGATTATTTGTATGAATTCAAATGGGTGGGTCTAGATGGCCTGTCCCAGGAAGCATACGCGGAGCAAATCCGCCGTTCATCAATTTTCCTCTCCACCTCCCTTGCGGAAGGTTTTCCGACCGCCTGCCTGGAGGCAATGGCGTCCGGTGCCTTGGTGGCGGGGTATGATGCGGTCGGCGGCAAAGAGATACTCTCGCCACCCGGAGAAAAACCGACCGCCATTCTTGCCCCCAATGGCGACTATGTTTCATTGGCCCACAAACTGGCCCCGGTTCTGGACGACCTTCTGGCCGGTGAAGGGCATCGCTGGCATCCGGTGCTCGATCGGGCCAGGAGAACCGCGCTGAAATATACGATGGATGGTGAGGCTTCCGCGCTGATCGATTTCTGGGCGTCCGTGGCCCGGGACGAAATCGGCGATATGAACAGTCGTGCGGCATCCTCGACGGAAACGCAATCACCCGCCAAAACCATCCGGATCCAGGAGGTTGAAAGATGACGCAATCCGCTTGTCAACGTTCCGTGAACCACGGTGAGACGACGGTCAACCCGAATACAACACCAAGTGCTGCGGGACACCCCACTCTTCCGGAAGGTGCCGGCAAAGGCGCCGGAATATTCTATCTCTGCCCGGATACGCAGGTCAAATCGGCCGGTGTACGTCGCCTCTACCGGCATGTGGCGTTGCTGACGAAGAACGGTTTCAAAGCCCATATTCTGCATCTGCAGCATGGCTTCCGACGCGCCGATATGCCGGAAGTGCCACTACGGCACCTGGACCGGATACGTTTTAACACCGGAGATATCGTCGTCATTCCGGAGGGCTGCCCCACCGTCATGGAAGCGCTCAAGGATCTGCCGATAAGACGTTTTGCCATCGCTTTGAACTGGGACTACGTTTACAGGGATCTTCAACCGGGTACGGACTGGAGGTCCTTCAATATCGAACGGGTCTTGAGCGTATCCCCCTCCATCGCCGGGATGATCTCCTGGGCCATGGATCTGCCGACCCATGTTCTGGCATCCAGCGTCGACAACCGGCTCTATTATGTGGAGGCCGACGCCAAGCTTCCGCATGTGGTGTACATTGCCCGCAAAGCCGGCGATGCCGCAAGCCTAATGCGTATGCTTGGCAGTCGTAATGCTGCATTTATCAATAATTTTAAATGGATTGGACTTCACAGTTTAAGTGAAGCTGAATATGCTGCCCAGATCCGGAAGGCAGCGGTTTTTCTCAATTTGTCCATGGCTGAGGGGTATCCCACCAGTTGCCTGGAAGCCATGGCATCGGGCACGCTGGTGGCAAGCTACGCTTCCATGGGCCAGGTTTCCCCCTTGCGGGGTGAAGGTCACGATCAGAATTGTCTCCTGGCGCCTATCGGTGATTATATCACCCTGGCAAGGACAATGGACCCCCTGCTCTCTGAAATGGTTTCCGGGAAGATGCGGCATTGGAACCGGATCTTATCCAATGGCATCAAGACCGTCGCGGGTCTGACCCTGTCGTCGGAAGAGACGGCATTGATACGATTCTGGCGCGGCGTCCAAAGCCAACAGCCGGGGTCTTTGCCTCCGAAGGAGTGTAAACCGTCATGACCCCGTTTAGCCCTGAAAATTCCAAAAGGATGTCACCGGAGTTCCCGACCGCTTTCGATGGTCTGGAAAACGATTTGACAGCCGAGGGCTTGTTCAAACTGGCCAACTGGCTTGACGACTGCAGGATGCCCGAAAAAGCCGCCGAGTTTTACAAAAAGGCCATTGAGGCCGATCCCGGCCTGGCCGCCGCCCATCATAACCTGGCCGTCCTGTATTTAAGCCGGCAATGCATTGATCAGGCGGCTGCACACCTTGAGCGGGCCATCCGCATCGATGCCGGCCTCGCGGACAGCTATTCCGCCCTGGGCATGATCCGGTTCGGAGAGAAGCGTTTTGAAGAAGCGCTTGCCCTTTTGGAGAAAGCCGTATCCGCCAACCCCGGTTTTGCCGAGGCCCATTACAACATGGGAATCGTGCTGCAACAGATGGGGGCTTACCAGCGCTGCATTTCGGCATTCCGGAAGGCATCGGAATGTAATCCGGGATTTGCGCCGGCCCTTTGGCTCCATAAGCTTTGCTTGCCCATGCTTTATGCCGACACCGAAGAAATAGCGCAGTTCAGAGCGCGGTTCAGGCGAAACCTGGACGAATTGATCCGGAGCGTTCCATTGGAATCCCGGGACCAGGTCGATTTTGCCTGCGCGGGCATTGGGTCCACCACCAATTTTTACCTGCCTTACCAAGGCTATAACGACCTTGAATTGCAGAAAAAATATGGCCAGTGGGTCCACAGGATCATGTCGTTGCGATATCCTCGATGGTCTGTTCGACCGGCCCTCCCTTCTCCCCGTCCCGGAGAAAAGATCAGGGTTGGCTACATTTCGGCATTCATGAACCGCCACACTGTCGGCACTTTCCTCTCAGGGTGGGTGGAAAACCACGACCCGGACGCGTTCGAAGTTTATTGCTACCATCTGGGCGCTAAAACCGACGATCTTACACAGCATCTTATTCAACACAGCCACCGTTTCCGTCACCTGGCCGGCGACCTCGAAGCGGCAGCCGGCCGGATTGCATCCGACAAGCTGCACATTTTGGTTTACAATGAAATCGGCATGGATGTGCAGACCATGTTGCTGGCCGCCCTCCACCTGGCGCCTGCGCAATGCGTCGGCTGGGGCCATCCGATCACCACCGGGCTACCCACCATCGACTATTTCCTCAGCAGCGAATTAATGGAGCCGGAAAATGCCGAGCGACATTATAGCGAACGGCTGGTTCGACTTCCCAATCTTTCGCTCTGCTACCACGCGCCCCGTCTTCCTGAGCATCCGCGGAGCCGGCAAGCTTTGGGTATCCCGGAAGATCGATTCATCTTTCTGTCCTCCCAGTCCATCTTTAAATATCTGCCCCAGCATGACGATCTGTTTCCCCTGATTGCCCAAAGGGCGCCGAACGCCTGTTTCGTCTTTATTTCCCACCGCAACCCGCATGCGACACGGCTTCTGAAATCAAGGCTTCGTCTGGCGTTCGAACGCCGTCGCCTCAATTTCGACGCCTACTGCCGCTTCATGCCCCGGTTGAACGCCGACGAATTCATGTCCCTCAATATGGCGGCCGACGTGTTCCTCGATACCCCTGAGTGGTCTGGTGGAAAGACCACCCTGGAAGCCATCAGCGCCGGGCTGCCGGTGGTGACATGTCCCGGCCGATTTATGCGGGGCCGGCATGCTTATGCGATGCTCAAACGGATGGGGATCAATGAGACCATCGCCTCCGACATGGACACCTATGCCGCGATTGCATCGCGTCTGGCAAACGATACGGAATTTTTCACCTCCGTTACCGAACGCTTCAACGAGCGGCGGCGCCTGTTGTATGACGACAGGACGTTTATTGCGCAGCTTGAAGCCACCTATCGATCAATGGTGCAAAACGGCGGGGAGGCATTACCCCAATCGACCGAAAGTGCCGAACATTGGTTCTCAGCCGCCAATGCGGCCCTTAAACAGTCGGAGCTCCACATCGCGATATCCGCGTACGGCAGAGCGATTGCGCTCGAGCCGGATTGGGATGCCGCCCACTACAACCTTGCGTTCGCCCATCACCTGGCCGGTGATGACATGAGCGCCATCGATCATGCCCGCCGGGCGATCGAGATCAATGCCGATTATGCGAACGCCTATCCGCTGCTGTTCCGCCTGGCCCAGCATGTCTGCGACTGGCCGCTGGCTGAAAAGACCGCCCGGCAGCTGGATGCCATCACGCGGTCCCAATTGGCCCATGCCGTCCGAACCACCGAACCGCCCCTGACCAACATCCGCCGCAGCTCGGATATCCAGGTGAATTCCGAGGTCGCACGCAGTTGGAGCCGGCACATCGCTCAGTCGATTCGGCAACACCCTCCGCTTGGGGATCCTAAAATGGAGGTAAATTCACCTCAACGCCTCCGACTGGGGTACATCTCCGGTGATTTCAAAGATCACGCCGTGGCCTACCAAATTAAAGGTCTGCTTGATAAACACAATCGTAAGCAATTTGAAATATTCGGTTATGCCTGCAACCATGATGACGGATCTCCCTATCGCCGGAAGCTGGCCGGCGCCTGTGACCGGTTTCATGATGTTCACGACCGGTCGAACCGATCCATTGCAGCGCAGATCCAAAAAGACGGCATTCATATCCTCGTCGATTTGTCCGGGCACTCCAAGGACAACCGGTTGGAGATCGCCGCCCTGCGCCCGGCGCCGGTTCAAGTCAGCTACCTGGGTTTCCTGAGCACCACCGGAGCGGATTTCATCGATTATGTGCTGGCCGACCAGATTGTGGTGCCGGAAGCGGACCAGCGGTTTTTTTCCGAAAAGGTTGTCTATCTCCCCCACTGCTACCAGGTCAGCGATGACCAACTGTCCATCTCCCCTGAGCCTCAACAGCGCCGACAATGGAATTTGCCGGACGATGCGTTTGTCTATTGCAGCTTTAATCAACCTTACAAAATCGACGCCCGTCTTTTCCAGGCTTGGATGCGAATCCTGAAGCGAACCGGCAAAAGCGTGCTGTGGATGGTGGAGAGCAGTTCACTGGCACGTGAAAACCTGCGTCGCGCGGCACAGAGCGCCCGTGTGGCGCCGGAGCGCCTGATCTTCACCGGTTTCGCCCCCATGGACCGGCATCTTGCCAGGTTTCAATTGGCCGACCTGATGCTCGACACCGTGATCTACAATGGTGGTGCGACCACATCCAACGCGCTCTGGGCGGGGGTGCCGGTGGTCACCACCATGGGCGGACACTGGGTTTCCCGCATGTCGGCCAGTGCTTTGCACACCATCGGCCTGGACGAATTGATAGCCGATGACCTCGATGCGTATGAACGCATCGCCGTTGAATTGGGGACAGACCCGCAGAAGCGCACGCTTCTCAAACTTCGCCTTCAACGCCAACGGTCCGCATCGCCTTTGTTTGACACCGCGCTGTTTGCCCGCCATGTCGAGCTGGCATACCAACGCATGTGGGAACGGCATGAAAAAGGATTGCCGCCGAAACATTTTTCCGTAGAGCCCTGAAGGTCCTTTATGTTGAATCATGCCAAGAGCGACGCCCCTTCTTCTGTCCGCCGACTGCTGAATACGGCCAAGGCGCACATCGACGCAGGACGGGTGCGATCGGCCATCCCCCTTTACGAAGAGGTGGTGGCAATGGCGCCTGACAGTCCGGACGCGCACCACACCCTCGGCCTGGCCTACCTCGAGACGGGCCGATACGATCGGGCGGTAGCGCATATCGGCCGGTCCATCGAGATGAACCCGACGAATGACGGTGCCTATCGCAGCATGGGAGACGCGCTGCAAGCCGACAGCCAATACGCCATGGCCATGCGTGCCTATGAAAAAGCGATCCGGCTGAATCCGGACAACCTCGAAGCCCTGTTGCATCTGGGCAATCTGCTTCATGAACTGGACCGATATGATGCAGCCCAATCGTGTTTCGAAAGGATTGTGTCAAAAGCGCCACACCACCGGCAGGCGCTCAACAATTTGGGCAAGTTAAACCACGATATGGGCAATTTCATGCGCGCCATGAGGTTCTTCGATAGGGCCTTGAGACGTTATCCGGATTATGCCGACGCCCAATTCAATCGCGCGGCATTGCTGCTGGCAACGGGTGAACTCAAGCGGGGATGGAAAGCCTACGAGTGGCGTTTTAAAAGATCCGGCGCATCCCATGTTTACCCTCATCGCCTGGGCACCCCGCGCTGGCAGGGCGAACCGTTCAATGGACGCCGGCTTCTGGTGCACTGCGAGCAGGGCATGGGCGATGTGCTTCAATTCCTGCGCTACCTGCCGCTGGCCAAGTCGCGCGGCGGCACGGTGTGGCTGGAAGTCCACACCCCTTTGCTCGAATTGCTCCAGGGACAAGCCGGCATTGACAAGGTGGTCGCCTTCGACCCCCAAAGGCCAACCACCGCCCGTCACGATCTGCACATCCCGCTGCTCAGCCTGCCGGGAGTTTTGACGGGAGACGTGAACGCCGTGCCCCAAAATTTCCCCTATATCAAGATCAACAGCGATTCGATCGGGCCGTGGCGACACCATCTCAAGCCGGGCCATCTCAACATCGGTCTGGTATGGAGCTCCAGCGCGGTGAATCCCAAACGGAATCTGCCCATCGAAGCGTGCGACGCCTGGTTTCAAAACCCGCGCCTGCATTTTATCGGCCTGCAAAAGGATGCGCGTCCCGAACAGATCGAATATCTGCAGCGACGGTCAACACCCATTCCCTGTCTCGGACCGCAGCTCGCCAATTTCAACGATACGGCCAACGCCATGGCCGGTCTCGATCTGGTGATCAGTGTCGATACGGCCGCGGCCCACCTGGCCGGCGCCATGGGAATGCCCTTGTGGGCACTGTTGCCGTTTAATGCCGACTGGCGCTGGCCTCGCGATGGAGAACGGTGTACCTGGTACCCCCAGACGCGTATTTTCCGTCAACCGAATCCCGGTTCATGGGACCAGGTGATCGCATCGGTGGCTGAGAAACTTCAATGCCTTTCTCCCGGCGACCTTTCATCCTGCAAGACGCCATTGCAGCCGGAAGATCCGCTTACAGCCCGATTGACACCCGCGGCGCCTGTGCCGGAGATGACCTGCACCGATCCCGCAAAAACCTACATCGGATTGGTGAATGGCGAAAATTACGGCTGGGGCGTATGCAGCAAATACCTGATAGAGGAGCTGTCCAAACGGCAGCCCATCCATGTGCTCAATGAGGCCGATGGATCCGCGTGCAATGAACGCCTCGACGGCACGCTCTTTCAGGCGCTCACCAACGTGACATTCGAACCGTTGTTCAAGAAGGCCCGCGGCATTCGAAATTTCGGGTATACCTTCTTTGAAAACGAGCTGACCCGGCAATCCGTCGAAAATGCCGAACAATACGATCTGATCATGGCAGGGTCTTCCTGGTGCCGTGACCGCATGCGGGAAAAAGGGATCAACAACTGCGAGCTGCTGATTCAGGGAATCGACCCGAAACGCTTTTATCCCATCGACAGCGAAACCGCCCCCGATCGATTCGTCATTTATTCCGGCGGCAAATTCGAACTGCGCAAAGGCCAGGATATCCTGTTGCGGGCCGTAAAGATCCTGCAGGACAGATATCCGGACATCTACCTGCTGAACTGCTGGGTCAATATGTGGCCGGACTCGCTTCGCCAGATGACCAGTTCGCCATACATCGACTTTTCTTACCATGAAGATCTCCCTTGGGCCGATCTGATGCGACGCACCTATCTTGACAATGGATTGGACCCTGACCGCGTGCTTACCATGGACCTGGTGCCGCACAGGGAGTTGAGGACGGTTTTCAAGCAGACCGATATCGGTGTTTTCCCCAATCGTTGCGAGGGGGGCACCAATCTGATGTTGATGGAGTACATGGCATGCGCCAAACCGGTGATCGCCACCTTTGCCAGCGGCCATCGGGACATCGTCACAGCGGAAAACGCCCTGTTGTTGAACCATTTGAAATCGATCAACATTTTGGATGACGACGGCATCCGCATCGGAAGATGGAAGGATCCGTCCCTCGATGAATTGGTCGGTCAATTGGAATACGCCTACCGCCATCGCCGCGCGCTCAAAAGCATCGGCGCCAGAGCGGGAAAGGATCTGCAGCAATTTACATGGCGGCGGTGTGCCGAAAGATTGGCGATGCTGCTGGAGCGTTGAGATCGACCGACGCCAATCGAACCGCCGGCAACATATCGGAAATGGTCGGGAAGTCCGGCGAGGCTCCCGGCCTTCATAGGAATGGAGGACGTTTTATGCCGACAAGCCCTTATGCACATCTTTACTCCCTGGTGGTCTATTTGGATGCCCTGAGGCCCAAATCCATTCTGGACGTCGGTCTGGGAAACGGCAAGCTGGGTTTCATCGCTCGGGATCTGTTGGATGTGATGTTAGGCGAGCGCTATCTCAAAAGCGAATGGCAGCTGAAACTCGATGGCATCGAGGTTTTTGGCGATTACATCCAGGATCATCAAAAAGCCTTATACGATGAGATTCACATCGGCGATGCATTTGAAATCATTGACCAACTTGGGCAATATGACCTGATCCTCATGGGGGATGTTCTGGAGCATTTCGACAAGCCGAAGGCAGAGGCGTTCATGGACAAATGCTTTTGCCATGCCGATACGGCCGTCTGTTTATTCGTGCCTCTTGGCGACGGCTGGCCCCAGGATGCCATATATGGGAACCCGTATGAAACCCATCGTTCAACCTGGCATCTCGATGATTTCCTGCCTCTCTGCAGTCAACACCAGATCATCGATTACGATCACGGCCAGCATGGCTCTTTTCTGATCCACAAGGACCGGTATATCGACTACCGCATCAACGGGTTGAAAAACACGCCGTTTCAACACGGAATCTCGCAAAAACCCGGTGGGCAACCGGAAAGATAAACCACCCCCCTATCCTCCTGTCGAGGATGATTCCGGTCCGATGACCGCCGCCTTGCACTGAATTACAGGTCCGCATAAAAAAAGGGAACCCCGTCGTGGGGTTCCCTTAAATCTTGCGTCTTGCCCAGGCTATGCAGGTTCAATAAAAGTGATTATTTACGGTATCGTATCGTCCCGAATTTTTTCCAGCACATAGACAGCATATGCCTCCTCAAAAGGAATGCCGCCGTTGATATTGTCCCGCTGGAGCGTGGATTGAAGGCTTGTCTTCACTCTGTCCGTAAAACCGCTTCTGCTGAACAATGAGGTCCACATCCGATCCCCAAATACACTGTAATGATTGGGCCAGTCTTCAAGACGCCTGGGCGTCCCCGGTTTCGGCATTTCGACATATAAGAATCCACCGCGCTCTAATACCCGATTGAACTCCAGCAGCGTCAGGTAGGGGAACGGACTGTGTTCAAGGGCATGTCGAACCCAAAGCGCATCGAACATTTTGTCTTCAAATTGCAGAAAGGTCATATCCATCTTATAGCAGTCGATGCCCCGCTTGCATGTTGCCGCGACATCTTCGTCATTGAGGGTGATGGCGGTTACCCGCCGGTAGCCCAGCTCTTTGAATTTCAGACTCGCATAGCCTTGCCCGCACCCGACATCGAGCAACCGGGCCTGTCGGTCGGGGATGAACCTGGCAAACTCGGGCAGCATTTGATCGATGATACGCATGTGCAGATCGGAATCGAGCTCCGAGTACGTTTCGGTTTTGATGCGGTTCAAGAAACCGTCCAACACAACACCAGGATTTCTTTCAATAATTTTCATATCTGACTACCATGATGGCGCATTTCAGGCGGTTTGCCGGTCGCCGGGCTTTTTTTGTGCGACGACCCAGGTGACGATGGGCATGGACGCATCGTTTATCATGGCCATTTGACAAATGGGGTGAGAGGGATCGCTTGGCACCGGCACTGTGCGGAAGCCCAACTCCATGAAACGCCACACATCTTTATTGCCCCAACCGTCGCAATCGATGACGGCGACCCGGCAATGCTCGGCCATCAGGCGAAGGGCATCCGGAGTGAAGCGCCAGAAATCTTTTGGCGTGTGATGGATTTCGTTCATAAAGCATGTGGTGTGCACGATGAATCCGCCCGGTCTGGTCACCCGAACCGACTCCTGAAACGCCTGGTACGGATTGCCTTCAATGTGTTCCAGAACCTGGTCCGACACGCAAAAATCAAACATGTTGTCGGCAAACGCCAGGTGCAGCATGTCGTGTTCAGGGTAATTGGCCTCTGCCAACCGGCATTGTCTCAACCCCATTAATCGGGCTAGAAAAGCCGAGTGGGAGATGGAAAGGCAATTTTGGGACGCATCGTCGTAAGTCCCGAGGATTCCGTTCAGCTTCGAATACATGTAGTGGCGCGTAACGTTCCAACTTCCCGGAGGGGAGGTCTTCAGCGATTCCGCAATAATCGATTTCATAAAGTCTTCGCTAAAACTTTGAAACGGCATAAGCTTTCCTATCCAGTATCCATCCGTAGATGGCAGATTGAGGTTCAGACCAAGGCCGCAGTGTTGTGGACACCGCTTTGCGTAGCCGGGCTTTGCCGCAAAACATGAATGGCTGCGCCATGATGGCCAAAACGCGAGAACGCCGGTCTGGGCCGCAAGATGCCATTATGGATGGGCGCGATCTATTCTCCAAGATGCACGATCCTCGGCGGATCACCCACGCCGCCGAATACGTATGCCCCCCAACCGGCGTGGGCCTTGATAAATCCATAAGTGCGGATATCCTGGCAATACTTTCGGAACAGTATTTCCTCGATGCCGAACGCCCTTCCACCGAGTTGATCCTTGACAAGACGCAGGGCTTTATCGCAAATCGGCAACCATTCATTTTTCAGTTTTTCGGTTCGAATAATGCTGGGGTTGTTCGAATACGACGATGTCTGCAACAATGGGTATTCTCTGTCTGCCGGATCGACCCTCATCAAAAAGTCCTGACCATTCAGACAATTCTCTCTTTTGTTGAACCGGATGGTGTTGATGTTCGGATCATCGCTCATCATCTCGATGATCCTGGTCAGTTGTATGCGCTCGTCTTTGAACATCCAGTCGTGTTCGACGAAAAAGATGTAAGGGGTGGTGACGGTCCGGATGGTTCGATTGAGAACGTTGAACAGCCCGGCGCCCTGGAATCGGCGCAGGAGGAACCCGTTCCGCCGCGAAAAGGCTTCGACCGACCGGCCGTATTGGATATCACATGCAGACCCTTTTGGATTGGCGTCGTAGCAGATGATCTTCGGGCAGGCCGCGATGCCTTCGCCAAACATGTTCAAGAGGGATCCGTATGTGGCGGTAAGGAGATTGTTGGAAGGCGGCGACAAAGGTGCGAACTTTTTGAGCCGCTGGGTGCAGTGGGTCGCCATGATCAGGGTGAGGTCTTCTTTCAGCGCAGCATCAGCCCGATTCCGTCCGGTACCTGGCTCTGCTCTCATCCGAGCAGGCATGGCTGCTCCGGCGTCAAGAACCGGCGAAGGGGTTCCCATCCCCAGGTTCTGCGCAGCGGCGATGTTGTCAGGATCCAGAGCCATGGCGGCTTGAAACGCCAGGATGCTGTCTTCTCTGAGACCCATTGCCATCAGGGCGTTTCCCAAGGCTGCGTAAAGCCGGCCGGCATGTTGCGGATTGAAGGCCACGCCCCCATGTTCGGGAAGGTGCAATGAACGCAGTTTCTTATCCGAACCAAACAGATTGGGAAGACACGCAAGGGCGCGATGGTACCAGTGGACAGCGCTCTCCCACTGCACGCGCCGCCCATGATACTGCCCTTTTGCTGCGTATTCGAAGATCGGGTTCAATGGTTCCGGTTGGTCTTCACCCATTGCCTGCGCCCTGCCGTTTATGCCATTCGATAATTGGATCGGAGGCTTTCAGCGTTCTGCTTCCGATGCGCCTGATAAGTAATCTCCCATTTGAATCGAAGCCGTTTGCCGTTTGTGTAGGCCCCCTTCGCGAGCAGCTGTTTTTTGGTTTCCAGCAGGTTTTTATTTCTCGCATGATCCCGGTTCAGGTTTCGCGTGAGCGCCATTTCATGCAGAATCAATGCGCCGTCGATCATATCGTCGTTCAAGCGCCGCTCGGCAACCAATCGAAACATGGTGTCGTCATGTCCTCGATGTCCTGAAAAATCTTCGTCAAACCCGCCGATCAGGTTAAATGCCTTTTTGCTGATGATAAAAGAACATGGGTGGGGATAAAGGGGTTGACCATTGAGGACACGTTTAAAGCGATAGATGGTCAACGGATCTTTCATCTTTTCGTGGGCCTTTTTCAAAGCGTCTATCGTAATTTCATGATCGATGTCCGCAAAGAACAGATAGTCGGTATCGGCAATATGGGCGCCGAGATTTCGTGCGCCCGGTTGATTCCAGGGGATGTCTTCCTTGACCCTGGCAATGGTCAGGTTCAGATCGATTTGCGGCAGGCGCAATGACTGGGGCGATCCATCGTCGACGAGGATGAACTTGGTCCTGTCTTTCAATACGCCTGGCAGTGCGTTCCAGACATTGATCTGGCAGGCGACGAAGGCCGCATTGGAATACCATGGGCAGATAACGGTAATCATACCAAAACCATAACATCAACTGTGGGCCCTGACGGGAAACTGTCAAATCAGGCGCGCATTAATATATTTTACGATGCCCAGCCGGGGTTCACAAATATTGGCATCAAAGAGCAGATGTGTGTCGAGTTGCCTGTCGATGGAGCGGCGGTCTTCTTCAGAATGAAACTCGATCATGAGAATGCCGATATAGGGCAGGTAGAGCCGGAGACTCTTCAAAATCTCGACCTCGCTCCCCTCCGTATCTATTTTGAGGATATCGATATAATTCAACCCGATCCGGCGCAGCACGTTGCCGGCATCTTTCACCGGCACCGGTATGGCATCTGCCCGCATGCTGCCATTGGGTTTTAATGAATTCTCTCCGCTGTTGGCAGGATGAAGATGAAGCTCGGCCGTCTCTTCAAAATTGGAAAGCGCATATGGAAAGATATGAATACCTTGTTCGTCCACTGTATTCAACTCCAGCAATTCGATCGTCTGGGGAACCGGTTCAAAGCAGAAGATGTCGCACGCCTGGCGAAGCCCCTTCATGTAGAGGGCAAACAGGCCGACATTGGCACCGATATCCACAACCTTCAAAGGGCCGCTCGGCAGATATTGCGGCGGAATACGGTAGTCGTGGTCTTCGAAGATACTTCGGATACGGAAAACTTCATCCTGAGGTATCCGGACGACGCGAGATCCGTTCGGCCCCTGCTGCCGGACCTTGACAACGGGAGAAGGATGCAACATGCGCGGATCAAGGCTCATGTCGACATGCCCGCCGCTGCTTTGAAGGCGTCCGCATCCTCGGATCGGCCGCTGCGGTCCAATTTTTCGACCAAATCCTCTACCGCAATAGCAACCGCCTGTGGAGACATCTCCCTTTCCAGATCACGAAGCGTCTGCCTTCCCGCTTTGATATCCGAGGTGACACAGCGGACGAGGGCCATCATAAATCTGGCGGGCAGATACCGATCGTGTTTTTGAAGCAGCTTCTCTAAAATGCCAGCCGCTTTTTCCGCCTCTCCGCTCATGATCAGGCAAACCGCCAGATTATAATGTCCCTCTTTACCGCCCGGATCGGCTTGAATGGCTTTACGAGAATAGTCGATGCCCAGATCGAATTGTCCCAATTGCCAATAAGCGCCGGCCATATTTGCATATGCTTCATGATACCCGGGGCGCAGTTTCAGAAAACGGTGCCATAAATCAATGGCTTCCTTCCATTTTCCCAATTGCCCTGCCTGTACCGCCAGTTCTCTGAGTGCTGCGCTGTCGTCCCCCAGTTGATCCAGCTTGGCGTACCCGAGTTCATAATACGACTCGGCTTTGCGACGGTTCCGCGCTTCGTTCAGATGCCCGTAATGGTGAATGGGGACCGGACATGGTTGAATTGCGATGCCCGCCTGCCTGACTTTTCCATCCACCATTTCATGCACTGGATATTCGAATCGTATGCTGCCAAGATTGGGGAACAGCCGCACCTTGTCAGTGGGGAACCAGCCGATGCCGGCCTCCTGATGGGGATAGCTCCCATCGTTCGGCTGCCACTCCATGGCGTTGGCCAGGTTTAGATAATTGCGGGTCCGGAGGGAGTACGCGCAGGGCCTCTTTCTGCCGGACCGGACAAGCTGCCGGATGGCTTCAAAATCCTGCGACGCGATAATTTCGTCGGCGTCCAGAATGAGGATCCAGTCGCCGCTTGCTTTTTCCAGGGAAATGTTGCGCACCGCAGCGAAATCGTCGCACCATTTCTCATGAAACACCCGAGCGCCGTAAACCCTTGCGATATCTAGGCTTCGATCAGTGGAGCCGGTGTCCACCACGATGATCTCATCCACGAGCTTCTTAATCGAATTCAGACAGGCGCCAAGAAAAGCCTGTTCGTTTTTCACGATCATGCACAAAGAGAGCGTTGCATTGGCGGCATCATCCCGGTCAATGCGCTTTGCACCGAGGTGAGAACGGATGGCCAATGCAGAATCCACCATGCCGTCGTCCGGAGTTGAGAAGGCCAACAAGGTTTCTACGGCGTTCATGGCAGACGGATAGTCCGCAAGTTGCAGGCTGAGTGCGATGCGCAACCTTCGAATCGAGTGGTTCCAGGCATGCGATTGCTGCAGCCGGTCCAGGAACTCCCTCGCTTGACGGACTTTCCCGTCTTCAACGGACTTTGCATAATAAGCTTGCAGCAGCTCAGCGTGATCCGGTCTTTCGATCAACGCTTGCTGCAAAGCGCCAAATTCGGTGTTTGGTGGATGTTGAATACGGGGCTGCAATGCGGGCCTTTATGCAGAAGTGTTTTTTTCTCGCTCCGGTCCAATCATTTCCGACGGTTTAAATTTCGAAACCCGCAAACGGAATGCATGGCGGACTCAAACCATCTTTTTGGCGATGGTCATCGATTCAATGCGGATAACGTCCCTGTAAGTATCTTTGCGGCCAATAATCAGCTCGTCGGCGACTCTTGTGGGGCCTTCCCATTGCCCTGCAGAGTCATGCAGAACGACGATACCGCCATCGATGAGAAATTGCTCCCAGCTCAGCAGATCTGCCTTGACGTCAAGATACTCGTGACTCCCATCGATAAACAACAAGCTGATTCTATCCCGGAAAGATGTGAAAGCATCCTCCGATGACTTCCGAACCGGCATGACCCAGTCGAACACACCGGCTTTGCGGAGGTTCGTCTCGAATGTATCGTAAGTACTTCGACCTTTAAGCGCTTCCTGATGCTCGAGGCTGCCTTCGAACGTGTCGACACATATGATTTTTTCGCCGTTGCGTTCCTTGGCCCCCTTGGCGAGCCAATAGCTGCTTTTTCCCAGAAAAGAGCCGATTTCCAATATCCTCCCGGCAGCGTCATTGTTCTCCAGGCTCATCGAATAGAGAATAAAGGCTTCAGGGGGAAACAGCCACCCTTGTATATGGCTCGATTCCTTCTGGTTGTCGGAGATCTTGTTCAGGAATTCCAGGGTTTTCATATGGTTCCCATTCGCAGGGCTGAAGTCCGGCACGTCAGGCCGGCGTTGCCCCTTTAGCCTGCGGCCGCTGTCCCGACTCCTTGATTGGAATGCGATCCATCCACCTTCCGCACGGCATCCAGCGCCTGCAGGGCGGTTTCGTTCCATGGTTCGATTTCCAGCGCCTTATGGTAGAAATGTCTGGCATCTTCGGACTGCCCCACGGAAGCGCTGATCATACCGCATGCGATGAGAGATTCGATATCCTGTGGCGCTTCCTCTAATACTTTGAGGTACAATTTCATGGCATCTTCGATCTGCCCTTGCTCGACAAGGTAGATATCCGCCAGATTTTTGCAGTAGGTATGGTCCGATGGCGCCAACTGAACAGCCGTTTCATATGACGAGATCGCTTTTTCTTTCTCACCCGCTTCAAAATAAAGCACGCCCAGATCGTTGTGCGCATTGGCATCTTCCGGCGCCAATTTGATATAGCGGGTCAAATCATCGATGGCGCCCTGCAAATCCCCATTGGAGGCTTTGGATCTGGCTCCCTCGTACAGACCCGCGGCATCTGCGCCGCATGGCGTCGGACCGCTTTCCAACTGCTGCAAAAAGGTCTGTGCGCTTTCATTCCAAGGTTCCAGCTCTAAAACTGTGTTGACAAAGTCCACCGCATCCGCCTTCTGTTCATTGACCAGGCAGACCTGCGCACAAGCCAACATCGCTTCGACATCCAATGGATTCAGTTTCAGCACCTGAACATAGGTTGCCATTGCCCTTTTGTGGTCGCCCATGACAGCCAGGTAAAAATCGGCCAGATTTCTCTGGAAGGTTTCATTCTCCGGCTGCAGGTCGGCCGCTTTTTCGTAATGGGTCAAAGCAGCCTGCAGGTTGCCGCATTCATACTGCAGGACGCCGAGATCATTATGGGCCACCGCATGCCGGTCATCCTGGTTCAGCAACTGCTCCAGCAACGGGATGGCGGCTTCCCGGTCGCCGGATTTGATGCGGTCTTCAGCGGCTGCGTACAGATCATCGACGGACATGGACGATGTGGTCTGACCCGGTGTCGGATCGCTCATCTTTTCCAGGATGCGGCGAACGTCCTCGTTTTGTGGATCCAGCGCCATTGCCCGCTGGTAGTATTGCCGGCTTTGTGCATAGCGATGCAGCGATACGGACAGGTGGCCTGCCATGATCAACGCCTCGGTGTTGCCGGGGTCAACGTCCAGCACTCCTTCATACTGTGCCAGGGCGTTTTCTACATCTTTTTCGACGACATAATAATAGTCGGCCAGGTTTTTCAAATAAACCGCATTCCGGGGCTCCAACGCCACAGCCTTTTTAAAATGGGCCAGAGCTTTGCGGGTGTCGGCCTGCTCATAAGCCAGTGCGGCCATTTCATTTTGAAAGCGGGCATTATCCGGATAATCCGCCAGCAACTTTTCCATCGCCCATAGAGCTGACGCTTTTTGGCCCTGTTCGATCAGATGCTCGATCGCTTTGAAAATGGTTTCCGGTGAAGTCATTTGATGCCCCCCTTGCGCTATCGATAGGTTTGGTTCAGCCATATGGGAATTGGTTGCTAAGCGATCTTGTGGTGTTCGATCGTTCCGTACGGAATTTTTGCCATTATCGGGTAAAAACCCTATCCGTTTCTGTTCTCTGGCCGCTCGCCTGTATCTGGTTATGATCTGTCTATCTTCCTGTTTCTTCTTTGATGCGTTGGCATGTTCGACGCTGTCAGGTCGGTCCATATAAAGTCCAAGGGGTTTGGATATGTGATGAAATTCGTTTGTCTGGGAGATTCTCAGCCAGAATTCAAAGTCTGCCGATACCTCATAGTTTTCATCAAAATATCCATAGTACCGGTGAACTTCCTTCCGCCATACCGGCTGCGGTCCGATGAAACATCCCTTTTCAAGCAGCGTGTCGCGGTCCCAGTCGTACCAGTGATACATTCCTGTCGGCGTGCACTGGCGAAAGGTTTCATTGGCCGTCTGCGTCTTGATCACATCCGCATAAACGAGGGCGACATCCTCGTTGTCTTCCAATGCCCCGACCATCAATTCATAGGCATCATGTCGATGACGATCATCGGTATTGGCATTGGTCACATACTTTCCTAACGCAAATTTTATACCACGGTTCCAAGCCCGATAGACTTTTTCCCTGTTTGCTGTGCGTATGTATTTGATGTTCGCATAGCGTCGCTGGAAATCCCTGACCACCGCGGCTTCATCTTCCTGTGAGGCGCTGTCGACGACAATAATTTCCAACCGGTCGGCAATGGTCTGACTTTCCAGATCCTCCAAACACCCCCTGATAAACCGGGAGGCATTATAAGTTGACACAATGGCCGTCAATAATATGGACGGTTTATTCGTCACGGCCATGACGAACCGACAGAGGTCATCGGCACTCTTCTCCCAATTGAACCGAGCCGCGCGGATCTGTCCCGTACTCACCATTTTTTCGCGAAATGCAGGCTCATCTATCCTTTTCAAGG
Source organism: Desulfobacteraceae bacterium (assembly GCA_050302315.1). Classification (GTDB taxonomy): domain Bacteria; phylum Desulfobacterota; class Desulfobacteria; order Desulfobacterales; family Desulfosarcinaceae; genus JARRKU01. Next base: position 24,669 of record JBNLAV010000110.1, read on the forward strand.
CCAGATGAACGCTATCGGGACAGGACAGGTCGGAAAAGCAGACGGCTTCTCCCCCCACTTCGATCACGGCAGGTGAATTTTCCGCAATTACCGGACAACCGCACGCCATGGCCTCGAGCACTGGCAGTCCGAAGCCTTCATACTTTGAAGGAACGAACAGCGCCTGGGCGCCGCTGTAGGCCGCCGCCAATTCCGAATCGGTCAACCGACCTGCAAAGCGCACATCCAATTCGCCTTTGGCCTTGACCTCTTGATCCGAAGGCCGGCGCTCTCCTCCCACGCACAACACCGTAAAATCCGAATTGGAAGGTTTTTGGGCCAGAGCCTTTAGCAGCGCCTGCCCGCCTTTGTATCCCTGCCGGTTGCCCACCAGAAGCACATAGTCCCTGGTCAGGCCCAATTTCTTTCTCAATGCGAGGATTTCCGCCGGATCAGCCGGTTTGAAACAGGCATCCAATCCATTTTGAACAACCGCTACGGGAGATGTTGCCGTGTGCGGGTAGCATCTTGTCAGATCATGTTGTGTGGCATGGCTGACGCACATGAAAGCGTCGCCGGTTTCAATGACGCGTTGTTTGGCCAGCCACTCGGGCTGTGACAGGTCATATCCAAACAGCTCGGGGATCATGTCATGAATCATCACCGTATTGACCACACCTGGGGCACGGGTGTAATAGGTGCTCAGAAAGAGATCGGCTTTAAGGTCGCGGCACACGCGTCGAAGCATCTCATCATCTGCATCCAGAACTTCTTCGTTTCCAAGTCGATACGCCGGAATCGTGTGAAATGCATCCCCCGATACGGGCAAAGGGAATCCTTCTCTTTGAAGCAGCGTTATCCTGGATCGCGGCATTTTACGTTTTATTTGCTGAATAAGATTTCGCCATACCCTTGAGATCCCGTGGGGCCGACCTGCCTGCAGTTGAAAAATCACGCCATCGATGACGATGTGCAGATCCGGCGATACCGGCTTTTCGGTATTGCTCCTCTTCGCATTGGAGCCTTCTACGGCATGCTTCATTCTTTGGGGTTCTGAAGATTTTTCTGCCGGTTGCGTAGGCTTTTCCGCGCTCCATGACACTATTCGGGACAGTATGCGTTGCGCGTTTTGTTCCGTGAATCTGACCTTGATTTGTGTGCTGTGGCCCGGCACCGTTTCCAGTATCTCGAAGTCTGCACCGCTTTCCGTCAAAAATTGCCAGATGCGATGCCCCTTTTTCGCCGGGGAACGGTCATAACCGGTGCCATCTTTCCGGATACCGGCGTCATCAACGATAACGACGCCGTTTGGCGCCATATGCGGTGCAACCAATGAGAATTCGGAAAAAATGGTTTCCGGATCATTGACCGAGTCCAGGAGAACGAAGTGCATTTTCTCCGGACAGTTTTTTGTCAGGTAGCTCAAAGAGTCGGACAGCACCCATTCGACATTGTCGGCATTTTTGCAGATGTCCCGGCTGATGCGAATCGATTCCGGGCTGATATCCACTGAAGTGAGTTTACCGCCCCTGCCAAGTGCTCGTGACAGGTGGAGCGTGCTCTCGTGCTTTTCGTCATAACTTCTTATGGTGCCGGTTTCCAGGACGACCAGCGGCGGGCCCGGCAGATTTTGATAAAGCAGCTCTTCAACAGCCTCCACGATGTGGCGCATGGCGAACGGTCTATCCGAAGGTTTCCCGGATGCGGGGTTGTTTTTCTGAAAATGGGCTATCGTCCGGGGATGCGTTCCCTTGAAAGGTATGGAATAGGATGCTTTGTCTCCGGTCCAGACCGGATACCCGCTTTCCAGCTCCAGACGCCTGTCGGGGGTCCATCGTTTATAAAAATCATTGTACCAGCACTGCATGTCGATCTCCCAGGTCTTATCCCACCCGTAGCGTCGATAGAGCTCCATCTTCTGCTTGACCTGGTTGTCCAGCACATAGCTGTAATGGTAGATGGCGATTCCCCGGCGCCATAATGACATGCCGTCCACACAATGCATTTGCTCGGTGGTCTTTTCCGTATCGGGATGAACCATGGTGGGAGGCCTGTGGGATATGAAGCGCGCCCCCGGCTGGAATTTAAAAATTCTCCTGAAATGAAAGGCCGGCGCAAAGAGCTTATTGGAAACGATGATGTGGTCAAAATCTTTCCAGAAATTATGGCAGATGAAATTGATCTGGGAAATTGCGGGATCATCTGCAACCATTTTTCTGATCCGGATAAGATCGTCTTCGCGGTAGACTTCATCGGAGTCCACCAGCCAGACGTAATCACCCGTTACGTATTCCAGGGCCTTGTTTTGCATTTCGCATTTTTCCGGCCATCGCCCCTGGATCAATTTGATCTTATTGTGCGGATCGGGAAATGCTTTGATAAACTCGACAGTGCCGTCAATGGAGCTGCCGTCCGGGTTGGCGCTGAACATGCATTTTTCAACCGCGCCTTCAACTATGACGATCTCGTGGGCGATATCGTAAATGGATGAGAGGGAGCAGTCGATAAACGGCATGCCATTCAATACGATCATGACCACGCTGAATTTCGGCTGGTCGACAACCGGGGTACTTTCCGGGGGCGAAAACTTTCCTTTCGGGCTTGTCGCCATTTTGGGCCGCCGGCCCCGGGGTGTCAGCGCCCAGTCCGCAAATGAAATATCCCGCATCTGGTCATAGCCGCCGGCCAGCAGCAGATTCTTTTTTGCCTCGATACCGTTCCACGCCTCGGCCGCCCCCCCTTTCAGGTGCTGGTAGTCGTGATTCTGGTGAATTGCCGTGATCATCTGCGAGGCATCCACAACCGGCAGCCCCAGATCCAGGGCGTTTTTGATCATCCAGTTGTCCCAAACCGTACGGCCCAATGCAAAAGGCTTGAGGCCCGCAAGCGTTCCCTTCTTAAAAAGAAAATAGTCAATCCCCGTTGAAGCATGTAGATCGCCGCGCTCACCGATAAGCCGCATCAAATCACGATCCCAGTGACCGTTATTAAATTCAATCGCTTGCTTAATCTCCAGATCCCATCTTTTGCCGACACCGAAAAACCCTTTGTCCCCCTCATCTACGAGCAGACCGACAGAGGTCATAAAATCCGACAGGAGGATGATATCAGCGTTGATGTAGGCCATTGTGGTATTGGCTGTATTCGATTCTGCAACGGCGAAGATGGAATCCAGCAACGGCGTTCCGTATTCGTTTACGGCAATGTCGGGAATATGGATGGCCCCGAATTCCCTGGCCGCCTCATCCACCCCCGCTTCATCTCCCAACAGCAGTATTTCCGGCCGAGGCTCCAGAAGCGTCCAGCTTTTGATGGCATTTCGCTGAATCATATCGATGTGGCCATGAAATGCTTTGGGTACCGTAAATATAGTGACGTGGCCGGCGGCCGGGCTTATCGGCGCTGTCATGGCGATATTTGGAGAAGGTAAATTCAATCTCTTCCGAATATCGCTGCGCAGCTTTTCTATTGCATCGATCCTGCAATTTGCCACCCTTTCCTGCTGCAACAGGTTCAGGGCGCTGGTCCATTCACCTGATCTTGCCATGATAACGGCCAGTCCATAGTAGGCCGCCGCAAAACCTCGATCCAGTTCGATGGCCTTGGCAAGACATTGAAACGCGGTTTCAAGGTCACCTTCGGCATAGTGATCAACGGCTTTCCGACAAGTTCGGCCAAGCGCGCCGCCATCGTCGTTGGGCCGATCTTGCGGACCGATCCATGCCAGCGGATGATAGGCGACTTTGCCGGTGGGACCATCGTCCCGGCCGGCCCCATTGCCGTCGCTTCCGGGAAGACCGGACGGAGGGACTTCAAACCATACGGCTTTGCCAACCGTGGTGTGGGAGAGTTTAATTTTATGGCGATTGACATATGACATCAGCGGCAGCACTTCGTAAAATCCGAAAAAAGAGCCCCCACTCCAATACGGCGCGTAGTAGCCCTCAAAACACTGCAATTCATCTATCTGTTTTAATATGGATGCATGGAACCAGCTTTCGGCATTGGCGTGATCGAGCCTTGCCGGGCTGAACCAGAGATCGTCGACGATCACCATGCTGCCGGCCGGCAGTTTCTCAAAGGCGGTATCGATCAAATGGCGCATGATGGGTACCGAAGGCTGGTCATGTGCATCGACAAATAACAAGACACGATCGTGTTCTTCCCAAAGGCGGTCAAAAGCCACCTCCAGGACATCCTGCGCGATCAGCGTCACGCGGTTCAATTCCAGGGGAAGAATGCGCTTGCTCTCTTCCAATGCCTTGAAGGAAAGATCGATTGCCGTTATATCCGCATCTAATTCGGCAGAGATCCAGGCGCGCAGCGACATACCGGACAGGGTCCCGATTTCGACGATTCTGGTCGGTTTGTGCCGCCGGGCGATATTGACCAGCTGCTGTAATGTTTCGGCGGTTTGATCCCGATAGTACAGATTTTTTTCCGCAGAAGCGATGCGCTCGATCCACGATCCATACCCGGCGGTTCGACGCGAATCGTCCTGCTTCGAATCAGGCGACACTGTTGGAGCGCCATGGGTCTTTTCTTCTGTATCGGCAGGGCTCCATTCAATGAACTCAATCTGTGCATATCCCCACTGCGTACCGTTGGGGTTGATAACCTTTCGCTCCCGGAGCATTTGCCGACACCATGGCAGGTAATCCTTTTCATAATCCAGGCTCGGTCTTTCTTTGACCGTTTCCCGATCCACCGCCCACCCGGTATCGTGTTCGATGTGATATATCCTCATCGGTTCTTCGAGGATGACCTGGTGCAGACCGCTGACATGGGCCATATGCAGTAAAAGACCATCAATGAAGATCGACCATTTGGAGATTTCAGGATATCCTCTGAGGTCAAACCATTTCTCACGGGCCATCAGGGTGAAATCACCACAGGCATTGGTAAACAATTTGTCATTCTGATACCTGGAAACGACGGCTTTTAAGTCCTCGACGGATTGCGTGAAAAAACCCTGATGATCGGTTGTGGGAGATGCCGCCTTGCGGTCAACATCGATGGTTTTGGTGGGGGTATGAATGCGGGCAAGGTTCTGTTTGCAGAATTGGATGCGGTCCTCAAAGGTAACATCCATGGGGATTTTTGTTTTTCCGACGTCGTAACGGGCGACGCGGTAAAAACATGCCGGATCGAGTACTCTTTTAGACAGCATCCACATCAATTCATCTGAAAAAAGCAGGTCTATGGCGGCTGCCAGAACAAACTCGCCCCTGGCCCTTCGAATGCCCACATTTTTCGCTGTCATCTGGTACAAAGGGATCTTATCGGCGTTTTCGATCCTGTTGTGGATATGCCCAGGCACCTCTATGAATCTGATGTCCAGATAGGCATTGTTTTGAGGCAGGGCAGCGGCCTCGTAAAGGCGTTTTTTCCCTTGTATGGGGTTCCATTCCACCACAATCAACTCTGTATCGAGCCGGAACTTTCGGCACTGGTGCGCCAGGCCATGTATAAACGCCTCCATACGGTGGAGCATATTGCGTCCATGGTCATCGTTCCGGGAGGTAACGACGATGCTCAGATAAGGAGAAGGCTTTTCACTGTCTTGTAATCTTTCGTTCACCATGACCTACCTTTTAATGCCCAGAAGAATCCAGCTTGGACGTATCCAGAAAACCAATTGCATGTGTTCACTTATTTCATCCCACAAGGCGAAGATGGCGCGCATCACATCCCGGGTCGCAGGAAATTTGTCCGAGACCGGAGGACAGAAGTCATGCCACATCATCATGCCGCCGCTGCGCAGCAGGGGAAGGGCCTTTCGGGTATCGCTGATGACCACTTCGCTCTGATGACCGCCATCCACCAGCACAGAGTCGAAAAACCCATTCGGGTAGTTGCGCGTATCCCACCGGGTGCTGTCGCAGTAAATCTGGCAGACTCGATTGCCGGCGTTGCGCGACAAGTATTGCCATCCGACAAACCCCAATGTGTCTGTCTGATAACCATGTTGGCCGCTCAGCCCCACGCGCTGCGCCCAGGCATCCAGTTCCGATTGTTTCGAAACCCCAAGACTGTAGGCCTGGCGACCGTCCGGGTGCTGCTCACCTTGAAGCAGATTGATGGTCCATACTGTGGCGTCGCATTCTTCCAGACAGTATTGCACGCCGTACCCTTGCCAGGTCCCGAATTCCAGATGCCGCTGAGGTTTAAAGCTGCGATAAAGATATCGGAATATGGGGGCATCATCGATTTCCATCTGCCAGCTCTGCAGCGGTTTGTTCAGCGAGGATGGTGGATATGCGATGGGCTCCGAGAACCCGAGCGTTTCGTGCAGTCGTTCCACCTCCTGCACCTTCAGTTCAATCTCCTTTCCGGCTGCAGGATTCTCCCTGGTGCAGCGTTCGAAAGGCGTTTGCGATGGGACGACCGGATTTTCCTGCGCACCCGGCGAAGACAGCTTTGTCAATTCGAACCAGTTGAAATCTTCCGGTTTCAGTCCGAAATTGCGGCTCCAATTCAATCGGAAATGATCACCGAATAAATTTTTGATTTTTCCATCGTCGTACCATTCACACCATGGCGTGCGGTCTCCGTCGGTCATTTTACCGAACTGGGCTCCGTTTTTGGCACCGAGCTTGATGAAACGTTCCTTAGGATATCCGAGGAAAAGGACCTTGCCTTGAACCTTCAAATACCGCATCATCTCTTCGACCTGTCGCCTGGCAAAGTCAAAAGGCGCGTTGATCAGCGATCCAATACATAGAAAAGCATCGTATTGCCGCTTGAACTGATAGTTGAAAAAGTCTTCTATGAAATAGTATTCGGCCTGAATGTTTTTTAACCTGCAGATGCGTTCCAGCAGTTTGAGGTTATCTTCGACGATGTCTGCGAAGGTTACCCTGGCGCCGTGTTGAGCGAAAAAAATACCGTCGAGTCCGACGCCCGGACCGACCTCCACAATGTCGGCCCCGTTCAGCTGGTCCTTGTACATCTGCTGATACCAGCCCCTGATTTCCGGAATGCAGGTCTCTTGCCGGCACTTTTCCCAGTAAGCCAGCAATTGTTCATCGGTCCAGTCCAGCAAATCCGTACTGAATTGTCTCGCTTGTCTCGTGGCAGGAATCTCGCGCCACTTCTTCCTCAACGCATTTGAAAAACCATTGTCCGTGCCGTGATGAAGCGCAGTGGGCGGTGTGGATACATCTGACTTGTGACGACTGCTTCCGTTGGGTCGATCGTCATTGATTTTCGTTTTTTCCTTCAGAGCTTGCATGCTGTCGCTTTCCCATTCGCCCCTGACCATGCTGGGTATGACATGACCGGCGAGATGTGTGATCTCTTTGAAGATATTGCGGCAACGTTGTTCGGGTATATCTGCGTATATCCGGGTGTCATTGACTTCGCCCAGTTTGCGCCATTGTGCCGGATCGTCTTCTTTGATCCTGCCCTGGCGCTTCAGCTGCTCATAGTCCTTTGAACCTGGCAGCGGAACATACCAGTTCACGCCGATACTGGGCGGCTTGACCGCCCAAAGGAACTCCCTGGTTTTTTGAATATCCGATTCTGTTTCACCGGGATAATTCAATATCATGCTGGCATTATAGAGGAAGTGAAGCTTGTTATGCAGTTGCGCCGCTGCGTAATTCTGGGCCACTTTGGTCTTCTTGTTCATTGCGTCGAGAATACGCTGGCTTCCCGATTCGAATCCGTAAAAAAGATATTCACACCCCGCACGCTGCATGGTCCGGAGCAGATTTTCGTCAACCTGATCGGCCCGCATGTTGGCCAGCCAGGACACCCTTTTATAAGTCCCCCTGCTCAACATCAAATCGCACATTTCCATCAACAGCCTGCGATTGGTTCCGATGGAACTGTCGTGGAAGTAGCAGCTCGAGATACCGAAATCGGCGTGAAGCTTTTCAATCTGGTTGACCAGGTACTCCGCCGAGTGATAGCGGACCGACGAGAGCGTCCCATATGCACAAAAACTGCAACGATACGGGCACCCGCGCCCCATCAGCACGTCCAGCGCTGTTGTTTTGCGAAACTTTAACCGCGCATAGCTCGGGTGTGCATAGAAATCGGTGTCGCACAAATGCCAGTCGGGAAACGGCAGCGTGTCAAGGTCCCGGACTTGTTCACCGCGTTCGTACTTCGGTTCAGGACGGGTATAAACGCCTGGAATACGATCCGGATCTTCACCATCGGCGAGTCGGCTGAGGGCCGCCTCTCCTTCTCCGACCACAGCGATGTCGAATCCCATCCGGTCAAGCGCATGTCCCGGCTCCATCGAACAGTGAATCCCGCCGGCCACCAGCAGGGAACTTAAACCGGCGGATCGGCAAGTTTCCCTGGCCATGGTGACGATTCTCTGCACCTCGAGCACATGCACGGAAAAAAAGGATACGCCGATCATATCAGGCTTGAAGGTTCGAATCGCTTCCGCACATTGAGCCAGGCTTTTATCGATGTCCCCTCTGTTCACGACAAGATCACGCTGGAGATCGACCAGGGAGACTTGATGTCCTTTCTCCCTGAGAACCGTTCCCAGCAACAGAAGGCTATAGGGACCATTTCGCCATTCACGGCTCAAGTCGTAAGACGCGCGCCCTTCATCCTGATACCGCCATGGACTGATCAGTAATATGCGACTCATAGAAAAACCGTTACCGCCGGGCCGGCCGGCTGCGATGTATGTGTCGGATCAAAGCACACCGACATTTTCAGATTTGTCTTCCCGAATTGACGTCAACGGGCACCCGTATCGCAAATGCGCCCGGTGACGCAGAGGTGCCATCCCCAGCGTTTTTCCATCCAATGAAACAGCGCGTCGGGAATCCATTTGAAGTACCAGGTTTTTTCATACTTGTAGTTTTTGTATGCCGGTATGGCGTAAGGGAAGATGTGGTCAATCTGCAAATCGGTGATGGTGAATCCCTTCAACAATTGCTGCACCGTATTGCGCGTGTAGGCATAAGTGACCGGACAGCCGGTTTGCGCTTCGGAGTGTTTGGCAATGAGGCGGTCGATCTTATGCAGCGCACCTTTTCCGTAGGTGGCCAATATCCAGAACACCTTCCACGAATGTCGGTTGTAGACCATTATTTTAAGCGTGCTGTCCTTATCCATGTAGCGGCGGATCTGTTCCATCACGCTCTCCGGATGCGGGGTGTGGTGAATGACGCCGAACGAGTAAATCAGGTCATATCTCTCCACAGGCACGGTAGACGTCAACGCTTCGGCGTTGGCCTGGTAAAACCGGATATGATCCAGTCCAAACGTGCGAGCGCGCAATTCAGCGATTCTTAGCGATTCCTCGGACAGATCCACAGCCGTGACGATGGCGCCGGCGCGCGCGAAGTTGATGGTGTCGGTTCCGATGCCGCATCCGATTTCGAGTACTTTTTTCCCCTTCCAACGCTGGAAGTCGGCGAATGCCGGTATATGCGGTTCTACAAAGTACTTCCGCTTCTCGACTTCATCGAAGTACGATCGGGTGCCGATCTCATCTTGTGAGTGGCGGATGTTGCAGGGTCGTTCGTTCCAATAGGATCGGACGCTATGGATGTTCACATCTTTGAAGCTACCGGCTTTGGAGATGGCCATGGTTATCGGGTCCTCCCTTTTCCAAGGGCATGATACGCAAAATTTCCGAATCCTCGATCCGGAACCATGCGCCAGCAATCGAGCAGCAGGGCATTTTCCGCAACTTGATGGTCGGCCTTTGACCAATCCAGCTGACGGTATTGGGGCCAGGGCGTCAGCACGACCACCGCATCCGCTCCTGCCATGGCGTCGAAGCCGCTCTGTTCATAGTGCACACGGTCATGCAGCATCCGGCGTACATTTCCAAGGGCCGCCGGGTCTGAAACCGTCAGCCGGAACCCCTTTTTCAGCAGGCGCTCCGCCAATTCCATGGATTGAGACGCCTCGATGACAGGCGCTCCCGCTTTGTAGGCCATGCCCAGCAAGGTGATCGAACCGCCCGGTGCAACATGGGCTTCGATTTTCTCCTCAAGAACATCGACCACAAGTTGATTGACTTTCTGAGTGGCGGGACTCAGACATGCGTCATATCCCACGGCTTTCGCGAAAGCGGACAAAGCAATGTTGTCGCGTGGGAAGCAGGGGCCGCCAAACCCCATTCCGCCGGTCAGGTACTTTTTGCCGATACGGGTGTCCTTGCCGATGGCGCCGGTGATGACATCCACATCCGCACCGGAAGTTTTTTCGCATATACGCGCGAGCTCGTTGGCGAAACTGATCTTCATGGTCACAAAACAGTTCAGCGCCAATTTGCTGATCTCTGCATTGGTCAAAGACATGGTGCAAACAGGCGGCGAGTTGAAGCATGCTTTCCGATATATCTCTGCAACCGCTTCTCCGGCACGTTCATCCGAAGCCCCGATGAGCACCATATCCGGCTTTGAGAAATTCTTGATGACCGATCCCAAGGCAATGAATTCAGGGTTATAGACGAATCCAAAATCGAGTCCGCACTTTTTCCGACTGATGGTTTCCAGCAAGGGAATAAATTCCCGCTCGCTGGAGCCCGGCATCACGGTGGAGACAACGTCGATGATGTGATAGCTGTTTTTTTCGGACAGGACGGCTCCCACTACCCGCAGCACATCCATCACGCTGTCATTGGAGAAGAAACCATCCGTTTGACTGGGCGTGGGGACAATGATCAGGGAGACATCCGAATCGAATACAGCCTCATGCAAATCATGGCTGAAGACCAGATTGGGTCGCGCTGCGTTCAGCAATTCGTCAAGATCCGGTTCATCAATCGGGTTGATGCCGTTGCGAAGCTGCGCCATCAGCGGTTCATTGATATCGAAACCTGCCACTTTGAAACCGCGGGTCGCCAAAAAGGCCGCCGTGCACAACCCGAGTTTTCCGAGCCCGATGACAGATAATTTCATCCTTTTCCTTTCCATCCACTAAATGAACTTATACGTCATACTGTCATTCAGGATTACATTTTCATAAATTTCATTATGCGGCTGGTAGGTGCAGCGCGGGCATTCCTTATGGACCTTGATGCCGTCGAATATGGCCCAATGCGCCCGGCTGCCCCATAATTTGGGGATGAGCTCCACATCCGTCAGATCGGTGCCCAGTTCCAGTTTGGCATCGCCGCGGCGGTCACAACACAGACCGAGCACGAAGGCGTCCTCGACATTATCCTCTTTGCCGATGGGAGGTCCAAATACGGCGGTCATGAATATGGCATGGCAATTATCGAAACAATTGGACCTCATGAATTGATCGTTGAATTTATGGGTCACCCCGTACACACCGAAGGATTCATCGTCCAAGGTCATCGCCAATGCGATCTGTTCATTAAACAGGTCGATCTGCTCCGGGTTGAATCCGATCTCCCTTTCCGTGCCGATGTTGTCCCAGGCTGTTCCGGCAGGTCGGAAATGTATATTTTTGCATCCGATCTCTTTGGCTAATTTGGCAGCTTGATAAATTTCCCCGATGTTATCTTCGTAGAGAAGGTATTTATAGCTGACACCATATGCCGGATGCGGCTGTCCCAAGCGGGTGTGATGCTTTTTTGCATAATCGATCAATAGCGCGATATTATCCACAACCCGCTCGAATTGCCCCTGCCTGCGCCCCTTATAAGCATGAAAGGTCTTGTCCGAGCCTGCATCGACCGATACACCGACCCAGGTGGACTGCGCCAGCGCGTCAATGAAATGATCTATCAACAGGCCGTTTGTAACCACGCCGACTTCTATCTTTTGCCGTGTCAACCTGTCGATGAATTCACCGGTGTGCGGATTCATCAATGGTTCTCCGCCCCCCGCGATGCAAACCGCCTGAACGCCTGAACCGATGCCGCTGTACTCTTTCCATTTCGGCAGGAAAGCGGAGATTTCATTCAGCGCCTTGGTTGAAAGCGATCTTTGCCTTTGGTTCCGTATGAACCTTGCGTTGCACCAATGACAATCCAGGTTGCATAGATTGGTGGGATCAACCGTAACCAGTATCGGCGCGGGAATCCTGCGGCCCCTCTTAATGTGCTTCCAGGTCTCTACATGCGCGATCAGCTTGTAGCTGTTAAACGGATTCCATCGTTTGTCTTTTTTCCACTCTCTGGCGGTTGCCGCTTTATCGACCTTCAATCGCACAAGTTTTTGTCTTCCATCAATCTGCATTTTTTGCACCTAACACGCTAGATCAAATGTTCTTTCTCAATAGCTACGGATTCGCTATACAGCTCCGCCTGGTCGATTCCGTACACCATCCACAAAATCGTCTGGATGCCCTAAGGCTGACATCATCGGAATACAAATCGTCGCACATCGAAACAGCCGGTTTCTTTATCGCAAAAGACGTACCAACCGCTGACAAAATTTTTTTACAATATTTTCTGCTGGTTATGTTTTTCTTTGAAAGTTGCCGCGTTTAGAGGTCAAGAAATTGACGTCAGCAGTGGGAGCCCGCGCCTTTGGTGCGCAATGGGCAAAGCGATGTCTTTTTTATGAAGAACCATTCGGGATTTGATGAAACATTGTGTCGGGTCACAAAACCTCGTTCATCGGCAGGTAAATCTGCAGCGTACTCCCCTTGCCGGTTGTTGAGCGGACTTGAATGTATCCCCCATGGGATTTGATGATGCCGGTAGCGGCGGCCAGCCCCAACCCGGACTTGCTGCTTCTTTTGCAGCCGGTGAAAAACGGCTCGAATATTTTGGATTGAACGTCTGTGGTCATGCCAACGCCGTTGTCGCGAACGGTGATCACCGCATAATTCCTGAGCATGTGAACGCCGCAGCGATCGCCGGGAGATTCTGAGTTCATGGTGTTGAGTTCGATGCGAATCCGGCCGTTCCCAGCAGTCGACTGCACGGCATTTTCGATCAGTTGGGCTATTGCATATTCGATCTGACCCAAGTCTGCCTCCACTTGCGGTACGGGGGCTGAAACGGATAGGGAAAGCTGCAACGAGGGACACTGATGAGCGAATTCGACCGCCTGACGCTGAATAAGCTTTTTGAGGCGTACCGGTTTTCTGACAGGGATTATGGTTCTCCCGTAAAATTGTAAATTGCGAATCAACTGGTTGCCCCGGCTGATAATCTCATCGATTTTATTCAGATGGATCATGGCTTTTTTACTGACGGCCAAGCGCTGTTCATCGATTCGATCGCGCCGCTCCAGAATCAGGCCCTGCATCTGGTCTACTACGCTGGTAATGCTGGCGGCTATCTGAACTTTACCGGTGGCCTGGTGGAAATCACGAATGCATGCTTCGATGGCAGAAAACCTGTTGTCGTCGCCACACGTACGGCGATAGGCGGTCAGCTCCTGGCTCAACTGCCTGAAACGCAGCATTTTTGCGGCATAGCGTCTTTCCGCGATGAATCCGAATAAAAGGTGAATCAAGTTTGATCCATCCTGGATCAGATCCTCCAACTCTTCGAGCCAGGATTGAAACGGATCTGACTTATCGAATATCATGCCGATGAGGGATGCATGGCCCCAGATTCCCATCAAGAGATTATTATAGCAGTGCGACAATCCGCCGACGAAAGAGCGCACCGATACCATGGGGTCGCCTTGATCCGATATCCGGATCACGCGAACCGGTCGAACCGCCTCAGAAACCTGTGTCTCTGTCCTCTGCTTGTGCTTTAATTCTGCATAGGAAGGCAGCGCGTGTTGCCCCGCTGCTTCATGGTGGGGCACCAAGTCGTCGAGTGTTGATCTTTCCTGGTATACACATACATCATTATTGGGTGTATAATGCGCTATGGCATCCTCAAGCTCTACGTCAAAAACCCCCGCTGTATCCCGTTTCCGTTGGCTGATCATCTGAACTGTCTCCGTAATGACTCAAACAAACGCGGCCGTATCCATATCCAGGTTGAAAAATTGCAACTTGCATACCAAATCCATCGATATAAGTTTTTGCCTATATTTACTGTTGGTTACGGAGAGTGTTACGGGTATGCCGAACCGGAATGGTCAAAGTTTTGACGCGGTTGTAACCTCGATCGATTATAGAACTCGAATATCATTGCAGTATCGGCCGACATTAAAACCATCTGTATACAGGTGGCCATAATCATTGGCCTTTTGCACATTGCATATTATTGCGGGCTTCGAGCTTGACGTAATTTTAAAAATATGGCATAAATACCGCTAATAACAGCAATAATTAAATATGTGATTCGTATTCCAAACAGGACAGGCGCTTTGGAATCGGACAACCGCATCGCAGGTTAGGCTTATGGATGACTACCGGATACTTTTTGTAGACGATGACCGACAGATATTGGAAATCGTCTCAATTTATCTCGACCGGTTCGGATACCTTGTCGATACGGTATCCGATGGCAAAAAAGCCCTTGAAATGGTTCAGCAGAATGACTATGCGATCGTTTTTACCGATCTGATCATGCCTGAAATAAGCGGACTGGATCTGCTCAAGGCTGTCAAGAAATCCAATCCCTCCACAGAAGTTATTATCGTCACCGGCTACGGGACCATCGAATCGGCCATCGAGGCACTCAAACTCGGCGGATACGACTACCTGCAGAAACCGATCAATTTTGAACGTTTGAAGATACTCATTGAGCGTATCATCGAAAGAAAGAAGCTGCAGCTGGAAAACATCATGATCAAGCAGCGGCTCAAAGACCGGTTCAGCTTCGATCAACTGGTGGGACGCAGCCCCAAAATGCAGCAAATTTATGAGATGATCGACCGTATCAGCACCGGAAGCCCCACCGTGCTGGTCCAGGGAGAAAGCGGGACTGGAAAAGAACTGGTTTCCAACGTCATCCATCAAAATAGCGTGCGTCGCGATAATCCTTTTATCCCTGTCAATTGCGGCGCCATCTCGGAAGGATTGCTGGAGAGCGAGTTGTTCGGCCACATCAAAGGTGCGTTTACCGGTGCCATAAAGGACAATATCGGCCTGTTCAAAGCCGCAGACGGCGGTACGATTTTCCTGGATGAGATTGCCGAAGTTCCTCCTGCGCTTCAAGTCAAGCTGCTGCGTGCACTGCAGGAGCGCAAGATCAGACCGGTCGGCGATACCCGGGAAATTGGAGTCGATGTTCGCGTCATAGCGGCGACCAACAAGGACCTCACCAAGGCCATTGAAAACAATACCTTCCGTAAAGACCTCTATTACCGGCTCAACGTAATCTCCGTCCGCATGCCGCCGCTGAGGGAAATCAAAGATGACATTCCCCACCTGGTGTACCATTTCATGAAGAAATTCAGTGATGAAACGCCGCGAAAGGTAACCCGCGTCGCGCCGGAAGTCATCGACCTTCTCATGCGTTACGACTGGCCCGGCAATGTGCGTCAATTGGAGAACATTATCGAAAGGGCTTTTGCATTGGGCGAAGGTGATATAATATGTGTGAAGGATCTGCCGTCCGAGATCAGAAACATTGACAATCAGCTCAGCATCAGCAATACCAATCTCAACCTCGTTGAAAATGAGAAGATGCTCATGCTGCGGGCGCTGCGTCAGACCGACGGCAACAAAGCCGAGGCTGCAAAATTACTGGGAATCAATATCACCACAGTCTATCGAAAGATGGAAAAGTACCGGATCACGGATGAAATGATCCACAGTTCCGTATAAATCCAAAAACAAGGTACCATGCCGGGTCTGTCTGTATTCATTCGCATGCAATTGCCGGCCCATAAAGGAGATTGGATATGCCCGAAGGATTAGATGTTATCATCGTTGATGACGATCCGACAGTTTGCGAACTGGTCACCACTATCATAAAGCGGTTCTATACCTGGGGAGACGTGATCTCTTTCTCTGACTCCAACAAAGCGACCCAATTCTGCCTCGAGCGTGATATCGGCGTGGCCATCTTTATCGTGGATGTCTTCCTCGGCGGTGTCAGCGGATTTTTCTTTCTGGATTCCATCGAGGCGAAATTTCCAACCGCCCATTCCGATGCCATCATCATCACCGGCAATGCCAGCGACGATATCGTGAACATGTGCATCGCTTCCGATGTCAACCACCTGCTCGAAAAACCGCTGAAACCCTACGCGCTTCAACTGGCAGTGCGCGCTATTGCTGAAAAGTATCTGAAATTCGCTAAAAAACTGTTCCAGGATCCTGATTTTGCAAAAAATGTGTCTGACATTTAGCCTGACGTTGCGTCGCCGACAGCCTGATCGATATGTCCAGTTATGAAAACATAGAAGGACCAAAGCTCAATACCATTTTCAGCGGCCTCGCCTCTGAGAAGACATTTATCAAAGTCTCTGTCCCCCATTCCGCCTACGAAAGCCTGACGGTGGTTGCGCAATCGGTGAAGGACAGCAGCCGCAATCTTTTTCGCATCGATCCCCCGAAAGGGCTGGTCGATACGCTTGCGCAGTCCAATGCCAGCCAGCTCCATTTTGAATTCAGCAGCAAAGACGGTGTGGCCCATCACTTTGATTCGGAAATCAAATCCATCACCGCAGAGGCCGTCCGCCTGCATTTCCCCTCCTTTATCCAGCGTTACCAGCAAAGGGACAATTACAGGGTCAAAGTACTGTTCGAGTCTTTCGCCAAGCTTATCCTTTCGGAGGACGAACTTCGCATGGAGATCGAGAACTTAAGCTTGGGAGGGGTGTACTGCTATTGCCTGAACCGACATAAATCCAAATTCGAGGAAAACCAATCGATAGAAGGGTTGGAGCTCTACATCACCATGCCCGACGAGTGTTATGCGGTGCCCGTAGCCAAGGCCAGGGTGAACCGGATTGAACCCAAACCAAAACCGAAGCATTTCGGCATCGCCTTTGAATTTACCCGTTTGGAAAGAGATTCGAAAAAAATCCTGGTCCAGCAAATCTATGAGCTGCAACGCCAGCGTCTCAAGCACCGGCTGAATCTTATTGGATAGCCTGTGGACGCAAATTAATTCGCGTCCACATAATGTCCCAGCTTAAAGCGCTCAATTTCTTTGGATACATGCACCATTGTTTGTTGGAGGATTTGTTTGACAGGGTTCCCATCCGCCATCTGATCCAGCACCTTTTCATTGCTTTCCAATAGATCTTGCATTTTTTCCACATAGGGATCGACCATTTTCAGCGTGGCTGCGGGATTGCCAAGCTGATTTCGATAGGCATCCAGGGCGTCCAGCAACCCGTCCGCTGCTCTCCATTCGACGGACCGGATGTCATCCTGAATTCTCAGTCCAAGTCCTGTGACCGATGGAACGGCTTGCGCCTTATCGGAAGCGCCGGCAGATGCATGCTGCATGGATGCGCCCAAAACTTGCGCAAAGTCAGATTTTTTTTCTATTTTCGGATTATTTGAAGCCGTCTTCGGTGCATTGGCGCCCAGCGGCTTATGGGTTGGTTCAATTTTCATCTGACATCCTCCTGTAAGGTACGATTTTGACCTGTTGAACATCATCAGCAAATTCCGTGCACATTTTACATAGCCAACTCATTTTTTTTTGCGAAGATGCGCATCCTTCGGCTATCCATCAAATGCATAAATAACGCCATCCATTTGTTTTCATAACCAATCGTATCGCCAGATGATCGGAATCACGATTGAATTAACTCGACCTTCAGATTGTCCCCGTGTATCCCTATCCAGCGCATATCCCAAACCCGTTTCGCATAACCGGCAAATCTTTCCGGTGCCGGAACAATCGATGCCGGTTGAAGCGGTCCATCCCAAATTATCTGTTTTCAGCACCTGCCATCGGGAGACCCAATTTTTGCAAAATGCGAACACCGACTGACAATTTGCGGTAATTCCTGCAGGCCCGATAACATCTGATTTTTATAACACACTGTATTTGCAGGTTTATATTATATCCAACAATAGGCATGCTTTTTGTATTTGTATATTTCGCCGGCTTAGAAAAGCGAGGAAAAAATGATCAACCCCATCTCGAGCAGCCTTTCCGCCCTGACTGCGGCCAGAAAAAAAATGGGCGTGACGGCCAACAATATCGCCAATGTCAATACGGATGAATTCAAGAAGAGCCGCGTTTCCCTGTCAGAAGGATCGGACGGCGGTGTGACCGCAGCGGTTGACGTTGTGGACACGCCTGGAATTCCTAAGGAAACCGTTAAAAATGACCGGCTCGTTCAAACCGAATCATCCAACGTGGATTTAGCAGAAGAAATTTCGGAGTTGATTCCCACCACCACGATGTATGGCGCCAATTTAAAAACGCTTCAGACAGAGCAGGATATGATAGGTTCGCTGATCGATATAGTCGGGTGACCGGCCGGAGGCGGGATGTCCCCAAGGCGCGTGGTGTATGTTGCGAACATCCTGGAATCGTTCGCAACTGCGCATAGACGGAGCAAATAGCAAAACGAGCAGTGCAAGCAACCATAGGCGTCTGCTCGTTTTCTTATTGGTAATGAAGGAAGCATTTCAGGCGATGCGGCGTCGATGGACCGCCTGAACCGGAAACATGCTATTCGTTAATCTTCTCCCGCAATTTTCCCGAACACTTGAAAGTGACCACTTTTCGTTTGGAGAGAATCAGGTCGTCGCCGGTAGCGGGATTCCGCCCTCTTCTCTCTCTTTTATCCTTCACGCAGAATTTTCCGAATCCGCTGATCAGGACATCCTCTCCGTTTTCCAACGTGGCTTTGATGATCTCGATGAGGCCTTCGACGACTTCGGTGCTCTTATTTTTGGGAAACGGCAGTTCCTCGTGGATAAGATCGACGATCTGAGCTTTGGTCAAGGTCATGGTCAAACTGCTCCTTCATGCGATGAAAAATAATTTGGTTTCGACAGTGTTGATCATTAAATATATGATCAGTTTTTGTCAAGAAAATAAGTGCGTTATCTTTAAAATATCTATCCCGGGCCATGACCGTTTCAATCACAACCTTCCACTTTTAATTCAAATATATTCTGTATCATATTATAATTATTAAACTTTTAACCCTATTGATCCTGTGATGCCATCGGCGCTCTCCCCCTCTATATTGATCAACCCATTGGAATTCTAAGTGATCATTGGAGGCTTGAAACGCAAAAAGGGCTGCCTTTGAAAGGCAGCCCTTTTGTTTTTTTTTGGTCGGGACAGCAGGATTTGAACCTGCGACCCCAGCGTCCCGAACGCTGTGCTCTACCAGACTGAGCCATGTCCCGTAACTGATGCAGGCCTTTTATTTCAAGGCCTGGTAATTGTCAATATGTTTCACCGGTCTGTAACGATAATTCGCCGCCCGCTTCAGCCGAGCGGATTGTTCAAAATGATGGTCTGCTCGCGCCCCGGTCCCACCGACACGATCTGCACCGGAACACCTGTCAATTCTTCAATGCGCTTGAGGTAGCTGCGCACATTTTCGGGTAAATCCTCGAAGCGCCGCAGTTCGGATATATCTTCCTCCCAACCCGGCAGGGTCTCATAAACCGGCTCGCAGGCTTCCAACTCGTTGAGGTTCGCCGGAAAGGCTTCGATGCGCTGCCCCTTACAAAGGTAGGCGGTACAAATCTTGATCTCCTTTAACCCGCCCAACACATCGAGTTTGGTAATGGCCAGTCCCGTCAATCCGTTCAGGCGGACCGCATTGTTTAGAATAACGGTGTCGAGCCAGCCGCATCTTCTGCGACGACCGGTCGTGGCGCCAAATTCAGCCCCTTTTTCCTGTATGTAGTCTCCGATATCGTCGAACAGCTCGGAGGTAAAAGGACCGGCGCCAACCCGCGTGGTGTAGGCTTTTACAATGCCCATAACGTCGCTGATGCATTTGGGCCCAACTCCGGCACCGCAGCAGGCGTTACCGGAAACCGTATTGGATGAGGTGACAAAGGGATAGGTGCCGTGATCGATATCCAGGTGCGTTCCCTGGGCGCCCTCGAAAAGCACCTGCTTGCTCTCTTTCATGGCCTTGTCCACCGCCACCGAGACGTTGGTAATGTGCGGCGCCAGACGCTTTGCGAATTCAGAGTAGGTATCGACAATGGCTGTCCGGTCTACCGGCGATTCCCCCAAAAATTTTTCCAGATAGAAATTTTTCTCAGGCAGGACGGCATCGAGCTTTTCCCGGAAGACATCCGGATCGATCAAATCGGCCATCCGAATGCCGCGACGCGTCGCTTTGTCCTCATAGCTGGGCCCGATACCGCGCCCGGTGGTGCCGATCTTGTTTTTGCCCTTCATCTTTTCACGGCCCAGGTCGATCTGCTGGTGATAGGGCATGATCACCTGGGCGCGTTCGCTGACCACCAGTTTATCCGGTCCGCAATCGACACCTTTTCCCTTCAGGTAATCAATCTCTTTCAGCAGCACGGCTGGATCCACCACCAGGCCGTTGCCGATGACGCAGACTTTGCCCTGTAAAATACCGGAAGGAACCAGATGGCTGATGACCTGCTCTCCGTCCACCACCATGGTGTGTCCCGCGTTGTCTCCGCCTTGAAAGCGTACTACCAGATCGGCATATTCTGCCAACAGATCGACGATTTTTCCTTTGCCCTCGTCGCCCCATTGGGTTCCAACGATAACAAGATTGGCCACTTCCCACTCCTTTTAATATGTTGATTGGCGCCGGGATCAGCCGTTGGCCGACGGTCCGGACGATCGCTTGCGAACAAAAAAATCGCGCATCAGTTGGCGGCACTGATCCGCAAGTATGCCTGATATCACCTCAGGCTGATGATTCAACCGCATTTCTTTTGAGAAATCGTAGATGGAGCCTGCCGCACCCCATTTGGGGTCCGGCGCGCCAAAAACGACCGCCGCCACCCTGGCATGGACGGCGGCTCCCATGCACATGACACAGGGCTCGACGGTAACATATAAAGTTGTTCCTAACAATCTGTAATTTTGGATTTTGGCCGCCGCGCGGCGCAGTGCAATCATCTCGGCATGGGCCGAAGGGTCGCAACGCAAAATGGTTTCGTTGTGCCCGGCGGAGATAATTTGACCACCGGCATCCACAATCAGCGCGCCGACCGGAACTTCGTCCAAACCGGCCGCTACACGCGCCTCTTCCAGGGCCGTGTTCATGTAGTGGAAGTGGTTCAATGGCATGTTTGTTTTTTTGCTTCCCTGAGATTTATTCATTTCCATTATTGACAACCCGCCCTCTATATCCTATGAAGCATCCCACTTTCAAATTGTTTGTTCCGCGCCCGTAGCTCAGCTGGATAGAGTGCCGGACTACGAATCCGTAGGTCGCAGGTTCGAATCCTGCCGGGCGCGCCATTTTCAAAGCCTTTGCATGCGAACTGCAGGGGCTTTCTTTTTCATATCGATACGCTAAGGTCCAATTGACATCGCTCAATCGACATGCCACAAAGGGCCATGACTGATCGGCACAAGACTTCCCATCGGATACGCATCAGCGATTCAACCAGCATGCCGGAGATTGAAAATCAATCCGCCGATCTGATCGTCACCTCACCCCCATACCCGATGATTCAAATGTGGGATGATCACTTCACCCGGCTGGATCCGGAGATTGGAACCGCACTGGAAACAAACGACGGCGCCACCGCTTTCGAACGCATGCACCGGCGCCTCGACCCTGTCTGGCACGAAGCCTTCCGGATTCTAAAACCGGGCGGCATCGCCTGCATCAACATCGGCGATGCCACGCGCACCATCGACGGCCAATTCCGGCTTTTTCCCAATCATGCGCGTATCATCAGCTTATGTCTGGATGCCGGCTTCATCCAGCTTCCTGCGATTATCTGGCGTAAGCCGACCAATGCGCCGACCAAGTTCATGGGATCCGGTATGTTGCCGCCGGGGGCCTACGTCACATTGGAGCATGAGTATATTCTGATTTTTCGTAAAGGAAGCAAACGCGAGTTCGACGACGACAGCAGGCCGCTTCGCCGCAGAAGCGCCTACTTCTGGGAAGAGCGCAACACATGGTTTTCGGATGTTTGGTTTGATCTGCGCGGGGCATCGCAGCAGGGCGCTCACCAGCACGGACTGCAGCGGACCGGTGCATTTCCGCTGGACCTGCCTTTCAGACTGATTCAGATGTTTTCCATACAGGGAGATACCGTGGTGGACCCGTTTCTTGGATCAGGCACGACCATGTTCGCCGCCATGTGTTCGTGCCGCAACAGCATCGGATACGAAATAGACGAGGGGCTGCAGCCGGTCATACTCGAAAGGATCGCCGATGTACCGGAAATGGCAAACCAGCTGAGGCTTAACCGGTTGGACGCCCATCGCAGATTCGTCGCCCAGCGCGGCAGATCCAAGGGTGATTTGAAATATGTCAACCGGCACCACGGTTTTCATGTCATGACCAAGCAGGAAGAGGATCTTTGTCTTCCAAAGGTGCGCAACGTTCAATATCGGTCCAGCTCAAAATTTTCCATCGAATATGGCGATCATCCGTCGCCGGAAAACGGATCGACCGGGCCGGAGGCATTGGATACCGACCCGAACCTTCCTCTCAAACGTCCGACCAAGGGGCGCCAGATGAAGCTTTTCTGATTCGGCATCGGGTCTTCGCCCCCCGCGGGTGACACCGGCACCTTGCTGCCGGTGTCCGAAGGGCGGGAGGTATTGAGAATACAGGGTGGGCAAATGCCTGCCCGAGGTCAGATTGGAGGGACGTCCACGGTCAACTGCGCAAGGCTTCCTGTTGCTCCGCAACACCGGCAATCCCGCTTGCAGCGGGACCGGTTCCACCCGTCCATCGTGCATAGCTGATTTCTCCTGTATGCTCCCTTAGATGCTTTCCCGGGAACTACCGATATTTTATCTCACCGGATCGGTAGGACCTATCCGGGTCAGCCACCAGTGGTGGAGGGCTTAGAGCAATACACGGCGGATCAGTGATCGGCTTATGTGTCGATGATACAACGGATTTTGGTTGAAAGCTGACGAAGGTTAAACGGCTTCTGAAGAAAATCTGAAGACCCGGTTTCCAGCAGCGCCCGGGTTTGATCGCTCATGTAATGACCGCTGGCAAAGAGAACCTTGGTTTCGGGCTGGATCTCCCTGATCTTGTGAAAGACCGTCTCCCCGCCCATGTCCGGCATGACCAAATCCAGAATTACCAGATCGATATGTTCCTGATGTTCACTGAAGACATTGATGGCCATCTGGCCGCTGCTCGCCGTCAGGATGGTGTAGCCCAGCCCTTTCAGCATCATTTCCCCGACATCGATGATGTATTTTTCATCATCCACCAGCAGGATGGTCTCCGACCCCATCTCGATGGTCTCATAGGCGATGTTTTCGAGTTCGGGTTTCTTGTCGGTGGCCGGCAGGTACATGCAGAATGTGCTGCCCTGCCCCAGCTTGCTGTCGACGGTGATCACACCGTGATGGTTCTTGATGATGCCGAATGCGGACGCCAGTCCCAGACCGGTCCCCCTTCCGGGTTCATGGGTTGTGAAGAAGGGTTCGAAGATTCGGCGCTTTACCGTTTCATCCATGCCGATACCGGTATCGATGACAGATATTTTAACATACCGCCCCGCCTCCACCGCGTGCGGCATGACGAACGCCTCGCCCAGTGTCACATTCTCACTCTTGAGGTAGAGGTCGCCACCTTCCTGCATGGCTTGCCAGGCATTCAGGAAAAGATTGACCAGCACCTGTTCGATCTGGTTTGCGTCTGCCATGACGGTCCACAGATCGTCGGCATAATCACCGTGAATGGTCACCGATTTCCGGGTCCGGCCGAACATTTCCGCGGAGCTTTTCAGGATCTTTCCGAGATCGTTGGGTTTGACCACATATTTCCCGCCTCTTGCAAATCCCAGCAGTTGTTTTGTGAGGCGTGAACCGCTGTCCACGCATTCCTCGATACTCTCCAACTGTTCTGTCAGCTCAGAGTTGCCTTCGGCGTCTAAATACATCAGGGACACATTGCCCTGGATCCCCATCAGCAGATTGTTAAAGTCGTGGGCAATGCCGCCGGCCAGGGTCCCTAGAGACTCCATGCGCTGCGTCTCCTGGAATCGGCGTTCGAGCTCCTTATCGTGGGTAATGTCGCGCACGAAATTCAGGGTGGCCGGTTTTTGCTGCCAGGTCAGGTTTACCGTATTCAATTCCAGCCACAGGGTGTTGCTGTCTTTGTCCATGACCCGGAATACCATGGCAGGCAATTTTTTATCGCGTCCGCTCAATCGCCTCTGCAACTGGTCGGGATTGTCGCCTTTGTCATCATCATGCATGTAATCGATCAGGGGCTTTCGCGGAGAGCCGGGCATTCCCAATCTTTCCGCCATTTCCCTGGCCTGACGATTGGAAAATCTGAAACGTCCATCCTGGTATATAAATATGGCCTCTTTGGCATTTTCGACCAGCAGCCGGTATTTTTCCTCTGATTCGACCAGCGACAATTGGCTCTTTTTAAGTTCGGTGATATCGCGCCAATGCTCAACGATGCGAAACACCCGTCCGTCCATATCCAGTATGGGATAGGCGCGGATATCCATCCAAAGATCCTTGCGTTTGAGGTATTTTTCAGCCTGCGCAGGCTGGGAGGTTTCCAGGATCCTTTGTGAAACGCATTCGGAGCACGGTTCGCCGTCGTCGATGAGGTCATAGCAGCGTTTGCCGACCGCTTCTTCCTCGTCCATCCCGAAGAATTCGTACCCCGCCTTGTTGAACCTTATGATGCGCCGATCGATATCTTGAACCCCGATAATGTCCGGGATCGCATCGAGCATGGCCTCGAGCAGCAGGGTGGCTTCCTGCAATTGGTCTTCAAAGGAACGCCGCTCCCTCTCCGCGAGGCGGCGGTCCTTGTTCTCCTGCACCAGTTTCTCATTGATCGCCATCAGCTCGGCCGTGCGGCTGGCGACCAATGCTTCAAAATGATCCCGATAGCGAATCAGCTCGATTTCGAGGCGCTTGTATTTGCTGTCCAGCAGGCGAAACTGCTTTTCGATGTTCAAGCGTTGCTGTCTCTCCCTCTCTAGATCGTTGCTTGCCCGCTCAAACATATTTTCAGCAATTTTATTGGAATGTTTCATATGAACATTTCGCCTGTGGTGACGTTAGTGGCATGAACGGTGAATCGATTTTGTTCCCATGCTTTATAAGCAAAAAATGGGGCACATCACAACCAACATCTTGAGATTCGATTTAGATTTTAAGCCCTAATTGATCCGGTGCAACTCCTAAGCATAATTAATTAAACCATTTTATAATCTTACAATTATTTCGCGCCGCCCTGCCCTTCCCCTTAAGTTTGGAGCAAACCCGTCGATATAACAGTAGAATTGTAACAAATGCGTCCCCGGCGGCGATGCATGCCCCGAATACAAACACAGATGGTGCCCTCGACAGGTTAAAGCGTATCATGACGGACAAAGATCCCAATAATTCAAGCCCTTCAGCCTCAGAACCATCGGGTGGGGATAACGAACGGCTGAGCAAGGACGAAAAACAGGCCTTCGAGAAAATCATATCCGAAATAGGCCAGAGCCAGCAAGACCCGTCCCAGGATGCATCGACGCCCTCAACGGATGATAGGCCCGACAACGAACTCAACGACGAACAGCAGGCCGCACTGGACAAGATCATGGCTGAAATCAACGCCGGCGAAAACGAGGCCGACAACGAACGGGAACCCGAAACCCAGCCTGCGGACAGCCAGCCCGAACCGCAGACGGACGCCGAACTCGACGACGAACAGCAGGCTGCGCTCGACAAGATCATGGCCGAAATCAACGCCGGCGGAAGCGACGACGACAACGAACGGGAACCCGAAACCCGGGACGGGGACAACCAGCCCGAACCGCAGGCGGACGCCGAACTCGATGACGAACAGCAGGCCGCACTCGACAAGATCATGGCCGAAATCAACGCCG
>JBNLAV010000111.1:0-28763 GCA_050302315.1 Desulfobacteraceae bacterium
GGTCTCAACCTCCCTGCGGCCTTGATCTGGACCACAATATACCATTTCTGGATGGGCACTAGAAAAGCGCAAAAACTTCTTTAAGATAGCTTCGAACAAGCGTCATGATTTTCAGGCGGGCAGGGCCCCACCCGCCTTCAATCGCACCGGGGACGGTGCTTGGGAATTATTTGGCCGCCTCGGCGATATACTTCTCCACCATGGCGTAGCCGTCATCGGCCAGCTTTTTCAGCCCTTCACACCCTTTGCGGTAGTTCTGCAGCCATTCCTCGATGGCTTTCTTTCCTTCTTCCGGCAATGAAGATGGCTGGCTCAGGAAGGTGTTGAGCAACAGCTTGTTCTGCTCAAATGCACTCATCATCATGTTGAAGCTGTTGTCAAACGCCATTTTGTTCATTTGGGCCATCTGTTTTAAGACCTGCATCTGCTCCATGGATTGTTCTCCTTATATTTCATCAGTGAAAATCAAAACCCGGACATACTTAAAAATAGGACCGATGACTCCAGATCTCTTCTTCGAGATTCCTTTTATCCTCTTTCAGGGTCAGGTACATGGAGGCATTTTGAATCGCCAGCGCCCCGGTGTGGGCCAATGCCTCGACGATAATGACAAAGTCCCGGGGATATTTCCGGCGGCATTCGGAAAAGAAACGCATGGCGCCGATGATGCGATCCCTGGACCGGATGGGCACGCACACCATGGAGTTGATGCCCTCGGCCTTGATCTCCTTAGGATACTGGAGCCGGCCGTCCTTTGCGGTGTCTTCGATCACCAGGGTCTCCCCCTGCAAGGCCTCCGTAAGACCAACCTCTGAGGAAACGGGGCCCTTGTTCAGGAAAGTCTCGCTCAACCCGAAACTGGATACAAGATCCAACGAGTGGGTATCTTCATTGAGCAAACGAATGGTCACCCCTTTCATCCCCAATGCTTTGCAGGTTTTTTCCCCCAGGTTCCGCAGCACCTGTTTGATCTCCAGGCTCGAATTGATGGCCGACGCCAGCTCCAGAAAGAGGATGGAGTTTTTTTCGATTCGCTCCAGCAGCCGAGCCTTCTTCAGCGCGACGCCGCCGCTGTTGGCCAGGGCCTTGAGGAAAAAGATATCTTCATCGGAGAACTTTCGTTTTTTCGCAGTATACAGGGACAAGACGCCGATGCACCGGTCTTCCACCATCACCGGCACGGTCAGCAGTGAAGCGATCCCCTCTGCTTTTTTGGCCTCGTGGTGCTCAAGGCGGGGGTCTTTCGTGGCATCCTCGAACACCAGGTATCCTACCTTCTTGAGGGCGGCGACGATCTTCTGCGCCTTCAGGGGATTGGTGTGCAGATAATTATCCGACAGCCCGGTCTGGGCCTTGGGAACGAAAACATCCTGCTTCTGGTCGGCCAGGAACAGGCAGGATGCCTTGCCTTTCATGGCTTTTTTAGCGTTTTCAACGATAAGGTTCAACAGTTCTTCAACGGTTGCAGCCGTTCCGAATGCCTGGCTGAGTTCATAAAATATATGGAAATAATCTTTCTCCTTGGTCATCAGCCGTCTCCTTCTATGTGGGTTTACCAGCCGGCATCATTTACAGTTCGGCTTGCTTTGCATCGGATCTCCGCTTCGCTGCCCTCGGTTTGGAAGTGGATGTTTTCTTGGCTGTCCGTTTAACGACCGTCGCCCCGCCGGCGGCCTTTTTTCTCGGTTTGGCCGCCGGTTGGTCCCGCTCCTGCAGCCATGTAAAAATTTTGGGCGCCAGTTCGGCCTGGCACTTGGAGCTGACGTAGATCCCGATGTGCCCCGTCTTGAGACAGATATCCTCGGTATCCTTGCTGCCCACCGCCCCTGTAAGCCGTTCGCAGGCTTCCGGGGGGACCAGGTGGTCGAACTGCCCGTATATGTTGAGCAGCGGCATGGTCACCTTTTTCAAATCCACCCGTTTGCCCCCCAGCATCATCTTGCTCTGGATCAGCAGGTTTTTCTGGTAGCAGTCCCGGATAAACTCGCGAAAAGTCTCTCCAGGAATATCCGGACTGTCAAAAATCCACTTCTCCATGCGGATAAAGTTTTCGACAAACTTCCTGTCCGATGCATTCTCGAAGAAGCCGACGTACTTGTCGATCATCAATCGCGCCGGGTTCAGCAGCAGAAATCCGAAATTGAGAAAATCGCCGGGGATATTGCCATAGGTGTCCGTGATACGGTCGACGGGCATGTTGCGCATCCAGATATTGAGCAAACCGGTATCCACGTCGAAGTGCGTGGGCGTGACCGTGGTGATCAGGTTTTGAACCTTCTCCGGGTGCAGCGCCGAGAACATCACGCTGAAAGCGCCTCCCATGCAGATGCCCATGATGTTGATCTTGGGAACGTTGTTCTTCTCGCGGATAAAATCGACGATGTCATTGATGTAGACATTGACATGGTCATCGATTCCCAGGTAACGGTCTTTGCGCGTGGGATATCCCCAGTCGATCATGTAGACATCCACTCCCTGGGCCAGGAAGTTTTGCACAACGCTCCGACCGGGTTGAAGGTCGAGCATGGTCTCGCGATTGATCAACGCGTAGATGAGCAGCAACGGTGTTTTCAGCTGCTTTTCCGTCGTTGGTCGGTAGTGTTTGAGTTTGACGCGATCCTGCTCATAGACCACATCATAGGGGGTGGTGGCAATTTCCGCGTTGATCTCCCCCAACAGCACATCCGCTGCCTTACCCATTCGCTGTTGGGCCACCCCGGCCTCTTCAGCCAGATTCTTGAGGATCAAATCCACGGGTATTTTAGCTTGTGACATCTCTTATCTCCCTTCGGTCCGCGGCCTTGGTGCCGAAGTTGCACGATGGCCCGTCATGACCCGTTTTTTTTCTCATGCGCACGCATCCGCTTTTTCAGCAGATATATCTCCTTGTACAGTTCATCCAGATCTTCATGGCTCGGGATGGCGTACATCTTCAGAAGGTCTTTAACCACCGCATGCTTGGCCGACGAATATTCTTCCAAAGCACCCAGGGTCTTGTGCAGCGTATCGATGAACTCCTGCTGCTTGAACAGTTCCATGTAATGACCTTCCAGAAGCCTGATCCACAGATTATAGTAGGTCTTGGGTTTATCATCCAGCGGCTCGTCGGCCTGCGCCATTTCAGTCATCTTTTCCTGAAGGCTTTTAATTGACTTCTCAATGGGAAGATAGAGCACATGCAGAAACTCGGAGAAGGCGCTTTGAAACACATTGAGCTTGTCGGCCGCATGCATTGCCCGTTCCTGGTAAAAACGTCCAAGACCGATCTGGGGAACTTTGAGGTACTGGCTGAATTCATCCTCGTACGCTTCGGTCCATTGTCGCAGAAACTCCTTGTCCATGGCCTGGGCATCGAAGGGGTCCTTGGCATCACTCCTTTTTTCGAGCCACTCCAGCATCTCGCCCTGGAAATTGGCAAAGCCTTTCAAGCAGCTTTGGGCGAAACCCAGCGCCAGGTCCGGCGTAACGCGGGTGGCCTTCTGAAAAGACTCAAGCGCCTCCGGGCCGCTCATGGCCCCCAGGACCGCCTGGGCCATTTTGGCTGTCGCCTGAAATGATTCCCCCATTCGCCCCTTGAATTCCGGCGCCTGCTGCTGCATGCCTGATTTGAACATCTCGCCCCAGTTGCTCATCATGGGACTCATCATATCGGAGAAGATATTCCCCCATCCCATGAAGGGGTTTTCTGTATCGCGCTTTTCGGTCATCGCTCACCTCTTTAGTGGATTGTCTGTGCCGGTTGAGGCGCGCTACCCCTGCGATCCCAGCCGAAGACCGCCGTGGATAAAAAACACATCACCGGCAAGGGCTTCATTGCGATAGAGTTCCCCCACAAGCGCGGCCACCTCTTCCGGTTCAATCAACCGGCCGATGGGCACCTGTCCAACGATTTTGTCGAGCACCTTTTGGGGCATTCCTTTTACCATGGGTGTGCCCACGTAACCCGGCGCCACAGCCACACATCGGATCTTGTCGGCCATCCCCCGCCTGAAGAACTCCGCCGTGATCACCTTGGGCATCACCGACATGGCGGCTTTGGTGGAGGAGTAGTTGATCTGGCCGGCGGTTCCCAGGGAGCCGGTGGATGAAACCAGGCAGATCAATCCCTTGCAGTCATTGTTGATCATACGTTCGGCGCATTCCCGGACCGTCAAAAACACCCCCGTCAGATTGATATCGATCACCATTTGGAACTGGCCCAGGGACATCTTCCGGTTGACCTTTCCCGTCTCCCTGTCTGTGGAAACCATCAGACCGTCTTTGATGATGCCGGCAAAGGGCGCCACCAGGTTGATCCGGCCGAATTTTTCAATCGCCGTGTCGGCCAGCTTGGCGCAATCTTCTTCCTGGGTGACATTGCAGAGCACGGTCGCCACGTCGCTCCCAAGTTCCTTGGAAGCATTTTCCAGCGCCTCTTCAACCACATCGCCGATCACGACCTTACCGCCGTTCTTCAACCAGTATTTGGTCATTTCCAAACCAATTCCGCTCGCCCCTCCGGTAATCACCGCAACCGAGTCTTTTATCTCCAGCATGTAAGCCTCCTTTTTTTGATATCGATTTGACCGATTTATTGCCCTATACTTGTTCCAAAACGGTTGCCATCCCCTGTCCGCCGCCGATGCAGAGGCTGGCCAACCCGAGATCGTGCCCCTGTCGGACCATCTCGCCCATCAGGGTCAGGATGATGCGGGCGCCGGTGCAGCCAATGGGATGGCCGATGGAGATGCCGCTGCCCATCACATTGGTTTTTTCGGGACCGCAATCGAGCTCCCGCATGCAGGCCAGGGCCTGGACGGCAAATGCCTCGTTGAGTTCGACCACGCCAATGTCGTTCATGGACAACGAATGCCGGTGGAACAATTTGCGTACCGCCGGTACGGGCCCCAATCCCATATAGGCCGGATCCAGGCCGCCCGACGACCATGCCTTGATCTTCACCAGCGGTTTCAGACCCAGTTGGGCCGCTTTTTCCTCAGACATCAACACCAGCGCTGCTGCTGCATCGTTGATCCCGGACGCGTTTCCTGCGGTCACCGTGCCGTCCTTTTTGAAGGCGGGACGCAGCCGCCCCATTTTTTCCGCGCTGGTTTCCATCGGGCGCTCATCCACATCGAAAATGACCGGGTCGCCCTTTCTCTGGGGAATGGATACGGGAACGATCTCATCTCTAAACCGGCCGTCGGAAATGGCGGCCAATGCCCGCTGGTGGCTCAGCGCCCCCAGTTCATCCTGCTCCTGACGACTGATGCCGAATGTTTCCGCAATGTTCTCTGCCGTCAGGCCCATATGGTACCCATAGAAAATTTCGAACAGACCGTCGGTCACCAGAAGATCCGTTATCTCGGCGTTGCCCATGCGGGCGCCCCATCGGGCCGCCGGCATGGCGTAGGGTATCATGCTCATGTTCTCCATGCCGCCGGCCAGTACAACGTCGGCTTCACCGCATCCAATGGCCTGGGCCGCAAGTGCAACGGCCTTCATTCCCGATGCGCACACCTTGTTCACCGTGAAGGCGCTGGTCTCCTTGGCAACGCCTGCGCGAATCATGGCCTGGCGCGCAACGTTCTGCCCCTGACCGGCTCCCACTACATTGCCCATGATCACCTCGTCCACTGCGACAGGCTGCAAGGTGTCCTCATAATCATAATAAGACCGTTCCAGTTCAATCATGCCTTGCCCTGCGATGGCACCTGCCTCGAATTGACCGGCCAGTTCTCCGGCCGCCGGTCGGAGTCCGGCTTTTTTCAACGACGCTTTTAACACCTCCGCACCGAGCTGAACGACAGGGATGGACTTCAAGCTGCCTCCAAATGTACCCACCGCTGTTCTGGCGCCCGAAATGATGACGGCGTTTCTCATGGTCTTTCCTCCTTGGTTGCCCACTGCACTGAAGCATGAGCTTTGCAAAAAATATGCTTTGGGTATGACTTTAGCGGCCGCCGTGATGACCTGGCGGCAGCAATGCATGACAAAATTGAACACGAATGTTCAGATCGGGTTCAACAATTGTCAGGTTTGGGTTAATGTTGTTAATGGCGCCGACGTCGGAGAAGAAGGAGATGCAGCAGAGCTTCAACAATCCGCCAAGTCTTCGGTGCAAAAATCCAGTTCGAGAAGTAGAACTGCGCCGGTTGATCCGAATCAAATACGGATGAAGGTGAATGGCAGCCATTGCCGCGAGATTGGGCAATCCGCATGAACAGCGCAAATCGGCACGGTTGTTTTTAAAGCTTAAATTAGCACGGTCCTATTCGCCGGTTCTAACGAATGCGGACATGCTCACCTGTGCGCGTTGACCGCACCCCCACCGAGTTTCCGTCATTAACGAGCACACCGTTATCGGAATAGGCTACCAGGAATTGTCTGTTTATAATTATGAGCCTCAAATAAAACTTTGTCGAGTTTTTTTTCGCTTATCTTTTTTTAGCGTGTATGGCTCTAAAATCGTCTCACGCGTCTCCATGTGATTTGGCACGCTCGTGGTGCCGGTCGAGCAGCGTCATCAGGTTTCGGGCCACCTGTCCCGGCCGGCCTGAGCCGATGATGCTGTCGTCTACCTGGACGACCGGCACCAGCCCCTTGTTGGTACCGGTGATAAAAACTTCCTGCGCCGATATCAATTCATCTTTGGGGATGTCGCGAATCTCTATGGGCATTTGGTCTTTGGCAATGTCCAACACGACCTGGCGGGTGATGCCCGACAATACTTCCTTGCCAGGGGTGACCAGCGTGCCGTCGTTAACGATAAATAGATTGCTGGTGGTTCCCTCCTGGGCATGGTCCAGTTCGTCGAGGTAGACCGCTTCGACGGCCCCTGCCGATTTCGCCTGGCGCAAGGCGATGGCCGCCGGCAGATAATCGATGCTTTTGGCACCTGGCATGCTGCGTTGAACCTTGACGGTGATCACCTTCACTCCCTTTGTGCGCCACCACTCCGGCTGCCCGGGCAGCGGCGTTACCAGCACAAGCAGCCGCGGCGTGCCCGTGGGGGTGATAAAATCGGGGCTGGAGCCACCGGTCACGATGATGCGCAGATTCGCCTCATCCACCGTATTGCGGGCCAGGGTTTCAAGCACCACCCGACGGAGCGCTGCATGCGGCCAGGGCATATTCAGTCCGAGCTTGGCGGCGGAACGATAGAGGCGCTCGAGGTGTTCATCCAGAAACAAGGGCCGGCCGTTGCGGGTCCGCACCAGATCAAAAACACCGATGCCCCGAATGATGGACAGGTCATCTACCGGCAGGACGGCCTTGTCAGCCTGAACGAATTCTCCGTCGACATAGTATATGGGTGTCATCTTCAAGTGTTCAATAAGGTTACCATTGCTGCAAAAGGCGGCGATATACTGCAACCCGTAGCATGCGGCAAATCAAGACGATTTGCAATATTTTGTTGCCGGTGATTCGTCAATGCTTTTTTGGGCGAATCTCCAAAAAGAGTTGATTCAAATAAAGTGATGGCGTTAGACTTTGACTGTCGCCCCCACCTGAAAACGACAAATATCTTCAACAAGGAGTCTCAATGCCCCATCCACTCTACTCCCATCTGCTGTCACCATTGGACCTTGGATTCACCACGCTTAAAAACAGGGTGCTGATGGGATCGATGCACACAGGACTGGAAGGTATGCCCGATGGCCATGACCGTTTGGCTGCTTTTTATGCTGAACGCGCCAGCGGTGGTGCGGCGTTGATCGTCACAGGGGGCGTTGCTCCCAATGAAACCGGCAGGGTGGCCGATCACAGCAATGCCCAGATGACCACCGAAGATGAGGCCCGGCCCCATCGCGTCATTACCGAAGCGGTTCACAGCGCAGGCGGCAAAATCTGCCTTCAAATCCTTCATACGGGGCGGTACGCCTTTCACAAAAATTCGGTGGCGCCTTCCCCGATTCAGGCTCCCATCAACATCTTCAAGCCGAAGATGTTGAGCCGGCAAGAGATCGAACAGCAGATCGACGATTTTGTGCGGTGCGCCTGTCTGGCGCAATCGGTGGGATATGACGGCGTCGAGATCATGGGCTCCGAAGGGTACCTGATCAACCAATTCATCGTGCGCCACACCAACCATCGCACCGATGAATGGGGCGGCGCCTATGAAAACCGGATCCGGTTTCCCCTCGAGGTGGTCAAGCGCACCCGCAAAGCCGCCGGCCCCGACTTTATCATCATCTTTCGTCTCTCGTTATTGGATCTGATCCAAAACGGTTCCACATGGGAAGAAATTGTCCTGCTGGCGCGAAAACTGGAAGCCGCCGGTGTGACCCTGATCAACAGCGGCATCGGATGGCATGAGGCCCGCATTCCCACCATTGCGGCCATGGTGCCGCGCGCCGCTTTTTCCTGGACCACGGCCAGGCTCAAAAAAGAGGTGGCCGTGCCGGTCATCACGAGCAACCGCATCAACACCCCCGAAGTGGCCGAGCGCGTGCTGGCGGACATGGAAGCCGACATGATCTCCATGGCCCGGCCCATGCTGGCGGACCCCGAGTTTGTCAATAAGGCGGCCACAGGGCGGGCCCACCTGATCAACACCTGCATCGCCTGCAACCAGGCGTGCCTCGACCACATTTTCACCGGGCAAACCGCCACATGCCTGGTCAACCCCAGGGCCGGGTATGAAACGCAGCTCAATTACACCCCCGCCGGCCACCCCCAAAAAATCGCCGTGGTCGGCGCAGGCCCGGCCGGGCTCTCGTGCGCCGTTACCGCAGCCAGTCGGGGCCACCAGGTGGTGTTATTCGAAAAGGAGAGCGATATCGGCGGCCAGCTCAATATCGCCGTCCAGATCCCCGGCAAGGAAGAGTTCGAAGAAACGCTGCGCTATTTTCGCCATCAGGTCTCACAGCTGGGGATCCAGGTTCACATGAACACCCGGGCCGATGCCGACGGACTGATCCGCGACCGGTTCGACACCGTGGTGGTGGCCAGCGGCATCATCCCCCGGCGACCGCACATCCCCGGCATCGACCACACCAGCGTGCTCACCTACATCGATGTGCTGCGCAACAAAAAACCGGTTGGCCGCAAAGTGGCCATCATCGGCGCGGGCGGTATCGGATTTGACACGGCCATCTATCTCACCCATGGAGACAGCCGATCGGCGACGGACCGCATGGCTTTTTTAAAGGAGTGGGGCATCGATCCCCAACTGGAACATCCGGGCGGTCTGATGCCGCAAGGCCCCCAGCCGGTTCCGTCGCCTCGGGAAATCTACCTCCTACAGCGCAGGGGCAGTAAAATCGGCGCCGGATTGAGCAAGACCACCGGTTGGATTCATCGGGCCCATCTTAGACAAAAAGCCGTCACCATGCTTAATTCCGTTACATATGAACGGATTGACGACCAGGGGCTGCACATCACGCGACGGGAGAAAAAGATGCTCCTGTGCGTCGACAACGTCGTTATCTGCGCCGGACAGGAGCCTGAGCGCACATTGGCGGATGCCCTGGCGGGGCACGGGGTTCCGGTGCACGTGATCGGCGGGGCTGACGTCGCAGCCGAGCTCGATGCCAAAAGGGCCATCGACCAGGGCGCCAGGCTGGCCGCCGAGCTTTGAGCCGGCGGGATGCCGTTCCTGCAGTGGGGCTTGAGCAACTTTTTCTTCAGGTACAAGGCATTGATTTGCTGATCGTAAAGCGGGGCATATATGATCAATCCCATGCGCCAGAAAGCCATTGATGGACTCAAGGTGGGGGACACCATTACCTTCTCCCGTACCTTTACACGCGAGGACACCCACCAATTCGGGGACCTGACAAGGGACTACAACCCGGTGCACTATGACCAACGCTGGTCCGATGCCAAAGGAATGGACGGCCTCATATGCCACGGCCTTCTGGTCGGTTCCATGATTTGCGAAATCGGAGGGCAGATCGGATGGCTGGCCAGCGGCATGGACTTTAAATTCATTCGACCCGTATTGATCGGTGAAACCGTCACCTGCAAGGCCACCATCGAATCGATCGAATCCAATGGCCGGGCCAGGGCGGAGGCCTTGTTCCACAACGGCAAAGGGGAGCAGGTTTGCCATTGCATTCTGACCGGCCGCCTGCCGCTGGCCCATGAAAGGGACCTGCTCGAAACCATCGCCCGGGAGCAGACGTAGACACGGCCACCGCCTTACCCCTGTCGTTGACTTGATGCATGCAGTGCATAGAGTTGACGTGTATTCATCTGGATCGTCCGTGGGTGAACGATCCGGATTCCCGTTCCACCTGATGGTCGGTCATTACAACAACCAGAGCCAGTGCCCGGCATGTTCCAAAGCCCTGTATCGGCAACATCGTGCCAGGAGTTTTCATGTGCGGTCGTTTCGTTGGTTTTCGCAAATATGAAGAGTTGGTCCGGTACTTTCCCATCGATGAATCGGTTTGCAGCGTCACGGCAAGCTACAACATCGCGCCGACCCGTGAAGTGTTGGCGATCCACCGCCGGGAAGAGAAGAACCGCCTGGACTGCTTCCATTGGGGCCTGGTTCCCTTTTGGGCCAAAGACCGGTCGATAGGCGCCCGAATGATCAATGCCAGGGCGGAAACCCTTTCCGAAAAACCCAGCTTCAAGCAGGCCTACCAAAAGCGCCGCTGCCTGATCCCCGCGGATGGCTTCTATGAATGGTCCGGTTCCAAAGGCAATAAACAACCCTATTTCTTCACCTTGCCGGGCAAACACCCCTTTGCTTTCGCCGGCATCTGGGAGCAGTGGCGCGCCAAAGAGCCGCCCGCCGAGCCCTATCGGTCGTGCGCCATCATCACCACCGCCGCCAGCGCATCGGTGCGCGGCATCCACCATCGCATGCCGGCGATCCTGGCGCCCGAGGCATACGACGCCTGGCTCTCCGCTGAAAACATCAGTACGGACCAGCTGGACGCAATACTGGAGCACCGCATCATAACCGACTTGGTGAGCCATCCCGTGTCCAGCCGGATCAATTCATCCGCTGCCGATGATGCGCACAACATCAAACCCTTGAAACAAATGAATTTCGATTTTTAACCAGGAGGTGGCATATGAGACAATACCTGATGGTTCCACTGCTGTGTGCAGCGTTCTTGGCAACGACGGTTCTTGCGGAGGATGGCCTGGTCCATATCAAAAGCGCCCATGACGTCAGAACCACCGCCGACAAGCTCGAAAAGGTCCTGAAAGCCAAGGGCATGACCGTCTTCAACCGGATCGATCACGCGGCGGGGGCACAAAAGGTCGGCCGGGAGCTGCGCCCGACGCAATTGGTCATTTTCGGCAACCCCAAGGTGGGCTCCCCGCTGATGGCATGTCGCCAGTCCGCGGGCATCGATCTGCCGCAAAAGGCGCTGATCTGGCAGGATGAATCCGGCCAGGTCTGGTATTCCTATAACCGCCCGGCGTACCTCCAGAGCCGGCATGAGATCAAAGGGTGCGACGAGGTGCTTGCCAAGATCGACAAGGCATTGGGAAATTTCGCCAAAGCCGCCACCCAGCCGTAGCGGATTATTTTGAAACCGGCCGGTGCCCTTCCAGGCAGACGACGCCGGTGCGCCCCACAACGGCATTGTGCGAGATCCCGGCGGGTAGATCCAGCCTGTCGCCGGCTGAGAGGTTGATACGCTCATCATGCGCCGGCAATCCAAAAGTGATGCTGCCCTCAAGGACATAAATCACCTTATGATAGGGGTGGTCATGCGCAGGGTAGACATCGTTCGGCGAATTGGACCATCGGTAGTAGGCAAGGCCTTCCGACTTCATGCGCGCCTCTACCTCCCGGGGCGTCGGGGGTTGGTCATGCGGCCATCGGGTTACATCTGGTGCGGATGGATTCAAAAGCCCCTCCGTCTGCGCCGGCATCAACAGGTCAGATGAAAGGCGCCGGCCACCTTGCATCCGGTTTCGTACAATCGGTTGAATGTACGCACCGCCCGGCCGGTCTCCTCGGCTTCAATGCGAATGCCGGAATCGGTCAAGACCGCGCGGGTGGATCCCGGGACTTTCATTTGACCGGCATATCCGGTGCCGATGACCAGCACATCGGGGTGGGCGTCCAGGATGTCCTGAATATCCGCGGCATCCAGCCGATGTCCTTGCCTGCGCCACCAGTCACCGAACACCTCATCGCCGATGATCTTGACATCGTGCCGGTATGTTTCGCCCTTGATATGGATGGATCGTCCCGCTTCATAATTTTCAATCATTGCATTCACCATTCAGCATCGCCATAATGAATGTTCATCATCGGGTCATGGATAGAACATTGGGTTCAAATAACGGATCGTCAAACAAAGCGAGAAGCATATGAAAAAAATCGGCATCATCGGCGGACTTGGGCCGGAATCGACGCTGACGTATTACAAAGGCATCATCGAGGCCTTCACCCCGACCTATTCCCGGTCGGGCTACCCCGAAATCAGCATCGAAAGCCTGGATCTTCGGTCCATCGTGGCGATGATGAAGGCCGGCGCATGGGACGAGATCGCACAAAAAGTCGCCAAACACTGCGAACTGCTCCATCGGAACGGCGCCCAGATCGGCGCCATCGCCTCGAACTCCCCCCACAGGGTCTTTGACGAGATACAGTCCATGACCGCTCTGCCCTTGATTGATATCGTAGAGGCTGTTTGCACCTATTCGGCCGACAGAGGGCTCAAGCGCCTCGGCCTTCTGGGCACCCAGCCGACCATGTCATCGGATTTCTACCAGCGGGTATTTGATCGCCGCGATATTCAATTGGTATCCCCCCCGTCCAAAGAACAGGCCTATATTCAGGATAAGCTCGACACGGAGATCGAATTCGGCATATTTGAAGCCGATACGAAATCCGGTCTGCTCTCCATCATCCGCGATCTGGGCCAGGCGCACCGACTCGACGGCGTCATCATGGGATGTACGGAACTTCCCCTGATCATCCAGCCGGAAGATGTCGATCTGCACTATGTCAACTCAACCCAGATTCACATCGCTCAAATTGTGGAAGGGTGTCGGACATAAGGCTCCAACCATATCATTCGCGAAGACCGACGCTTCTACCGGTGCCGTCGAAATCGCTATCGCTATCGAAATCGGAATCGAATCTTTCATCCTGGATTTTCGATTTCGATACACAACAAAGACATTCAGTTGGAATTGCTGCTGCGCCGTCGCGTGTATTGACATCTTCTCTTTGATTTGCCATATTTCTGCCTCGCGCTTCCCGGGCTTCACCGTTCTCTCGTTGCCATCAAATTCTTGTCTGCACCGTTCCAACTAGAAGGCGAAGACGCTTTCGCAGCCAAAACCTCAGTGAATCCTGGGCGCAGGTTCCAAAGATGTGCTCCTCGCATTAACGACACGACATAACCGCCGTCGATCAAGCACCAACCGACGGTAACCACCCAAAAAGGGCAGGAGTGGTATGCAGCGGGTGACCGCCAATCTGACCGTACTGACCGCCGAAATCCAGGGCGCCCCCCGGTCAACCAATGCATTGGGCCCAGGGACGGCCCGGATTTGGGTCAGGGAGTTTCTCAAGGATTTGAGCAGCATCGTCTGGAGCGCCAATGGCGAGTCGATCCAAACCGCGGACGACCGGCTGAGGTGTACCTTTTACGCCGCAGATGACGCTGTCACCGCCGCGACCGCCATGCATCAGTTCGCTTACGTACGGCCATCGGCAGGTCATGCCGCGGGCCATTGGGCGTACCTGCAAATCAGCATCGGCACCGGAGTGGTCGTACGGGAGGGCAGCCGGCTCTATGGGGACGCCGTCGTATTTGCCGAGAAGAACAAACCCGCAGGCCAGCCCTTTCAAACCCTGATCTCGGAGGCGACCCGAAATTATCTGTCTGCAGTCCACGCGCGCCGGACCAGGTTTGTCGGCCGATGGCAGCTCAACGGCGATCACCGCCGGGTAAATGTCTTCGAATATATCGCCGGTGGTGAAAACATCACCCTGGCGGCGGAGTCCCCCAAAGCGCCCCTGGCTTCGCGGGAAATGGATCTCATTCTCGGATCGATGCTGGTGACCGTAAATGACCGGCGCCCGGTGTGCACCATCGGACGGCAGGCGGACAACGATATCATCCTCAAATATCCCAGGGTGTCGCGCCGGCATGCCCGAATTGAAAAACGAGGATCCAAATTCATGCTGAAAGATAACAGCAGCAACGGCACCTACATCCGCGTCGGAAATCTGGAGACGTTGCGCCTCAAGCATGAGGCGATCCAACTCATCGGCAAAGGCATGATCTTTCCCGGGCGGGAAGCGGCATCCAGTTCGCCCGGGGCCATCCATTATCATCTACGCTGAACCACCATGTGGGGGTAAAAAACGCCAATTGACGACTTCTAAATTGTGGTTAAACTTTTTCTACAGTGTTGATGTTCACACTCCCTTTAATCGACACGAGCGCCCGATCAGCAAGCCGGACGGCTTCCGGGAGTCAAAGCATGCGGCACGGTCGATCGACCCTTTTGGGCGATACTTCCGCGTGAGGTACTCAAATGAAACGCTATTTGAAACGCATCCTGACCTTCAAATTAAGGCGCCGAAGGCGATACCGTGCCAAAGCAGGGGCCTATGTGATGCTCAGCAATTTTCCCGGCAAGTACCAGATCGATGACATCGGCTTCGGTGGGCTCTCATTTCATTACATCGATAACGGCATGAAGACCCAGGACTCACACCAGGAGATGAAGATCGCCGCCGACCATCAATCCCAGACCGTCTACGTCGTCGGCAAAGTGGTTGCGGAAAGTGAGACCGGCGAACTGATCTTCGAAAAAAAGAAGATCAAGCGCAGGAGCATCCAGTTCGACCGCCTGAGCAGCCAAAACAAAAAGGCGCTGCACTCCTTTATCAGAAACAATGCGGAAGAAATCTTTTAAAGATTACCTTCACCCAAGGCCGGAACACGGCATTATGCCGCAAGGGCCACCTGCCGGACCATCTGCCCGATGGCACGGGCCAGCAGCCCATTGGGATTTCGCTGAACCTCGGGCTTGAGATCACGGGTGCTGCGGGCGATATTGCGGTCGCTGAAAATGGTGCCGGCCAGATGGAGACGGGTGGAGAGCATGCTATCGGCCACCTTCTGCATGCGCATGACCACCTGCCGGACCTCTTCCTGAACGTCGGCAAGATTCACCACCAGTTTGGGCTGAAAACGTCGGAGGGCATCTTCAACCAGATAATGGCGGGCGGGGAACTGGTCCATAATCCTGTCCATCAGCTCTGAGATCTTGCCGGGTGGATGACGTTCG
Source organism: Desulfobacteraceae bacterium (assembly GCA_050302315.1). GTDB lineage: Bacteria > Desulfobacterota > Desulfobacteria > Desulfobacterales > Desulfosarcinaceae > JARRKU01. Next base: position 15,214 of record JBNLAV010000111.1, read on the forward strand.
TCCGGAGCCACAAATTCCTGAATGAGGCCCTGCAGCGCCTCGTCCTTGAATTTTCGATATTGGGATTCCGCTCCAAACAGCCTCGCCAGTCGCCGGTAGAGGGCAAGCTTGATAAAGGTATAGGCATCCAGATAGGCTGCCGGATCGCAGGTGGTCATGACCAGTTGTGTGTCGGCCAGAAGAAAAAAATCGAGGATATTGTAATTGGTGCTGGCGCCAAGGTCCAACACCACGTAGTCGGCATCCAGTTTTCGGATGGCGCGCATCAATTTCAGTTTTCGGGCAAACGGCAGGTTGGCCGACCCGAGACGCCCGCTGCCGCCCCCGATGAGGCGGGGACCGTGTTTGGTCTCCACCGCGATGGCTTCCAGGCGGTCGGCTTTTCTGTCGAGATAGTCGTCGATCCGGTGTTTCAGCGCCCACTCCCCCATGTAGAGATGAAGGTTGGCCGCACCCAGATCAAGGTCCACCAATACGGTACGAAAGCCCCGCCTGGACAGATAGACCCCTATGTTGGCGGCCAGTATCGATTTCCCGATACCGCCTTTGGCGCCGCCGACGGCGATGATCCGGCCCGGGGCCGATGGCGGGTATCCGCTTGAAATTGTGGTCATTGAGTGCGCTTTCCGAAACCTGACGCTGCTGAGCGGTTGATCATCATAGTCATTGCCTAATATCGGTTTTCAGCCGGAATACTTGAAAATGAAATCACATCGAAGATCATGATTTTTTGAAACTTAAGGTTGACAAACAACGGCTGCGGCCTTAACAATTGACCCAACAATTTGTTGAATCATGTGGAGAGGCGTGAGGGATCTGGCCCGATGACCGCCCGGCAACCTGACCATAAAGGTGCCAAGTCCAGCCCCGAGGATGGGAAACATGAGGTCTCCATTGACAAAATGGCTGTCCAGACCTCTCCCGTTGATGCGGTGAGAGGTTTTTTTTTAGGGCAACGAGCAAAACATGCTTATTTTTCAAGATTAAAACATCGACACCTAAGCGGTGCTTAGGAAATAAGGAGAGCGACCGATGACCGACTTTCTAAAAGGATTTTCAACCCGAGCCATACACGTGGGCCACGCACCCGATCAAGACACCAAATCCCGGGCGGTGCCCCTTTACCAGACCACCTCCTATACATTTGACGACACCGCCCATGCGGCCAACCTCTTCGGACTGCGTCAGTTCGGCAATATCTATACCCGTATCATGAACCCCACTTCCGATGTGCTCGAGCAGCGCGTGGCCGCTCTTGAAGGCGGCGTCGCAGCGCTTGCCGTGGCCTCCGGTCAGGCGGCCGAGACCCTGACCATACTGACCCTGGCCCAGGCGGGCGATGAGATTGTGGCCTCCACGGATCTTTATGGCGGCACGGTCAGTCTGTTCACCCACACCCTGCCCAAACTCGGCATAACGGTCAAATATGTCTCACCGGGCGATTTATCCGCCTGGGCATCGGCGGTGACCGACAAAACCAAAGCCTTTTTCGTGGAGAGCATCGGCAATCCAAAGCTTGAAATTCTGGATATCGAAGCGATCGCCGAGATCGGTAAAAAGAACGGCATCCCGCTGGTGGTGGACAATACGGTGACCACGCCGTATCTGCTCAATCCCATCGCCTACGGCGCCGCCATCGTGGTCCATTCGGCCACCAAATTCATCGGCGGGCACGGCACATCCATCGGCGGTATCATCGTGGACTCGGGCCAATTCGACTGGGCCGGATCAGGCCGCTTTCCCGCCTTCCTGGCGCCCGATCCCGCCTACCACGGGCTCAAGTTCCACGAAACCTTCGGCAACCTGACCTTTATCCTGCGGGCCCGGGTGTTGGGCCTGCGCGACATGGGTGCCGCCTTGAGCCCGTTTAACGCCTGGACCTTTATCCAGGGATTGGAAACCCTTTCACTGCGCATGGAGCGCCACAGCGAAAACGCGCTGAAGGTGGCCAAGTATCTGGAAGAACACGACTGCGTGGAGTGGGTGCGCTATCCCGGATTGAGCTCTTCACCGACTTTTGCCCTGAAGGATAAATACCTGCCGAAAGGACAGGGCGCACTGGTGGGTTTCGGCATCCGGGGCGGAAAGGAAGCCGCGGTAAAGTTTATTGAAAACTGCACACTGTTCAGCCATCTGGCCAACATCGGCGACGCCAAGAGCCTGGTGATCCATCCGGCATCGACCACCCATGAGCAGTTGACCCCGGAAGAACAGTTGGCGTCCGGCGTGACCCCGGATTACATCCGGTTGAGTATCGGAATTGAAGATATAGAAGATATCCTGGGAGACCTGGAACAGGCATTGAGCGCCTGCAGTTCCTGAGCTGTTTAAAGGGAAAATGCGAAAAACGGACCGCACCGTCCCGGCCGCCCGGCTGGGATACCGGGAGTCGCGACGGTGCCGATCCCTCACCCAAATTTAAGATGGGCTCAATTCGGAAACGTGGTTATCCGGATTTGGAAAATGAAGTGTGACGAGAGCTGAACATGGATAGAAACTCGGTTGGTCAGGTAACACCCCGAACATTTTCCTTTGGAAGCCAGCAAGACCCGATGGTGCTGGAATCGGGGTACAAACTGGGCCCGGTGGAAATCGTATACGAAACCTACGGCCGGCCCAACGAAGACCGTTCCAATGCGGTGCTGGTCTGCCACGCGCTCAGCGGGGACCATCATGCCGCCGGGGTGCATGGCCCCCATGACCGCTACACCGGCTGGTGGGACAACATGATCGGACCGGGCAAGGCATTCGATACGGACCGGTATTGGGTGATCTGTTCCAACATTCTGGGCGGCTGCAAAGGCTCCACCGGTCCGGGCAGCATCAATCCGGCCACCGGGGAGCCATTCGGACTCGACTTCCCTGTGGTCACCATCGGGGATATGGTGGCCGCCCAGAAGCAGTTGATCGATCATCTCGAAATTCCCAGGCTTTACGCCATCGCCGGCGGTTCCATGGGCGGATTCCAGGTGCTCGAGTGGAGCATACGCTATCCGGAAATGGTTCGGTCGGCCATCTGCATCGCCTCGGCCGCCAAGCTCTCCACCCAGGCCATCGCCTTCAACGCCGTGGGACGCAGCGCCATCACACGCGACCCCGAGTGGAAGGAGGGCAAGTACAACGGCAAAGGACCGGAAAAGGGATTGGCCATCGCCCGCATGGTCGGCCACATCACCTATCTGTCGGAGCTGCTGCTGGACAGGAAGTTCGGCCGCCGGCTGCAGTCGGCCAATCGTTTGAGCTACAACTTCGATACCGAGTTTGCCATCGAGTCCTACCTGGATCACAAAGGCAGCACCTTTACCGACCGCTTCGATGCCAACTGCTACCTCTATATCACCAAGGCCATGGATTACTTCGACATATCCCGCTCCTACGGGCCGCTCAAAGAAGCCTTTGCAAAGGCTGCCGCCCGCTACCTCTTTGTCTCCTACTCCACGGACTGGCTCTTTCCCACCGACCAGAGCAAAGAGATGGTCAAGGCCCTGCTCTCCAGCGGCAAGGATGTCTCCTTCATCGATATTGAATCCCCCTACGGCCACGACGCCTTTTTACTGGAGGAGGAGAAGTTGACCCGCATCATCTCCGGATTTCTCACCGGTGTGGCCGAGGAGGTGCCGGCATGACCTCCCAATATGTGGACCGACTGAGCCGCACCGACCGGGAAATGATCCTGAAACTGGTCCCGGAAGGGGCCCGGGTGCTGGATCTGGGGTGCGGCGACTGCAGCCTGCTCAACGAACTGGTGCGCAAAAAGAAAATCCGCGGAACCGGCCTGGACATCGACGGCATGCTGCTGATCAACGGGCTGGCCAGCGGCCTGAACGTCCACCAGGGGGATCTTGACGAAGGCCTGGCCGAATTCCCGGACCAGTCCTACGACTATGTGATCCTGAACCAGACCCTGCAGGTGGTCAAAAACCCCATGCTGGTGGTCAACGAGGTCCTGCGCATCGGCTGCTACGGCATCCTCGGATTTCCCAATTTCGCCCAGTGGCAGCTTCGCCGCGGGCTTTTCTTCAGCGGCCGGGCGCCAAAATCGCCGGCCCTGCCCTTCGAGTGGTACAACACCCCCAATATCCGCGTGCTCTCCATCAAGGATTTTTTCGACTATTGCCGCCGGGAAGGCATCGAAATCGTCCAACAGCGCTATCTCATCGGCGGGCGCTGGATGCGGTCCGCGATCTGGAAGGGAGCCACCAATCTGCTGGCCCGCATCGGCATGTTTGTGATCACGCGCAGGGGACCGGCCTGCACCAGCCGCCATTTTTCTTGACCAAACAGGCTTGCCAACTTAAAATTGCAACCTAATGAGCTGTATACGGTCACCTCGTCCGCCGCCCCGGCGTTTTGCACGAACCACAGACCACACACACAGCTCCGGCCGTGCCACGGTCGGAGCTGGTCGCTGATGGACGGGTTCGGGTGAACCCGATTCGCTCTTTCGGCATCAGCCGATCTGATCCCCCCTGCTGAAACAGGTGTTGTTGACCAAACAATAGAAAAAGGAGGCGCGACGAAAATGGCGGACGTCGGAGTTAAATTCGGGGACTATATCCAGAAGGGCTTTGAACTCTATAAGGAAAACCTATCCGTATTAATTTTATCCTCGCTCATCGCGTACCTTCTAACAGGTGTCACCCTGGGCATCCTGGCCGGGCCCATGTTTGCCGGCCTGGTCAAAATCGTCCTGAGGCTACACGATAATGAACAGCCGCCGCCGGTTGTGGGCGATATTTTCCAGGGATTTCAGCACTTCCTGCCGACCTTTCTCTTCACCCTCGTATGGGGCCTCATTCTGATCGTCGGGTCGATTATCCTGTCTTTTCTGCCGTGCATCGGCACCTTGCTCGTCTTTGCCTTGAGCATTGTCGGCATGGCCTTTCTCATGTTCGGCCTTTATCTGATTGTCGACCGGCAAATGGATTTCTGGCCCGCATCCATGGCCAGCATCGAAAAGGTAAAGACCGATTTCTTTCCCTATCTGGGCCTGGCACTGGTAGCGGGCATTATTGGCGAACTCGGCGCCCTCGCTTGCGGTATCGGCGTATTCGCCACCATGCCGATCTATTTTACAATTATTGCCTACACCTACCGCGATGTTTTCGGCGAGGAAAGCCAACCGCCCAAAGAGATCAGCCCGCCAGAGGCTGCGGTACCGCCGCCGGCTCCCGACGCACCGGACCCGTCCGAACCAAAGGAAGACTAGGGTAAAGGGATAGCATGCGGCAAGCACCCGAAACCACCGGCACTAACGGCACAGATCCAGGGGGAAAAGTGGATCTGGTCTCCTGGTTGCGGCCCGCGTCCTACTGGACCGTGACGGTGTACCACCTCCCACTTTTCCTGCTCGCCGCCTCGGCCCTGGTGCTCCCGTACTGTATTGCGCTGGCAAAGCTGCCGCAAATTCCCTGCACCTTTCTGCATCTCACTGGATATCCCTGCCCGCTGTGCGGTTTTACACGCGCCTTCTGGGCCATCTCCGCTGGACACTGGGGTGAAGCTTTTTCCAACAGTCCGCTGTCATTTGCGGTCTACCTGGCCGTGTGGGTCGTCTTTCTCTGGAATGGCGCCGCGCTGGCTGCGGGTGTGGTTCTGTCGCGCGGATCGGCCTTTCGGTTTGGACGCACATTTCGGCGCAGGGCATTCGCCGTGGCATTGCTCTTACTGGCAGCCAACTGGGTCTATCGGATCAGCATGGGATGGGATGTGGCCTAACCGCGATGGTTAATTAAAAGGATCTTTATTTTGACAGCACCGTTTTTCAGAAAAATGACCTGCATCTTCTTGTTGCCGTTGCTCACCTCCGCGTGCACCCCCTCCCCCCCGGCCATTGAGTGCCGGGACGATATCGGCTGCGTCCAGATTTCATCCGGAGAGCCGATGACCATTGGCGTTCTTCAGGCCCTCTCCGGCAAAGTGGCGCCCCTTGGACTGGAACAGCTGCGCGGTTTTCAACTGGCCATCGACAAACGCGGGGGCAAGCTGTTGAACCACCCCATCACCCTGCGAATAGAGGATACCGGCTGCACCGCCGAAGGGGGGGCCAACGCCGCCCTGAAGATCATCGCAGATCCCCGGATTGTCGCCATATTGGGCAGCACCTGCTCCGGGGCGGCGGCCACCGCTTCGCATGCCATGTCGAACGCCGGACTGACCATGATATCGGGCAACAACAGCGCGCCTTTTTTAACCAGCATCGCCGGCCGGAAAGCGCCCGAATGGCACGCAGGCTACTTCAGAACCGCCTACAATGAAGAGTTTTCAGGCAAAACGGCGGCATTGTACGCCTATAACAAACTCGGCGTCCGCCGCGTGGCCACCATCAACGACGGCGATATCTACACCAGGGGACTGACCGAGGGATTCGAAAAAGTCTTCACCGAATTGGGGGGACGGATTGTACTATCCACGGCGGTGCGGAAGGGAGAAAGGGAGATGCGGCCGGTACTCCAGGCCGTGCTCAATTCAGAGGCGGAGCTGCTCTTTTTCCCCCTGTTTCAGCCGGAAGGGAACCATCTTCTCCTCCAGGCGCGAAAGATGGCGGGATTCGAAAACATCCTGCTGATGAGTGACGGCGCCTTGATCGAGAGCTCCTTTATCGAGGATGTCCAATCGGCCGCCGTCGATATGCTCTTCGTCTCGCCTTCCCATCCCAAGGGCCCTGCCGTTGACGCCCTGGCCGAAGCCTATCGAAAGAAATTCAATGCGTCGCCGGCCGCAAGCTACTACCTGAGCGCTTACGATGCGGCCGATCTGTTGTTCTCCGCCATTGAGAAAACGGCCGAACGCATGCCGGACGGAACCCTGACCATCGGCCGCCGGGCGCTTCGCGAGGCGCTCTACCGGACCAAGGCCTACCCGGGCATCGCCGGAGAGTTGACCTGCAATGCATATGGCGATTGCGCCGACCCTGTTTTTGACGTACTGCGCCTGGAGGATCCCGATGCGGGGATCAACGGACTGTTGTCCAATGTGGTCTTTTCCCATACGCCCAATACGTCAAGGGATCAAAGAGATCCAAAATGAAGTCGATCGCGCCTCTGGAAAAGATGAGCATCACCACCCGGTTCGCCTTGGGCATCGGACTGTTGCTGGCTTTGATCGTAACGGTCGCGCTGACCGGGTATCTCTCCATTTTCTTCGTACGCAGCGCAGACCGCGCCATCGGCGTCAGCTCCGAAATCCGGCACATGGTGCTGGCCATGGACCGCGGTATGGAAAGAGCCCGTCGGCTGCATGCCGATTTCCATCTGCAATACCCTGTGATCGGCCTGGCCGCAGCTCACGAACGATACGCCCAGCCTTCCGTGCGACAAATCGCCAAAGTGATCGCCATCAGCGATGATTTACAGGCCATCATCGACCGGTCGGCAGTCAGCGAAGCCCTTCGTGAAAGCCGGGTGGATATGAACCTCTACCTCTCTTCGGCCAGACGCTTTGCCGTCACCTCCATCCAGTCGGTTGAACTGGTCACCGAGCTGGCAGCATCCCATCGCGGCTTGGAATCGCAGCTCGACGGCCACCTGAACGCACTGGCACCGCTGGCGGCGTCCCATGGCGTCGCGAGCCTGTATACCCAGATGCGCGCCCATGTTCAGGACTACCGCATCAGCCGTAAACGGCATCTGATGCAGTCCGCTTTCAATACCGCGTTTCAAATCCGCAATACCATAACAAAGTCCCGGAACATACCGGAAGATCGGATAGCGGCCATCGAGGACCTGCTGGACCGCTTCAACACCACCGCAGAAGAAATTCTGGCGGTGGATGCGGCCATCAAGGCCAAATTCAATGATTTCGCTCTCCAGGCCGATGCGGTAGCGCCGATTTCAGCGGCCCTGATCGAACTGGCCGACCGGGAAGTCGGTGCCGCCCAGGCCAGAATTGCGCGGGCCAACACAGCGGCCATCGCCATCATGGCAACCATCGCCATTGCCGGCCTGGTGGTCGGGATCTTCATCGCCCGCGGCTTGAACAACCGCATCACCCGCAGGGTGGTCAGGTTGACCGCCGCTGCCGGTGAATTCAGAAAAGGCAACCTCGACACCGTCGCCCAGGACCGGGGTGAGGACGAGCTGAGTGAGTTGGCGCGCACGTTCAATCTCATGGCCGCCCGTATCCGGGAGCTGGTCAACCACCTCGAACGCAAAGTGGAAAAACGCACCCAGGCGCTGGTGGAAAGCGAAGGACGGTTCCGCGACCTTTTCGAGCACTCCACCAGCGGAGTGGCCGTCTACCGGCCGGTGGACAATGGAAAGGATTTCCTTTTTACGGATTGCAACAAAGCAGCCGAAACCATCGAACAGATCCGCCGCGAAGAACTCATCGGCAAGCCGGTGACCGAGATCTTTCCCGCCGTGGAGGAATTCGGCCTGTTGGATGTGTTTCGAAAGGTGGCGAGCACCGGCCGGCCGGCCCATCATCCGGTCAGTTTCTACTCGGACGGCCGGATGCAGGGCTGGCGCGAGAATTCGGTCTATCGGCTGCCCACCGGAGAGATCGTGACGGTCTTCGAGGACCGGACCGCCCGGAAGCAGGCGGAAGAAGATAAAGAGGCCCTGGAGCGCCAGCTTCAGCAGGCGCGCAAGATGGAGGCCATCGGGAACCTGGCAGGGGGCATCGCCCACGATTTCAACAACATTTTAAGCATCATCCTGGGCAATACGGAATTGGCCCTTGGGGACATCGACCGCCAGCATCCGGCGGCGTCTTACCTCAACGAAATACACCTGGCCAGCCTTCGGGCCAGGGACGTCATCCGCCAGCTCCTGAGCTTCAGCCGCAAAACAGAACCGAAAAAAGAGCCCATAGCGGTTATCCCGGTGATCAAGGAATCGCTCTCCCTGATGCGGGCCTCCCTTCCGGCCAACATCGCCATCGAGCAGGCTTTGTCCGAAAATTGCGGTGCCATTGTGGCCGACCCGACCCAGATCCACCAAGTCATCATCAACCTGTGCACCAATGCCGCCCACGCCATGGAATCCAGCGGCGGGGTGCTTCGCGTCGCGGCCGGGCGGATCCACCCAGACCAGGCTGGACCCGACCCGACCAAAGCCCTTAAGTCGGGACCCTGTCTCCGGCTGACGGTCAGCGACACCGGCAGCGGCATGGAGCCTGAAATCCTGCACCGGATCTTCGACCCCTACTTCACCACAAAGGAAGTGGGCAAGGGATCCGGCATGGGGCTATCCGTGGTTCACGGCATCGTCGAAGCCCATGGAGGCGTAATACGGGTTGAAAGCCAACCCGGTGAAGGCAGCACCATTGAAATACTGTTACCGGCCGTCGATGGCGAGGTGTCCATAGCCCCGGACCCACCGATATCGGTATGCGGCGGCAAGGAAAGCGTTCTGCTGATCGACGATGAAATCTCCCTGTTGACCTCCACCGGCGCTTTTCTGGAGCGCCTCGGCTATCGGGTGCACTGCTTTGAAGACCCTGTGGCCGCGATGGACGCCTATCGCTCCAGCCCACGGGATTACGATCTGCTCATCATCGACATGACCATGCCGAAAATCACCGGCGTCGAGTTTGTACGAAGGATCCGTCCCATGCGATCCGATCTGCCGATCATCCTCTGCTCGGGCTACAGCAATGCCCTCGACGGGAAGGAAGCTGAAGAGATAGGCATCAACCGGTATGTTGAAAAACCGGTGAAGCTGAAAGAACTGGCCGTTCACATACGCGAGGTCCTTAAATGCGACCAGCAGCGCGACGGATTAAAACCGGATCAACTCTGATCCCGCCAGTTGCGCTGCCGCCCGCCTTTTCCAGTCCACCGGTCCCACGGCATCGGCCATGGCCGCGGCAATGTGCCGGCATGACCCCACCCGCTGCCGTCCCAAACCATTCAGACAGGCTGGACAATTGGTGACCAGCTGCGGAACTTCCGGGGCACCGGACACACGGCTTGTCAAAATCCGCCGCTTGCGTTCGAACATGGCGGCGGCGATATCCGGCCGGCTCAAGGCCAGTGTCCCCGCTTCAGAGCAGCAGTGGTCGACGGCCTCAACCCGGCCGCCGGCCATCTTTTCCAGCAGCGCCAACCCATTGCCGTCCAGGGAATCGTGACAGGGTTGGTGATAGAGAAGCGCTCCGGGCAGCTTTACCGTACCATATTGCGGTTGCACAAAGGCCGCGATATCCATCAGGGGCGCATCGAAGATCTTGGAGATCCCGATGCGTTCCAGGGATTCGCAGCAGGTGCCGCAACTGATGATGCAGGCGGAGAAATCCAGATAGCCCAGCATGGAGCGCATCTGGTTGAAGATGAAGGTGTTTCGCAGCTCCTGCCGGGTGCCCAGGTCCGCCTTGGCATTGGCCCGCGCCGGATAGCCGCAGCAAAGATATTTGGGCGGCAGGACCACCCGGGTGCCGCTTTGCAGCAGCAGATATATGGCGGCCAGTCCGATATCCGCATGCAGGCGCTCGGATCCGCACCCGGGGAAGTAAAACACGGTCTTGCGGCATTCCCCGTCCGGGTGGACCACCACAGCCTGGTTGGAGTCATGGGCGGGCAGGACGGCCTTCAACGGTTTGGCGGCGATCGGGGGGGCGGGCGCGTACAAAGGATCGAGCATGGAAGCGGTTGACGCCTCCCGTCGCAGACCGCCCAGGGTTCGCGCGCCCCACCGCTGCACGGCGCCGCCCCACCGCAGCACCCCCCGGCGCACCACGCGGTTCTTCATCGGGGAGCGGGAGGCGAGATACCCCAGCACGATGCGGGTCGGCAGAGCGGTTCGCTTGGACCCCCGGGACGCCAGCACCTCCCTTTCCAGGATGGAGACTTCGCCGGTATCGATGTTCACCGGGCAGGGTGTCAGACATTTGTGGCAGAGGGTACAGTGGTCGGCGATCTCTCCCAGCCACCGGAGCGGCCGCAGGCCGACGGTGTGGGATCGCTGGGCGTCGTAGAGCAACGCTTCGATAATGGCCATCAGCGCGAGATTTTTGTTGCGCGGATGGTAGAAGAGATTCTCCCCGGGGTAGAAGACGCAACAGCCGGTTTTGCAGCGGCCGCATCGGACGCATTGAGAGATCTTCTCCGCCAGTCGCTCCAGCCGGCCATAGCGCAAAATGCGCGCCTCGGACTCGAGCAGGTTGAACGAAGGGGTAAAAACCTTGCCGGCCACGCCCGGGTCGGTCAGCTTACCGGGGTTGATCAGGTCGCCGGGATCGCAAGCTTGCTTATACGCTGTAAATTCCGCCAGCCGCTGCGCATCGAGGTGTTTGATCTTGGTGAAGCCGATGCCGTGTTCGCCGCTGACCACCCCGCCCAGGGCGACGGCTTTTTCCATGATGATGTCGGCCACTTCCGCCGCGCGGTGCATCATCTCCCGGTCGTTGGAGAAAACCGGGATATTGACATGCACATTTCCGTCACCGGCATGCATGTGGGTGGCCACAACGATGCGCCGGCTTCGGATCTCGGCCATGTCCCGTTCTATCTCGGATTGGACCTTGCTGAAACCGCGCAGCAATTCGTTCATGGTTCGACGCACGTGGTTCAGATGGGTCTCCGCTCTCAGATGCTCCCTGCCGGCCAGCTCGATCTGTTCCAATGCCGCTTTGAGCAATTGCCTGGCCTTGGGCAGTTTGGCCGAGAGCCACTGCGGGTCTTCAAGGGGCTGCGCCTTTTCCAGATAGGTGTTCAGGTGCCAGATCACCTCCACCTGGTTGCTGCGCTCCTCTTCGATGTTGAGGTCATCCACATAGGCGGCGAACTCGGCCAATGCGCCGATGGGCAGCACGATGTCCTCGTTCAGCTTAAACGCATTGGTGCGGGCGGCGATGGCCCCCAGCCGCTTGCGATCCCGCCAGAAACGCCGTGCTTCGTCGCGGTCCCGGGCCACGGCCATAAAGGTATTGGGATAACCCGCGAGCAACCCTGCAAGCCGATCCATGGCGGCATCGATCTCCTGCCGGTTGTGGCCCACGATATCGATGAGCAGCACGGCCTTGGGCCGCCGGCTGCGCGGCGCCTTTGCCTTGTAATCAATGGCCTGGACATACTCTTCGTCAAAATGCTCCAGGGCCATCAATGCTTCCCGCCCCTTATTGACGAAGGCATTGGAAATTTGAGCAATGACAAGCCCCGCCTCATCCATATCCTCGCCGAAAAATTCCAGACAGGCGGTGCCCTGGCGGGGATAGGCCGGGTGCAGGACAAACACGGCCGATGTGATGATGCCGTCGGTCCCTTCCTTTTGCACGCCGGGGAGCCCTTGGAGGGCCTTGTTGGTGATATCCTTCCCCAATCCGGGCCGTCGAAGCTGGTGACCGTGGATGCGGATGGATTTGAGATGACCGCCATCCTTCGTGTCGATCACGGAAAAGCGGATGGTCTCTTCGGCATCGATGCGCCGGCCGGTTGGATGGATGCGGCGCACCTCCAGCAATCGACCGCCCGGCACGGCGATGCGGAACCGCAGCAGGTTGTCGATGGCCGTGCCCCACAAAACCGCCCGTTTGCCGCCGGCATTTTCCGCCACATTGCCGCCGATGGTGCATGCCCATGCCGAGGTCGGATCGGTGGCAAAGACCAGGTCGGACCGTTCGGCGGCCTGCATGGCCGCATCGGTGATTACGCCGGCCTCCAGTTCCATGGTGTGCAGTTCGATGACACCGCCGTCCGCCGTCTCGAAGCGTTCCTCGACGATGGGTCCCATGCGGTTGAGTTTTTCAGTATTGATGATCACACAATCGGGCGCCACCGGCACGGCGCCGCCGGTCAGGCCGGTGCCCGCGCCCCTGGGGACCGCTTTAAGGTTCAGGGCATCAATGGCGGTCAGCAGCGAGGGTACCTGAGCCTCCTGATCGGGACAGACGACGGCCACCGGCAGGTGCAAACGCCAATCGGTGGCGTCGGTGGCATGGGCGCCGAGGCTGAAGGGATCGAAAAAGACATTGCGCTCGCCGACAATGGCCCCGAGCTGTTTCCGAAGGTGCCTGCGCATCTGGTTGGCGGCCGACAACTCGGATGACAGCCGGGCAAGCTTTCGGTTGCACCGCTCCAGCACCAGATCCAGGTCGTCGTCCTGCTGCCCCCGATCCGAGATGAGGGTCAGATCGCGACGGGCCGCGGCCAGGAAACTGCGGCGGCGCTTCCGGTTGTCGATCAGTTCCTGATAGAGATAGGGATTGCGGTGGTGGATGAACAAGTCCCCGACAAAGCGCATCAACAACCGCCACGAACGGCCGGTGCGCCGTTTGAACAGCAGCCGTTCCAGAGGGGCCAGTACCTCCTGGCCCAACAGCATGGCAAAAACGCGCCGGTCGTCGGCCGACGTGTGGTTGAACGGGATATCGCGCGGTGTGGATCTTGCCATCGTCATTGGTCGGCCGCCCCTGTTCGCTGAACGGTCCGCCGGCCTTCCTTAAGGAATTCGGTTCATGTGAACCGCATGCCATGCCATGTTTTTTCGTTTTTGACAAGGAAATGTGGGGGAATCCAGCGATTCTGACTGATCGCCTTTGTGGCGTTATCGAAATCGCTATCGAAATCGGGATCGGAAAGCTAAGATGACGATTTCGATCCCGATTTCGAT